>JAJXUE010000001.1 GCA_021783135.1 Bacillota bacterium | reverse complement strand
CTCTTGCCCTTACCACAAAATCTTTGACCGTTTTCTTTTGCATCTGGAGTCCCCTTTCCACAAAACTAGAGGGGTCTGCCCCTCTTTCTATAGTTTAGCTGCGACATAATTAACAAGATCCACAACCCTACTGCTATAGCCCCATTCATTGTCATACCAAGCAACTACTTTGACCAGCTTAGCACCGATAACTATAGTCAACAAAGCGTCGACAATTGAGGAGTTACTATTTCCATTATAATCCCTTGAAACTAATGGTTCTTCACTATATGCCAAAATTCCTTTTAAATTTTGTTCCGAAGCAGCACGCAAAGCGTTATTTATTTCTTCTTTAGTCACATCTTTTTGCAATTCTACAGTAAGATCGACCAACGATACATTGGGCGTCGGCACCCTGACCGCAAAACCACTCAGTTTGCCTGCCATCTGAGGCAATACTTTGGCCACGGCCTGAGCAGCTCCGGTCGTGGTTGGAATCATGGACATAAATGCAGCTCTGGCGCGGCGCAAATCTTTATGCGGCAAGTCCAAAATTTGCTGGTCGTTGGTAACGGAGTGCACAGTAGTCATTAGACCTAGGTTGATGCCAAAGTTATCCTCCAGCACCTTGACCACGGGCGCCAGAGCATTAGTGGTACAAGAAGCGTTTGAGATAACATGGTGTGCATCCGGGTCGTACATTCCCTCATTCACACCCATCACTACGGTTAAATCTTCATCCTTGGCCGGGGCGGAAATAATCACCTTGCTTGCCCCAGCATGTAGGTGTTGGGCGGCATCCTGGCGTTTGGTAAATCGGCCCGTAGACTCGATTACGATATCAACCCCTAGCTCACGCCAAGGCAACTTGGCCGGGTCCTTTTCGGCGATGACTTGAATTTCCCGTTCGTCTACCTTGAGGGAGCTTGCCTCAGCCGTGACTTCTCCTGCAAAGGTACCATGCACAGAATCATACTTTAATAGATGCGCCAAAGTTTTGGCATCGGTTAGATCATTGACAGCTACAATTTCTAAGCTGGGGTAACGCTGCGCAACGCGCAATACATTGCGGCCAATTCGGCCGAAGCCATTGATTCCTATTTTCATACCTAACCTCCCTAAGCCTTGTTCTAAACATTTTATATGCTTAGGTTACCCAGCTTAAGGATGTGGTATTTGATTTACATAGATAAAGTCTTCGCCAATTCATAAATTGACATTGGCATCTGGTGTCTCTTGCTTAAAGCCTGCTCGAAAGACACAACTGAAATTTGGTTATTAGTTATGCCTACCATCATGCCGGCTTGACCGTCAAGTAGCAAATCGACAGCCTTGGCCCCCATTTGACTCCCTAGCAATCTATCCACAGCTGTAGGCGAACCACCACGTTGGATGTGCCCTAGTACGGTTAGACGAGTCTCAAAACCGGTTTTTGCTTGGATAATATTGCCGATTTCATCAGCTTGCGCTACACCTTCGGCAACAACAATAATGGTATGTTTCTTGCCCCGGTCAACGCCCTGCACTAATCTTTGCACAACCTCATCCATGCTCGTCTCGACTTCTGGAATCAAAATCGACTCGGCACCACCTGCCAACCCCGACCATACTGCAATGTCCCCGGCTTCCCTGCCCATAACCTCGACGACGAAAGTACGTTCATGCGAGGTAGCGGTATCTCTAATTTTATCTATCGCGCTGATAACGTTGTTTACCGCCGTGTCAAACCCCAAGGTAAAATCAGTATAGGCGATATCATTATCAATTGTGCCGGGAATGCCTACCGTGGGAAAGCCCAGTTTGGTGAGGGCTAAGCCGCCATGAAAAGAACCGTCCCCGCCAATTACCACGAGCCCATCGATAGAGTGTGTTCTCAGATTGTTTAAGGCCTTGGCTATACCTTCTGGAGTTTTAAATTCCTCGCAGCGCGAGGTATATAGTATAGTTCCGCCACGTTGGATAATATCGCCGACGCTCCCCATAGTCAAATCGATACTGTCCCAGTTGATTAGCCCCTTGAACCCATGCCGGATACCTGCGACCTCGACATTATTGTATATAGCCCGACCCGCCACCGCCCGTACGGCGGCATTCATCCCCGGTGCATCACCGCCGCTGGTTAAGACCCCAATCTTCTTCATGCCTAATTACTCTCCTTATGCTTTAAATTGGTGCGCGGCACCTTGAGTTAACTTCGCTGCACCGATCATACCGGCCTTATTCCCCAGTTGGGCGGCGACTATCGCTGTAGCTTGACCTACGCACGGCAAAACGTTAGCAGCATAAGCCGCACGTAGCGGGCTATACAGAATCTCCCCAGCAATAGAGAGGCCGCCACCAATGATGATGAGCTCCGGGTTTAACACGTAGCTGATTTCTGCCAACGCGCGCCCCAAAACGCGGCCGGCTTGTGCAATAACCTTGCAACACACCGGTTCGCCCTCGATAGCTTGTTTGATAACCGACTGCCCGCTTAACGTCCCCGTGGCTTGATATTCTTGCTGCAGTTGCTCAGATTGGATTAATTTTATTCGTGCAAGCGTCTCTCGGACGATTGCTCTGGCCGAAACCTCCGTTTCCAGGCACCCTCGTTTGCCGCAATTACACGGATGACCGCGCCGGCGTTTTACCGTAAGATGACCAATCTCTCCCGCCGAACCGTTGGCGCCGTGATATATATTACCGCCGATTACCACGCCTCCCCCGACACCGGTACCAAGGGTCAAACAAAGCAAATTATCTGACCCTTTCCCTACGCCGGCCCATTTTTCGCCCAGCGCGGCAACATTGGCGTCATTATCCACATAAACCGGTTTTGACCACAATTTCTCGAGATCTTGCCGTAAGGGGACATCATGCCAGCCCAGATTTACGGCCTCAACCACTATCCCACGCGGCAAGTCCAAAAAAGCCGCAATTCCCACGCCCACACCCGCAATATCCTGCCAACTGCACCGTGCTTTGCGTAGTAAGTCCTCTGCCATTGTCGCGCCTAAATGAAGTAGCGCTTGATAATTATTACCTGCGAGGTATGGTTTTTCATCCCAGCACAACAAATCCCCCTGTTGGTTTACCAAGCCCATTTTGAGCAAAGTGCCCCCAATATCAAGTCCTAAAATAGCAGGGTGCTGCATTGGCAACCCTCCCGTCTAATGCTTGAATTGTACTAATATCTTTTGCGCAGTGAAGTGGAAGGAATGCCAACTTCTTCGCGGTACTTAGCTACAGTGCGCCGCGATATGTTGATGCCCTGATGATTTAGGATATCAGCTACTTTTTGGTCACTCAGCGGATTCGCACTATCTTCAGCGTCCAATAGATCCTTCAGCAGCCGTTTAATTGATTCAGACGAGGTCATGTTACCGGCTTCATTCTCCACCCCGCTGTCAAAGAAGAACTTTAGTTCGAAAACTCCTTGCGGCGCTTGCATGAATTTGCCGGAGGTCGCGCGGCTAACTGTTGATTCGTGCAGGTTGACTAGCTCAGCCACTTCACGCAGAGTCATTGGCCTTAAAAACTTAATGCCCTTATCGAAAAACTCCCGTTGCAAATCGATAATGCAGTTTACTACCTTATATAAGGTTAATCTGCGCTGCTCAATACTCCTGATTAAAAAGGCGGCTGCATGCAGTTTGTTTTCCACGAACTGTTTAGCTTCTGTGTCCTCCTTGTTGATCAACGCCTCGCGATACCCTCGGTTAATGCCTAGGCGCGGTACTGTAGTGTCATTGATCAGCACAATATACTCACCGTTAACCTTTTCCACTACAACATCCGGCACGATGTAACGCACATCCTTACCTGAACCGAATTGTCGCCCGGGCTTCGGATCCAAGGTGCGCACAAAATCCCCTAATTCCTGAACTTCCTTGGGTATAATTTTCAGGGCAGAGGCTATTTTAGTAACCTTCCCGGCAGCCAAGTCTATTAAATGATGTTTAATTAGCGCTTCAGCCAGTGGTGGTGCGTCCTCAAGCTGGGCTAATTGCAATAAGAGGCACTCCTCTAAATTACGTGCCCCAACGCCCGTTGGTTCAAAGCCTTGGATCAGCTGCAATACTTCAGCTAATCGCTGTTCACTGTAATGCAGCGCCTGGGCGGCATCCTCGAGTGAAATGTTTAAATAACCATTGTCATCGATGTTGCCGATTAAATATTCCCCAATCTCTTTTTCTTCCGCTGATCTTGCAGCTAAGTCAAGTTGCCGCGTCAAGTGCTCTTGTAAAGTTAAGGTGGAGACCAGAAAGTTCTCGTAGGTATATTCATTATATTCCTCGCGCTTAGGCTGATTTAGGCCTAAATCACTTCTGTCCTGAAAATACTCCTGCCAATCAGGATCGCGCTCGGCCGCAGGCGGGCTAACCTCAGCTTGTTCCTCTTCCACGTCCTCTTTTACTTCCAATAAAGGATTTTCCAACAGTTCCTGCTCGACATACTGGCTTAACTCAATAGCAGGCATTTGCAGGATAGTAATGGCCTGACGCAATTCAGGAGTCATAATTAACTTTTGAGTCTGTTCTAAATTTAACGAATAACCCAGACGCAATAGACCCACCTCCTGAAATTAGTAACTATTCTTGCGGCTATTACATTCCTATGTTTGTGGCGACTTGTCCATGTCCGGTCGACGCAACACTTGCATCGGATTGCCACCAACCAATGTAAATGGTGCAACATCTTGCGTAACCACCGTGCCCGCAGCGACCACAGCGTTGTGCCCAATACTTATACCGGCTAAAATTGTACAATTAGCTCCTATCAAGACGTTTTCTCCGATACTCACCTCACCGTAGCGGAACTCCTCAATTAAATATTCATGCGCCAATATCGTGGTATTGTAACCGATAATGCAGTTATTACCCAAGTGAATCAATTCCGGCTTAACTATATCGAGCATCACCATAAGACCCACCGAAACGTATTGGCCGACCTGCATACCTAAACAACTGCGAAAAAGCCAATTTTTAAGCCGCAAAAAAGGAATATATCTACTGACTTGAATCACTGCGAAATTCCTAATTATCCTTACCATAGAGGCAGTTTCACGGAGATGCTGCATGGAGTTTTTCCCGTCTGCAAAACGAATGGAGGCTAAACGACGCATCTTATCACCTTTTTGCCGGGAACTCACTCAAGCGCTCAGCTATTTTTTCCAACTTGCGCATGCGGTGGTTAACCCCGGACTTCCCTACTTTTGGACTTAACATCTCACCTAATTCTTTGAGACTTATTTCCGGATTTTCCAACCTCGTCTCCGCCAATTGTTGGAGCGGTTTCTCCAATTTGTCTAGCCCAATAGATTCGGATATTACCCGAATATTCTCAATTTGGCGCACAGCCGCATCTACCGTCTTGCCCAAATTCGCGGTCTCACAATTGACCAGTCGGTTAACTTGATTGCGAACCCCTTTGAGCACCCTGACGTTTTCGAATTCCAGTAAGGCGCGATGCGCACCGATTATGGTTAAAAAGTCGGCGATATGCTCGCTTTCTTTAAGATACACAATAAACCAATTTTTACGGGGACTAATCTTACTCCCAAGGTTAAACCGGTTGATTAGTTTACATAGTGCTTTAGCGTGGGTTTCATCGTTCGTGATAATCTCCAGGTGATATGTACCTTCCGGATTATTGATGGAACCCCCGCCCAAAAACGCTCCGCGCAGGTATGCTCTGCGGCAGCAGGCCTTTTTGAGCAGCTCCGGTTTAATTCCGGGACTTATCTGCATGTCCTGTTCAACCAAGCCTAAGTCCTGTAACACCTTATCATTAACTCTGATGCGCACCAGGTAGGAATTGTGCTTTTTTAAGCGTAATTTACGCCGCACTGCTATTTCCACGGGAGCTCCCAATCTTAACTTGGCCAGCTTGAATATTTTCCGCGCCACCGGCGCGCTCTCACTCTCAATATTCAGCGAAATCCGCCGATTGGAGCTAATTTGTAAGGTCCCATCCATCCGCACCAGTGCTGCCAATTCCGCTAATTGGCAGCAGCCCCGTTCCACCTCAATCCGGGCCAATTCCTCTTTAGTTTTACCGCTAAAGGACACTAATTCCACCTCTTGTCAAGTCATCAGGCATTAAGTTTGCGCTGTAGCAAGTATTCATCTACCAAAGTAACCCGTTCCCGCAGGTTTTTGGAACGGAATATTGAGCGAATAATACATTTTGCCAGTTTTTCCGGGTGATGACGCACCAAATCAGTTTCGTAAATCAGGTCTTCTTCAATGACCCTTATTGCCAGCTGCTCCAATTCCTTAATATCTGCATAAACCGGTATCGCTCCCTTGCTCTTGTACTTTTGCAAGAGATGCACCGGAATTTCTTCTGTGTTAACCATTACAGCGTCCACCAGGCCTTCGCCGCAATGCTCAATCAGTGCTTTGAGATGCTGGGATGCGGTATAGTTGGTAGTTTCACCCGGTTCAGTCATTACGTTGCACACGTAAAGCTTTAACGCTGTCGCTTGGCGTATTGCACGCTGAATATCGTCCACCAGGAGGTTAGGGATAACGCTCGAATAGAGACTACCCGGACCAAGGATAATTGCTTCCGCCGCAAAGATTGCCTCCATGGCCTCCGGCACAGTAGCGCAGATGTCTGGTTCCAGAAACACCCGCTTGATCGGGCTGCGAAAGTTGCGAAAGTTGCTCTCACCCTTAATAACTGACCCATCCTCCAACTCCGCGCCTAAAGTCACCTGTTCCAGCGTCGAGGCTAAAACCTTACCGCGTATCGCCAAAACCTTACTAATCTGGTCGATCGCCTTTTGGAAATCACCGGCAATATCGGTCATGCCCGCAATTAACAAGTTGCCTAAACTGTGTCCAGTCAACGTCCCACCGCAATCGAACCGGTACGAAAAAAGTTCGTCCATCAAATTCTCGGTATCTGCCAATGCTACCAAGCAGTTGCGGATATCTCCCGGCGGCAAGATACCCAAATCTTCTCGCAAGCGGCCGGAACTGCCCCCATCATCAGATACTGTAACAATGGCGGTAAGATTACTGGTATATTGTTTCAATCCGCGCAACAACACTGACAAACCGGTTCCGCCACCGATTACCACTATCTTGGGACCCCGCTTGAGCTGGCTTTTTTCATAAATAGTGTCCACGATGCTGGTCTCATAATCCGGCATTAAGGCGCTGATAAAGGCCTTAAGCATCTTGCGAAAGCCGATCGCAATTAACAGCAGTCCAATCAAGGAAACTGCAATTCCTGCCGGCACTGCAGTCCAGTGGGTTTCCCCAGTGATGAAATAGACAAACTGCTTCATTTTTAATTCAACGTACCCAAGTGACTCACCGTTATTGGAAACGGCTAACCCTACGGCAAACAGAAAAATACCTGAAGATGCCACAATAAACCAGCGTTTGATCCCAAGGTTAGGATAAAGCCATTTTAAAATTCTCACACCCTGGCCCCTCCTGCAAGATTGCGCAAAGTATCCCGATGCTTTACACAAACCTGGTACCCATCTGTTCGCAGCTTGGCAGCGATTTCCTCCGCCAAGGCGACGGAGCGATGCTGGCCACCTGTACAGCCAATGCCGATTACCAGGTGATTCTTACCCTCTTTAATGTAGTGCGGCAAAATGTAAGTTAACAAATCCATAGTCTTGGTCAGGAAATTCTTAGTTACCTCCCCCTTAAAGACATAATCCTTAACTTTAGGGTCTTCGCCTGTTAAAGGGCGAAGCTCCTCGACATAAAAGGGATTGGGTAAAAATCTGACATCAAACATTACGTCAGCGTCCATCGGGATGCCGTATTTAAAGCCGAAAGAAATCACCGAGATATTAAGACGCTGTTTTACTTTTTTATCGCCATAGATATCTGCTACCATTTCCCGCAACTGGCGGGAGGAGAGTGTTGAAGTGTCAATTATCTTGTTGGCGAGTCCGCGTAAATCAGCTAATTGCATTCTTTCTGCGGCAATGCCGTCTGTAATTTGGCCTTGGTAAGACAAGGGATGCCGTCGCCGTGACTCTTTGTAGCGACGGATAAGAGCTTCATCTGACGCCTCTAGAAACAAGATTTCAAATGCTAAGCCTTTTTTACGCAGGCTGGTAAGAATATCAGCGAGGGGAGCAAAAAATTCGCCGCTGCGCAAATCGCATACGAGGGCAATTTTACTGATGGCGCCGGCGGATTGGGCGCATAACTCCGCGAATTTCTCGATTAAAGACGGAGGCAGGTTATCTACACAAAAATAACCTTGATCTTCCAGGCTTTGCATCGCCACTGTTCTGCCTGCGCCGGACAGACCTGTAATAAGTACCAATTGAAGTTCCTGTGCCGTCATATTGTTCTCCCCCAACTCTATCCAACCAACTTAAGCTGGCAACGTACTATATTATTTCTCCCAAGGTAATGTTTTTCCTTCTCCGCAGGCGTTGGCAATCCGCTCCACTGGGACTCCGGCTCGTTCCAAAACCCTCGCTCCGTAGTCCAGCTGACCGACACTTGCTACGAAGTGGGCGTCACTGTCAACAATAAAGTCGACTCCCTCTCGATAGGCAGTACGCACATCCTCCAGCGAAGGAAAATGGTGACCGGTATTAATTTCAAAAAACACGTTATTGCGTACACAGGCCCGTGCCACTTCCGCCACCTCAATTGGCATACCCAGACCCGGATGGCTGATAATATTAACCGGATGCTTCTCCATCGCTGCAATTAAAGTCTTTGTATTGCCGGCGATAACCTTTTGCCGCTGACTGTGGGAATAGCGTGCGAGTTGGTTGCGGATATTTAACGGCCAAAGATCTACAAGATTGTTGGGGCGGGCTAAAGGATGCAGACCTACAATCAACAAATCCAATTGCCGGTAGATATCCTCAGGCACATCGATTTCGCCGTCCATCCCGACAATATCAGCCTCACAACCCACTAAAAGATTAATATCAAGATATTCGTCATTCATACGTGCTAACTCTTGTTTTAGATCTAAAAATGCAGCTGAATTCTTAATGCCAAAGCCTACATTGTGCGGCCCATGGTCGGTAATGGCCATCGCTTGCAGCCCTTCGCGGCGTCCCGCTTGAACCATTTCCCGTACTGTGGCTCTGCCGTCACTATACTTAGAATGCATGTGGTAATCACCGGAAAATTTCACTGCCTTCACCTCACGCCGAAATTTTTACCGGTCTTAGTATGCCACAAAACTTTGCCTGTAATTTTCAGGGTTAAGGCGAGGTGATACCAAAGGCCTTATTCGCCTTAATTTGTCCCGCCTGCATCGCTTGAATTGGTGCGGTACCCTTAATTACTGCTTGGATCATTTGACTCAAGATAGGCAGCAACAAATTTGTCCTGGCATCTAAAGGATAGCCTGCTCCTGTAGACGCGATATTCTTAATAGTTTGGGCGACAGCAGATTTTTGCAGCGCACCGGTGGTATAAGCCGCCGGTTCAGCCGGAAACTCACCTTGTGGCACAGAATATAAGTCTACCGCCTGTGGTGATGTTAAGTAGGCAGCAGCGGCGGCGGCAGCGGCAGCAAACTTGGTATTAGCGCTGACTGCAAACCCTTCAACCTGCACATAGTTTGCTCCGGTTGGGCTGCTTGCAGTGGTGGCACCGGTTGTCATGTTTGGTTGGGGCAGTGCGCTAAAGGCAAGAGTTTTGCTGCTCTGGTACTGTTTAAGTTCGGCTGAGCTTATCAGACCAAAAGGTACGGAGCCGCCAAGCAACATGCTGCGTGAAGCGACCGGGTCATAGCTTCCCGCCTTGAGGGCAGCTAGGCTGACTATCCCTTGTAAGAAGTTGAGCACCTGTGGGGTGTCCAAGGTTGGCTGGGCACTGTCGTTATAAAACTGTCCACCGAAGCCCGCATACCAAGCACCGCTCAGAAACAGGTTGGACAAATCACCACTTAACCCCACGGTAGTACTGTTGAAGGCGGAGCTGTTGGAGGCGGCATCCTTCAGTAGCTCGGCAAAGCTTGACGGCGCCTTGGCAACCAGCTGCTTGTTATACGCTAAAAGCGGCACATTGATTGACTTAGGCACAGCTAAGATATTGCCGCTAAAGGTCACAGCCGCAATTGCAGCTTGAAAGTAATTACTGTAAGTGAAGGTATTATCCACCGGTTGGATAACACCACTGACGAATAATTGCGGAATCTGGCTTTGGTCAACCAAAAATAAGTCCGGCCCTTTATCTGCGGCTTGGCCTTGATTGATCATTTGATAATAATCCGCCTTAGGTATGTATTGCAGCTGCAGATGATAGGGCGGATTGCTGTCATTCAAGTTTTTGACAGCCTGTTCCAGTCCCCTCCGGGCACTCCCTTGATAATAATGCCAGAGGGTAATCACCGGCGGAGCTTCAGTACCCTGCACAGGCTTTGGCGTCGGTCGGGGCGAACCGCACCCACTGACGCTAACTAGCAATAACAACGTCATAACTATACTCAAGCGGCGTTTCACTTCATCACCCTTTCTATAGTGCAACGGGAATGTAGCCCGGACGTTCCGCTTTGATGAGCGCGCCCGGATAATAAAACAGCAGATAAAGTGGCTCTTCCTCAGAAAGTAGCGGCAGATTCAAGTATGCTGCCAAGCATGGACTAAACGGTTCAAGGTGAAAATATCTATGTAATTCTCGCCGCGACAGCGGCTTAAGTTGGGGCATTAACTGCAGCAGCCCCTCCCGGAAAAACGTTTCCACCCGTTCCCGAAAACAGGGTATAGACGGTGAATTAAACCATGTCGGTACCTGAGTTGGTTTTTCCCACAGCAGATAATCCAGCTTGAGTAGCTCCGTAAATTCCGTTTCTTCCAACCGCATTCTTTCGCGGAAAAACTCCGCCAAAAGCTCATAAAGTTTACGTGCGTTCTGGGCTTGACGGTGGTAACCGTTTTCCTCCCAATACGTCCCTAAGGCTTCAAACAATGCAAAGGCGTCTCCGCCAAACATGTTTATCAGATAAGCCAAGGTGTGCTTAAAGCGTCCGGAATTAAAAAATTTATCCACCATATCTTCGATGCCTTGCAACCGGAGCAATTCTGCATAACTGAGCCAGCTATTTTGCAACACCTGATAAGGTGGTGCAGCAGCAAAACGGTAGTCCCAATCGGCGGCCTTGCTGCGCATGCCAGAGCCTTTTAGTAGTTTCAGAAAGCCCAACTGAATTTTGTCCGGCTGCCAACTGAAAACTTCATTGAAAGAGTTAGCAAAACTTCGGTAGTCCTCCCCAGGCAGACCTGCAATCAAATCAAGAAATTGTCTAACCCGACCACCAGCTCTAACTGCCTTGACATTTGCAGCTAATTTTGCTAAATCGGTACGGCGGGAGATTAAGTCCAGACTAGTCAGGTTCGTAGACTGGACGCCCACTTCAAATTGGAATAGCCCCGACGGCACCTGCTGTAAAAATTCAAGCATGGTTTCATCAAGCAGATCCGCGCTGATTTCAAAGTGAAAATTAACTGCTGGGTGCCATTCCGCCAGATAGCGCATTACTTTCAGCGCATGCCCCTGATTACAGTTAAATGTTCGGTCTACAAATTTAATTTGTTTGACTCCAGCAGCAACCAGTTTTTGCAATTCTGCTTTAGTTCTCTCCCATGGGAAAAAGCGTACGCCGGCCAAGGTCGACGACAGACAATATTGGCAGTTAAACGGACATCCCCGGCTACTCTCCACATAAGCAATCTTATGCTCGAGACCGGCAGTTGTAATGTAAGGGGATGCGATTTGGGCTAAGTCTTTAATTAATTCACGCGCTGCATTCACCGTTGGCGCGGCAGCGGTGCTAAAAGCCAGCCCCTTGATTTCGGCTAAGCCTGCAGCATCACGCCACTGTTTCAGGTTTTGCCGCGGTCCGGTTTCTAAGAGCGCAATTAGCTCACGGAAGGTCTCTTCTCCCTCCCCAAACACTACATAGTCAACACCCATACTAGGGGCTAAATAAGCGGCCGGGTCATACGAAACCTCCGGGCCGCCTAAAATAATTACCGTACGCGGTGCAACCTGGCGCAAAATACCTACCAATTCTAGGGTTTGTGTTATGTTCCATATATAACAAGAAAAGCCGATAACATCGGCGCAACTTTTATATATCTCGCCGGCAATAACCTCTAAGCGGTCGTTGATCGTGTATTCCTCGAGCAGGGTCTCTTCAGCCGGGCAAGCTTCCTGCAAATAGCGCAAAGCTAAGTTAGAATGGATGAACTTGCTGTTTAAAGTAGTCAACAGAACTCGCACGCAAACCCTCTTCTCTCCAAACTGATACTTTTAGTATAAGCTAAGCGCCTTTCAGGGTCAAATCACCCCTGCAGCTTGACAAAAGTGAGGCTGAGAAAACTCCCAGCCTCACTTTGTTATTATCTTGTTTGCTAAAAGAGAATCTCCGGATCTACTTCTTCAACACTCTTACACCCTGTTAAAATCATGGCTTGCTTTAATTCGTTAGTCATGGTATTCACAATTAGTTTTACACCCTCGACTCCGCCGCCGTAGGCTCCAGTTATGAGTGGTCGTCCAACAAGTACAGCTTTGGCCCCCAAGGCCAAGAGCTTTAAGACATCGGTTCCGCTGCGCACTCCTCCATCGACTAACACAGTAATGGCGTCGCCCACCTGATCCACAATATCCGGCAAAATTTCCGCTGTGCCTGGGCTGTGGTCGAGCACACGGCCTCCATGGTTGGAAACTACAATTGCTGCGGCGCCAATTTCGGCAGCAGTCTCAGCCTCGTCAACGGTCATAATCCCTTTAATAATGAACGGCAGCTTGGTGGCTTGAATTAGCTCGCGCAGTTCGGCTGCGGTCTTAGGACCTACAGGTTGTCCCTTCATGGCCATGGTGACCAGACCTGCACCATCAACATCAATTCCTACGGCCTTGGCACCTGCCGCTTCCGCCGCCCTGATGCGCTTAATAATTTCCTCTTGGGCACGTGGTTTAATAAAGGCTATACCCCATCCATCGGCTGCTTGCAGCGACTTGAGGCCGGCGTTATACATCTCCGGGTCAGCTCCGTCGCCAATGCCGCTGATAGTGCCAACTTCACGGCAGGCGTTAACCACTGCATCACACCATTCCTGCTCACTTAAGGCCCCACCCATGTTATAGGTATTGCCGGTAATCGGTGCCCCAATAATCGGGGTAGCCAATTTTAGGCCTAAAATATTCAGCGTGGTTTCGGGTGCAGTAGCAGAGTGAATCGTACGCATATTCAAACGGTAAGCTGCTATAGCTTCAATATTAGCCTTAAAAGATGCACCTGTGCCCAGACCGCCCATGCCTGGTACTTCGCCCGCGCAGCTTCGTCCATCACAAACCGGACACACCCGACATAGGGGTTTAAGTTTAGTACGGGCTTGGTCCCGCAGCGTTTTCATATCCAAGGTATTCTGCCTCCAGTCAATTAGTTTCGTCTATCTAAATAATTTGTAGCAAATTTTTAACCGATTTTCAATCATGACTTTTTAATTTTACCCAACTTTAATTATTTTACCAAGCCGCATTTTAACCTGTTATACTTCTAAACTGGCAGTATATTCTGCACTTAAGACAAAGCGCTTGAACGCCTCGGCTACGCCGTGTTCATTATTGCTTAAAGTTATAAAGTCCGCCCGGTCTTTAATTTCCGTGCGGGCATTACCCATAGCTACCCCGATGCCGGCATATTCCAACATATCTAAATCATTATAACTATCCCCTACCGCCATTACTTGTGAGCGGTCGATACCAAGCTTTGTCGCTAAGGTTGCCAAAGCGATGCCCTTTTGCGCCTCAGGGTGCGTTATTTCCAAAAAATAAGGCTTAGATTTGGTAATATGCAGACGGCTGCCTACCATTTCCTTTAAGTCGCGCGCCAACCCGTCAAGTTTTGCTTCTTCATCAATAATTAGAATTTTATCAGGTTCAGTGCACAAAACAGCGTTCAAATCTGCGACCTTACAGTAAGGTACTTTAGACAACTTGATATAGTCCTCAATATGTCGGTTATCTTCCCGCACGTATACTTGATCATCCATATAAAGATTAATATCAAAGCGCCGTTTGCTGGCAAAAGCAAGCACATAACTCGCCAAATCCAGCGGCACAGGTCTGTGATAAAGTACTTCGTGGCCAAGCGAAGTCTTCACTAAGGCACCGTGATAGGTAATCAACGGTACGTCCAGACCCAGCTCCAGCGCAAAGGGCAAGGCGGAACGGTACATTCGGCCCGTTGCCAGAGTAACGGTGACCCCCTGCGCCATGGCAGCTCGAATAGTTGCCGCAGTCCGGCTACTTATTTTTGACTCAGAGTCCAAGGTTGTATCGTCCAAATCCAAAGCCACCAGTTTAATCATTATTCACCCTTCTTCACTCAATTGTTAGGCTATAGTTATCATCGTCACAGCTAATGTTTAAGATATCGCTGCAAAAATTTGCCCGTATAGGACACAGGGTTGGCGGCAATCTCTTCCGGCGTCCCGGTGGCAATAATCAGGCCTCCTTTGGCCCCACCTTCTGGCCCGAGGTCCAAAATATGATCTGCCGTTTTAATTACGTCCAGGTTATGCTCTATCACAAGTACACTGTCCCCGGCTTCGACCAAGCGCGCCAATACTTCAAGCAGCTTATGAATATCCGCAATATGCAAACCTGTCGTAGGCTCATCTAAAATATACAAAGTTTTCCCGTTACTGCGTCGGCTCAGCTCTGAGGCAAGCTTGACGCGCTGGGCTTCGCCACCGGATAAAGTAGTGGCAGGCTGTCCCAGCCGAATATACCCAAGGCCGACATCTTGCATCGTCTTCAACTTTCGGTAAATTTTGGGCTGATGTTGAAAGAACTCTACCGTTTCATCCACCGTCATATCGAGCACTTGAGCAATATTTTTGCCTTTATATTTAACTTCGAGAGTCTCACGGTTATAACGCTGCCCCTTGCATACCTCACACGGCACATAAACATCCGGTAAAAAGTGCATTTCAATTTTAATAATGCCGTCGCCACGACATGCTTCACACCGACCTCCCTTAACGTTGAAGCTAAATCTGCCCGGTTTGTACCCGCGTATTTTGGCCTCATTAGTCTGGGAAAAAAGCTCGCGGATGGCATCAAACACGCTGGTATACGTCGCGGGGTTGGAGCGAGGTGTGCGGCCAATGGGGGATTGGTCAATATCAATTACTTTGTCCAGATACTCCATACCCTTAATTTCCCGATGCGCCCCGGGTTTAGCGCGTGCACCGCTAAGATTTTGCGCCAGTGATTTATACAAAACTTCGTTAATCAGCGTACTTTTGCCGGAACCGGATACCCCTGTTACACACGTGAACACGCCTAAGGGCACACGCGCGGTCACTTTTTTTAAATTATTTTCTGTTGCGTCCACGACTTCTATCCACTTGCCATTCGGGGGGCGGCGCAGAAGTGGAACTGGGATACTTTTGCGTCCGCTCAGATACTCCCCTGTAATCGATTGCGGCACTTGTTTGATCTGCTCCAGCGTTCCTTCTGCCACAACTTCGCCCCCGTGCGCTCCCGCTCCGGGGCCAATATCGATGATGTGATCGGCAGCCAGCATCGTATCCTCGTCATGCTCCACTACCAAGAGCGTATTGCCTAAATCGCGCAGACGCTTGAGGGTAGCAATTAAGCGTTCATTATCACGTTGATGTAAGCCGATGCTAGGCTCATCTAAGACGTACAAAACCCCCATCAGACTGGAGCCAATTTGCGTGGCTAAGCGAATTCGCTGCGCTTCTCCGCCTGATAGAGTGCCTGCTGCGCGACCGAGAGTTAGATAGTCCAATCCTACATTGACCAAAAAGCCTAAGCGTTCTTTAATCTCCTTCAGAATGGCCCTGGCAATGATCATTTCCCGCTCTGTTAAGTGCAGACCGGCGAAGAAGGTAAGGCTATCTTCAATCGAGAGCTGACCTACTTCATACAGATTTTTGGCACCAACCGTCACCCCAAGGCTTTCCGGTTTTAACCGAGCCCCTGCACATTCCGTACAGGGTTTAGTACTCATATATTCTTCCAACTCAGCTCTAACGTAATCGGACGTCGATTCCCGGTAACGTCGTTCAAGATTGGGAATTACCCCTTCAAAGGCGGTATTGTACACCTTGTGTTCGTTAAACATATTTTCGTAGTGAAAGCGAATCTTGTCTCCCCCTGTGCCGTAGAGAATAGCATGGAGGTGTTCCGGACTTAGTTCGTTTAAAGGGGAGTCTAAGGAAAAACCATAATGCTCTGCTACTGCTTGCAACAAGCGAGGATAGTAGTTAGAGGTTGAACGGTTCCACGGTGCAATAGCTCCTCCCGCCAAAGACTTGCGCATATCGGGTATGACCAAATCAGGGTCGATTTCCTGCATATTGCCCAGTCCGGTACAAGCCGGGCAAGCGCCAAAGGGACTGTTAAAGGAGAACATGCGCGGTGCCAATTCTTCCAGAGAAATACCGCACTCCACACAGGCGAAATTTTCACTGAACATCAACTCATCATGCCCTTGCAAGTCAACTATCGCGATTCCTTCACCCAAGCCCAACGCAGCCTCTAACGAACCGAACAGACGGGAGGCAGTATCAGCTCGCAGCACAATCCGGTCAACTACAACCTCAATCGAGTGTTTCTTATTTTTTTCCAGTTCAGTACCTTGATCAACTTCCATAACTTCACCATCAACCCGAACCCGCACATAACCGGCCTTACGCACATCTTCAAAGACCTTGTGGTGTTCTCCCTTACGACCTCGCACGACGGGCGCAAGCACCTGCACTCTGGTACCTTCCGGATATTTGAGCAATTGGTCAACCATCTGCTCCACGCTTTGCCGGCTAATCTCTTTGCCACATTTAGGACAGTGCGGCAAGCCAATTCTCGCGTACAACAGGCGTAAATAATCGTAAATTTCGGTTACCGTTCCCACCGTGGACCGGGGATTTTTACTGGTTGTTTTCTGATCAATGGAAATAGCGGGCGATAACCCTTCAATGTAATCCACATCCGGCTTGTCCATCTGCCCCAAAAATTGTCTGGCGTAAGCAGAAAGTGACTCTACATAACGGCGTTGTCCTTCAGCATATATCGTGTCAAAGGCCAGGCTCGACTTGCCTGACCCAGATAACCCTGTAATAACTACCAAGCGATCGCGCGGAATTTCCACATCGATATTTTTTAAATTATGGGCTCTGGCCCCTTTTACAACAATTTTGTCTTGCATAACTGCCTCCACTATAGTCCTTTGCGACCCCGCCCACGCGGGGCCTTGGCTTTTTGGCCCCGCCCTTGCGAGCCCTTTGGCTTGCTGTCCGCCTTTAGCTCCAGCATCAAATCGCGTAGCTCTGCCGCACGTTCAAATTCTAGGTTTTTCGCTGCTTCGTGCATTTCCGTTTCTAAATTGGCAATAAGTTGCGCTCTTTCCTCAGTCGGTATCGCGTTGCCGTACTGGGCTTGTTTTTCGGCCACCATGGTCGCTTCCGGCACTTCATGAATGTTTTTGCGAATACTTTGCGGTACAATCCCGTGCTCCTTGTTATAGGCGGCTTGGACAGTACGCCTGCGATTAGTCTCACTTATTGCCGTTTGCATCGAGTCTGTAATCTTATCAGCGTACATGATAACTTTACCGGCAACATTACGCGCCGCCCTGCCGGCAGTCTGAATCAGGGAGCGTTCCGAGCGCAAGAAGCCTTCTTTATCTGCATCTAAGATTGCCACTAAAGATACTTCCGGAATATCCAAACCTTCACGCAATAAATTAATTCCAACTAAAACATCAAAAACACCCAGACGCAGTTCGCGCAATATTTCCATCCGCTCCAAGGTGGTAATGTCCGAGTGCAAATAGCGTACTTTAACATCCAATTCTTTAAAATAATCCGTTAACTCTTCCGCCATTTTCTTGGTTAACGTTGTGACCAGTACCCGCTCATGGCGTTCAACACGTTCCCGGATTTCTGCCAATAAATCATCAATTTGACGTTTGCTTGGTCTGACATCAATTGGTGGATCCAGCAGTCCGGTTGGTCGAATCAATTGCTCTACTACGGTGGGGCAATGGGCCTGTTCATATGGGCCTGGTGTGGCAGACACAAATACAGCTTGATTGATCATCGTTTCGAATTCAGGAAATTTCAACGGTCTGTTATCCAACGCAGAGGGTAAACGAAAGCCGTGCTCTACGAGTGTGGTTTTGCGGCTGCGATCACCTTCATACATACCCCTCACTTGCGGCAGGGTGACATGTGACTCATCTACCATGACCAGAAAATCTTTGGGGAAAAAGTCCATCAGGGTATACGGACGTTCTCCCGGCTGCCGAAAAGTCAAATGGCGCGAATAGTTTTCGATTCCGTTGCAAAAACCTACCTCGCGCAGCATGTCTAGGTCGTAATAAGTTCGTTGCGATAGGCGTTGTACTTCCAATAATTTATCACGTGATTTTAGCGAAGCAAGTTGTTGCTCCAACTCTTGCTCGATATTAGCTGCCGCCAATTCCAATTTATCTCTGGCAGTAATGTAGTGCGTGTTGGGGAATATGGAGATGTGGCGGCGTTCGCCTAATACTTCCCCAGTGAGGGTGTCCACTTCTACAATGCGTTCAATTTCATCGCCGAAAAGTTCTACCCGTACAGCGCGTTCCGAATATGATGCCGGGTAGATTTCCACTACGTCCCCGCGCACCCTGAAGGTACCACGCGTAAAATTTAAATCATTGCGATCATACTGAATTTCAATTAATTTTCGTAAGATATCGTCCCGCTCGTATATACTGCCTTTGCGCAGCGATAAAACCATGTCACGATATTCATCCGGTGAACCCAAGCCGTAAATGCAGGAAACACTAGCTACAACAATAACATCTCTGCGTTCAAACAACGCTGCGGTAGCGGAGTGCCGCATTTTTTCAATTTCATCATTGATGGAAGAATCCTTTTCGATAAAGGTATCTGTAGAAGGTACGTAGGCCTCCGGTTGATAATAGTCATAATAGCTGACAAAATACTCAACCGCGTTATCCGGGAAAAACTCTTTAAATTCACCATACAACTGCGCTGCCAAAGTTTTATTGTGCGCAATTACCAAAGTTGGTTTTTGGACCGTTTGAATGACATTGGCCATAGTAAAGGTTTTGCCGGATCCAGTAACGCCCAACAAGGTTTGATATTTTTTCCCTGCTTCGATACCATTTACCAAAGCGTTAATAGCCTTCGGTTGGTCGCCGTCAGGTAGATAGGGAGCTTTTAGGCAAAATTCCACCGGATTCACCTCTACTTGCAGTTTCTAACCAAATAATTATAGCATACCACCCCAGAAAACGCGCCTCAGTTCACGCGGAGTGCATGCGCTTTTTAATTTTAAAAAAAGAGGCTGTTGCATCCGAACAATTCCGTCCGTTTTGCAACAGCCTCTTGGTTTGGGTACGCCGCCTACTGATCTTCTTTACTGCTTTGACCTTGCGACGATTTTTTGTCCTGGGATTGTTGGTCTTGAGTTTGACCTTGCGACTTTTGGGCTTGGGCTTGAGCTTCTTTTTGGGTAGCCTCCAGTAAAGCCTGCGGGAGAGTGCGTACTTCTTCTTTAACTTCTCTTTCGGTCCCGATTACCTTACCGTCTTGGCCCAGCATTTCCCGCGTTGTCTCCGTGCGTATCTTTTCTCGGACCTTAGCAACTCCCGCCGCTTTGGCCGCTTGACCGCTTGCTGTAGCTTGACTTTGCTGCCCGCCGCCTTGGTTTTTGCCGCTCTGCCCGCCTTGCGCGCCACCGCCCTCAGAGCTACTACCTTGCGCGCTACCGTCTTCAGAGCCTCCTGCTGCCGCTTGGCCACCGGCGTTTGGCATTGCTTGGCCTGATTTTTCTTTCCCGGCTTCCGCCTCAGGTTCAACTACTGGCTGGGTATAAATTTTTTGAAACTGCGCCAGATTTTCGCGGCGTACTAATTGAACCGGCACCAACTTGGTTGGAGTTTCGCCAGTTGATGTAATAACGGTCTTATCAGCATCGGTGGCCTGCTGTTTACTCAACTGCGAAGCCAATTTATACGCATATAAGCCCTGCAAATAGGGCGATTTGTCCACATCCGCATTCAACTCACCGCTTGCAATCTTCTCAACTGCCTTGATATCGGTTCCGGCCCCAACGAGCATTACCTGCTTACTCAAAGCATTTTCCTTCAGTACCTCAATTGCCTCTAATGCCAACTTGCTGTCAGTAGCCACAATAGCTTGAACCTTGGTACGATTTGCTTTAAGGTATTCGCCTAAGGCAGCTGTGGGTGATGTATTCTTGGTAGGACTAGCAAAGGTCTGAGTTATCTTTAAACTCGCATTGTGTGCCAGACCTGTTTTGACGCCTGCAACCACATCTTCGGCACCAGGCTGCGCGGACTGAAGTAACACCACATTCCCTTGCTTTAAAGTGGCTTTGAGATAATCAGCTTGTAATTCACCAATATGATAGTAGTCAGGCATAACCATAGCGGCAACATCTACACCCGGCACCTGGTCGATGGCTACAATTGGTGCCTTTGACTTCTGTTCGTTTTGGGTCATAGGGTTTGAGCTCTGAACTTGGTTGCCGCCTTGCATGATAATGGCCTTAACATCTTTACCTTGTTGGGTAAGTTTTTGTGCCGTTTCTCCTGTGAGAAAAACCAACTTAACTCCTTCTTTTTTCGCGGCATCCTGCAAGCCTTTTTTAATTTGGGCTTGGTTTTCTGCTTCAGGTGCTAACAGCACTGCAATCTTGCCTTTCTTCTGCTCAGAGGATTGCGACTGCTTGGGTTGGGAACGCCCCATTAACTTATTAATGGCACCACAGCCGGTGCCAAAACCGCTTAAGGCAATAAGTAATGCTAAGGCATACACTGTTACTTTATGGGGATTCATTTTTAAATCACCCCTTTTGTCTAGCTATTTTTTAGTGTAGCCTGCGTTAAAATTATCATACTCACACCTAAAACTAAAAAATCTCCATAAAAACCAAAAGAAGGCTGAAAAAAGCCTTCTGACTACTATGGACTATGGACTATGGACTTTATGGAATCTACTAAAGCCGACTCTACAGAGCTGCTGCTAAAACCTTCAACCCAGCATCAAGTATTTCTGACTCAGCCGCTACACTGACATCAGGCTCAATTCCCACTGTGTCAATGCCACGTCCCAGAGGGGAGAGATACTTAGCCGTAGCAAGCTGCAAACTTGTCTTCGCGTCTATTTGATAGACAGTTTGGCGTACTCCTATGCCCCTCGTCGTAGTTCCGACTAACAAACTCGTTCCTTTATCCTGTTCGGCTGCAGCTAGAACTTCGGCCTCACGTGCGGTCTTGTGGTTAACCAATACAACTACCGGCAGCTTTAGTCCTTTCCCTTGCACAGGGTAGCTTTCCCGCTTACCATTGCCGTACACCAACTGCACCGCGGGACCGGGAGGCAAGAAGTAGTTTGCTACGCCAACTGCTGCGCTCAGACTGCCACCTGGGTTATCCCGCAGATCTAAGATTAAGCCTTCAGCATGCGTTACTGTCGGCCATACCATAGCTAAGTCCTGCTCGGTCCGAGCAGTGAAACTATTGATTTTGATATAGCCTACTTTCTGCGGTATGTAAATTATCTTAGCCATAACAGAGTTTTCAATCTGCCTTGCTGCCTGCGGATAATTTGCAGGTGCAGGATAAAGTGAATGTTCATCCTGCAGCGACGCGACTATTCCCCCTGTGGCTCCATCTAGCATTTTCCCCCACGTTACCTGCGGCAGGGCCAGACCTCTCACTAGTAATACGACTTTCACTAAGCTGCCCAGATGCTGATAGTTAGTAATTAATACTGCTCCCACTAAGCTATTAACCAGCACCGAGCTAACAACAAGCGCGAGTATAGCACGTTTAAACTTCTTGCCGGGCACACTTTCACCCCCTTAGTTCTACTTTATGGTACAAGCATGCCTGCTAGAACTAATTTCCGGTGTCAGTAAATAACATGGCCGCAAGGATTACCCTGCGGCCATCGGCATAGATTTATTTCATCTTTGCTTTTAAAACAGCAATTGCTTTCAGCAATTGGTTGTCAAAATCACTGGTAGAATTCGGTGGTTGCACTACAGTTTGCCCTTTGCCAAGCTCGACCTGCACATTTGGTTCGATACCGATATGATTGATGTCGTGCTTTTTAGGTGTTAGGTATTTGGCAGTGGTTAATTTAACACCCGCGCCCCCATCTAACTGAAAAATAGTCTGAACAATACCTTTCCCAAATGTTTTCGTTCCTACTAACGTTCCAGTGCCATAATCCTTAATCGCTCCGGACAAAATTTCAGCTGCTGAAGCAGAATCCTGATTGACTAAAACCACAAGCGGGAGTCCAAGATAGTGGTCTGCGGCCTGTTCCGTATCGGTGTGTCCATATTTGTTTACGATATACACAACCGGCCCTTTAGGAATGAAATAGCTGGCAGTCTGAACTGCCGCATTAAGTTCTCCCCCTGGGTTATAGCGCAAGTCCAAGATTATACCTTTCGGTTTTTTCGGCATTAATTGACTTAAGACCTGACCCATTTCCGTTCCAGTATCACTAGCAAACTGGCTAATATTTATATATGCTATATCATTACTTCCCGGCAACATTTCACCTTGCACCGTGGGCACGGAAACAATGGCCCGCGTGAGTGTGAATGTGAGCGTTTGTTTTGTCGCGGGACGATATACCGTTAGGGTTACATTGGTACCTTCTTTGCCACGCATCATAGTAACAGCTTTATCGGCAGAAATGGTTGAGGTCTCGACTTTATCAACTTTGGTGATGATGTCGCCTGACTTAATACCAGATGCTGCTGCTGGGCTATTCGGGATGGTCTTTACTATGGTCAAATGCTGGGGATCTTTTAAACTTAGAACTATACCTACTCCGCCAAATTGACCCTCAATGGATTCAAACATTTGTTGATTATCTTTGGGATTTAAATAGACAGAGTACTGGTCACCAAGCGATTGCACAATGCCATTCATAGCGCCGTCTATCAACTGGGTATCTGACACAGGCTGGAGATAGTCACTCTTAATGAGACTAACAATCTTCATTAAGCGACCAATATGATCATAATTCGTAATTACTACACTAGCAACGGTACCTGTCACTATAAAGCTAAATAGCACAATAACCGCTAAAATCCCCAGCCAAATCTTTTTACGTTCCGACAATAACAACACCCGCCTATACTAATTCTCGCCACCTATGACATGCTAGAGTTCGTCCTTTAGAGGTATATGCTAATACTACACCATTGTTGACCAAAAACAAAACAGCAAAATATTTTTCGACGCAGGCTGGCTTAAACCTTGAGAAACTTGTGTAAGGAAAACATACTGCCAACAGCACCGATCAGAGCGCCGGAGCCCAGTAACACGGCTGCCAAAATAACCATAAAACCTTGGTCTTTGACAACAGGTACAAAGGACAGATTTGCCTGGATGTAACTAACCAAATTTTCGTAACCGTAAATTACAACGATTCCGCCCAAAACAGCACCGCCAATGCCCAAGATTAGGCCTTCCATCAGAAAAGGCCAGCGAATAAACCAGTCGGTGGCTCCTACAAACTTCATAATCTGAATTTCTCGCCGCCGGGCATAGACAGTAAGGCGAATTGTAATGGATATCAAAACTATAGAAGCTATCGATAACAGGGCAATAATGGAGATGCCAACCCAACGCGCCCAGTGGGTAAAACTCAGGAGTTGATCAACCACACCTTGACCGTAATTAACTTTATCGATACCACGTAAACTGCCTATTTTGCCGGCTAAACCCGCAACTTGCTCCGGCAGCTGGGCTTTAACGACAAATTTATCTGGCAGAGGATTACTGCCGCCCAAATCGGAAAGAACCTGATTGTTTAAACTGGCTTGATATTGCTGCAAGGCTATTTCTTTCGATATCAAGGATACCGATTTGACATCGGGCAGCTGTTGGATTTCATTTTGCAGTGTCTGAACCTGAGCTGCTGTTGCTGCGGTGTTTACGAACGCCGAAATTTCGATATTTGACTCGATATTACCCGTAATTTTTGTAGTGTTATAGACTAAGGTCACAGCAAAGCCTAAGATTATGAGCGAAATAGCTACGGTTGCTACCGAGGCCAGCCCCATCCAACCATTGCGTTTCAAGGACAAGAATGTTTCGGTCACCGCATAGCGAATTGCGTTAAAACTCATTGCCGTAGACTCCTTTCTCTTCGTCCCGCACAATGCGTCCCCGCTCCATCGCAATAACCCGCTTGCGCAGGCTGTCGACAATGTCTTTGGCGTGTGTGCCCATGACAATCGTTGTGCCCCTTTTGTTAATATCCAACAATAGCTTCATAATATCCCAAGAGGTTTCCGGATCGAGATTACCGGTTGGTTCATCCGCCAACACCAATGGCGGATTGTTGACAACTGCTCGCGCTATGCAAACGCGCTGTTGCTCCCCACCTGATAACTGGGTAGGCAGAAAATCAGCCTTTTTGTCTAACCCTACCAAGGCCAACACCGCAGGTACCTTTTGCTTAATTTCTTTGGAACTGGCACCAACAACCTGCAGGGCAAAGGCCACGTTTTCATACACAGTTTTATTAACTAAAAGTTTAAAATCCTGAAAAATCATGCCGATATTACGCCGAAAATAAGGAACACGTCCGTCCCTAAGCCGGCTTAAATTCTTGCCGTTAACCATCACCTGACCGCGCGAAGCTTGTTCCTCCCGAAATAAGAGCTTGACAATGGTCGATTTTCCCGCGCCGCTAGGTCCTACCAAAAAAACGAATTCTCCTTTATCGATGCGCAAAGTGGTATCAATCAATGCCCTAACCCCATTGGGATAGGTTTTGGAAACATTCGTAAGTTGTATAAACAAGGATTAGTCCCTCCCATTATTGTTGCGGGTTGGTCTTTAACTTTCACATTCCTAAGTTAATTCGCTAAAAGTCCTCTGAATCCTGTTTAAACAAACTTAATCTGACCTAACTCGACGGATAAAAGCAAAAACCACTGCCGATTTGTACAGTGGCTAAGCGCTATTTATTTCTTATTTTGCATCACTTTTTGTACTGCCTCGCTAATTTTAGCGGCAGTAAGACCGTATTTCTCCAGCAATGCCTCCGGATTACCTGACTCACCAAAGGTGTCTTGAATCCCCACCCGAACCATAGGTGTAGGCTCGTTTTCTGCCAAAACCTCTGCTACCGCGCTGCCCAACCCGCCAATAATGCTATGTTCCTCTGCGGTAACTACCGCGCCCGCTCTCCTGGCAACTTCAATAATGGTCGCCTTATCTATGGGCTTAATAGTGCTCACATTGACTACAGCAATTTCGATACCTTGTGCCGCAAGTTGTTCGGCAGCTTCAAGCGCCTTGGCCACCATTAAACCATTCGCGAATACTGCTGCATCCCAGCCCTCACGCATAATTACTGCCTTGCCTAATACAAACTGATAGTCTTCCGGCAATACAACAGGTACATCGAGACGACCTAAACGAATATACACCGGACCATGCATTTTACTGGCTACTTCGACCGCGCTTGCAGTTTCAATAGCGTCCGCAGGTACGATAACCGTCATGTTAGGTAAAACCCGCATTATCGCAACATCTTCTACCGTCTGGTGTGAACCGCCATCCTCACCTACCGAAATGCCGGCATGCGTCGCAGCAATTTTGACATTCAGTTCAGTATGCGCAATCGAATTACGAACTTGCTCAAAGGCCCTACCTGTAGCAAAAATAGCAAAAGTACTGGCAAAAGGAACTTTACCGGTCGTCGCCATTCCGGCTGCAATACACATCATATTAGCCTCGGCAATGCCTATATTAAAAAATCGGTCGGGAAACTTCTTTTGAAAATCTGCAGTTTTAGTGGACTTAGACAAATCTGCATCAAGGACAACAATATCCGGATTTTGCTCGCCCAGCTTGACAAGGGCCTGACCATAGGCCGTACGTGTTGCAATCTTAGTCATAATAAACCCCCTATTCCAGTTCCGCCAAAGCCTGCGCGGCTTGCTCTTGATTTGGCGCGTTACCATGCCAGCCAACTTGGTTCTCCATAAAAGAGACGCCTTTACCCTTAATTGTTTTGGCGATAATCATGGTAGGTTTTCCTTTAGTCACTCTCGCCTCAGCCAAAGCGCCAAGGATAGCTGCATAGTCGTGCCCATCGATTTTAATAACGTGCCAGCCAAAAGACTGCCATTTTTGATCTAAGGGTTCAGGTGACATTACTTCAACTATCGGTCCGTCAATTTGCAAACCATTATGATCGACAATGCCCACTAGGTTATCCAGTTTGTAATACCCTGCCGCCATTGCTGCTTCCCATACCAGACCTTCTTCACATTCCCCATCACCCAGCAAGGTATAGACGCGGAAATCCTTTTTATCCAGTCTGCCGGCTAAGGCCATACCCACACTCGCTGAGATACCATGGCCTAAAGATCCTGTCGACATGTCAACACCCGGCGTCAATAGCATGTCGGGGTGACCTTGCAAATAGCTGCCTAAATGACGCAGGCTGAGTAAATCTTCTTTGGGGAAAAAACCCTTTTCCGCCAAGGCGGCATACAAGACAGGCGCTGCATGCCCTTTACTAAGTACAAACCTATCGCGCTCCGGCCAATCCTTCTGCGCGGGATCAACCTTCATCTCGGAAAAATATAAAGTTGCGACAATATCTGCCGCGGACAAAGACCCACCCGGATGCCCTGATTTGGCCGAGGCCAGCATGCGGATAATCTGTCGCCGCATTTCTTTGGCCCGCACCGCGATTTGTTGCATATTATTATCCACTGAGATTCCCTCCATAACTCCTAATCTCCACGCTTAGTTTACCTGAGCCTAGCGCACTTTAGTAGTAAAAACAAGGGAAAAATCGGCTTAATACCGATTTTTCTAGATCTTTTTAAACATTTGCAAATAAGCTGCAATAAATTCGTCCAGTTCCCCATCCATCACAGCATTAGTATTACCTGTTTCATAATTTGTACGATGATCCTTAACCATACTGTAGGGTTGGAAAACATAAGAGCGAATCTGACTGCCCCAAGCAATTTCTTGTTGTTCGCCGCGAATTTCCGACAGCTCTTCTTCTTGCTGTTGGCGTTTGAGCACTAATAGTTTTGCCATTAAAATGCGCATCGCAGCAGCCCTATTTTGAATTTGGGAACGTTCATTTTGGCACTGCACAACTATTCCGGTCGGAACGTGCGTAATTCTAACCGCAGAATCGGTCTTGTTAACGTGCTGGCCGCCTGCACCTCCCGCTCGGTACGTATCAACACGCAAGTCTTCTGACGCAATGTCTACTTCCTTATCTTCCCCAACCTCAGGCATTACATCTACAGAGGCGAAAGACGTATGGCGTCTGCCTGAGGCATCAAAGGGCGAAATGCGTACTAAGCGATGAACACCTTTTTCCGCTTTCAAATAGCCGTAAGCATTTTCTCCCGAAACCGAGATCGTCACACTCTTGGTGCCTGCTTCTTCTCCCGGAAGCATGTCAAGCACTTCTGTCTTAAACCCACGCCGTTCAGCCCAACGCATATACATCCTTAACAGCATGGCTACCCAATCCTGCGCTTCCGTTCCACCAGCCCCCGCATGGAGCGTAACCAGCGCATTATTTCGATCATATGCTCCACTTAGCAGTATTTCCAACTCTAATTCATTAAAGCGCTTATCAAGTTTTGCAAGTCCCCTGATTGTTTCGCCTTCCAGAGACTCGTCCTGTTCTTCCATCCCCAGCTGCCACAACGTAAGGACGTCCTCGACTTCAGCTTTGAGGTCATCGAACAATTTGATTTTAGTTTGCTGCAAGGTTAGTTCCTGCATAATCTTCTGCGCTGCAGTGGGGTCATCCCAAAAAGAAGGGTCATTCATCTCTTGCTCTAACTCGGCTACCTTTAACTGGCGATTAGCAACGTCAAAGAGAAACCCTCAGATCTTCCAGGCTTTTGGCCTTTGCTTCACAATCTCGTTTTAAATCTGCCAACACCTTTTAATCACCTGCTCCACAGCACTTTTTGTACTTCTTGCCACTGCCACAAGGACAGGGGTCATTGCGCCCGATTTGATTTTCAACCCGGATAGGCTGCATAACGACTGCTTCGTCGGCATAACGATTTTCCACCACATGCTGCGGTCTTTCTTGCGGCTCAGCGACAACAGCAGGGCTTACCCGCAGTACGTAACGAATGAATTCTTCCTGAATCGAAGCAATCATACTGTTAAACATATCATACGCTTCAAACTTATATTCTACTAAGGGGTCTCTTTGACCGTAGGCGCGTAGTCCAATACCTTCGCGCAGTTGATCCATCGCATCGAGCTGATCCATCCATTTATTATCGACGACCTGGAGCATTACGGCTCGTTCAATTTCACGCATAACCTCTGAACCAAACAGCTCTTCACGTTCACGATACAGCTTTACCGCTTCATCAAACAGCAGCTCCCTGATTTCACTCTTCTCAAGCTTTACCAAATCATCTCTGGTTAAAGAATGGTTCGGCAAATATAAGCCGTCAATATACTCCAACATACTCTCGATATCCCATTCCTCCGGATAGGGACTGTCGCCACTAACCAGCGCAATGGAACTATCCACAAGCGTCTCCAACATGTCGAGAATATTTTCTTGCAGGTCATCGCCTAGCAGTACCTGCCGCCGCTGAGCATAAATGACTTCGCGTTGCTGGTTCATGACGTCATCATAATCCAACACGTTTTTCCGCATATCGAAGTTACGGCTTTCTACTTTGCGCTGTGCACCTTCTATAGAACGAGAAATTATCCCTGCTTCAATCGGCATGGTGTCGTCCATACCCAACCTGTCCATAATACCCATAATGTTGTCCGCGCCAAATAAGCGCATCAAATCATCTTCCATGGCGATATAGAAGCGCGTCGAGCCGGGGTCGCCTTGCCTGCCGGCACGGCCGCGCAATTGGTTGTCAATCCTCCGGCTTTCATGCCGCTCCGTGCCGATAATATGCAGACCGCCAAGGTCTGTTACACCCTCACCCAACACGATATCCGTACCACGACCGGCCATATTGGTAGCAATTGTAACCATGCCGCACTGACCAGCCTGGGCCACAATTTCTGCCTCTCGCTCGTGGAACTTGGCATTGAGCACCTGGTGTGGAATGCCTCGACGCTCTAATAATTGACTTAGTACTTCCGATTTCTCAATGGAAATCGTACCAACTAAAACGGGCTGTCCTGTTTTGTGGCGTTCAGCTATTTCTTCGGCCACAGCTTCAAACTTGCCCTTTTCCGTACGATACACCACATCCGGCATATCTATACGCGCTATTGGTTTATTTGTAGGGATAACTATAACTTCAAGCTTATATATTTTACGGAACTCGGTCTCTTCCGTTTCCGCAGTACCGGTCATGCCGGCCAATTTTTCATACATCCTAAAGTAGTTTTGGAAGGTTATCGTCGCTAAGGTCTGAGATTCACGCTCAATTTTGACGCCTTCTTTGGCTTCGATAGCCTGGTGTAGTCCTTCACTATAGCGGCGGCCAAACATCAGACGGCCGGTAAATTCATCGACGATGATGACTTCGCCGTCTTTGACAACGTAGTCCTTATCACGTCTAAACAAGGTGTGGGCTTTCAGCGCTTGATTGACGTGATGTGACAGTTCGGTATGCACATCTTCGTAAAGATTTTCCACACCCAACATTTTTTCGACACGCGCAACGCCTTCTTCAGTCAAGTTGACAATTTTATCTTTCTCGTGAAGTTTGTAGTCTTCTTCCTTTTTCAGCCGAGGAATGATTTTGGCAACTTTATAGTACAATTCGGTAGGTTTGTCCGCCTCACCCGAGATAATAAGCGGAGTTCTGGCCTCGTCAATCAAGATGGAGTCCACTTCGTCCACAATGGCATAATTTAATGGCCGTTGAACTAATGCTGCGTGACTGGTGACCATATTATCTCTGAGGTAATCAAAACCAAATTCATTATTCGTACCATAGGTTATGTCTGCGGCATAAGCTGCGTTGCGTTCTTCGTGACTAATCCCATGCACGATTAACCCGACTGACAAGCCTAAAAAATTATAAATTTGACCCATCCATTGACTATCGCGTGTAGCAAGATAATCATTGACGGTAACTACATGCACGCCTTTTCCCGGCAAAGCATTGAGATAAGCCGGCAAAGTAGCAACTAAGGTCTTTCCTTCTCCGGTACGCATCTCAGCAATTTTACCTTGATGTAAGACCATGCCGCCAATAAGCTGCACATCGTAATGTCTTTGTCCCAAGACGCGCCGTGATGCTTCTCTAACTACCGCAAAGGCCTCCGTCATTAATTCGTTTAACTCTGCGCCATCAGCAATTCTTTGCTTAAATTCATCAGTCTTAGCTTTAAGCTGCTCATCACTTAAGGCCATAATTTCCGGTTCGAGTTTATTAATGATATCCACATATTTGCTTAACTTTTTGATCTCCTTGGCATTGTCATCGAGTAAATCTTTGAGAAAACCAAACATTAAACGCTCCACATCCCAACTTATTAATTATATAAACGCTTTCCATTTATGACTGTAATCGCGTATCTGAAGCAAGACTAAATCAGGAACCTACACGGTTCCTGTTACGAAAACACTATTTTTATTTTATCATTAGGGAGAACTTGCTGCAACTTATTACTGGACTTAATCGTGGATTAATTAAAGGAACTATAGCGATACGTCCCGGTTCTGCCCATTCTATCGATAATTAGCAGGAAAACACCTAAATCGATCAAAACATCACCAATACTAAAAACTTGGTTAATTAACGCGCCTTCCCAACCGGGAGCCCAAATAAAGAACCTGTCAGCCAGCCAAATTAGTGTGGACTTAGCTGTCAGCAAACCGTGCGTCCCCAGACCGGTAAGCAGCATCTGTTTTTGTTGTAAGTCTAAAAAAGTGGCGTCTACCGGCATCTGTCCATGGTTAAACGCAATAACCAAAAAATTAAGTAAAATACCTAAAGTTACTACTTTAAATCCAGACCAGCGAAGATTGGCTAAGGTAAATCCTATCAGAAATAGATAAGACAAAATATGGAGTGAAGGTACAAACCAGGTCGGTCCTAAATGCACTTGTTTGGTCCCAGTAAAACTTACTACAGCCTGAAGCGAAAAGGCTATTATGATAAGCCAAAGCCCCCGGAAAGTCAAATTTGACAAACCAGTCAGTTTACCGCCCCTAAGGTAGCCTATAATTATTGCAGCTGCAACGGTCTGAATAAGCATTATACACCTCTAGCTCGCGCACTCTTGTTCAAGCCTCACCAGACGCGAAGTCTCCTCCGCTTCCTGCTCAATCAGACTCGGGAGAATCCCGCAAAAAACATCAACAAGTTCGGGATCAAACTGAGTCCCTTTCCCTCGCAATAATTCCTCCATTGCTTCGGAGGGTGAGCGACCTTTGCGGTAGCTCCGATCCGAGGTCATAGCATCATAACTGTCTGCTACGGCAATTATGCGTGCTTCCAGCGGGATTGCTTCGCCAGCGAGACCGTCCGGATAACCTCTACCGTCGTACCGTTCATGATGATACCTAACGCCACGGTCTATATCATACAGAAATTTAATGTCTTTCACGATCTGTTGGCCTATTGAAGGATGGTTGCGGATAATCTCCCACTCATCGTCGAGCAACTTACCCTCTTTGTTGAGAATGGCCTCACTCACCCCAATTTTGCCTACATCATGCAGAATAGCCGCGTATTGAATATAGTCTATTTTATCCACCGGCATTTTTAAGTGTTGCGCTATCGCTACTACAAATTGTGCCACTCGATCAGAGTGTCCCTTTGTATACTGGTCTTTTGCCTCTATCGCCTGCACCAATGCTTTAATTGTACTAAGGTAATTTGCTCGCATATCCATATAACGTTGAAAAGAGTGTCGTGCTAATAATAACGGAATAAATAATAGCGCCAACCCGATTGATCCGGCATTTAGATAAATTATAGCCATTAAAAAGCCAAGTGAAGCCAGTGCAGCAAAGTTAGGAAGAGCCCATCGAATATTACTCAACCAAATAACCCACGGATACTTGCGTTGTAAACATCCGAGGGCGATTGAAACTAATGTCATATTCACCAAAATAAAGACAGAAGCAACACCTAAATACACCAAAAACGATGCTACACTATACTTGTACCCATGTAGACCGAATATGATCTTTACTAAACTAGCAGCTTTCAGCGAAATAACAAATTGTGCACCATTAAAAATTCGCTTATAAAATGTTCCTTTAAAATCTTCTTTAGAGTACGGAAATATTCCAGCCACTGCGGACACGAGCATCGCAATCCCCGGCTGAAATAAAATAATTGCCGAAAACTCAACAGCGTATGTGACAGATACGAATCCGCCTTTAGGTAATTCTACCGGGAGAGACTCACTAGCAACAGCTATTAAGCCGAAAGTAATTAGGCCATAAATATCTGTTCGGTTCCATACTGTACCTAATAGAGTATTTACCATAAAAAATGTCGCCAGAGTTACTACCATTAAAAAAAACCATTTAAAACTCGCGGGGAGATTGCGCATAACCACACCTCAAGTAAAATTATGACCGGCCAGCTTAACAATTAGATTCTGAAAGTGGCGCCACCAGCAACTACGAGAGTTGCGATAACGGTCAACGCTTTGAAAACCTTGCTCATGCGGTAAACCTCCCTTAAATTCAAATAGAGTTTAATTTAGGGTTTAACCGCTCCGCTATCTTTTTCGCTTCGCTAAGTCACAAAAAATAAGCGTAATTTTTGGTTTTTTATCTAATTGTAAATCAGGCCGGCCAAACTTATAAACATTTAAACATTTTGGAGAAACTTCAGTTTGCGGTTAACCGCATCTAGAGTGGCTTTAACCACTGCCTCCCTGTCGTCACTACGCACCATGGCGCAACCGGACAGCGACTGTTCACCGGTTGAGTTAACCAGCGTAATAACTACCATCGCCACTTGATGTTTGGCTACATTGGTAATCACTACATCTTCTGCTACAAACATGCAACTTTCTAAGGTCAGGGTTGCAAGAGCCTGAATCGTGGCTTCGACAAACAGACGTAGCTTATTATGTGAAGTAGCAGGACCAGTGATAGTGCCATACAGTAATTGGGGGCCGGCACTAAGTTCAACCTTTGCTTCGGCCATACTGTTAATGGTGCGCAACGTGACACCAACCAGTTTGGGGCGTATCATTTCAGGTGTCTCAACGCTTAATTGATCCTCATCTTCAACCTGAGCGACACTGATTTTCTTATGATCAACTTGTAGGTCAAACTGCGCCTCTAAGACTGATTCAATATCCCGCACTATTTGCTTCGGATTGCGTCCCGGTCCGGCTAAGACATGTACCTCTTCGATTTCGCCGTCCCGATTAGTCTTAATCCTCGCGGCAATAACAGATTTGACCTGCTTAATGGCTTGTTCATAAGCGCCGAGCGAAAGGTCTATTGGCATGGTAACCTCCCCAAAGATGCAATAACTCAACATATTTGTTTCGACTTCTTTGGGGGTATTCCTTCAAAATCTAGGTAAATTTTTTCTAAATTATATGTTTTTCTTCCTAAAAGGGTAATTTATTCTAATCTATACCTACTTATACGTCAAAAGCCACCCGTTTACGCGGGTGGCTTTTGCAAAAGTTTTTAGCGTTCTGGTTCAATTAAACCAAAATTACCGTCTTTACGCTTGTACACAACATTAATTTCCTCAGTGTCAGCGTTGGCAAAAACATAAAAACTGTGGCCCACTAAGTTCATCTGCATAATTGCTTCGTCGAGATCCATGGGTTTTACGGCAAAGCGCTTATTACGAATCACTTCGATCTCCTCTTCACGCAGGTCTACGGGCAGGTTATTGAAGGCCGCGCCACGGACCTTTTTGGCCAAACGTGTTTTGTACTTCTCGATTTGCTTTTCGAGTTTTTCTACCACCAGGTCTATGGAAGAATACATATCCGAGGTTTGTTCTTCTCCCCGCAAGATAATGCCGTTGACATGGGCAGTGACCTCGACACGATGGCGATCTTTTTCCACCAAGAGGGTGACTTGAATGTCTTCGATGTCGTCAAAGTATTTTGCCAGCTTACCTACTCGCTTTTCGGCATATTCTCTTAATGCGTCTGTCACCTCGATATGTTTGCCGCGTACGTTAATGATCATAGTTCGTCCACTCCCTTCAGGTAGCTATTATATTTTATTCCTCTAGGATACGAAAAATCCTGCTTGTTATACTCAAAACGATGGAATATTCACCAAAAGTTGTCCTTATTACAATATTTTACTCAAAAAAGACTGGGTGCGAGGATTTTTAGGGTTACTGAATATTTCTTCCGGGCTGCCCTCCTCAACAATTATGCCTTCATCCATAAAGAGGACCCTATCGCCCACTTCGCGGGCAAAACCCATCTCGTGAGTCACCACTACCATTGTCATACCCTCGCGCGCCAGATTCTTCATTACGGTTAACACCTCGCCCACCATTTCCGGATCAAGGGCTGAGGTAGGTTCGTCAAACAACATGATTTTAGGGTGCATTGCCAAAGCGCGCGCAATAGCTACCCGTTGTTGTTGTCCGCCGGAGAGTTGGTCCGGATAAACGTCTGCCTTATCTTCCAATCCCACTTTGCGCAAAAGTTCCCTTGCCTTCTGCTCAGCTTCCTGACGGCCTTGACCACGAACCTTAATTGGTGCCAACTCAATGTTTTTCAGCGCTGTTTTGTGCGGAAAAAGATTAAACCTTTGAAACACCATGCCCACTTCGCGCCGAATCATATTAATATTGGTCGCATTATCATTTAGCGGGATGCCATCGATGATAATTTCACCGGACGTAGCTTCTTCTAACTTGTTCAAACAACGCAGAAATGTACTCTTCCCTGACCCGGAAGGGCCGATAACCACCACTACTTCCTTTTCAGCGATTTGGGCATCGACACCTTTAAGGACTTCCAGCTTACCAAAGTACTTATGCAAATTTTTAACGGATATCATTTTTGGCAAACCTCCTTTCAGTATAGTTGACAAATCGAGAAATAATGAAAGTCATTACCAGGTAAATTAGCGCGACCATGATATAGACCGGAAATGGTTGGTAGGTACGTCCCACGATGATTTTACCGGAAAGCAGCAGTTCCTGAATAGCCAATACGGAAACCAACGAGGAATCTTTGAGCATCGCGATAAATTCATTGCCAAGAGGCGGAATGACTCGTTTGACAGCCTGGGGTAGAATTACATACAGCATGGACTGGGTCTGGGACATCCCTAGCGAGCGTGCTGCTTCAGATTGTCCCCTGTCAATAGATTGTATACCGGCTCGGAATATCTCCGTAATGTAAGCGCCGCTGTTTAAGGCCAACGCGATAATGCTGGCAATATAAAACCAATTATCCGGCGCCTGAAAATTAAGTACCTGAGGAGCGCCATAACCAATCAGTAACAGTTGCACTAGCAATGGCGTCCCCCGGAAGAAGTCTACGTATACTGCAGATGGCACGGACAAAAATTTACGCTTCGATAAACGGCACATCGCCATCAATAACCCGATAATCGTACCACTGCTTACTGCAACTGCGGTAAGCTCGATGGTCAAAATAGCCCCCTGCAGCAGGTCCGGTATACTTGATATGCTTAGCTGCCAATTCAATTCGCTTTCCTCCTTCGGCTAAATTTATAAAACGTAAAAATAATGCGAAGGAATCCCTACGCATTATTTTTTTGGCAATTTTTAGTTGTAACTAAAGTTGCTCTAGAACTTAGGTGCGTCCTCGTTAAAATACTTCTTGTAGATTTGGTTATATGTGCCGTCCGCAATGACCTGCTTAAGTCCCGCATTAATTTTAGCGGCTAAGGCCGTATTACCTAATTTCATAGGGATACCGTAGTATTCTTTCGGGAAGTTACCTTGAATTTCAGTCACATTAGCGCTGGGGTTTTGTTTGATAAACCACATTACAACCGGAGAATCGACAACGACAGCGTCAACTTGACCAATCTTCAAAGCGTTAAAGGCGTCCGGAGTTTGGTCGAACTTCAAAATGTTCTTCACACCTAACTTCTCACACGCATACTGCCCGGTCGTATTAGTTTGGACACCCACTCTTTTGTTAATTAAATCAGCCGCACTTTTGATTGGAGAGCCTGCCTTAACCGCAATATATTGCGTTGATTGAAAGTATCTGTCACTAAAAAGGGCTCCCTTTTGACGGCTTGGAATGATGGTCATTGCCGAGATTACCGCATCAACTTTTCCGTCATTAAGTGCGGGAATCAAACCGTCCCAAGCGATGTTTTCAATTTGAACTGAATCAAAACCTGCCGCTTTGCCAACAGCCCTAATCAAATCGAGATCAAATCCGGTGTTTTGGTTTGTGGTACCATCCACGTACTCAAAAGGTGCATAATCAATTTCCGATCCTACTCTAAGCACATTTTGAGCCTGAGCTGTTTTTGTGGTAGTTGTACTGCCGCAACCGGCCAACCCCAGGATGCCGATAGCAAGTAACCCTAACAGTGCTAACTTCATTACCTTTAGCATTAAATTTCCTCACTTTCACCTTTTCGATGAGGTTATTATACAAATAGACGAAAGTTTATTCAATATATTTTTTATTTAACACCTCCAGATGGCATTTTAAACTAATTTAATCTATAATTTGTATTGATTTATGCATATTGTATTCATTATGCACTAGCGTTTTCACAGCTCGCATTTTCTTTTTGTTTACTACTGCCACTGCGGAAATTGCTGCAATTATGCTACAAATATTTCCTCACAAAGCCGGATTTAACTTACACATATTGGGTTTGCATTCTGCCTTATGTGGAAAAGCATCCTGTGGATATTGTGGATAACCCTGTTGGTAACCCTTAAAAACAGCCCTTTTTCTGTGGATAAGCTTGTGCATTTAGCTACTAACCCCTTTTGTGCATAAAAATAGCGCAACTGTTTAAGTCGCGCTTGTGGAGCAAAAGGCAGTAGATAGTACGCCCTGATAACTGGGCAAAATTATGCGCGGCGTCGGTTAAAACAGTCGCGGCAATAAACAGGGCGATTAGCAATTGGCTTAAACGGAACCTCCGTTTCTACACCGCAATCTGCACATACAGCAGTATGCATTTCACGCTGCGTACGTACGCTAAGCCCTGGATTCCTGGCCTCCTTACGCGCTTGGCGACATTCTTTGCAACGCAGCGGCTCATTTTCAAATCCCTTTTCAGCATAAAAAAGCTGCTCGCTCGCTGTAAACATAAATTTTGTGCCGCACTCCTTGCAGGTCAACTCCTTGTCCTGGAACATGTCTTATCCCCTCGCTTTTTTCATGGGCAAATATGCTTAATCTATTATATACAGCAAGATGTTCGACATGTGCATGAATATCATCTCGGAGACGGGTCTCTGCGCCTATCGCCCATCGCGTCCCGCAGCAACACAAACGGCCTGAAGCCCGGTCACTCCCGCTTGCCTCAGAGCACTCCCGCATAATTCTAAGGTAAATCCTGTTGTCAGAATATCATCGATAAGTAACACGTTTTTGCCGCCAAGACCATGCGGGGCTGCAACAAATGCTTTCCCTAAATTAAGCATGCGCTCCTGGCGACCCAAATCGGCCTGAGCGTGAGTATACGCAACCCGGTAGAGCATGTTCGTTTTTAATGGCACCTTGAGCGTTTGCGCCAGACTGATGCCTAAAATAAGGGCTTGGTTATATCCCCTTTTCCGGCGCTTCTTAGGATGAAGAGGTACGGGTATAATCAGGTCAGGCTTTAAAACCTCACGCCCAGGGCCGGCTGCCAGCAGTTCACCCAAATAAAGACCCGCCCTTTTATCACCCCGGTACTTAAGCCGGTGCAAAGCTTCTCGCATATGTCCTTCGTACAGAGCTAATGTAAATACGCGGTCAGGAAATCCTGGGCTTCTCAACGTACAGTCCTGACAAATGCCTGGCTTGCTGAGTAATTTGCCGCAGCGGTCGCAGCGAATATCGGTATGATACGCCTGCAAAACCAGTTCCCAACACTCGCAAGCTTTCTTCCCACACAAAACACACCCTATGTCTGTTGGATAGATTAAATCCAGTCCCTGATTTAGCCATTGGGTTAAATATGTAAAATACACCTCTAAACGGTTCAAGCCCGGCATACTCTACCTCCTGAGCGAAGTTTCGCTTATGGAGGCAGATTCGCTATCAAACTTATCAATTCCTTTTTTTACCATACGCTAATTGGGAATCCAAGGCTACTTATAATTAGACTTAAACTTGACCGGGGACTCTTCCCCTTGATTGGCGCAAAATTGCACGGACAAATAGGGGTAGCGATAACCCAAGCGCGCTAAGATGGCCTTAGTTTGATCCTGCGAGCCGGTATCCACGACTGTAAGACGATGAGGTTGGCTTAAACGATATTCTGTCTTCACAAACTCTCGCACCAATCCTTCCACATTTTCCTCTGCATCTTGTACTTGCAAAACCATTTCCCCCGGTTCTGAGTTGCTCAGGTCATAAGTTATCTGGGCTTTAACATCTAATCGCAGGTGAAAATAAATAAAGCATCCCAGTCCGTAGCAGGCGAACAAAATGGTAAGCGCTTTAAGCATAAATTTCACCCCTTTTCCGTTCTACTACAGGGTTATGCTCAAAACGCTTCAGCGGTTACTCTGCGGTTACTCTATAGAGTGCTCTTAAAAGTTTGGCGGCTTTGCTTCTGCCGCCATTGCAGCGCACTCTCGTTGCAGCTGAACAGGCACCTCCGGTACACCACCAAGCCACAACTGTGCTGCTCGGTCTGGCACAAGGCTCAATCGGAAGTGTAGACGTCGGGCTAAGCCGGCACCTTGTCGGAGAAAGCCACGCGCCTGCTCAGCTTTGCCCTGTTGCTGTGCACTCGCTGCAGCCAATCGATAAAACTCAGCCAGCTGTACATAGGCAACAGGCTGAAGATTGGCAAAAGAAAGATTATCTTCCGCTAAACTAACTGCCTGATCAAGTTGGCCGCACTTCAAGCATATCCCGCTTACAAGCTGCTTTAATCCCGGATCAGCACTATTTCTCTGTAGCGCAGCTTTGGCAAACTTCTCGGCCTGGGCATAATCAGGCTGAGGCTTATGCTGCAAATAAATCCGAGCCAAAGCGGCAGGAAAGGATGAATTTAGCGGGTCCCATCTTACAGCAGCACGATAATATTTGTCGGCCAAAACGTTATTACCCTGGGCAGCATACAGCTCGCCCTCATCTGCCAAATTAGCGGCTGTTAGCAATGCAAAACTCATACCGCACACAAGCACTCCCATGCAGAACATCATGCCAAATGATATATAACGGTGCCAAATCCCGTCCCCTATCGACTCTGCCCCAAACTCTCCGGCGACTATCAGCGCCCCCAGAATCCACAGCAAAAGCTGCATCGATCCATAACTTAAATCAAAGTCAATCAAGCTATGCACGCCAAGCAGGCAGGCACAGCCCAACAATACGGCTGCTTCGCTGTTACCCCGCTTCACTTGCAGCCACGCGGTCTTGACTAACAGCGCCCACCACGCCAGAAGACACAACAAGCCCAGCCAGCCACTTTCGACTGCTACTTTGATTACCTGACTGTGTGGGTCGTTTACTATGTACGGATAACTTCGATAGCGCAAATACATCGCCCAGCCGCCACCGCCAAAACCTGTAACGGGTCTATCCATAAGCATCTTCAGTCCGTCTTGGTAATAAGCCAGCCTTTCTTGAAAGGAGTGCGCCTGCCATCCGGCAAACCCCAGACGCAGCAAAGAGCTGCTTCCGCCGTTATGTACCACATAACCAAACGCAGCAATACCGAATGCCAATAGAGCCATTGCTAACGCCCATGGCAGCACAACTGAGGCCAACCGACCGCAAGAGCGTCTGGTACAGTGCCTTATAACGCCCGCCAGCAATACACTACACAGTGCCCCTAACATCACCACCAGCACTGCGGTGAAGGAGTTTAACCCCACGACTTCAATGCAGGCCCACGCAGCACTACCCATCCCTATGCAAGAGACTATTTTCATTGCAAATTGGCCCCGTTGCAACGCCGGAAGCGCCCAGCATAAGAACGGCAAGCCCAGCATAAAGGTTCCTATCCCACCCCTTGAGCCAGTGCCAAATAAACACACCACCATGAGGTACAGAGCAACCGGATAAGCGTATTGTAAATTTGAGTGGCATTCTTGCCAGAGATAGACACCTAAAATAATCAACACGCCAAGGTACGTCGCTAATGTATTCGGATACTGGAAAGTTGAATAGATTCTTCCGTCGAGATAACTGCCCGCAATCTGAACTAGGCCTAGCGCAGCAGCAATACCCAAGAGCGCTACCCCTAAGCCGCCCCAAAACATTGCCTGCAACAACACTGTTCTTTCACGTTTACCGAAACCTCCATATACTATCAACCAGTAAACTGCAAGCATTGCCAAGAGTTTTACACTTTCCACTGTCGCCGCCCTGGCATTAACCGCAGTGCAGGTTGCAATTAAATAAGCCAGGACCATTCCCAGCCCTGCCCAATCGGAGGCATGACAAAACAGAGCGATACCTGGTCGTCTGCGGTAGGCTGCAAACACAACAAGCAACCCAATTAATCCACATACGCCCAGCCAGTCTCGCTCCATAAAAAGTCCTTGCTGATAGGGTGCCAAAATAAGAATAAAGACGATTCCCCACAATATGGGTGATCTATTCTGTGGGCTTTGGCCCGAGGGCAAAGGTCAATTCCCCTTCCACTGCCAATTCATCGCCGACAAAGGCCCTGCCGAAACCTCTGCCGAAAGAGCTTCTTAACTTAGTAATTTCTACATCCAACTTAAGTTGATCACCAGGTACCACCGACCGGCGAATCCTCAACTTGTCAATAGCAGCAAAATAAGCTATTCTACCACGATTTTCCGGCAAACCAAGTACGATAATTGCGCCGACTTGAGCCAATGCCTCCACAATCAGCACGCCCGGCATCACAGGGTTACCGGGGAAATGGCCTTGGAAAAAGTTCTCATTAGCGGTAACGTTTTTAATACCAACCGCCCGTTTTCCTTCCACTAACTCGTCAATGCGATCCACCAATAAGAATGGATAGCGATGCGGTAAAATCTCCTGAATCTGTGTTACATTTAAAACCACGCTATATAATCCTCCTTGTATCTGCTCATAATATATGCTCAAAAGTTACATATCTAACTAATTAGGTGTAACTGTCTTATTCGTATTCGACGTTGGCATCCTAAATCCTCGTGAATTTCTGCCATACCCAAGGCAAAGTGCCAAGTTATTAATTTTATGATAATATATCTTTAATATGCCCAAGTGAGGTGAACCATGGGTAAAATTCGTATTCTTCAGGTAATTGGCGGTAATGAGATTGGTGGCGCGGAAGAACATGTCCTGGCCCTATGCAAAGGATTGGATAAAGCTAAGTTTGATATCTTATTAATATGCCTTTGTGAAGGTCCGCTGCACCACGTGGCTGAGCAGCAAAACGTACCGGTCAGAACAGTGAACATGCGAAGTCCGTTTGACTTATCCGTTATTCCCAAACTAAAAAGCATAATGCAAACAGAGCGTATTGACGTAGTACATACACACGGCAGCCGAGCTAATCTCACAGCCAGATTAGCTGCTCGGTGGCTTGGGTTACCTATCATCACGACCGTGCACAGTTCCTTGTCTGAGGATTATACCCGCAAGACTGCAGCCGCCCTGGCGCTAATCCTCGATCGAATCACAACCCCACTAACCTTTACGGCGATAACCATTTCAGACTACTTACAGACAGAGGTAAAGCGCCGAGGGGCTAAACAAATAGTTACAATCTATAACGGGATCGACTCCGCACGCTTCCGCAAGATCGCGCCTTCTTCCGATATTTACTCTGAACTAGGAATTGACTCAACCACTCCTCTGGTCGCTGCAGTAGGCAGACTTCATCCCGTTAAGGGACTTAATTTCTTTTTACAAGCTGCTGCCATAGTAAGTTCCCGCCATCCTAAAGTAAAATTCTTGCTCGCCGGTTCCGGCCCTATGGCAGAGGAATTACACCGGTTGACGCAGAGCCTTGGCCTAGAGAGAAAAGTAATCTTTACCGGCTACTATCAAGAAATCGAGCGGATAATGTCCGTCTTGGACATCCTATGCCTACCCAGCCTTGCCGAGGGAATGGGGTTGGTACTACTAGAGGCAATGTATTATGCCAAACCTGTGATAGCCTCAGCAGTCGGCGGAATACCTGAGTTAGTAACACATGAAGCTAACGGACTTTTGGTTGCTCCCGGTGATTCACTACAACTAGCGGCTGCTATTAACCGTTTGCTGGATGACAAGACTTTAGCCACTAACCTTGGGGTAAAAGGTCAGCAAACCTTCACCCGGTTCTCACTGACAAATATGCTCAAGCAGACTGCCGAAGTTTATGAGGCAGCGAGCAAAACATCTAAAAGTCACGCTAAAAAGCGAAACGCCTAACTTGTTGAGGGTAATAGGCGTTTCGCTTTAATTTTCACCAATCTTGTTGCGTAATATTCCTATCAGGCACCACAAATACTTCGGTTTCAATGATCCCCGTGGTTATCATTGTTGTACTGACCGGATGCATCGTTCTCATTCGGCTTGTTCCCAACGGTATCAGTTGTATTTGAAGGTCGCCTTTCATCACCCGAATGAGGCATCCCCCCCGTTTTGCCAGTGATTTCGCCAGTTCCGTGGCCGCTCGGATGTATAGCCTCGTGATTACCTTTTGAGCTATTATCGCCAGAGCTGCTGAGACCGGAGCTATTGACAGCGGAACTGTTGTCACCGGAGCTGTTATGTTGGCCTTGCAGGTGACTTTGGGCGTCACCGATAGGAGAACCTTGATTAGTTTCAAGCGTGGTGCCAGAATGACTACTCGCCTTTGGTTCGGTCTGTTGTCTATGTTCCCTTTGTAGCGGCTTGAGTGGGTTGAGCGGCGCTACAGGTGTGTTGATTGGCGGTCCCATCCACGTGACTGCGGGAGCTACTTCGGCTATCGTTATCCCCTGAGCATGCAAGGCTTGTTCGATACCATTATTGCGCACTAGGCCGGTGTCAAGTTTTAAGCCTTTGACTTTGGCTGCCTGTACCAAAGCATATTGTCCCTGGGACATTTGCTGTGCTAAAGCCTGTTTATGTTCAGCTAATGTAGTCGGGGTAACAAGCACCTGTACCTGCAGCTTTGCCGCTGTAACTAAGTTGTTAACTAAGTTGTTAAGTTCCTGTTGATTAAATTTATAGGAGCCATCGCCTGTATAACTTATTACCAGCAAATTGCTCGCGCTTTGCTGAATATATCCAGCCTGAATAGCCTTGCTGACTAAATTTTGTACCGCTTGATACACGTTGGTTTGAGCAACGCCGGGTCCGTCCAGTAAGGCTTTGCCTGCCTGGTTGAAGGCCTTCACCTCTATCACCGAGCCTTGTTTGTTTACCCCCAGTTCCACACTGGGGTTGATATCCAAGGAAACATAAGCGGCCGGTTGTGCGGAGGCGGTAAGTAGCGGATAAAAGGGCAGCATCAGTCCGATTAGCAGCACTGCAGCCGCGGCCAGCGCTAACTTACGCCACGCCGGCGCAAAGTGTTCCCCTTCAATTTCCTGTCCTAGGTTTGGCTTGCGACCCGCAGCTCTGGCTTTAACAAATTCACCCTGAGGCGTAATTAATATAAAGTTATTCTTCTCTATTTGCGCCACAACGCCTTTGATTTTAGCCATTAACCACACCTCCTTGGCCCGGAAACTTAATGTAGCTTCTTAGGTGCAAGAATTCCTCGCCGCCCGCAATTATCAGTGCTACTGAAACGATATACTTGCGTCCCCGTTCCAAAGTTTTAAGGTTGATACTGCTTGCTATAGACAGCTCTTTAATTGGCATCTGCCTTTTTTTCAGTAAGCTACGTTGTAGTTCCGGATTGGAGCACAAAACTATGGCAGCTCGCATTAGGTTTTCACGCGTATCGCGATGTTTAGGCGAAACCTTGACTAGGTCGTTCAGACTTAGGCCAAACTCCTGCAGGCGGGCCTGATAGGTGAGTAATTCCTCCGCCCGTTCTTGATCGGCCTGTTCACGCGAATAATTGGCCCACGCTGCCTGTGATTCCGGCACAGATTGCGCGCTAGATTCAGACTCAAGTGTTGCATCCAAGCTTATTGTGTGATGTTTCACTTCCCTGCGCACAAAGTCAGTGAGTCGACTATACATCACCCTACGGGCAAAGGCTAAAAAAGGCACACCTCTAGTAAGGTCATAGGCATTAATGGCCTCGTTGAAGGCTATTAACGCTATTGACAATTCATCATCTTGTTCCCAATTTAAGCTCCTGCGACAAAACTTGCTGGTTACTCTGAACACAAAGGTTCTGTGGTCTGCTACATATGCTTCGCGTCTAAGAGCGTCATTTTGGGCCATAGCTATCCCATTGTTTTCCAAATCCCACCTGGCGTCCAACGTATCCCCACCCCAAGAACGAAATTTTTCTATCTGGAGCCAGAACGATTTACTATTTAATACGTAAATTTGACCTATTTTGCGGGGGTCATAAATATTTCTGTTGCACTACGGCCAGAACAAACTTAGGCAGATTGATTTGGCGTTTGAGCCGCCGCGGTTGGCTGAGCAAGCGGTAAAACCATTCTAACTTGATACGTTGCACCCAGTAGGGCGCACGTTTTAGTTTGCCTGACCAGACATCAAAGCTCCCTCCAACCCCAATGGCCACCGGAACATTTAGACCACTTAAATAGTCAGCTATCCATTGCTCCTGCCGCACAGCGCCCAAACCCACTAGCAACAGCTGTGGCGCGAATTGTTTAATTTGCGCCAGCACTTCCGGTTCACGCGAGGCTGGAAAGTAGCCATCACACTCTGCAAACTCAATATTGGGATATTGAAGTTTGAGCCTGCGCGCTGCCTCTGCGGCAATCCCTGGCGCCGCGCCTAAAAGGAAAATGCGCCAACAACGGCTGTTAGCCACAGGGAATACTGCGTTGAGCAGGTCGATACCCGTAATCCGTTGCGGGATAGGCTGACGCAAGAACCGTGCCGCCCATACCACTCCTTCGCCGTCTGCCGTAACTAGATCAGCTTGATTTAGCAAAGCTTTGGTTTCCGGTTTATGCTGCGCATAATACAGCATTTCCGGATTTGCAGTTACCACACGTCTAGGCTTACCCTCACTGACAAACCGCACAATCTCCGCAACTACTTGTTCCATACTTAAACAGTCGATTCCTACACCTAGAACATCAACGCGCAACTTATGCCACCTTCTCTACTTAGTGAAAAAAGTTTAACAAACTTAGCCTAAAAGTTCAAATTATATAAATTATCCGGCGGTAACGGGAGAAAATAATTAGGGAGGGATTGCGAATGAGCCGACTTCAAATCGCAACTAAATCTGCGCTTCAGTCTGCGGCAATGATTTTGCTCCTGATTTTTATGTTAGGAGGAGCTTTATGCCTGTTCTTAGTCGCGCAGGCTGCTCAAGAGCTGCCCGGATGGAACAAAGCAAGTTTTCGGGTCATGCCATCAGTTTCCACCATTTACGATCACAATGGTAAGATAGTAACTCAATTACGCGGCAAAACCTACCGTTTGCCGGTTAAGTTAGAGCAAGTTGCACCTGTGATGCAAGACGCTATTGTGGCCGTTGAAGATGCACGTTTCTATGATCATGACGGAATTGATTACTTAGGACTGGGACGTGCATTACTTAATGATTTACGCGGCGGTGCACAAGAAGGTGCGAGCACACTAACTCAACAGTTGGTCAAGAACGTTCTACTCTCTCCAGAGCAAACCATCAGCCGCAAGATCAAAGAAGCTCTCCTGGCGCGTCAAGTAGAGTCAGCCTACTCAAAACGAGAAATTTTGGAGTTATATCTCAATACGGTGTACTTCGGCGAAGGAGCCAATGGAATCGAAGCAGCCAGCCGTACCTATTTTAATAAACCGGCTGCTGAGCTCAACTTACCGGAAAGTGCTCTCTTAGCCGGCCTAGCCAAAAATCCGTATCGTTTCTCCCCTTGTCGCAGCGTGGAAGAAGCTAAGAACCGCCGTACCACGGTACTGCAACTAATGCTGCATAACGGTTATATTGGGCCTCAGCAATATGCTTCAGCCCTAAAGGCCTCTTTGCCGACGCAAAAGCACACGCTCAAAGATGATTATCCGTACCCCTTTTTCCTTGATCATGTGATTGAGGAATTAATTCACACCTATGGTTTAAAAGAATCAGATGTATATGACGGTGGCTTACAAATTTACACTACCCTAGATTGTGACGTACAAAAAACTTTAGAGGAAGAATATGCCGACAAAACAAATTTTCCACCTAGTGTGGACGCGCAATTACCGGAGAGTGCTATGGTGGTCATCGAACCTGCCAGCGGTTCCGTACGAGGCTTAGTCGGAGGTCGTTACCATGTGATTCGTCGTGGTTATAACAGAGCTACAATGCTTAAACGTCAACCGGGCTCAACCTTTAAACCCTTAGTTGTTTATAGTCCGGCAATCGAAAAAGGCTATGGTCCTGCTACCCTGCTCGACAGTTCCAACAAGGTATATGGCTCCAATTCAGCTGCCTATGCTCCCACAAACATGAATAATAGCTCGTGGGGTAAGATTTCCATGCGCAAAGCAATCGATGAGTCGGTAAATACCTACGCTATTAACTTGCTTAACCTTATCGGCATCGATGCAGGTTATGACTTTGGTAAACGTTTAGGCCTTACATCTTTGAACTCCCAGGATAAAGTCCTGGGTCTGGCCTTAGGCGGAACTACTGAAGGCCTTTCACCTTTGGAGTTAGCCTCCGCATATGCTCCTTTGGCTAATCGAGGAATTAAAATCGAAACCCACACTATCACCAAGGTTACAGATGGGGCGGGTAAACCTGTTGTCCAGTTTGAGACGCAACCAAAAAGAGTGATGCAACAAGCAACTGCCGACATGATGACGGACCTTTTACGCTCCGCCGTAAAGGACGGAACCGGGCGTGCCGCCGAGTTAACCGATCGTCCCGCCGCAGGTAAAACAGGCACTACTGAATTGCCGGAACTGCCGGAGTTTAAGCAAATCAAGCAGGGCAACAAAGATGCCTGGTTTGCAGGCTACACCCCTGAATTATTGGGCGTGGTGTGGCTTGGCTATGATACAACTAACCCCACACATTATTTGAAAAAGATCTACGGTGGAACTTATCCGGCCATGATTTGGCATAAAGTATTCACCAAAATCTTAGCAAATAAACCGCCTTCCCACTTTGCCGCTCCCCCGCAAGCGATGGTTGCTGCCGAGCAAAGGCTTTGGGTAACCAAAGCCAAAGCAAAATCCCTACCGCCGAAAAATACTGGACCAACCCACAACTCCAAGGCCGATTCCCCGCAAAAAGCAGTAGCTAAACCCAGTAGTTCGAAAGGAAATGTACCGCCAAACATTAAACGAAGCAGGCCTTTACCTGCCCCCAAGTCAAACAGCACCAACGCCGGATTGCTAAATAAACTATTTTCCTATTTTACAAGATAAGCGCGCATCGGTTTCCTCAGCGCGCGCTTTTCCTCGTACTATCTTCCGCTGCCCTCGCCTGGTTGGCGAGGTTATACTTACTGACTAGTGAAAAATAAGCCAGGCCTTAAGGCCTGGCTCAGTATTTATTATAACAGCCTTCTGCGTTTTACGCCTTGAAGAACCTTGCCCGTTCCCAACGCGACACAAGATACGGCGTCCTCAGCCACGTAGACCGGAAGTCCTGTTTCTTGGGAAATACGGATATCAAGACCCCACAACAGCGAGCCTCCGCCGGTCATTACAATGCCCTGATTCAAAATATCAGCTGATAGTTCGGGTGGTGTCATTTCAAGCACCTCTTTCACTGCCCCTACTACAGCTTCAACTTGTTCATCCATTGCTGCATAAGCTTCTCGGGAAGTTACCCCTACCGTCTTCGGCAAGCCGGTTAGCAAATCGCGACCCCGAACTTCAAATTTATCTTCACCACTAGGTCTCCCTTGTGGTAATGCTGCACCTACGTTAATCTTAATCTGTTCAGCACTACGATCCCCAATCATCACGCTGTGTTCTTTACGAATGAAGCGCACTATAGCCTCATCAAATTTGTCGCCTCCAACGCGCAGCGATTTCTTGCACACAATGCCGCCAAGTGAAATTACCGCTACATCAGTGGTACCACCACCAATATCAACGACTAAATTACCACCGGGACCGGTAATGTCAAGACCTGCCCCTAACGCTGCCGCATAAGGCTCCTCCACTACAATGGCACTTTTTGCTCCTGCTTGAGTGGCAGCCTGTTTTACGGCGCGTTCCTCCACCTCAGTTACACCTGACGGTATGCAAACAACCACGCGGGGCTTAAAAAACCACCTTTTGCCAACAGCTTTTTCAATAAAATAACTAAGCATACGCTCGGTAGTGTTATAGTCTGCAATTACTCCATCGCGCAATGGCCTAATGGCTACAATATTGCCGGGGGTCCGCCCCAGCATTGCTCTGGCTTCTTCACCCACAGCAATTATTTTATCATCATTCTTGTCAATTGCCACAACTGAGGGCTCATTTAAAACTATACCCCTGCCCCTTACGTAAACAAGAATTGTTGCAGTGCCTAGGTCTATGCCTAAATCATTACCGTAACCAAACATTCGCCGCTATTACTCCTTTCAAGCCTCGGTTGACCTAGCGCTTGTCCCCTTATATATTCGGCAGAAGTACTCACTAAGTATACTTTAACTGGTTGTACAGCTCTATCATAAAAAAAATAGACAATTGACAGGTCTATCTTGATTGGTTATTCGCTACTTTTTCTATATATCCTTTAAATTTTCCTATTTCTTTACAAAAAAAATTAGTTTTCTTGGTATTTCTTCCGGGTTGCTTCTCCGCCTCTAATATGACGTTCCGCCTTATTGGTATCGAGTATGTTCTTGACTTGTGAAGCCAGCTTTTCATTAATTAAAGGCAGTCTTTCTGTGACATCTTTATGCACGGTGCTTTTCGAGACTCCAAACACGTTCGCCGTCTGGCGAACCGTGGAGCTGGATTCCAAAATGTAGTTGCTTACTTCCAGCACCCGTTTTCTGATGTATTCTTGCACCCCAAGCCCTCCCTTTTGTCCGTCAAATTTTACTTCATTTATATGCACCCCCATAAAAAAAAGACATCCTCGCAAGGATGTCTTAGGTTGGTAAATAGTGTTATTCGGTTTTGGGGATGAAAACCGCAATTTCTTTCGTTCGGCCTACCTGGACAAAGATCTATCAGCAGCAACATTTTTACAGACGATTTTAACAGAATCTTAACAAATCGTCCCAAAAACTAGACTCACTTTAAAATGTGTTGTTTGTATGAACATTAAATTAAGATTTTATAAATTTATACTGTCCTGTGTTGTATTTTAGAATCAATTCCTTGACAACAGGTTAATTTAGCGTTAATTTTATGATGTTAAATTCAACTAATTCTTAACAAGGGGAGGAAAAAGACTACATGAAAAAGAAAGTATTCCTTGCAGTTTTAGTGTTACCGGCTTTACTACTTGCAGGATGTGGAGCCTCTAGTAATGGTACTTCTGCATCAACTGCCAGCCCATCTAGTCCAAGTCCGACAACCACTTCAACCGTAAGCACCACAGCAGCATCCAACAGTGCTACAAAAGCAAGTTTTACCATGACCATGGAAACGGGCAAGATGGACGGGAAACCAGGGTGGCCCAAATTCGTACCGGGCAACCTTACTTTGCCCGCTAATGCAGATGTTACCCTTACAATTAACAGTTACGATGATGGGAATGCAGGCATTCCGACTGGTGATAATAAGGTGACCGGGACTGTTGGTGGCTCAATGACTTTAGACGGAAAATCCGTAACATCTATCCCTACCAAAGATGTCGCACATACCATTACAATTTCAAGCCTTGGGCTTAATGTACCTATCGCTGTTAAGACAGCTTCCGAAAAATATAGTGTAACAACGTTCACCTTCCACACACCGTCTACTCCTACAGTCTTAAATTGGCAGTGTGAAGCGGCATGTGGCAGTGGCAAAGATGGTTGGGAAGGCGCTATGTCCACTGATAATTGGATGAAGGGCACCTTTAACGTTGTAAACAACTTCTACACCATGACTATGGAAACAGGCAAAATGGATGGAAAACCAGGTTGGCCGCAATTCGTACCAGCAAACCTCACCTTACCGAAAAATCAAGATGTTACCATTGCAATCGAAAGTTATGATGATGGGAATGCAGGCATTCCGGCTGGTGATAATAAGGTGACTGGGACTGTTGGTGGCTCAATGGCTTTGGACGGGAATACCGTTACGTCCATCCCTACCAATAATGTCGCACATACCATTACAATTTCAAGTATAGGGCTTAATGTGCCTATCGCTGTTAAGACAGCTTCAGAAAAATATAGTACAACGGAGTTCACCTTCCACACACCGTCTACTCCTACAGCCTTAACTTGGCAGTGTGAAGCGGCATGTGGCAGTGGCAAGGACGGTTGGGAAGGTGCTATGATCACCAACGGTTGGATGAAGGGCATCTTTAACATTCAATAATATATACTTCTAATTTCATCAGGCGACCTCTTTGTGAGGTCGCCTGATTATTATTTATTGATATCTTAAAAACACCGCCAGGCTCTTGCTTTGCCGGTGTTTTTCTACGCCTATTCCTGCTCATGGAGGAAAATGCGGTCCAGACTTTCCTCCGGAACGGGTCTACCCAGGTAAAATCCCTGTAACCCGTCACATCCAGCCTGATGCAAGTATTCCAACTGACGCTGGTTTTCAACCCCTTCTGCAATAGTCTCAATGTTAAGAGAATGAACCAGAGAAATAATAGCTGCCGTTAAATCATTTTCCGGTGTTGCCAAGTTGATTTCCTGAATAAATGATTTATCGATTTTCAAAGTATTAATTGGAAGAATCTTCAGATAGCTCAAAGAGGAATAACCGGTGCCAAAGTCGTCGAGCGCTATTTTAAAACCGGCTTCCTGTAAACGACACAGGACTGTCAGCGTCTGTTCAAAATTGCGAATCAGGACGCTTTCTGTAATTTCCAGTTCCAATTGGCTGGGGCTAAAACCGGACGCGTAAATCGCCCTCCAGACAGTTTCCTCAAAATCCCCTTGCTGCAGTTGGAGTGTCGAGATATTCACGGAAATTGTAACCGGTAGGCCATATTTTGCCGTAAGCCTCTGACCTGTTGCACAGGCAGTATTGAGCACCCACTGACCGATGGGCAAAATCAAGCCTGAGTCCTCGGCAAGTGGAATGAATTCCAACGGATTGAGGAACCCCAACTGTGGCTGCTCCCAGCGGATCAAGGCTTCAAATCCTCTCAGCTTACCGGTGCGCACATCAAATTGCGGCTGATAATAAAGTAAAAATTCTTGGTTCGACAGTGCCGCCCGCATTTTTCTTTCCAGATCAGTTTTACGCATTAAGTCCTGTTTCATTTGGAGGTTGAAAAATTCAAATCTGTTACGGCCAAGCTCTTTAGCACGATACATTGCGGTATCAGCGTTTTGTAGCAATTCGTCTTCGGTAGACCCTTCATCCGGATAAAGGGCAACCCCAATACTGGCGCTAATATTTATACTAAGACCCTGTATGAAATAAGGCTGTTGGAAAAGCTCAACAAGCTTTGCTAGGAACAGAGAAACTTCTGCGATCGAAGCGACATTTTTGCTTAAAATCAAAAATTCATCGCCGCCAAAACGTGCTAACATTTCGGTATCCCGTAACACGGAACTAAGTCGATGCGCTATAAGCTGTAAAAGTTCGTCACCCTTAGCATGTCCCATAGTATCATTTACTTGTTTAAAATGATCTAAATCAATAAAGATTACAGCGACTTTCAGTCCGCTGTGCCTGGTTTGGGCCAACGCGGTTGCCAGCTGTTCTTCCCAAAGGGTACGATTCGGAAGACCAGTCAACACGTCAATGTGGGCCATCTGCCACATTAGCTCCTGGTTTCCCTGCAACTCCTCGTATTGTTGGCGCAGTTCTTCCTCAGTAGCCGTCAATTCCTCGTGTACAGCGAGTAGCTCTTCGTGTTTGGTCTCCAACGCCTGCAAATAGTGGACTCGTTCACTGACATCCTGCACTACTCCCAGCACGCGCGCCGGCTTTCCGAAATAATCGAATTCCAGTTCCGCAACAGAATGCATGTGACGGATTTCCTTACGATCCGCTGTAATCACCCGAAACTGAATATCATATTTTATTCTTTCAGTCAGTAATTTTTGCAACGCTTCATCCATAGCATGACGGTCTTCCGGCATTACAAACCTTTGGGCGTCTGTTAAAAGCAAATAGGGCGTTTCCCGTTCCAGACCATATAAGCGAAATGCTTCAGCTGACGCCCATATTTCATGCGAGGCGAGGTCAATTTCCCAGTTGCCGACCCTGGCCAAAGCTTGAGCGCGATTTAAACGGGCTTCATTAACCACGATTTCATGACTCATCTGGCTTAATTCGCCCATCTGTTGTCTGAGCTTTTCTTCTGACACAACGAGGTTATGGTAAAGGTCCTGAATCACCTCGTTTTTTTCGATCAGTTCATCTTCACGCGTTTTCATTGCTGTAATATCCATAAAAACCGTGGCAAAATAACCTGGGGCAAAAGAATATGCCTGAACCAGATACCAACGTTGCAGTGTATCTGAGTACTGTTGCGTTATTTCCGTCTGACCGGTCAATGCCACACGCCCAAAAAAGGCGACCCAATCAAATGCATCTGATTTAAGAGCCGGTATAAGTTCCCGCACGGTTCTGCCGATAGCTTGTTCCCTATTTATCCCGGTAAAAGTCTCAAAGGCAGCATTTACTTCAAGATACTCATAGTCAAACGGAATCCCCTGCTCATCCGTTACTATCCGATGATAGGCATAAGCACTCATCATTTTCTCAAGCACTGAACCGTGTAACTTGTCTGGTAACATGGTATATCCTCCCCAGATGCCGAATAAAACAACATTAAACCAATTGACTTAGTTTGATTCTTTGTAACACCGAGAAACTCCTGCGAATTTATGTCAAGAATGTATTAAATAACGAAATATTCGCAAAATATTTTGCAAGATTATACGAATTGTCATACGTTAAAGCCATTTTCTCGCATAAAAAAACATCCCATAGGATGTCCCTATAGGATGCCATTCGAATTGAAAAACCAAGCCAGAATACTGTTTATTTCCTATTTCACCAGTTGAACCGGTTTATCTTGATGCCATATTTCATAATGCAAATGGGCAGGAAGGTCGGCCTCCCCTCCGTTTGATTCTGCTATCCGACCTAATAGTTGCCCTTGCTGGACAATTTGTTTCAATTTGACCGTACGTTCCCCCAACTGACCATATACTGTTTGCCAGCCATCGGCGTGTTGAATGACTACTACTTCGCCATATATTGGGTCAATCCCGACTTCACTCACAGTTCCTGCCGCAGGTGCACATACTTTTGTCCCCACCTTAGCAGTGATATCCTCACCGAGATGTTGGCGAAAATCGGCAAGAAGCGGCCACCAAATTAGACCTCTACTAGTGCCCCTAATTGTTATACCTTGAATCGGTTGTTGGAAATCTTTTAATTGTAAGGCTTGGTGCGGATTTTTTACGATTTTTTTCTGAGGAGCCGTCATTGCTGGTAGGGTTGTCAGTGCAGACGGCTTGGTTGCCAATGGTGTTTGCTGCGCTGATGGGTGTGATTGGGTCATGGCTATGTTGGGAACGGACGCAACTGGCGTTGCTGAAGCAGGTGGGGATAGTGCTTGACCATTGTAATTACGTATTGCCAACAGTACTACCCCGGCAAAAATAGTTACGCAAAGAGCCCCGATTAAAATTCCCATGCGTCTAACCGCAAGCTTATCCAACATTTTTCGCATGGATTGCCAATAAAAAACCTGGGGTAATTTCATTATTTAATCACCTCAGGTATATTGTTTCCATTATTTTACATAATTAGCCATTACTACTATTAATGTCGATAAGCTTAGTTCCTGGATAATAATGCTGCAATATTGCAGTAAAATTCTTGCCTTCCTGGGCCAAGTAGTTAGCTCCGTACTGAGACATGCCAACTGCATGCCCATTCCCATAGGTAGTGAAAACAACCTTGCCATTACTGAAACTAAGCACAAAGTCCGTCGATTTAAGCCCTAATTGTGATCTTAGCCACGTGGCTTGATACAGTTTGCTGCCAACGCGCACGGTTTTAGCTCGCCCCGCTGTGGTACGCTCCGTAATCTTAACATCCTTCGGTCCCGGGCTCCTCCTTTTGTCAAGCGAGCTTCCCAGCTTGGCATCTAACTGGGCGGAAGTAAAGGAGCTACTAACCACAAACTTGCTTTTTTCAACGCTCTCAGGTGGGACGTTGGTAAGGTATGGTAATGGAGCACCCCAAACGTCATCGGCCTTTTCCGTTGGGAGCCGCCCCGCGTTGGAAAAATAAAAGGCTTCTACATAGGTCCCCCCGTAAATCAAGACTAGACCTTTAGTTTCCTGCACGGCTTTTTCAATTCTTAACTTATAGGGTATGTAGCGCATAATCCCCCAGCGTTGACGCATGGCAGCGTCAGACAACCAGCCTTGTGTCTTTTGGGTGGTGTCTACATCGTAGTGGCGACTGCTAATGTCCGGTTGGGATAGAATCTGAGCCACATAAGTTCGTGCTGCCACAGCTTGAGCCTTAATTGCCTCCGGAGCGAAGGACGCAGGCATTTCCGCTGCGACCACTCCAACGAGGTATTGCTCTAAGTCTAAAACCTTTATTTGGCCATCAGGCAACAACATGCGTACCCCCGTCATACCGTGGTGAGGGTTTTTATCTTTTTGCAGGGTAATAATTACGATCGGCAAGAGCATACCCAAGCCGATTACCGCGATGATTAAAGCTACCAGAGGTTTTCGCATCACACTTCCTCCGTTTTCGTACAAGCCTTTAACCATAGCTATGCAAAAAAACGTGACCTTATGTCACGTTTATGCTCTACTGATCTGGGCGCCGAGCCCTTGTAATTTTTCAACTATGTTCTCGTACCCTCGATCAATATGGTACGTGTTTTCGATTTCAGTGACACCTTCTGCGCTCAAGGCGGCAGCAAGGAGCGCAGCTCCGGCCCTTAGGTCAGTCGCCTTCACCTGGGCACCTGTAAGCCTTGCAACGCCATCTACTATGGCCGTACGTCCTTCAATTCGTATGTTTGCTCCCATACGTTTCAATTCTTCAACATGCATAAACCTATTTTCAAATACTGTTTCCGTTATGATACTGGTTCCTCTTGCCATTGTGGTCAAAGCCATCATCGGAGCCTGCAAATCAGTCGGAAATCCCGGATGAACTTGCGTCTTAAAGTCGATTCCCTTAAGTTCGGATCTTCTTATCACTCTGAGACTAGTGTCTGCTTCGATTACCTCAACACCTGACTCGCGCAGTTTAGCCAGTACAGGCTTCAGGTGATCAATAATTACATTCTCTACCGTAACATCGCCGCCAGTCAGGGCAGCAGCCACAAGGTAACTTCCGGCTTCGATTCGATCGGGAATAATACTATGCACAGCGCCGTTCAGGTGCGAAACTCCTTCAATTCTGATCACATTTGTCCCGGCTCCCCGAACTTTACCGCCCATTTCATTGATGAAATTAGCTAAATCGACGATTTCCGGCTCTTGGGCTGAGTTCTCGATAATAGTTGTGCCCTTGGCCATTGAGGCAGCCATCATAATATTTTCCGTCGCTCCCACGCTGGGAAAGTCTAAGTAGATCCTAGCACCCTTTAAGCTTGCGGCAGTGGCTTCAAGGTAACCGTGGTTAATTCGAATCTGGGCCCCTAAAGCCTCTAGTCCTTTAAGGTGCCAGTTAATCGGCCTTGAGCCTATTGCGCACCCGCCGGGATGTGATATCCTGGCTTTGCCCATACGCGCTAGTAAGGCACCCATCACCACTACAGACGCGCGCATTTTACTGACTAATTCGTGTGGTGCCTCAAAGGTATCCAATCCGGCAGGATCCACTTTTACTGTATTCCCATCCCGAGCCACGGCTACGCCTAAGCTTGCAATCACCTGACAAATTGTATCGACATCGGTCAAGTTGGGTACATCATCTATTTGTACCGGGCTGCCCGCTAAAATTGAAGCGGCTATGATGGGCAATACCGCATTCTTTGCCCCGCTGACTGTGACCTTACCTACTAAAGGATTGCCGCCCTTGACCAGTATTTTGTCCAAATTATCCTTCCTGTCCGCAACCGTCTTCACAACGGCCATTGCGTCAGGATGCACCTCCCCAGCCTAAGCACAATTGAAACGCAAAAATCTAAGGTTAATTCTCCAATTTTGTTCAAATATCCTCTATTTTAGAATGAATTTGTCGAGGTAACTATTTACAAATCACCAATTAAGTCAGGTGCCAGCAGATAGACATGCGTTAAAGTTGCGTCACTGCCGGGTCTAATTAATACCTCAAGGTTAATTTCGTCTTGACCTGCCCAAACTGACTTGCCCCAACCCGGAATTTTAGCTGCTGCACTATACAAATTAGAAGTTAGCACCTCTTGAGTAAGAGTTTCAGCCCCGAGTAAGTCAAAAATTCTTCGTCCTAGTGTCTTATAATTGGCGACCGGATAAGTTGGGAGAGTAAAGCTAGCTGTTAAGTAAGCTCCTCCACCACTTTGGATCATAGCATCCCGTGTTTGTGTGTAGTCACTAATCAAGTGCAGGCTACGCCCTGTTTGCAGAGATCTTACCGTAAAACTACGCCTTCCATCCACTACCTTGCGTTCTGCGACGCTCCATCCATCCGGCGTGAACGGTGGCACAGTTAGTATGCCGCCAGGAATTTCACTGCGCACAATTGGCTTCGGTGCCCACGCGGTTATCTCGGACCTAAAGTTCTTCGCCCCCAGGTTCCCCAAAGCCACTTCCAGCCGTTGCTGCGCCACGCTGAGCTGGCTGGTGCCGGAGGTAAGAAAAAGGGACATAGTGATTATAATTAATATTCCACTTTTGCGCAATGCTTTCATTTTAAACGACTCCCCTCTATGTTTATTGTTGACCTCATAGTAGGAGTTTAAACATAACACTACGCAAAAAGGCAGGCATATCGCAATGCCTGCCTCAAGACCATTTTGGTTGTCTAGCCTTCTGTGCCTTCTGCCGCCTTAATCCGGTTAATGGCGCGTTGGAGGGCAAATTCGGCTCTTTTGATATCAGATTCCGTATTTCGCTCATTAATCCGCTGCATTGCCCTCTCCTTAGCGGCAAGGGCCCGCTCCAGATCAATGAGATCCCCCGGTTCTGCAGTTTCAGCCAGTACAGTTACCTTATTGTTAGCAACTTCAACAAATCCGCCACTTGTAGCAATTCGGTAAGATTTTTCGTCTTTAGTATAACGAATAATTCCTACTTTTAACGCGCCAATTAATGGGGTGTGATGTGCCAAAATACCCAATTCTCCCTCAACCGAAGGAAGCTTGACAAATTGTACATCCGCTCCGACTACCTTACCTTCAGGTGCCACGACTTCCAATTTGAAATCTGCCATAGCCTAGGCCTCCAATTCTTGGGCTCGGGCTATAGCCTCCTCAATGGTACCTACCATGTAGAAGGCCATTTCAGGTAAATTATCATGTTTGCCGTCAAGTATTTCTTTAAATCCGCGCACCGTATCCTTCAGTTCAACATATTTGCCCGGAGTTCCGGTAAATGTCTCTGCAACAAAGAACGGCTGGGAGAGGAAACGCTCAATCTTACGTGCACGAGCAACCACCATTTTATCATCTTCAGAGAGTTCATCCATGCCAAGAATTGCAATAATGTCTTGCAGCTCTTTATAGCGCTGCAAAATACCCTGTACACCACGGGCTACATCATAGTGTTCTTGTCCTAGAACCTCAGGTGATAAAATTCTGGAGGTAGAATCCAACGGGTCAACCGCCGGGTAAATACCTTTTTCCGATATTGCCCGTGATAGAACTGTAGTAGCATCTAAGTGCGCAAACGCTGTGGCTGGTGCTGGGTCTGTCAAGTCATCTGCTGGTACATAAATAGCCTGAACGGAAGTAATTGAACCTTTTTTAGTGGTGGTAATCCGTTCTTGCAGCTGACCCATTTCAGTTGCCAACGTAGGCTGGTAACCAACTGCCGAAGGCATCCGTCCCAATAATGCCGACACCTCAGATCCGGCTTGAGTAAAGCGGAAAATGTTATCGATAAACAACAGTACATCTTGACCTTGCTCATCACGGAAATACTCCGCCATGGTAAGTCCGGCCAAGCCAACCCGCAGCCTTGCGCCGGGGGGCTCATTCATTTGTCCAAATGCCAGTGCGGTCTTGTCAATAACACCAGACTCCTTCATTTCATGCCAAAGGTCATTACCTTCCCGGGTCCGCTCACCAACGCCGGCAAAAACTGAAAGGCCACCGTGTTGTTTAGCAATGTTATTAATCAATTCCATAATTAAAACTGTCTTACCTACGCCTGCGCCGCCAAATAGGCCGATTTTACCGCCTTTGGAGTACGGGGCGAGGAGGTCAACTACTTTAATCCCGGTTTCCAGAATTTGCGTGGAAGGTTCCAAATCCACCAGGGCCGGAGCGGGACGGTGAATGGGATAGGTCGCACTACGATCAAGTTCAGGCAAACCATCAATGGCCTCACCCAAGACACTGACCATGCGTCCCAGAGTTGCCGGTCCTACAGCAATCGTGATAGGCGCTCCGGTGTCTACAGCCTCCATACCACGCTGCATACCGTCTGTGGACGACATGGCTACACAACGTACCGTGTCATTACCCAAGTGTTGGGCCACCTCTAGGGTTACTTTTATATGCTGTTCCGGGTAGTCGACCTTAATTGCACTGTAAATCTTAGGCAGGTGATCGGGTTCAAATTTTACGTCCACAACCGCGCCCAATACCTGTAGCACTTTGCCGGTATTCATGGGTTTGCATTACCTCCTTTAGAAAGATTTTCCTTGCTTGCACATTATTCCAGGGATGCGGCACCACCGACAATTTCCGAAATTTCTTTGGTAATGGCGGCCTGCCGGGCGCGATTCATAATCAGAGTCAGCCGGTCAATCATTTCATTTGCATTATCGGTAGCAGAACCCATCGCGGTCATCCTGGCTCCTTGCTCACTGGCTTTGGCCTCGAGTAAAGCGCGGAAGAGCAGAGTCTCTACATACTTTGGCAACAAGGTCTCTAAGATTGTCTCGGCAGAAGGTTCAAACAGATAACTTGGCTTAGGACCGCTTTGTTCTGTTGGGGCTTTAAGCGGCAAAAGCTTAACACTTACCGGGCGTTGGCCTATAGCACTGATAAACTCGGTATAAACCAGGTGGACCTCGTCAACTTTACCCTGGATATATAAATTTACAACTTGTTCAGCTATAGCCTTGGCCTGAAAGAAGGACGGCTCGTCCCCTAAACCGACAAACTCATCCGTAACAGTTGCGCCGATACGCCGAAAAAAGTCGCGTGATTTACGTCCTACGGCAAGGACTTGGGAGGGAACTTCGCTGTGCGTTATATGGGCTGCAGCCATACGAATTACGTTACTGTTGTATCCGCCGCACAAACCTCTGTCCGCAGATACCACAACATATGCGACATTATTGACTTCGCGTTGTTCCAATAACGGATGTCTTGCTCCGGCAGCTGCCTGAGCCAATCGGGCCAACACGTCTTGTATCTCCTTCGCGAAGGGTCTGGCTGCTATAACACGTTCTTGAGCCTTGCGTAGCTTAGCTGCCGCAACCATCTTCATGGCCTTGGTGATTTGTTGAGTATTCTTTACACTTCGAATGCGTCGCCGAATGTCACGAACTCCGGCCAAATTTTTTCACCACCTTAACCTCTCTTGCAGTCATTACGCTACGAAATCTTTTGTGAAGCTGTCAAGTGCACCCTTCAGCTGCTCGACGAGTTGGTCGGAAAGGGTTTTTTCGGTGCGGATGGCGTTAAGCAAATCGGTCTGGGAAGTGCGCAGGTACAGCAGAAATTCATCCAAGAATTTTCTAACCCTGGCCTGATCGATATCATCCAAATACCCATTAACTGCAGCGTAAATAGCGACAACTTGTTCTTCAACCGGTAACGGTTGATTTAGGCCTTGCTTAAGCATTTCTTGCGTTCTTTGACCGCGGGTCAGCCTGGCTTGGGTAGCCTTATCCAAATCCGAGCCGAACTGGGCAAATGATGCCAATTCACGATATTGCGCCATGTCCAGACGTAATCTACCCGCAACTTGCTTCATGGCCTTAATTTGGGCGGCGCCTCCAACCCGGGATACAGAAATACCGGTGTTGATTGCCGGTCTAATACCTGCATAGAAGAGGTCTGACTCCAAAAATATCTGACCGTCTGTAATGGAAATTACGTTGGTCGGGATATAAGCCGAAACGTCACCCGCCTGGGTTTCAATGATTGGCAGAGCAGTCATCGAGCCTGCGCCAAATTCATCCGATAATTTTGCGGAGCGTTCCAATAAGCGTGAATGCAAATAGAACACGTCGCCTGGGTACGCTTCACGTCCCGGCGGGCGTTTCAACAACAGCGAAAGTTCACGATAAGCTACTGCCTGTTTGGACAGATCATCATAGATAATTAAAACATGACGGCTGTTGTACATAAACTCTTCACCAATTGCACAACCGGCATAAGGAGCAATGTAGAGCATTGGAGCGGGCTCTGAAGCGCTGGCAGAAACCACAATGGAATATTCCATTGCCCCGGCCTCTTCCAACGTTTTCACCACACCGGCTACCGTTGAAGCCTTTTGCCCTACTGCAACATAGATGCAAACCATGTCTTGGCCTTTTTGATTGATGATGGTGTCGATCGCCACTGAGGTTTTACCTGTTTGGCGGTCACCAATAATTAACTCCCGTTGTCCCCGGCCAATAGGTGTCATCGAGTCAATAGCTTTTAAGCCGGTCTGAAGTGGCTCATGCACAGATTTACGTGCTCTAACGCCGGGCGCTTGCGACTCGATGGGGCGGAATTTATCCGACGTGATCGGTCCCTTACCATCGATGGGTTGTCCCAACGCATTAACCACCCTGCCAATCAAGGCATCTCCTACCGGTACCTCCACGATACGTCCGGTGCGCTTAACTTCGTCACCTTCCCTGATATCCGTAAAAGGTCCCAAGATAACGCAACCGATATTGTCTTCTTCAAGGTTCATGGCCATGCCGTAAATACCGCCGGGAAACTCCAGTAGCTCGCCGGACATCGCATTTTCCAGGCCATAAATGCGGGCAATACCGTCACCAACCTGGATAACTGTGCCCACATCTACAACTTCAACCACAGTCTGATAGCGTTCAATTTGCTGCTTTATTATAGAACTGATTTCTTCAGGTCTTAAGTTCATTGCCTTTCATTCACCCCTGTCCTTCTTGTATTACACGAGGGCTTCCTTAAGTTTGGCCAGGCGCCCGGCCACGCTGCCATCATAAACCCGGTCGCCGATCTTGACAACCACACCCCCGATAAGGGACGGGTCCACTTGGGCTACCAGTCGCACTAACTTACCGGTTAATTTCGCCAGACTGTCGCTTAAACTTGCCTGTTGTGCTTGGTCTAAGGCAACAGCGCCTTTAACCTGTACTTCAACGAGGTTATGACTAATGTCAGCTAGCGTCTTATAAACATGATAAATGTCCCTCAAGTAGACTTGTCGACGCCGATCGATAATTAGGTTCAGAAAATTCTGCATTTGCGCCGAAAAAGCACCCCCAAAAACCTCTGCCACCAATTTCTGTTTGGCTTCAGGCGTTATATGCGGATGATTTAGCACCCTTTGAAAATCCGGATGCTCAGCTAAAGTGTCGACAACCAGTTTAAGTTCATCCGTAAACCGGTCAACCAGATTAACTTCTGCGGCTATATCAAACAAAGCCTGGGCGTATTTACGTGCAACAGCCTCGCTTAACATGGCAAGTCCCCTACCTCTTTAACGAACTGATTTACCAGCGCGCCTTGTGCTGCTGGATCCATGTTCAGGTTGTTTTGCACAAGCTTACCGGCCACCAGCAGGGCCAGATTTGCAACCTGATCATGCAATTCGGACATGGCTTTTTGCTTTTCCAGCTCGATCTCGGCCAGAGCTATTTTCTTCAATCTGTCGGCTTCAGCCGATGATTCGGCAATAATTTCTTTGCCGCGCTCTTCGCCCGCTTTCGACGCGCGCTCGATAATCGCCTGCGCTTCCACCCTAGCCTGACGCAGCTCAGTTTCAAAGTCTATCTTGATTTGTTGCGCTTCAGCCTTCGCTTGTTCAGCGCTTTTAATGTTATCTTCTATATATTGACTACGCTTCTCTAACGCACCGAGTAATGGACGGTACGCAAACTTACTTAATATCGCTAAAAGAATTAAAAAGGACACAATCTGGGCAATTAGAGTAGCGTCAATATGCAAGATTTCCACGAGGATTCCCCCCTCTCAAAAGTGGTTACAAAGCAAGGCGCAGCGGGGTTTTCCCCCGCCAACGCCCGATTTGCACCTAAAATTGCTACTTGTTCATAATTAATAGAGCGAGTACCCAAGTCAGTAGCGGTAATGCCTCAACGAGACCAACACCAATAAACATAGTAGTACGAAGAGCACCCGAAGCTTCGGGTTGACGGGACATACCTTCAATGGTCTTCCCAATCAGATTTCCGTCACCAATACCAGCACCAAGAGCTGCGAGTCCAGCAGCGATACCGGCACCAATTGCGCCAAGAGCTAATGTCATTATTTCCCCTCCTTTCCGCATGCACTAATATCGGATTTAGCGAGCAACGAGCTCGCAATAAGGGTTAGTGTTCCCCTAATGTTCATCACTGCCTATAGACTGGTTAACATAAGCCAGGGTCAAGGCAGTAAACACAAAGGCCTGAATAACTCCTACGAATACGCTGAAACCTAACCAAATGGGGTTTAAAATTACTCCCCCGGCAATTAGCGCTAAACCCGGCAGGCTTAAGATTAGCTTAATCAATACTTCCCCGGCAAAGATGTTGCCGAAAAGACGCATTGCCAACGTCATTGGTTTAGCGACAAGCTCAACTATATTAATAGGCAAGAAAAAGGCAAATGGTTCAATAAAATGCTTGAGATACTTTACTTTGTGAAATTTAAACCCATAGGCATTAAACAAAATCAAAGTTAATATCGCCAAAGCTCCGGTGGTATTAACATCTGCCGTAGGGCTACTGAATGTCGGCCCCGAGAATATCTCATTGAGTTGGGCAAAATGAACATTATGAAAAATACCGAATGTGATATTGGGCACTAAGCCAAGCATGTTTGCAAAAAAGAGGAACATTATCAAAGTTACCAAGTAACTAAATAGTGAGCCACCCTTTTTCCAGTCCACACTTTCCGAAATCATGGATCGAATAAAATCGAAGAGCCACTCAAGCACATTTTGGGCTCCCGTAGGTTTACCTGAGGTTGCTTTACGCGTTGCAAAAAAGCAAAAGATTAGGATTACCACCATTACAATCCAGGTCATTGTCAAGGTCTTACCATTAAAAGTAGTTGAACCTAAGTGCCATAAAATTGGTTGTTCGTTCAATTCCTTTATTCACCCCTTTCCTTCTTTGGATTTGGCAGCACATAAAGCAAACTAACTATTATGTGTGGCAGCATCAAGCCAAGAAAAAACCCTGCTAGGCCTAACTTAAACTTGATAACAACCAAAATACCCAAGGTTGCCATGCCGAAGCGTTGAGTTAAGCCTGTCCGCTGTAGCATTTGCGGGTTATTTTCACTCTTACGCATTCGACTAAATAGTATTTCCAGATTTATTGCTCCTACTAACAAGCCTACTAAGGCGCCTGGCCAAAATAAGGAGTTAGCAAACATCACCGCAACAACGCCGGTCAAACCCAATAAAATTCCATTGACCTTGCGTCCCTTATGCATCAACTTTGCTAACTCATTCACTATCGTCGTTACGTCCTAATAATTTAATAATATGCACAGAAGATATTACCCCCAAACCTATTCCTGAAAAAACGCCGACAAGTAACAGCCAAGGGGCTGTTCCGTACTTCTGATCAAGAAAATTACCAGCGAATAAGCCCATCAATACGGAAACTACAAAGCTACTGGCCATACTCGTGCCCAAGGCGAGATAACGTAACAGCTTATTGTTAAACAATTGCCTCAGTTCCTTGAATATGTAAATTTTTCGAGTTAATAATACCAAATCAACGCTGCAAGCGCAAGTCTTGAACAAATTTAGCAATCAAGTTACAGCAATGTAATATTCTACAAGCTTTGCAATTTTCCTGCTAACAATTATCCCCTTTTTCATAATTTGCTGAATTTTCTATACTGGTTTAAAGACTGGTTTAAAGTCATCCGGACGCTTAGTTATGCCTTGAAAATGACTGAGAATCGCTTGTACAGTTCGCGCAGCAGCCTGTCCATCGCCGTAAGGGTTTACGGCGTTAGCCATTTTAAGATAAAGTTCCGGATTATCCAGCAACATTTTGGTGCCGGTATATACAGCACTTTGCGAGGTACCCACCAGTTTTACCGTGCCTGCTGTGACCGCTTCCGGTCTTTCGGTCGTTTCACGTAAAACCAACACCGGCTTACCTAGCGCGGGTGATTCCTCTTGGATCCCCCCGGAATCAGTAAGAATGATAAATGACTTCGCCATAAGGTTAACAAACGGCTGATATTCCAAAGGTTCAATTAAATGAACTCGCTCCAAACCTCCCAATACGTCATTTACCGTCTGGCGCACTGCGGGGTTTTTATGCATAGGAAATACTACCTGTACATCTCGATATTCCTCAACTATTTGCCGAAGTGCCAGGTATATATGCCGCATCGGTTCGCCTAAATTTTCGCGACGATGGGTGGTTACCAAAATAATCCTGCTGTTCGCGTAATCAATACTTTGCAGCGAAGACTCTTGGAATGCATAATTGCCGCGAACGGTATGCATCAAGGCATCGATAACTGTGTTCCCGGTAATAAAAATATTCTGCGGGGACACTCCCTCTGCCAGTAGATTATCCCGTGATGTAGCGGTAGGTGCAAAATGCAGTTCAGCCACTGCTCCGGTAAGTTTGCGATTCATTTCTTCCGGAAAGGGCGAATATTTATCACCGGTTCGCAACCCGGCCTCAACATGTCCCACCGGTATCTGCGCATAAAAACCGGCTAAAGCTGCTGCAAAAGTAGTAGTAGTGTCACCGTGGACCAAAATCATATCTGGCTTCGCCGCTGCAATTACATCCCTTATGCCGAGCAGCACACGGGAGGTAATGTCGTGCAACGTCTGGTTTGGTTGCATAATATTTAGGTCATAATCTGGTTTAATGTTAAATAGCACGAGCACCTGGTCCAACATTTCGCGGTGTTGGGCTGTAACCGTGATAAGCGGCTCAATTAGTTCCGGCCACTTTTGTAATTCCTTGATGACAGGGGCCATTTTTATAGCCTCAGGCCTAGTCCCAAAGACGGTCATTATGCGTAATCTTGCCACTTAGCGCACCCCTGTTTCCACCCGTTATTTCGTGCCAAACAAGCGGTCGCCCGCATCACCCAAACCCGGAACGATATAGCCGTGATCGTTAAGTTTTTCATCAACATTGCCGGCAAAAATTTCGACCTCAGGATGGACAGCATGAACCGCCGCAATTCCCTCAGGCGCAGCTATCAGGCACATCAGTTTAATATTTTTTACCCCGCGCTGTTTCAAAAACTGAATAGCTGCCGTAGCAGAGCCACCCGTCGCCAGCATCGGATCAATTACGATTAAATCCCGCTCATTGACATCGGTGGGTAACTTGCAATAGTACTCGACCGGTTTAAGCGTTTCCGGATCCCGGTACAGACCGACATGACCAACTTTGGCCGCCGGTATGAGTTTTAATACCCCATCTACCATGCCCAAGCCTGCCCTAAGGATAGGCACAAGCGCTACCTTTTTGCCGGCGAGAACTTTGCACTTTGCCGCTGCTACAGGAGTTTCAACTATTACTTCTTGCAAAGGAAAGTCACGCGTTACCTCAAAGGCCATTAACATGGCGACCTCTTCTACAAGCTCGCGAAACTCCTTAGATCCGGTTGTTTTGTCGCGTATCAAGCTAATTTTATGTTGTATTAATGGATGGTCAAACACATGGACATTACCCAACTGTCATCACCCTCCTACCCTAAATTGGGGTAAAGCGGAAATTTCGCGCAAAGGTCACGCACAATTGCGCGAGCCTCCTGCAGTTTATCAGTTACACCGTGATAGGTCAATACACAGTCTATCGCACGGGCGATATCAACCATGGCCTGTTGATCCATTCCCCGCGTGGTAACCGCAGCTGTGCCGATGCGAATGCCACTGGTCACAAACGGACTCTCCGGGTCAAACGGAATTGCGTTTTTGTTAACGGTAATACCGGCCTCATCCAAGCTAATTTCTGCCAGTTTGCCGGTGATTTGCTTATTACGTACATCGACCAGCAGCAAATGGTTGTCTGTACCGCCGGACACAAGTCGGAAACCACGCGCCGTAAGGCTTTCTGCCAGTTTTTGAGCGTTAGCGACTATTTTGTGTTGGTACTCACCAAAGGAAGGTTCTAAGGCTTCCTTAAACGCAATAGCCTTAGCGGCAATAACATGCATTAATGGGCCGCCCTGGATACCCGGGAATACAGCCTTATCAATCTTCTGGGCATCCTTTTCCCGACAGAGGATGATGCCGCCGCGGGGACCACGCAACGTTTTATGGGTTGTTGAGGTAACGAAATCAGCATAAGGAACCGGGCTGGGATGAGCTCCGGCCGCAATAAGCCCAGCTATATGAGCCATATCTACCATTAGCATACACCCTGCTTCGTCGGCTATTGCACGCAGTTTAGGAAAATCTAAAGTTCTCGGGTAAGCACTTGCCCCTGCAACTAATAGCTTAGGCCGATGTTCTAAGGCGAGCCGCCTTACCTCATCATAATCAATTGTCTCTGTTTGGGGATCCACGCCATAGGGCACGAACTTAAAGTACATACCCGAAATGTTCACGGGGCTACCATGAGTCAAATGTCCGCCATGGGCAAGGTTCATGCCTAAAACAGTGTCGCCGGGCTTTAGCACCGCCACATAGACTGCTGTATTGGCCTGTGCACCGGAATGCGGCTGAACATTAGCGTGTTCTGCGCCAAACAAAGTTTTAACCCGTTCACGCGCTAAATTTTCGACAATGTCGACATATTCACACCCGCCATAATACCTTTTGCCCGGGTATCCCTCCGCATACTTATTGGTCAACACTGACCCTTGTGCCGCCATTACCGCACGGCTAACGAAATTTTCTGAGGCAATTAATTCAATTTTTTGCTGTTGACGTTTTTCTTCAAGTGCAATAGCTTCAGCTACTTCCGCGTCTACAGGCGCGACAAGTTGTTTAATGTAATCCATGAAATTTCCCCCTGTCAGTTATAGCTATGCTTAAAAACTAAGTCCTTTAAAAGCAAGTCAATGAAGCATCGGCAACTTGATAGACTGCTCTCTCCCCGCCGATTAACTTCGGACGCGTTCTTGCTACGGTAAGATGGGCTTGGCCAATCCGGTCTAGACTCAGGCGCACCGGTACTGCCACCGGCCTCAAATGCATGCCGATAAAAGTATCGCCAATGTCTATTCCCCCATGGGCTTGAATACTCTCTACTACAACAGGATCGACAAGACCCTGAAAAGCCGCTGCTGCCATTGAACCACCGGCACCCGGAACCGGTACCACGCTAACTTCTGGTAAAGAATACTTGTCCGCTGTTCCTCTGTTGACTACGAGCGCGCGATTTAGATGTTCACAGCACTGGAAGGCTGGCTTAAGATCTTGTTCCAGGCAAAGCTTGTTAATAACCGAAAAAAGTTCCTCCCCCAGTTCCTTGCTTGACCCTTTACCAATATGTTTTCCCAATACCTCACTGGTGCTGCACCCAATCACAATAATCTGGCCGGACTTAAAACCGGCAACACTGAACAACTCGCGCATTGCTTTAGCTAAATCCTCACCATATTGGCTCATGACTTTACACCCATATATTTAGCTTCAATCTCCCCAATCTTTGCCACCCTTTTAGCGTGTCTTCCCGCAGCAAATGGTGTCGTGAGGAATGCATTCACTACCTCTAAAGCCAAGCCTGGTCCTGTTACTCGTTCGCCCAGAGTCAAAACATTGGCATCATTGTGCTCACGGGCCATCCGAGCGGAGTAAGGCTCATGGCACACTGCGGCTCGTACGCCAGGAACTTTATTGGCAGTAATCGCAACACCCAAGCCTGTACCGCAACAAATAATACCTAAATCAAACTTTCCTGCAGCCACCGCTTCAGCCACAGCTAAAGCAAAATCAGGATAATCAACGGACTCTAGACTGTCGGTGCCAAAATCCACTGACTCAATGTCGCGTAATTTTAGTTCGCTTTTAATTTCTTCTTTGAGGCGATACCCACCATGATCCGAACCTATGGCCAGCTTCAATCCCATTCACTCCTTAAACTTAACCAAACTGTTGAATAATGTTCTACAAATTATCCTAAGTACCTGCATAAATTGTAAGAAAGCGTCAAAATTAGTCTTAACGCTTTCCGGAATATTCTATACCAACTTTAGGCAAGAAGTTTAACCACATTTTTAACTGCCTCACGGATTTGCATCGCAGCTTGGCGATAAATATCAACACTTCCCCCAAAAGGATCAGCAATATCCCCCATCATGCCATAGGCGAACTCCAATAAGCTGTAGACACGCCCTGGTGCCAGTGGAGCCAGAATATTGCGCTGATACACAGTCATAGTCAAGATTAAATCAGCAGCCTCAAGCAACGAATTATTGAGCAGTCGCGCCCGATGTCCAGCTAAGTTGAGACCATATTCGGCCATGATCCTGATTGAATGTTCCGACGCAGGGGCACCGGATACGGCGGAAATACCCGCCGAAGCAAATTCCCAATCATCTAGGTGTGCGGTATCTGCAGCTTGTCTTGCTAAAACTTCAGCCATGCTGCTGCGGCAAGTATTGCCTGTACAAATAAACAGTAAACTCTTCATCTTCCCACCTCAAAACAGTCGAGCAACTTATACTATTATCTTAAGACCTATTAAGACCAGAATCAAGCCGCCCAGAAGTTCCGCCTTCTGGCCGATGCGAGCGCCTAAATATTTACCCAGACATAAACCCATCCACGTCATTATCCCGGCTACAAATCCCATGATGAGCACCGCACCAACAATCTTACCGCCTATAGTTCCTAAGCCTAAACCCACACTTAACGCGTCAAAACTCACTCCGACCGCCAGACCAAGCAAAATCCTCAAGGAGCGACCGTTGGGGGATGAGACAGGCCGGATAGCCTCACTCGCAGCGCGGAAGGAATAGCTGACAGCCGCAGAACTTCGCACCGCGGCATAACTACCTTTAACCCCAATGAACATCAAAATTACCCCGCCTAAGATGCGGGTTAGGTGTCCTAGCATTTCGCCAAGCAAGTGCCCTAACAGCATACCGGTTAGCGGCATGAAAACATGCAGCAAAGCCACAAGCAGAGGAAAAATTATAATTTCCCGGCGGCGATGTGTATTTAAACCCATACCAACAGCTAGCGAAAAAGCATCCGTCCCGAGAGCCACAGCCACGGCCAGAAGCGTAAATCCGTCCATACGGATACCTCCCATCCGGCTAATACTATACCACTATATGCCCTGGTGCATGATTTTAGATTTCCACTATCCGATGGTATCCGGCCGCCTTCTCCATGCGATTCATAACGGCCGCTCCCATGCCTGAGGTGGCAAAGGTTTCCGCCAAAATGAGATCAATATTATTATGATCACAACTCCGCAGCGTGTGGTAAAGCTTTGCCGCAACCTGTCCCGGTTCTTGCTTTGCACCCAGTACAGCCAGATAATCCGGCTTAAGTTGTTTATAGCAAGCTGCCGACTCTTCTGAACTTAAAATTCCTACCTTAAGTCCTTGCTCCCTGGCCTTGCATAATTCGGTCTCAATCCTGACTTGCACGAGTCTGCGTTCACCCTCGACTAAGATTACTTGACCGCGCGGGGCATAGTGCTGGTATTTAACTCCCGGTGAACGCGGCTTCATACCTGCATCAGTGATTCCAGGGTCAAGATTTACCTTACCCAAAATAGCTTCGAGGGCTTCACGTGAGACCCCGCCCGGTCGCAAAATTATCGGTACAGCCTCAGTCAGATCAAGCACGGTAGATTCCAGCCCAATCCGGCACGCTCCACCATCTATTATCGCATCAATGCGTCCGCCTAAATCTTCCCGAACATGCTCAGCCAAGGTTGGACTGGGTCGCCCGGAAAGATTGGCACTCGGAGCCGCAATCGGCACACCGGCTTGCTTAATCAAGGCTAACGCAACGGGATGGTCCGGCATGCGGATGGCAACAGTATCAAGTCCGGCTGTAACCTCAAGGGGAATTTGGGCTGCTTTTGGCAGCACGAGGGTTAGCGGCCCCGGCCAAAACCTGTCAATACACAGTGCAGCCAGAGTCGACCCACTTCTTGTCAACATCTGCACATCCTGCGCATCCGCAATATGGACAATTAAAGGATTATCCTGGGGTCTGCCTTTGGCCTGAAAGATGCGCCTACAGGCCTCGCGGTCAAGTGCATTAGCCCCCAGTCCATATACTGTTTCCGTTGGAAAGGCGACTAAGCCCCCTGCCCGAATAATTTCGCCGCATTGCGCAATATCTGTCTCCGCAGGCTGCCAAGGATCAACCTTGATATAATGTGTTTTAACTTTGTCGTCCATAGTCTGCATCCCCCACCTAAACTCTTACCTGCGCACAGTAAATCTATCTTCTCCAGACCGCGGCAAGCACCCGGTCACGCCCACCAAGATCCTTTAGCAGTTGTATGTCCTCATAACCCGATACGTGAAACAACTTTGGCACAGACTCTCCCTGATCCCAGCCTATCTCCAGCAAAATCAACGCTCCAGGCAGCAATACTTCCGGCAATTCAACCGCTAGGCGTCGGTAAAAGTCTAGTCCATCCTCCCCGCCATCAAGCGCGAGCCGGGGTTCCCGCAAGGCTACCTCCGGTTGCAAAGTCGCAATTTCGCGACTGGGAATGTATGGCGGATTAGCGGTAATCAAATGAAACTTTTGACCAGCAAACGGGTCCGTCAAGTCGCCCAGGGCAAAGTTTATATTTACTGTGCAGCGCTCAGCATTATGCCTGGCCACTTCAAGCGCAGCCGCAGACACATCTCCGGCCCATACGTCTGCCTGAGGGAGAAAGTGCGCCAGACTTATGGCAATTGCGCCGCTACCGGTGCATAAATCTAATAAATTTAACCTGCCTGACTGGCTTGCGGCCCAATTGAGAGCAGCCTCAACCAGCACCTCCGTATCCGCTCTAGGTATAAGTACATCAGGACTTACTGCGAGCTCAAGTGTCATAAATTCCTGCTTACCCAATATATATTGGAGCGGTTCACGTTCGCCACGCCGCTCAACCAATGCTTTAAATATTTCCCAATCACCCTCGGCCAATTCACGCAGCGGCTCTAAGTAAAGATTAATCCGCTCTGTTTGCAAAGCGGCAGCCAAAAGCAGGTCGGCATCTAGCCGCGGCATGGTGACATTATGATCATTTAAATAACGAGCCGCCCATTCTAGGGCGGCTCGGCAAGTAGCTGGCTTGGCTTGTGCAAGCAATTATTTTCAACACCTTTTCTTACTCCGTAGCTTTAAGCCGTTCCGCCTGATCGCTGGTGATTAAGGCTATGATAACATCTTCCAAATCGCCCAATAAAATCATATCCAATTTGTGCAAAGTTAGACCGATTCTATGGTCTGTAACGCGTCCTTGCGGAAAATTATAGGTTCTGATGCGTTCACTGCGGTCACCGGTCCCCACTTGACTTTTGCGGGTTGATCCTACTTCTGCCGCTTGTTCTTCCATGGCTTTTTCCTGTAAGCGCGCTCGCAAAACTTTTAAGGCTTTATCCTTATTTTTGTGCTGTGATTTTTCATCCTGCATGGAAACTACAATACCTGTAGGAATATGCGTTATGCGTACGGCTGATTGAGTGGTGTTAACTGACTGTCCACCAGGTCCGCTCGAGCAAAAAATATCTACTCTTAAGTCGTTAGGATTAATCTCAACATCCACTTCCTCAGCTTCCGGCAGTACTGCTACTGTTGCAGTGGAAGTATGAATACGGCCGCCCGACTCAGTCGAAGGGATCCGCTGTACCCGATGTACTCCACTTTCAAACTTAAGTTTACTATACGCCCCTTGACCCTCAACCGCAAAAATTATTTCTTTAAACCCACCTAAATCTGAAGGGTTAGAACCTAGCATCTCAGTACGCCAACCCTGCCTTTCAGCATAGCGGGAATACATTCTGTATAAGTCAGCAGCGAAAAGTGCAGCTTCATCACCGCCGGCACCGCCGCGAATTTCCACAATAACGTTTTTGTCGTCGTTAGGGTCTTTCGGCAACAGCAAAACCTCTAGTTCAGCATTCAGCTCTAGCTGCCGCGCTCTCAGTTCTTCTAACTCCGCCAAAACCATCCCCTTCATGTCAGGCTCAAGTTTGTCTTGGAGCATTAACTCCGTTTCCGCAATATTGGCTAAAATTTCCTTATATTCACGAAATTTCTCTACAATATCTACCAAACCGGATTGGGTCTTGGCATATTTTTGAAATTCTCCCTGATCTGCAATAACCGCAGGATCACTGAGCAGATCGGTTAAATTATCATATTTTTCTTCTAGGGCTTGAAGTTTTTCTAACATGTTTCACCTCAGGTATTTATTATTAAGACAACTCTTGCCCACTTTCAACAATTGACTTCAATGCTGCTAATGCTACTTCTAATTGGCTGTCATCCGGCTGACTTGTGGTGAGTTTTTGCAACCAAAGCCCCGGCACAATTGCCCAACGAAACCAACGCGACTTACAATAGTTACCAGACAACTTGAGAAACTCGTAGGCGATGCCGGCAACTAGTGGCATGGCCAAAAGCCTTGACACTAACCTTAGCCACAAAGGCCCAAGTGGCAAAAAAGCGAACACAACAATGCTGACAACCATGACGATTAACAAAAAGCTAGTTCCACAACGGGGATGCAGGGTGGTAAATTGCCGGGCGTTATCGACCGTCAAATCTAAACCCTCTTCGTACGTAAATATTGCCATATGCTCGGCACCATGGTATTGGAATACCCTTTGAATATCCTTCATGCGGGATATCGCCACAACATAGAGCAAGAATATGCCCAACCGAAGTACCCCTTCTAAAATATTCTGCAACAAAACTCCAGGCACAAAAGCTTTAACCAAATTCGCCATACCGGTAGGCAGCGCGACAAATAGCAGCAAGCCTAAACCTAAAGAAACAACAATCGTGAGCAGCATTTCAAAAGGTTTGATTTCTTCCCCTTGACCCTCTGCGGCCATGCCAGCCGAATAGCTAAGCGCTTTCATTCCGACAACCAGAGAGTCAAGCAAGGCCACAAAACCCCTGATAACGGGCAACTTTAGCACCGGATAAGCTGACCAAGGTTTAATCGGCTGACGTTCTACATTAATATTACCATCCGGTAATCTTACAGCCATCGCAATATCCTTCGGAGCTCGCATCATTACTCCTTCAATGAGAGCCTGGCCCCCGTAACTTACGGGTTTACTCATTCTTTTCTCCTTCCCAGTCCCAATCTACGACGACGGCACTCTACTGCATTATTTCGCTTTTAACCCCCTGGTATCCTGTCAGATCCGGGCCGGCAGTAAAAATCTCTTGACCTAAAGTAGTGTAAGTATTCCATTTGCCAATAGCCGAAAAAGGGCAGAGCTTGCGCTCTGCCCCCTCAACTAAGCAACGACCGCAGGCCGTTGTTATTTCAAGCCATATTTTTTCTTAAAGGAATCTACCCGACCACCGGCATCAATAAAACGCTGCTTGCCAGTGTAAAAGGGATGACAATTCGAACACACTTCAACTTTAATGTTCTTCGAAGTGGATCGAGTGGGAATTACTGCACCGCAAACACAACTGATTTGGGTTTCCTCATACTGAGGATGAATTTTTTCTTTCAACGCATTCACCTTCTTTTCCAGTAAGGTCAGTCAACTTTTTACATTCTAACACGGATATGTAAGTAGAGTCAACAAATTTTATCAGGTTTAGTAATTTGATGCTAAGGTAGAACTTGGCAAGTAGTAAAGCGGATTCTCCGCCTTCCCATTCAACCGTACTTCAAAATGTAAATGCGGTCCGGTAGAGTTTCCCGTACTGCCCACATCGGCAATAATCTGACCCTTTCCTACTTGTTGTCCGGTGCTTACCAGTATTTTAGACGTATGCGCGTACAGCGTTTCGTATCCATCGCCATGCACAATTTTGACGGCTTGACCATAACCATTGCTCCACCCTGTAAAAACTACTGTGCCTGCAGCCGCTGCGGCAATAGGTTTGCCCTTATCTGCTGCGATATCAATACCTGTATGGAAATCATTGCGGCGTTGACCGTATGTAGAGGTTATCTCTCCCATGATTGGCCATTGAAAGGCAAAACCGGTGTGCAGCAAGCTAACCTTGCTTCGGTTTATAGGCTGATCAGGCAAATACAAACGTTGGCCGACATTTAGTTGGTCCGGATTGGTAACCTGGTTAGCCTGAATTAGCGCCGAGACGGAAATTCCGTTTTGTTTGGCTATGGACCACAAGCTTTCGCCCTCAAGGACAATATGACTTGAAATGGGCGCAGGCAGTACAAGATGTTGGCCCACCTGAAGCGGCTGTGACAACTCCAAATGATTGCTTACGGCGATATCATAAGAACTTACGCCAAGGCGCGCTCCAATCGTCCACAAGTCATCTCCCACCGCAACTAAATAGTCCACTGGATCGGGTTGAGAAACAGTAATTTGAGCTGCTGCTGAATTTAAGCAAAATAGAAGCACCGGTAGTAACGCGGCCAGTACTGCTACTAGTACAACTCTGCCAAATTTGTTCATTGTCGGGTCTCACCTCTGCATTTGGTAATAAGGCCTAAAAAGACCATTCCCGCATATTATTACCAATCTGCAGCGATTTCTATCCCTTTTTTTTCAGATGAAAGACATAGCGAACTAAATACGGCCTGTATTTTGCAAAAATCAAATAAACCACTCCTGCCGCGAGAAGTCCGAACAAGAGTGTATTCACTAATGCCCCCACCAAAAATGCCTTGCCAAACAATCTTAAAACAGCAAAATCCGGGTGTTTAAAGGACATCAACTTCTCTAGGGAAAAGATTATATGCCTATGCCGCTGACCAAGCAAACTATCTCCCACGACCAAATTAAAATAAAAAAACACCGGAAATAAAGATTTAAAGGTCAAATCGCCGAGCAACCCGGCAGCAATGCTGACACGAAAAGCGCTCGCCAACAATCCTGCAACGATTACACCCACACCGAATGTTGGATAAAAGTTCACACAGGCGCCTAGAGCAAAACCAAACGCCACTTTCGCAGGCGTACCTTGCAACCGTAAAAATTTAAGTAAATAATAACGGATGGCTCGCCGGAATTTTTTCATGCCTTCCCCCTAAGTAACCGGAAAAAACCTTCTTCTGTCGGGAAGAAGGTTTTTTCAATAGTATACATATTGAAAAATGTTCCGTCAAGTTATACTCGAGCACCTTTGATGGCATAAGCAGGCTTCTTATCAAAACGATGTTGGGCCTTAATAAATCTTACTGTACCTGTTTTGCCCCGCATAATCAAGGTATGGGTATAAGCTCCTTCGGCTGTATACCTGACACCCTCAAGCAAACTGCTTTCCGTAATGCCGGTTGCAGCAAAGATAACATCGTCACCCTTTACCAAGTCTTCCATAGTCAACAATTTATTCACGTCATCAATGCCTAGCTTATGCGCCCGTTCGATGTCGACTTCATTTTCCGGCCACAACCGGCCTTGCATTTCACCGCCCAAGCACTTCAGCGCTGCCGCAGCTAAAACTCCTTCAGGTGCACCACCAATTCCCATCATGATATCAACACCGGTTTCGGGAAAGGCACACGCCACAGCCGGGGAAACATCGCCGTCAGAAATCAACCGAATCCGGGCACCGCACTCACGCACCTGTTCAATAATACCGGCGTGCCGCGGTCTATCCAGAATAACTACAGTCAAATCAGCAATTCCTTTATGCAAGGCTTTAGCAACATTCTTCAAATTCTCAGCAACCGTAGCATCAATATTGATTGAGCCTGCAGCCAGCGGTCCAACTGCCAATTTGTCCATATACATGTCAGGCGCATGCAGCAGACAACCGCGTTCGGCCACTGCCAAAACCGCAATCGCACCAGTCACTCCTTTGGCTACTACATTGGTACCTTCGAGAGGATCAACAGCAACGTCCACTTGCGGATAGCCGACACCCAGTCCAACTTTTTCGCCAATATAGAGCATAGGAGCCTCATCCATTTCTCCTTCACCGATAACAACTACCCCGTCAATATTCACAGTGTCGAACACTGAACGCATCGCTTCCACAGCAGCATCATCCGCCGCCTCTTTATCGCCTTTGCCTACCCAACGGGCAGAAGCCAGCGCAGCTGCTTCAGTAACCCGGCAAAACTCCAGGGCTAGCTCTCTTTCCAAAACAGATTCCCTCCCCTGATCACGCATTATTGTGTCTCTTTGCTTAATTGTGCCATACTCTTTATTAGTTTTCAAACAAATTATTTTGGTTGCGGTACGGTTTGCCAATCAGCAAGAAACTTTTCCACCCCTGCAGTGGTTAAGGGATGTGCTATCATCTGCAGCATAACTTTGTAAGGAACAGTAGCAATATCGCACCCTAATTTCGCTGCTTCAATTACATGGATCGGATGCCTGATACTGGCTGCGATTATTTGAGTGGCTAAATTATGCGCAGTAAAGATAGCGACTATTTCCTCAATAAGACCTAACCCATCCTGGCCCACATCATCCAAGCGGCCGACAAAAGGACTGACAAACGTAGCCCCCGCTCGCGCTGCCAGCAGTGCTTGCGCCGCTGAAAATACTAGGGTGACGTTAGTTTTTATGCCCATACTGCTAAGTATCTTTACTGCTTTTAAGCCTTCGGGCAGCATAGGTATCTTAATCACAATATTCGGGTGAATTGCTGCTAAAGGTTTAGCTTCCTCCACCATTTCATCGGCCTGCATACTTATTACCTCGGCAGATATAGGTCCGTCAACAATTGTACAAATCTCTTGGATAGTCTGGCGAAAATCCCTGCCCTCTTTAGCTATCAAGGAAGGATTAGTGGTAACCCCACTAACGATACCTAAATCGTTCGCTTTACGAATTTCTTCTATGTTTGCGGTATCAATAAACAGTCGCATAGTATAGGCTCCTTTCAATAATGCTTACAATGATGTTTTCGCAACTTACGCCTGTCCTGAACTGCCAAATACTCGAATCTTGTCGCGAATAATCTCTTTCGTTGCCTCACGGGCCGGTCCCAACACCTTACGCGGGTCGATCTCATTCGGGTTCGCCATAATCGCTTGCCGTGCTGCTGCTACGAAGGCCTCCCTAATGTTCGTATCAATGTTAACCTTGCGTACACCTAAACGAATTGCCTCCTTAATTTGGTCGTCCGGGACTCCGGATGAACCATGCAAAACAATTGGAATATTGACCAGCGCCTTAATTTCGGCCAGTCGCGCAAAATCTAGCTGAGGCACTCCTTTATATTGACCATGTGCTGTTCCAATAGCAACAGCCAGCGAGCCAACACCGGTAGCTTCCACAAACTCTTTTGCCTCTTGCGGATGCGTAAAAAAGGCATCTTTGGCGTTGACAGTGATATCATCTTCCGTACCGCCGATTTTACCTAATTCGGCTTCGACCGATGCTCCCACGGCTCTACCGGCTGCCAAAACTTGCTTAGTCAGGGCAATATTCTCTGCCAAAGGATATTTAGATCCGTCAATCATAACAGAAGTAAAGCCCGCTGTTATGCATTGGATGCACTGTTCAAAACTGGTGCCATGATCCAGGTGTAAGGCAATAGGCACAGGTGAATTGGCTGCGGCGGTCCGCACTAAGGCAACAATTACATCCAAACCGGCATATTTAATTGCTCCTTGGCTAGCTTGAATTATCACCGGCGCATTTTCGGCCTCTGCAGCAGCCACAATGGCTTGAACTATCTCCATGTTATTACAGTTAAACGCACCGACCGCATACCCGCCGGCTTCCGCTTTCGCAAGTAACTGTGCAACTGTTACTAATGGCATCGACTATTACCTCCTAAATTCTTTCCGTTTCTCTAATGTCTAGCTTTCCCATACACCTTACAGTGATTCTTGAGTAAAAATATATATTTCGCCAACTCCGTGCTGATTCCTCCCCAAAACACGCGAGCTACAAAGCAAAAAGCCGTTTTGTTTAACAAAACGGCTTAACTATACTTAATCTATATTACTGCGAGAATACGTTTAACTAACTGTTTAAGCTCATTAAGGTCGAAGGGCTTGGTGATATATTCTTTTACACCTAGTTTCATCGCCTGAGCGACAATTTCTAATTCACCATAAGCGGTCATCATAATCACAGCAATTTCTTGATCTAACTTCTTTATCTCTTTTAAAGCCTCTAATCCGTTCATGCCCGGCATTTTCATATCCATCAAAATTATCGACGGTATGGATTTTTTCACTGTTTCAATCGCTTCAAGACCACTTGCCGCCATCTCCACCTCATACCCTTCTTCTTTGAAGGCTTCATACAGGAGACGCCGTACACCCATCTGATCATCGACCACAAGAATTTTCTCTACCAACTTGTCCCCTCCTCACAAAAAAGGTCACCAATCCCTACGACAGTTATTGTATTCGGGACAAAGTTTTAAATTCCTGCCTTATTTTCCAAAATTACTTAAAAATACCAAATGATTAGTTTTGTTCTACTTATGCTCTAAGACAGCGCCAACGAAGTCACGGAAAAGTGGATGACACCTGTCCGGACGTGATTTAAACTCTGGGTGGAACTGGGAAGCCACGAACCAGGGGTGCCCTGGCAACTCAGTAATTTCTACAAGTCGACCATCGGGGGATGTGCCGGAAAACTTTAGGCCTGCAGCCTCAAGTTGCTCACGGAACTGGTTATTTACTTCATAACGATGGCGATGGCGTTCGTAAATAATTTCATCTTTGTATGCTGCGTACGCCTGTGTATCTGCTTGCAGCTTGGCCGGAGAAATACCTAACCGCATTGTGCCGCCTTTATCGGCCACGTCCTTTTGTTCCGGCAATAGGTCTATTACAGGATACAAAGTCTCGGCATCGAACTCGGTGCTATTCGCACCAACCATACCGCAGACGTTTCTGGCAAATTCAATTACGGCGCACTGCATACCAAGACAAATCCCCAAGAGCGGTATCTTGTGCTCCCGAGCGAAAGTAATCGCGGCAATCTTCCCCTCAATACCCCTGTTGCCAAATCCGCCCGGAACAAGGATGCCGTCAACATCTCGCAGCAGTTCATGCACACCGGCTTGCTCAATATCTTCCGAGTTAACCCATTTTATTTGGATGCCAGCGCCATGACACAGCCCAGCATGTTTTAAGGCCTCGGCTACACTTAAATAGGCATCTGGAAGCTCAACATACTTACCCACGATAGCAATAGTACATTCGGTTTTAAGTTCTAGGATCTGCTTAACCATTGTTGCCCATTCCGTCATATCTGCCGGGGGCGCTACAAGGCCTAGCTGCTTCAAAACAATCTCATCCAAACCCTCTTTTTGCAACATGATTGGCAATTCATAAATGCTACACGCATCGATGGCAGGAATGACTGCATCCTTTTCCGTATCGCAGAACAGGGCGATTTTTTCTTTCATATCATTGGAAATGGCTTTTTCCGAACGGCACACAATTATATTAGGCTGAATACCAATACTTCTAAGTTCTTTAACGCTGTGTTGGGTGGGCTTCGTCTTTTGCTCACCTGATGCTGCTAAGTAAGGTACCAAAGTGACATGAATGTACATAACATTTTCATGACCTATATCCCCACGCAATTGTCTAATTGCCTCGAGAAAAGGCAACGACTCGATATCGCCAACTGTGCCTCCGATTTCAGTAATTACAACATCCGGGTGAGATTCTCGTGCTACGCGGTAAATCCGTTCCTTAATTTCATTAGTAATGTGCGGGATAACCTGAACCGTACCACCCAAAAAATCACCTTTGCGTTCCTTATTAATAACTGACCAATAAATTTTGCCGGTAGTTACATTGCTGTTTTTCGAAAGACTGATATCAACAAATCTTTCATAATGCCCCAAGTCCAAATCGGTCTCGGCTCCATCATCAGTAACAAAAACTTCGCCGTGTTGATAAGGGCTCATCGTACCTGGGTCTATATTTATATATGGATCAAATTTTTGTAGTGCTACCTTTAGCCCCCTGTTTTTTAACAAACGCCCCAAAGACGCAGCTGTAATACCCTTCCCCAAAGAAGACACTACACCGCCGGTTACGAATACAAACTTAGTCATCAGGTTTCCTCCCTAAAGTCATTAACTTTCATAGTGTCTACAATTTATCCTAAAGTGGTTATGGAAACATAAAAAAAGCTAGTTGTTCACTAGCTACAATTATTTTAGAACCAATAATATTTTAATACCCTGCACTTAATACTGTCAAGTGGGCTATTCTTCCCAATTATCCTGGCTGTCATGTTCTTCCTCATCCACAAAATAATTCGTGTCCTTCTCCGCGTCATCATGCTCCTTGTCTTGATCGTCATAGACAACACTTCGATTCAGCAAAGTAATACTAGGGATCTTCTTGTGAGGTTTAGCCGGTACCCAGCATTTTAACCCCCATTGGCCCTGGCCCAGATAAATAGATCGCGTATCAAGATTGATTTGGGTATGTACCCCTGCGATTGCTAACACAGGATCGCCCGGAGGAGGTTTTATGACAAATACCTCGTCGATCAATGTACGGTAATACATAGGCTCATTCTTGCTCTTAAGAATATTGTACGCTAAGTCCACCTCAGACATTTTTTTATCCAAGGGGAATATGGTATTTTGGGACAAGCTCTCACTCCCCTTCACACTACCCCAGTTTTGTCAAAATATATTCGACTGACCCGCTTTATTTTCCTGCTGTTTATTAGAAATATTTTCCCCTTTTGGAAATACTTTTTCCACATACTGCTACAAAACGTAAAAACCGCCGCAGATATTATTGCGACGGCTTTGCAGCTTATTTTTATTTACATACGTTCTGGTGCTGAGACCCCAACAATTTTTAAAATATTATGCAACGTGACTTTGATGGCTTCAATTAGGTTAAGCCTGGCCGCCCGCAAAGGTAATTCCTCCGCCAATACTCTCTGATCATTATAAAACGAATGGAATAAGGACGCCAAATCTATAGCAAACCTGGCAATCCTGTACGGTTCAAGTAATTGGGCCGCAATTCTAAGCTCTGCAGGAAATTCACCTAGCTTCAGCAATAAATCACGTTCACTGGCCGAGTTCAACAATAACTTATAATCTACGTTATTACGCAGTGCCTCGCAGGCCGCAGTTTGTTCATCCTCCGAAGCCTTACGCAAAATACTGCATAACCTGGCATGAGCATACTGCACATAGTAAACAGGGTTTTCCGCAGATTCAGTCTTAGCTAAATCCAAATCGAATTCCACTGTACTGTCAGGATCACGCATTACGAAGAAAAATCGGGCTGCCTCCACCCCAACTTCTTCAATTAACTCACGCAAAGTAATAGACTGTCCCGAGCGTTTAGACATTTTAACAATTTCACCGTTTTGGATCAGACGGACTAATTGCATGAGCACAATTTGCAGGTTATCCGGGTCATACCCTAAGGCCTGCATAGCCCCCTTCATCCTGGCTACATGACCGTGATGGTCAGCTCCCCAGATATTTATAACCTTGTCAAAACCGCGGGCAAATTTGTCTTTGTGATAGGCAATATCGGCGGCAAAATAAGTAGGGGTTCCATTGCTGCGCACGACTACTTCGTCTTTTTCATCCCCGAACGCAGTACTGCGCAGCCACAGCGCTCCTTCTTTTTCAAAAATATAACCTTTATCCTTAAGTTCTTCTAAGGCTCCCTGAACTTTACCTTGATCATGCAAAGTCTGCTCACTAAACCACAGATCATACTCCACGCCAAAATCGGACAAATCCTGTCTAATGCTAGTTAGTTTCTCTTGTAGACCATACCTTACCAGCATCTCCCGTCTTAATTCCGGTGCAGTATTTAAATATTTGTCGCCCACCTTATCGATTAGCTTGCTAATTGTATCCGTTAAATCCTGTCCATGATACCCATCTTCCGGAAAGGGGACATTTTTCCCTAACTGCTGTAAGTAGCGGGCTTCCAGAGACTTTGCGAAGTTTTCAATTTGATTGCCTGCATCATTGATGTAAAACTCACGTTGGACTTCGTACCCTGCCCAACTTAATAAGTTGGCTAAAGAATCGCCCAAGGCTGCACCGCGGGCGTTGCCCATGTGCAGTACGCCGGTAGGATTAGCACTGACAAATTCAACTTGGACTCTCTTGCCGATTCCCAAGTCGCACGAACCGTATGTTTCACCTTCCGTAAGAATCTCGGGTACAACTTGGACCATCCATGCCGTATCTAAACGGAAATTAATAAAGCCAGGACCGGCAATTTCAATTTCATTGACCCAGGTCCCGGTTTTATCGAAGTGAGAGATTATCTTTTCGGCAACGGCACGCGGGGACATCTTAGCCTGTCGCGCCAGAAGCATGGCTAAGTTTGACGCCAGATCGCCATGGACTTTTTCCCGCGGCACTTCTATGCTGAAATTAGGCAGTTCAGCGAAATTTATTACGCCGGCTTGCTGGGCAGATTTGGCTGCCTCCGCTAAACTCACGGCAACTTTCTGTTTTAGCTGTTCGTAGATGCTCACAGGGGATTAGCCCTCCTTGACTGTGATTGAGAGAATGTTGTCGCTTATCTTCTCGCGACCGACCTGAAGCTCATACTCTAGGTTAATACTTCCCCCAACGTCTGTCAAGTCAACCTCTACCTTAGACGGGATTACGCCCATAATCATTGTCCCGTATGGTGTTACATAGCAGCCCTCACTCATCACGCCTTCTTCGAAGGTCTGTTTAAGTTCTGCTTGGCCCATCCGATTTAAGGTAACCCGAGTCGGTTCAATTTTTAAAGTTGTGGTAGTGCCTTCCAGACCGGAAATGGCTGATTCATTGTAGACAATGTAATACGATTGAGACCTAATAAATAACTGTCCCTCTGTCATCAACTCAATAGTATCAGTTTCACCAATTTCGTTCATTTGAGTGCCTTTGACTTGAACCCAGACATCCTTCTTCATCCGCCTCCACCTTCCTCTCCCGGGATAAACCTCATAACTCAGGGACGATTTGTCATTGTTCGTTAAAAAAGCCTTGGCTTTGTTATCTGTAATGCCGCAAGCGGAAAACAGGTAATTGCCAAGGCAACAAATAAAGCTTTACAGCCCTTGCCGGGCCCCATGTGCCGACCGGTGAAGAAGATTTCATCGCTAATCCCCTCCTTTTATTATCGATTCTCCACTGAACAAAAAATTCCTTTTTCCCTGCGTAAAAAAAGAGCCTGCCATCCAAAGACAGGCTCTAGATACTGCTATCTAAGATATTCTCCCACCGGAGTCTTTATTACACGATAGATTTGTTCTTCCGCACCGGAAGATACGTTGATATAGCTAAGAAACTCCTCATCATTCACCATGCCGCGGAACTCATAGCACAATATTTCCGCATAATTATCCTTAGCCAGTAATACCAGTGAGGTGTCCTTGACCTTAAAATTTGCTTTGAGCGCCTTACGTGCTTGGGCGACTGTCAATTTTGTCTTGCCAAGGGTTCTGTCATGGTGAAACATAAGATAGGCCTCTGCATTATAACCCAATAGCTGTCCGTTATCCATGGCTATCCTGAGCGTAATTTTGTCAGGATATATTTTCACGCCATCCTCAATTGCTACATAAGCAAAATTCATGTATGAACCGAAGTCCTCGGACGACGTCACAACCATATTCCCATAACCGAGGTTATGCAGGTAATTTTCCGCCTTAACTTTAGCCCTGCCAACAGTGAGGGTGCATGGACCAATAGTTCTTTCTTCATTAAATTCCACCGGAACTCCGCCCCGCTTGCTCACGCTTATTATCAGATTTACATCTCCCTTACCTCCAAAGCGATATGTGGCGATGTTGCCTTTGGCAGTACCAACATACTGCAAGGTATATTTGGCCCCTATCGACTGTGCGAACTTGTTGGCATTAGCTAGCGCTGTAGCTTGACTAACATCATTAGTGGGTAAGGCTTTAGGTTGCTGCGTAACCACTGTACTATATGGCCCTTGAAAGCTGAATGGCGGCAGTTTTTGCAACTGAGAATCCAGCACCTGTAAGCCTTGGGTAACTGAAGTTGCTCTGCCGACGTCCATGGTTTCTGCTTCAGCCTTACCTCCGATCCAACTCGTCGCCTTAGCCCAAAATGATGTTGCCGTACCCGTCCAACTCAAATTTTCATCATCATGTTGGTGTTGCAATTTGTGTAATTCCATTGCAGTTTTACGGGCCGTTTCTTTTGCCGTTACAAGATCTGACTGATCTTTGGCACTCATATTTTGACCTGCGGCAATTTTTTGGGACATTGCGTAGGAAAAGTTAGAAGTTTGATTGAGATAATTGGCAATATAAGTTGTACTTTGACCCTTGACCGGTAAAGTACTGACATTAGACAATGCCGCGTTAGCTTCCTGCCACGCTCCGGTATAATTAACTAAATTGTTGCCTTTAGAAGTACTCCCTTCAGCTTTTGCCAAATAATTTTCCACATTGTCCATATGATTCGTTAATTCTGCGTATGACTGTTGGAATTGGTTTTCTTGATTATTTGTTAACTGACTTACAATACTGTATTGATTATAGCCCCATACTAAGGAAACAACCAAGGCTATGGTTAAGGCCGTAATTAAAGCCGTATGCTTGCGCACAATTACCCCCCCTGCCTACTTGGTAAAAATTTGATTCCCAATCTGTACTAGTTCCGGCCTGGACCAAATGAAGCGGTTGCTGGTCTTAGACGGTGCAAAAAAATACAATGCTCCATGACTAGGATCCCAACCTGCCAAGGCATCATGGGCCGCTTTGATACTACTTGCTGACGGCGTGAGATTAATTTGGCCATCATTAACAGACGAAAATGCTCCTGGTTGATAAACAATGCCGGCAACGGTTTTAGGATAATTGGGATTTTTCAACCTGTTTAACACCACTGCTGCCACAGCTACTTGCCCTTCAAACGGTTCACCTCTGGCCTCTCCGTTGACAACATGCGCCAATAGATTTAAATCACTGCTGGAACTGCCCACTGCTTGGCCACCTGCATTGGTATTGTAGCCGGTTAACTTATTGAGCAGCCCAATTGTCTGAGTACCCGCAATACCGTCTATTTTTAATCCGTGTCCCTGTTGAAAAGACCTTACCGCACTTTCTGTTTCACGCCCGAAAATACCGTCAATCTTTCCTGGCATGTAGTAACCAAGTTGTTTTAACTTTGTCTGCATGACTTGAACGTCAGTCCCTCGGGAACCTCGCCTTAGTTCCCGGTCTCCTAAAGCAGCCTGAAGCGATATCCCCAAAAGCATGACAATGGCTACTGCCAAAACAAGTCCCATACTTAGCTTTTTTTTGGTCACTTTCCCTTCCTCCTAACGGAAATCTTAGCTTAATTTAGTTTGGCTTTGGCGGAAGGGATTTATGTAAAAAAAATACCTCGCACTGCGAGGTATTAAACTGGTATATTAGCTAGGTTTTTGTAGCCGACTTACCGCCTGGAGCAAACCTGCAATCAAGGCTTGTGGCCTAGGCGGGCAGCCCGGAATAAAAGTGTCCACTGGCAAGATGTTGTCTACTCCGCCTGCACTGGTATAACTTCTACCGCAAATTCCCCCACTACAAGCGCAGGCACCCACTGCCACAACAAGCTTGGGCGCTGGTGTTGCCGCATAAGTTTTCTTTACGGCAATCTCCAAATTGCGCGTAACCGGACCAGTAACCATCAACAGATCAGCATGCCGGGGTGAAGCGACGAAATCAAAACCCAGGCGTTGGATGTCATAGACCGGTCCGTTGAGGCTTGCCATCTCCCACTCACAACCGTTACAAGAGCCGGCATCAAGATGGCGAATGTTGACTGAACGGCCAAAAATCTTATTGACTTGAGTGTTGGTAATTGCTAATGCATAGTCAGACCCCTGCCTAAATGCTTGATATGCGCAAACGTCCTCACAGTATCCACAGAAGATACAACTTTTAGAATCTATTTCCCATGTGTCTGTCCGACCCGACCACACTATAGCTCGCGTCGGACACTGCGCTGCACATTTCCCGCACTTTACACAGTTTTCGCGCTGCCACACAGGCAAGCCCCGAAAACCAGGAGCAGGAGTATTCCCATCTAATGGGTAAGCTTCAGTTACTATGCCGGTTTTAAGACTTTTCCGCAAAATTCTCAGCATACTTTACCCCCTCCTATCTGTCCAGGCAAGCATAGCAAAGTTCAAAACTTTTATTAATCAAAGGAAAGTCAGGCACTATATTGCCTGGCACTGTGCTCGGAAGCACCTGCCAGTTACAGTAGGAAGCTGACCTGACCATATGCCGCAATATGGTATTATCAGAACCACTCATTACAAAGTGGACATTTTCACCACGAGGCGATTCCGTAACCCCTAGCGCATAGCTAAAGGGCGCTAAATCGTTCAACGGAGTTCTTAACTCCCCAGCCGGAAGCTGCCTCAGTGCCTGCTTAATTATACCAATTGATTCTGCGCTCTCATCGATACGCAGGTTAACCCTGTCTAGAACATCTCCCTGCTTATAAACAGGCACTCGGAAGGACACCAATCGGTACGCTGCATATGGGTGATCGCGCCTACTGTCGCGGTTAATGCCTGAAGCTCTAGCGGCCGGACCAACAGCATGGAGATCAGCGGCAATTTGTTTGCTTAAAATCCCTGTTTTTTTAACACGGTCTAAAAATGACTCTGTACTTAAGAGAATTGCCGTAAATTCATTAAATTCCCGAGCAGTTTCCTCTAGGGCTTCATTGATACGACAGGCATTTACTGCATCAATATCCCGTCTTACCCCACCCGGAATGTTAATACCACGCAGGAACCTGCTCCCGAACACCAGCTCATTCAGGCGCAAAATATTTTCCTTCAGCCTGGCCCCGTACATGGTGCCAAAAGCAAAGCCCACCCCGGCACAAATATTACCCACGTCCCCAACGTGATTGTATAGACGTTCCAGTTCAAGCGCAATTGTTCGAATGAATTCCGCACGCGGCGGCAAAGAGGTGTGAGAAATCTTTTCCACCGCCTGACAGTATGCCGTGCTATGCGCACAGGAACACGCGCCGCAAATTCTTTCCGCCACTAACAATCCCTGTTCAGGCGTTTTTCCCTCGCAAAGCTTCTCCATGCCGCGGTGCGCGTAAAATAACCTGGCTTCTAAGTTAATGACTTTGTCGCCTACTGCACTAAAGCGAAAATGTCCGGGTTCGATTATCCCGGCGTGGATCGGCCCAACCGGAATTTCCATTACCCCTTCGCCCTTAACCTGCTTAAAAGAAAACTGTTGGTCCAGCCGAGGCACCACTGTATCTAAGTTAAAATCGCGCCGCATTGCATAGACCTTTTCCGGCCAATCTGCATGTACCGCCAAACGTTCGGCTGACGGGTGATTTACCGGTTCGATTCCAAACAAGTCCCGTACTTCCCGTTCATACCAGTCAGCTGCGGGAATACTGGCACTAATAGACGGAAATGTCAAATCGTCCTCGGCTATAGAAGTTTGCACTATGACCAACTGATCTTCCTTACCGGCAAAGGTATAATACAGTTTAAAGTCACCATCGATTACCCTTTCGTCATTAGCTAATAACTGCACCAATTCAAAACTCCAAGCGTGGACAAACTTGCCGGCTAGCTGTGGTATATTCTCTCGCCCTATTGCCAAGTGCAGTTCACCGGGATAGGACGGCAAAGGTGTAACTGCAACGCCGATTGAAGTCCGAATCATTGCCAACAATTTTTCCCACTTCAAGTCGTAAGCTTGCGGCGTCATCCTATCTTCCTCCCATCATGGTTGCTACTTGATATATCACATTGCCAATTACCGGTGGGGTGTAAACGCCGAGCAGCAGTGCTAGGCAAAGCGGAATTACCACCATCACTGCTGACCATTTGTTTGTTTCCCCCACCGCAACTCTACCGGGGGGTGAGCCAAAGGCCATTTTGGCAACGGCGTACATTATGCCGGCAAACACCAGCGTAACTAAGACCAGCAACAAGCCTGTAACAAAATACTTTCCCTGGGCAAACCCGGCACTAAAAATTGTAAATTCACTGATGAATATATTAAACGGTGGAACTCCTGCTATAGCGAAAGCTCCCAAGAGTAGTGCCGGGCCGGTTACCGGCATCGCTTTGATCAAGCCTTTAATTTTAGCTATTTTTTTAGTGCGATAATGCTGCGTGGCATTGCCGGCAGAAAAAAACAGGGCTGATTTAGTTATGGCATGGTTTAACATGTGCAAAAGTGCACCGTACAAGGCCAATTTACCGCCAATGCCAACCGCTACCGTAATAATGCCCATGTGCTCAATACTCGAATAGGCAAGCAGTCGCTTAATATCATGCTGTGCCAGAATAAATGGGAGTGCGATCGCCACCGAAAACATCCCGAAAATAATCAATAGCGCGTTAGTAAAACCGGGACCAACTGTCTGCGTCACAACTAGATGTACCCGCAAGATTCCATACAGCGCACAGTTAAGCAATACACCGGAAAGGAGTGCACTAACAGGAGACGGGGCTTGGCTATGGGCGTCCGGAAGCCATGTGTGCATCGGCGCGAGTCCAACTTTGGTACCGTACCCAACTAGAATAAAGATAAACGCCAACTTCACCAACTTCGGATTAAGCTTGCTCGCCACCTGCAGCAAAGTGCTCCAGTCAAGCGCCTTGCTCCCCTCGCCTAATACATGCACTGCAGCAAAATAGAGCAGAAGTGTCCCAAAAAGAGCAAAAACAATGCCGACCGTACAAATGATAATATACTTCCAAGCTGCTTCCAAAGAAGCTTTGGTATCAAAGTACCCAACTAACAAAGCAGACGACAGAGTAGTCGCCTCAATTGCTACCCACATTATACCGAGATTATTGACAACTACAACTGCCAACATTGTAAACACAAACACATAGAACAATACGTAATACCATTTTAAACGTGCTTCCGCCAGTTCACCTGCTTCAAGCTCATGTGCAAAATAACCCAGCGAATATAAGCCCGCTGCCAGTCCAACAAACGCTATCAGACCAATAATGTATGCACCCAGGGCATCGATATAGATAAACTTATCCAGCTCCACCAAGGTGCCCTTTGTGAAAACATGCCAATCCAATAAAACGGCAGTCACTCCTATGGCAATTCCGCCAAGCACATTGATGACACTTAGGGTTTTTTGCTTGGTGGCAAATATGCACAGGAATGCGGTAACAAGCGGTAGGCCGAGCAAAAAAAACGGCATCATTATCATCCCCGCAAACTTCGTAGATTTTCCGTATTGATAGTGGCAAAGGCGCGCTTAATTCTAAAAGCCAAAATTGCCATAATGAAAACACCGGCCAAGGCATCTAAGAAAACACCCAGTTCGATAACCGCAGGCATACCGTTGGTCGCACCCACACCCGCCATAAAAACCCCGTTTTCTATTACCAACAAACCGACAACCTGGGTAATTGCTCTCTTACGGGTGGTCATAATAAATAATCCGATCAACATCATCGCTAGTGCCGCCGGTAAAGCGCGGGCAAAGACGGCTGAACCGGACGCAAGCATGTCCCCTGTCACCGAATAGGCCACTATCACCAAGGCCACACAAATTACCAAGGACATTTTTGTGTTTACATATGATTTAATGCCCCAACCGGTATCGACAAGCCGCGCTACGCGATTAAGAATATACGGTATTAAGCCAGCTTTGACCAGTAACGTTAACACTGCCGCAACGTACATTTCATGCATGCCGGTAGACCAACCCCTAACCGCAGTGAATATGGCCAGTACAATCCCCTGTACTACTGCTGCTTTAATCACACTATCCAGCCTACGCCCAATAATAATTAAAAAAGAACTGGCCAGCGTAAGTGTTATCAAGAGATTGCTCAACTCGCTGCTAGACATACAATCAACTCCTAAAAAATGAATTTAGCGATAAGGCCTAAAAGACCCAGGAAGAATGAACCCAGCAACAGATCAGGCACTTTAAACAAGCGCATCTTGGCAAACAAAGATTCGATGCAAGCGATGATAATCCCAATTGCACAGACTTTAAGCAGGTATGCAACGAGCCCAACAACGATTTGACCCACACCAAAACCTATCGCTATTCCCCACGGAAAAAACAAATTAGCAATTAGGGTGAATAGCAAGAGCTGTTTTAAATCTGCGCCCATAGTTAATACTGCCAGCGGTTTGCCTGAATACTCCAGCAGCATACCTTCATGCATCATGGTCAACTCCAAATGCGTGTCGGGATTATCCACCGGTATCCGGCCCGTTTCCGCTATGGTCACGATAAATAATGCGATAAAAGACAACAAATACGCCGGCTTTAACAGGACTAGTCCGCTCATGGCATTTTTAAACACTATTGCAGTTAAATTGGTCGTACCGGTAGCAATAGCCAAGGTAAACAGCGGTAGCAGGGCCGCCGGTTCCGCAACAGCTGCTATGGCCATTTCACGACTGCTGGCCATCCCGCCAAAGGCGCTGCCCGCATCAAGTCCTGCTAAAGCTAAAAAGAAACGACCCAGGGCCAGCAAATAGATGAATAAAATAATATCACCGCTAAAATTCAGCTTTCCGACGCTTGAGATAACCGGTACAAGCAAGGCTGCCACTAGAAGTGCCGCAAAATAGATATAAGGGGCAGACTTAAATATCCACGAGGTATGTTCTGACACTACTGATTCCTTTTGGCCATATTTATACAGGTCGAGATAGGGCTGGAAAAACGAAGGCCCCCGACGCATTTGCAGCCTCGCTTTAGTCTTTTTGATTATGCCGGCAACTAGTGGAGCAATAACCACCAGCAATGCGGCTTGAACAAAATTAATTAGCAACACTCTAATCATTGGCCCCTCCTATCTCGCAAAAATGAGCAGTAAAACCAGAGTGGCAAACATATATAGCAAATATAAATGAATGCTGCCTGATTGGAGCACGCGAATCTTATTCGCGACAACAACGAACAACCGTGTTACGGGTCGGTAGAGAACATCTTCAAAAACCGGCTTAATTTTACCTTCATAACTCATTTCGGCCTTAAAATACGGTTCAACCGTATATTCTGTCTTTACTTCTCGTTCAGGTAAAAAGATTTGTCGGAAAATCATTCGCAAAGGCTTGGCAAAGGCTGTCCCCGTATATTCCATCCGCGGGGTAAGAGTTGTTCCGCAATTCCACGTTTCAGCATACCTGACCGAACCGCCCTTACCGATATACTTAACGACTAAATAAGCTACCAATCCGGCCATTCCTAACAAGCTCGGCACTAACAAAGCGGACAAAGCTGTGTGTTGCCCAACACCGGAAGGTATGCTTAAGCGAAAATAATTCCCTAACACCGGTGCTGTGTGTACACCCAGCAAAACTGCTGTAACAGGGGCGAGTAGCTTGATAATAATAAAGGGAACGACACCCAGCAACGGACACAGAGCCGCCAGTATGCCCATCCCTATGCGCATACTTATTGGGACCTCCTTGGCATTCTTGGCACCGGAACTCCTGGGCAGGGCTAAAAACTGAATCCCAAAGGCCCTTACGAAACCGGCGGCACTCAATGCACTCGTTAAGGCCAGCCCAGCCCCAGCTAATGGGCCCAAAACTTCCAGAAAAAGATTTCCTCCACTAGCGCCTAAGGCTAGCAATGACTGAAAGGTTAACCACTCACTAATAAAGCCATTAAAAGGAGGTAGAGCTGCTATGGAGACCGATGCAACCAAAAAGAAAAGGCCTGTCCACGGCATGCGTCGCAACAGTCCCCCCATTTTTTCAATATTCCTGGTTCCGGTTGCAAAATTAACGGAACCGGCGCCAAGAAACAATAACCCCTTAAAAATAGCATGGTTTAAGACATGGAACATACTTGCCATCAAGGCAACTGCTGCTAATGCAACAAAACCATTGCGGGCTAAAACCATGGCAGCTCCCATACCGAGTAGGATAACGCCCATATTTTCCACGCTACAATACGCTAAAAACCGTTTGATATCGGTTTCCATCAGTGAATACAGAACTCCTAAGAGGGCAGACGCGCTGCCGATGACGAGCAGCAAGATTCCCCACCAAGCCGGACCATTACCCAAAATTACAAAGATAAATTTTATTAAGCCAAAAATTGCGGTTTTAATCATCACGCCGGACATAATGGCTGAAACATTGCTGGGAGCAGCCGGATGTGCCTTTGGCAGCCAGACATGTAAAGGAATGATGCCTGCTTTAGTGCCAAAACCAATTGCCACCAGCAAAAATATAATGTTTTTTACTGCTGCCGGCATACTTCTCCCAACCAAAATATACCCAGCAAAGCTAAAGCTGCCCGCATACACGTACATCAATAAGAAGGCTAAGACAATGAACATCGTACCAATATGAGTCATTACCACATAAGTAAACCCTGCTTGCCTTACCTGACTGTCCCTATGATGATATACGACCAATAAGTAGGACACTATGGACATTAATTCCCATAAAAACAGAAATAACACCGCCGACCCACTGGCGATCAGACCAATTATCGCGAAAATGAATAAACAGTATAATAGACCCAAAACACCAACATTATGTTTGCCTATATACGATTGGACATAACCGACTGAATATATCGATACGGCAAAACACACTAAAGCCGAAACTGTGATAAAAAAGGCCTCTAACGGCCCCACAGTAAAAGTTATAGCACTGCTTGCAAGTGACCATGGCAACGTCAAATTCAGGTTATTACCGGCTAACAATACATTAAGACCGAGCCCAAGCCCACCTAAGCAAGCAATGCTGGCAGCAGCAAAGGCGATAACCATGCTCAGCTTAGCTTTAGTTTGGAGGACAAAAGACAATAGGCCGCCTAATAAAAGCAGCCCCTCACAGCCAAAAAACAAATACTCATTTAACGCCACCATGTACAGTTTCGCCTCTTAACCAAATGTATGTATTATACAAATTTTGCATGTGATTAAAAGTTTACTCCTGGAAAAAGCAGTCGTCAACAATCGAAAAAGTGCATATTTAATCATTTATCTTCATATTTACCCGAAATTAGCAAATGTGGCTTAGTTATCTAGCTTTGAACAAAGTTACCTTGCTTAAAGATAGCTACCGACTCACCCGCCAGAGTAATTCCGGTCACTGCAAGATCGAAGGTACCAATCATAAAGTCCTCATGCACGAACGAATCGTTCACGCCCAATTGGGCCAAATCCGATTTACTCATATTTTCACCATTTTTTAGGCATACGGGGTAAGCCTTACCTATTGCCAGGTGGCACGCTGCATTTTCGTCAAACAGTGTATTATAAAATAAAATATTGGCGTTAGAAATAGGCGAATCATAGGGGACCAGGGCAACTTCCCCCAGATAAGAGGAGCCTTCATCCGTTTCGATGATACTCTTTAAGGTTTCATAACCCTTCTTAGCGGTATATTTTACAATTTTTCCGTCTCTAAATGTCAGGGAAAACTCTTCGATGGAGTTACCATTATAGATTAAAGGCATTGAACTCACTACAACACCGTTTACACCGGTTTTTTTAGGTACTGTATATACCTCTTCCGTCGGCATATTGGCGATAAATTCCACCCCATCCGGTGTATAGTCTGATCCCCCCAGCCAAATGTGATTGTCAGGCAGCTCAATGGTCAAATCCGTGCCCAGAGAATTTTTAAAGTGGAGAAGTTTCAGCTTCTGCATATTCAAAAAGTCCATTCTTGCTTTGAGGCACTGTTTATGGCTTTCCCAGGCTGCAACAGGATCATTCCGATCTACTCGCACTGTTTTAAATATTGCTTCCCATAATTTGTTTACAGCGTTAGGATCTGATTCTAGTGGGAACACTTGCTTAGCCCACGCTAAGGTTGGTATCGATACAATGCACCACACATTTCTATTACTCATCAGATTTTCTCTATATTCTTGCAAAGCTGTGCTACTGGCTTTGTGTGCCTGGACAATTCGTGCAGGTTGAACTTCTTGCATCAGTTCGGGATCCTCTGCAGCTATAGTTAGAAATGCGGCACCTTTACGCGCATAGGACAAATAGAATTCTCTTCGCCACTGCGGGAACTCGTCAAAGACCTCTTCAGGCGCCTGTATACCGCAGCTTTGTAAACAATTCATCTACCCAGTTGATGACAACATCATGTGCCCCTGACTTATATGCTACCTCGGCGATCATGCGCGTAAACTCCGCACCTTCGATGGGCGCGGTCACGACCAGGGTCTGATCCTTTTGTAGGTTAATCCCTGTCTTTACAATTAGTTTTGCATACTTCTCAAGCAGTTTTTCCATACATGCTCCTCCTATCATACCTGCCTACATTCTACTGCCTACATTCTACTGCCTACGTCCACGATTATACCATGGGTTACCAATAGGCTACCAAATTTACCTTTTTCGTCAGCAAGTAGTATTTTTTTTCAGCAGAAATTATGTTATATTTATTATTAGAAAGTATCAACTTAAAACAGCTACCTGTCAGATGAGAACAAATGAAGGGATGATTAAAATGGCGGTTTGTGCAAAATGTGGTACTGAAGTTGACCAAGACGATTTATATGATGATCACGGCGTAATGGTTTGCGAGGATTGCAAAATGAAAGGAGCCGTATCCCCAGCAACTCACTGTGGCGAATAGTAGTATATTTAACATAATCGATGCTTAGACAGTCGTCATTTTGACGACTGTCTTTTTTTAACAACGCCACTCAGGGACTTGTCCAGCACAAATTAAAAGTTATAAATATAGGTAGGATTTTGCATAAGAAAATTTACATAAACCTATTGTCTGTACTTGGGTTTATATGATACGCTATACCTAAATGAGTGAACGTTCATTCATTTAGGTATAGCAAACTCTTGCTTCTAACTACAAAGGAGGAACCGCTGTGAATATTGTTGTTTGGTTGAGACAAACTTTCGACACAGAAGCGAAAATAGTATTGGACTCGGAGGGCAAAATTGATCCAAGTGGAGTAAGCCTAATAATTAATCCCTACGACGAATTTGCCATTGAGGAAGGAATCAAGCTGAAAGAACAGTTTGGCGGGGAGGTCACAGTGGTAGCCTTAGGCGGCTCACACGTAAGCGAAGCTTTGCGCTGCGCCCTGGCCATGGGCGCAGATAAGGCTGTAGCCTTACAAGAATCTGCCTTAGAAGGCAGCGACGAATTTGTTACCGCCAATGTACTGGCAGAAGTAATTAAGACTTTGCCCTATGACATCATCTTAACCGGCAGGGTGGCAATTGACGAACAATCCAGTCAAGTAGCTATCCGTTTAGCGGAAATTTTAGGTGTTGATTCAGTATCAAGTGTCCTCAGTCTGGAAATTAACGAGAATGTCGCAATAGTTACGCATGATATTGACGGTGGTTATGAAGTGATAGAAGTTACTCTACCCGCAGTTTTAACCGCTCAAAAAGGACTAAACGAACCCCGTTATCCATCTGTTGCCGGCATTATGAAAGCTAAAAAGAAAGAGTTGAAAATACTCAGTCTGGCCGATCTAGGCATTTCTCCTGCCGCCATCGGACAGACAGGAGCCAAAATGAAGCTAGCTTCCTTTAGCCTGCCACCCCAACGGCAAGCCGGTCGGCGCATCTTCGGCGAACCGGAGCAAACCGCAGCTGAATTAGTTCAAGTATTACTGGCAGAAGCCAAAGTCATTTAATAACGGGTAAATTGCAAGGAGGAAGAATTTATGGCAAACGATATTTTTGTCATTCTGGAACATACAAATGGGCAACTGCGCAAAGTATCACTCGAGCTACTCTCAGAAGGCCGCCGGCTGGCAGACCGCACAGGCGAAGTTGTAAGCGCTGTTCTTTTAGGCACTGGTGTAGGTGAGTTAATCCCAGTCGTAGCTGCATATGGCGCCGACCAAGTGATTTTGGCTGAGGCTCCCGCTCTAGAAAACTACAGCACCGGAGCATATACATCGGTGCTCAACAAGGTTATTAGAGAACACCAACCTAAACTGGTCTTACTTGGGCACACTGTCCTCGGCAAAGACCTGGCTCCTCGCCTCGCTCAGCGTTTGGGTGTCGGACTAGTTTCGGACTGTGTTGGGATGGAGCAGGATGATAATTACTTTGTCAAATTTACTCGACCCATCTATGCCGGTAAAGCCTTTAGCCATATTCATACTGAGGTTACTCCTATTATCACCACTATCCGTCCGAACACCTTTACTCTTGCCGATCCGGCACAAGACCGCAGTGCTAAAGTAATTGAGACTGCTGTAAACATTGACCCGGCTGATCTTAGGGCAATTATCCGTGAAGTTGTGCGAGCAGCATCCAGCCGTCCGGAACTAACTGACGCTAACATTATTGTTTCAGCTGGACGCGGCATAAAGTCAGCGGAAAACTTTCGAGTTGTGGATGAATTAGCTGATGTGCTTGGTGCCGCTGTCGGAGCCTCGCGCGCAGCTGTAGACTCAGGCTATCGCGAGTATAAATATCAGGTCGGCCAAACCGGCAAGACTGTTTCACCCACGCTCTATATTGCCTGTGGTATCTCTGGCGCAATTCAACACCTCGCAGGTATGGGCTCCTCCAAGGTTATTGTGGCGATCAATAAGGATCCTGAAGCAAATATCTTTGCTGTAGCAGATTATGGTATTGTGGGTGATCTATTTGAAATAGTTCCTTTACTCACGCATGAGTTCAAACAACGTTTAGCTTAGCCGAAAAGGGGAAAGTGCATGAAAGAAGGCAAGCCGGAAATAAAAGAAATTGCTCGTAATATATTTCAACTGCGGGTTCCGGTGCCTGTAAGTGTGGAACACGTTAACCTGTTTTTATTTACCGGCGCAGTTCCAACCCTGTTAGATTGTGGTACCAATGTCGGGCAGAGTATCCAAGCTATCCTTGACATGTGTGAACAAGTAGGTGTACCCAAACTTGAGCAGGTCATCTTGTCTCACTGGCATGTAGACCATGCGGGAGCTGCCGTGGCTTTGGCCCAGACAGGGGCTAGAGTATTAATTAGCGCACGCGATTATAAGGAGTGGCAGGAATTCACTCAGCCGGACTATGTGAAGAACATGCAAAACACCATATACAACGAGTGGGGACTCCCGGCAGAAAGTTACCCCTTAATGCAAGAGGTATACCTTGCATTTCGCCGCTACACCGAAAGTCCGCCACCAGTAGCTTACATCAACGCAGCCGAACAACTCCAAGCCGGAGATTATCACTTACAGCCGATTGAAACCCCCGGGCACACTCCCGGTCACTTCTCCTTTTACTTAGCAGAGCTCGGTATGTTATTTACCGGGGATCAGCTACTTCCCAATGAAATAGCATACCCTGGTGTCTGGCTAGAACAAAATAAAGCTGTTAGTGGTCTACCTGCTTTTCAGGCGAGCCTACAACGTTTGGAGCAATTATCAGCCACAGTTTATTTTCCAGCGCACGGTGACTATGCCCCAAACCCTGCGGCACGTTGTCGTGCTGTCCAAGCACTTATAGCTCAACAAGCCGCTGCCCACATCCCTGCTGCTAGCGTATTCGCTGGAGCAAACCGCCTCGTACGCCACAAACCAAATCCGGGAATTCTCTACTTGCAAATGCATTACATTTATGGCTGGGAGACCTTAGTTAAGCTACAAAACAGCCTTACTCCTCAGCCAATCCGGGATTCTTAGAGGGAATAATTATAAAATATCGAGGAGGTCTTGCTTATGTCCTTACTGCTTAACCCCCAGAAGTATACCGCGATGCACCAGGACCCCAAAACCGAGCAAATTATGACGAAGACGATTGAATTTTTCGAGCGCAAAGGCTTGATTAGTATTAAAGAGGATGATCAAGCAAGTCGGTGGTACGAAGATTTTATTCACTTCCTCAAGCAAGAAAAAGTCTTCGCCACATTACTTACTCCGGCTGGCTACGGGGAAGCGGACGCTAGGTTCGATTTATCCCGCATCTGTGCTTACAACGAAGTTTTAGCCTTCTATTCCCTAGCCTATCAATACTGCTACCAGGTTACTATCCTGGGGCTAGGACCCATTTGGATGGGTAGTAATGAGAATGTTAAACACAAAACTGCAAGCCTGCTTAACGACGGAGCTATCTTTGCCTTCGGCCTGTCAGAGCGAGCGCACGGCGCAGATCTTTATGCAAATGAAGTCAAATTAATTCCGTCCGGCGATAATACGTACTCAGCGGATGGAAGCAAATATTATATTGGCAATGCCAACGAAGCTGCCTTGGTAAGCACCTTCGGCAAATTTAGCGACACCAATGACTACGTGTTTTTTGTAGTTGAACCTAAACACCGTCATTACAAATTGGTAAAAAAAATATCGACCTCCGGTGTTCGGCCCGCCTTTGTGGGAGAATACGATTTGATTAATTACCCGATTACCGCTGACGATATCATTTCCACCGGCGCTCTAGCCTGGGATTCATCCCTGTCGACGGTCAATATTGGTAAATTCCAGTTAGGATTTGCTTCAATCGGTATTTGCACCCATGCACTGTACGAAGCTATTGATCATGCCCATGCTCGCACTCTTTACGGTAAAAAAGTTACAGATTTCCCCCACATCAGAAAAATTTGCACAGAAGCTTATGCGCGTACTGTGGCGATGAAACTTTACGCCTTGCGTAGCCTTGACTATTTTCGGAGTTCTTCCGACATAGACCGACGCTATCTTCTATTTAACCCAATTCAAAAAATGAAGGTGACCACCCAAGGCATGCAAGTTATCGATATGCTCCTTGATGCTATTGCTGCTAAAGGTTTTGAACAAGATACTTATTTTGAATGTGCGATTCGCGATATCGGCATGATACCACGGTTGGAGGGCACAACACACGTCAATATTGCGTTGGTAATAAAATTCATGGAAAACTATTTTTTCGACCCAGTTGACTATCCGGAAATTGCCCAACGCAATGACCCTGCGGACGATGCCTATCTTTTCCTGCAAAAAACCGGCAAGCTTGCCACGATAAAATTCCCCGATTATCGTAAAGCATATGACGGTATGGAGTCGCCGAACGTGACAGTGTTTAAAAAACAGTTGGAGCTGTTCCGAGAGTTTTTGTTTAATGCGGCACCAGATACAACCCAACGCAAGAACATTGACTATATGCTGGCTTTGGGCGAAATGTTTACCCTCATTGTCTATGCCCAACTGATTATTGAAAACTGTCGCATTTACAATATTTCGCTCGACCTAATGGATTTTATTTTTAATTGCCTCGTACGTGATTTTTCCCAGTATGCATTGTCCCAAATTTCAAATCATGTTAACTCCCAGTCACAAGAAAAATACCTGACCGAAATGGTTCAAAAGCCTATACTCGATGTTGCGTGTGAACAGAATTTATGGTCAAATGAGGTTACTCCTCTAATCGGGAGTTATAGCGCTAACCCTTAATGCTTTCAGACTTCAAAGCTATGCAACCATGTGATTAAACGAGGTGATGTGAATTGCGGCACAGTGAGTTTCAGCTAACGGGCAATGATGCAAGCCTTTTCACCCAACTATGGCAGCCGGAGGGCGAACCAAAAGGGGTAATATGTCTTGTGCATGGCATCGGAGAGCACAGCGGCCGATATGCAGATTTGGTGTCTGCCTTAACGCGTGCATCCTTTGTTGTACTTAGCTCTGATTTACGCGGCCACGGTAAATCTTCCGGCAAACGCGGCCACATCCCAGCGTATTCAGTTTTAATGGATGACCTCGAACTTTTACTCAACAAAGGTGCCCTGCTTGCGCCTAAACAACCTTTGTTTCTTTACGGACACAGCATGGGAGGAAATTTAGTCCTCAACTATGCTCTAAGGCGCAACCCAACCCTGGCTGGGGTCATTGCCACCGGCCCATGGCTTAAGTTAGCTTTTGCACCGTCGCCCGTAAAGGTCGTATTAGTAAGGCTGATGGCCAAACTCTACCCTTCTTTTACACAGTCAACAGGCCTGGACGCTAAAGGACTCAGCCACGATCTAAAGGTGGTCGCAGCCTACGAACTAGATCCTCGCGTCCATGACCAGATCTCGGCACGCCTGTTCAGTGCTTGCAACAGTGCCGGACTGTGGGCGTTAAAACATGCATCTGACTTCACACTTCCCTTGTTACTGATGCATGGTAAGGAGGATCCCGTGACTTCATGGCAAGCCAGTACAACCTTCGCGCAGACTGCAGCGAACTGTACCCTTAAAATCTGGGATGGCATGTACCATGAAATTCACAATGAACCTGACAAGGAAGAAGTTTTTGCCTATGCCATTGCCTGGCTTAAGGCTCACTCCTCTAGCTAACCCCATAACAGAAAAAGGGTCTACTGTTTACATGCATATAAACAGTAGACCCTTTTAACTTCAACCTAAAGTGTGATCAACTTTACGTCATTAACACCTGCAACTCCGGCAATACCCTGAAGGGTTTCAGCCGGAACTTCGCCGTCAACTGACATTAACATAATCGCAGTGCCGCCAACTTCTTTACGCCCTACAGACATCGTTGCAATATTGATATCGTGGGTACCGAGAATGGTACATACCGCGCCTATTACCCTGGGTTTATCTTGATGCGGTACGTAAAACATAGAATTAGTTGGAACAACGTCTATCCTATACCCGTCCACATCCACGATGCGCGGGTCGTTGTTGCCAAATAACGTACCTGAAATCGTATTCTCGCCCTTGTCAGTGATTACCTTGATGGTAATCAGATTGGAATATCCTTCATCGGCGTCATCAACTGATTGCAAGATCTGAATCCCACGGTTTTTAGCTAAATGAGCGGCATTAACGTAATTTACTGTTTCTTGCAAAATTGGATCGAGCAAACCCTTAAGCGAAGCCGTAACAATGTGACTTACTTCTTCCTTACTGAAGTCACCGCTACAAATTACCTCAACCTTTTTAGCTCGTCCGGCAATGAGGAATGTTATAAAGCGCCCGAGCTTTTCAGATAATGTAAGGTAAGGCCGTACAGCAGCCAAGATTTGCGGGCTGATAGAGGGTATATTTACCGTATTTTTAACTACTTTACCGGTCAGGGCAGCAACGATCTCCTCCGAAACATCAACAGCTACATTGAGCTGGGCCTCTTCGGTTGAAGCTCCTAAGTGAGGTGTAGCAATGAAATTAGGTAATGTTATCAAAGGACTGTCCGTAGTGGGCTCTGTTTCAAACACGTCCAAGGCAGCACCTGCTACCTTGCCTTCAACCATAGCTTGATAAAGGGCTGCTTCATCGACAATACCACCACGGGCACAGTTGATAATGCGCACACCTTGTTTCATTTGGTCAAAAGCCTCTTTGTTTAACAGGTGATAGGTTTCTTTAGTTTTAGGCATATGCACAGTAATGAAGTCAGCGCGTTTGAACACTTCCTCCAGACTGACTAGTTCTACCGCCATACTCTGTGCCTTCTCTTCTGTGATGAAAGGGTCATAGGCCAATACTGTCATTTCTAACGCCTGAGCCCGTGAGGTAACGGCAGAACCAATTCTACCTAGGCCGATTACGCCCAATACCTTCCCGCGCAATTCAACGCCCATGAAACCTTTTTTCTCCCATACGCCTTCTCTCATCTTCCCGGCGGCTTGGGGAATGCTGCGTGCCATAGCGAGCATCATGGCAATAGAATGCTCTGTTGCAGCAATCGTATTGCCTTCCGGAGCATTGACAACCAATACCCCTTTGCGAGTTGCGGCTTCCAGATCAATGTTATCTACACCGACGCCGGCACGTCCGACTATGATAAGCCGGGTTGCATTTTCCAAAATCTTGGCGGTTACCTTGGTAGCACTTCTAACAATCAAACCTTCATAATCCGAAATGACCCCGGCCAACTCATCCTCAGTCATCTTACTACCGATAACCACTTCAATTTGGGGGTTCTGCCGCAGAGGAATTAACCCCTCTTCTGATACTCCATCCATTACTAAAACTTTGATTGTAATCACTCCTCTCAAAATTGAGCTAAATTATTTTGCAATGACTTTATAATAACATATTAGAGTATATACATTCAATATGGACATTTGTATATTGTAGAAATACAAAGAGACCTAAAACACGAACAGAAACGGATTGATATCGAGAATCAATCCGTTTCTAATCCTACAGCATAAGCGCCTCGAATTTATTTAGCAGCAGGGCTTAAGGTATTAGTCTTGCACCTCAAAGCAGATGGCAGGACGGCTGACTTGCCACGTGATGGAAACGGGTGTTTGTAAGAAATCGGACATGTTTTCACTCGCGATCACTTCACGTGTAACTCCCATAGAGTGAATCTTGCCTTTTTGCAGCAATAAGGTCCGATTAAACTCAGGGAGGATTTCCTCAACATGATGCGTGACATAAAGCAAGGTCGGAGCATTTTCAGCTTTGCTAAGTTTGTCAATTACCTTAAGAATTTGCTCGCGCGCCAATACATCAAGACCCGTGCACGGTTCGTCCAAAATCAACAACTGCGGCGAATTCATCAGGGCCCTGCCGATAAGAATTTTCTGTTTTTCGCCTTGTGACAAAGTGTCATAGGTACGCCCAAGCATACTCTCACAACCCAACTGCTGTAGAATTGCCAGCGCTTTGTTTTTATCTTCCTGTGAGGGCACATCATACAAGCCAATCGTAGCAAATTTACCACTTAAGACTATATCTAAGATAGTATCATATGCGTGCAGCTGTTCTTGCAGCGATGAACTCACCCAACCGATTAATTTGCGCAGTTCACGCACATCATACCGTCCAATCTGCTTGCCTAGTACACTCATCTCGCCTTTTGACGGCCGTATATAGGACGTCACCAGCTTTAACAAGGTAGTCTTCCCTGAACCATTTAGGCCGAAAACGACCCAATTCTCACCCGGGTTGATTTGCCAATTAATATTTGCCAACAAATATAAGCCATCTCTTATTAAGGAAACTTCATGCATATCTACAATCATGCTGATCACCCTTCTGCCAGGATTTTCTGATAAATTATTGTATAAACCCAAAAAATATGTTCTATGCTTTACGCGAACAGTGTGGCAAAATCAATTTCCGGTACTAGTCCCGCCTGGGACGCACGCCTCAGCAAGGTTACAACCGCCTGATATCCGGCATCACCAATATTCTCCGTAAATTCATTAACATACAGGTTAATGTGCGCTTTAGCTACCTCAGGTGAGAGCTCCTGGGCATGGCTTAACACATATTCCATGGATGCCTCAGGATGCGTCCAGGCGTACTTGACGGACTCGCGAATCCAACCCGAAATCTGGTCAAGATTTAGCGAACGCCGCGCAATAATAGCGCCTAAAGGGATAGGTAAGTTGGTATCCTCTTCCCACCAGCTTCCGAGGTCTTTTAAGCAGTTTAACCCGTAGGCCGGATAGGTAAACCGTGCCTCGTGGATAACCAGGCCAGCGTCAATTTGCCCGTCACGTACTGCTGGCATGATCTCATGAAACGGTAGAACTACAATTTCACCCACACCGCCCGGCACGTTCTGCGCTACCCATAACCTAAACAGCAAATAGGCGGTTGAACGCTCGCTGGGCACCGCTACGCGCCGCCCGGCAAGTTCTGCGGCAGCTTGTGGAGTGCCGTCACCCTTAGGGATTAAAACCAAGGGCCCGCAACCCCGGCCTAGCGCACCTCCACAGGACAACAAGGCGTACTCCGACAATACCCACGGCAGCGCGGCATAGGAAATTTTGACTACATCCGGTCCATTGCCCCCGGCTGCCAAACTATTGGTGATATCAATATCGGCATAGGTGACGTCAAGTTTAGGTGCACCAGGTATTAAGCCGTGTGCCCACGCATGAAAAACAAACGTATCATTTGGACATGGTGAAAAAGCAATCTTCATTATAACACCTCCGTTAATATAACACAGGCCGTTGTAAGTACTTGCAGAGCCTCTTTGATACGCCAGGCTGAACGGTCACGTGGACCAACCACATTTGAGATGGCCCGCAGCTCTAAAACAGGAATACCGCATGTATGTGCAGCATAGGCAACGCCATACCCCTCCATAGCTTCAGCAGTAGCGTCTTGCACTCGGGCAGCCAACCCCGCTGCACCCGCAGGCGTGCCGGTAACCGTAGATACGGTTAGAACCACTCCAATGTTTACGCAAAGCTCGGCCTGCCTCAAGGCAAGGGCGACACTATCCACCAGTCTTGCATCAACTGCAACTTTGGTTGTCCCAAAACCCAACTCCTCAAGGCTATAAAACCCGTCCGAGGAATCTGCGCCTAAATCGGCACACACGATACTATTGGCAACTACCAGCGACCCTAGTTCGGCTCGGCCCAGAAAACCTCCTCCAATACCGGCACAAACAACTAGATCATAGCGCCCAGATACCAAGACCCTTGTTGTATTAGCTGCAGCAGCTACAGCTCCGACGCCGCCTATGATGACATCAAACCTAGGGTCAGCTTGTACCCCTCGCAACACAGCTTCACGTTCAGCACGGACAGCTGTAACTATAAGAATACGCGGGCTTACGGTTTGGGCTGGATTCATCACGTTCTCTCCCTTGATACTATGTGTAAAATATTATCTGGATATAATTCAAAGACTAGGAGAACCCAAGCACTGCATGGGTTCTCCCTCTTTATAGCTCAAAAATCACAGCTCAAAAAAATGGCTTCATTTATGATATGGTTCATTACGACTAATTTTACAAGCGCGGTAAAGCTGTTCAAGTAACACAACCCGAATCAATTGATGCGGCAGGGTAAAGCGGGAAAATACCAAATGCAAATCGGCCCGCTCTAAAACCTCATTCGCCAGCCCCAAGGACCCGCCGATAATAAAGGTCACATGACTCCTACTGTTGAGAGCTAAATCATCCAGATATGCTGCGAACCCTTCCGAGGTGAATTCCTTGCCTGTTAAATGCAGCGCAATGACAAAACTCCCAAGCCCAACAGCCTTAATGATTCGTTGCCCTTCACGTTGTTTGACTTGTAAAGCCTGCGCAACTGAATATGCCTCCGGACATTTTTCATCTTCTACTTCAATTATTTCCACCTTGGCGTAACTTTTCAACCGCTTTAAGTACTCATCCACTCCGGCTTGCCAAAATCTTTCCTTCAGCTTGCCTACCGCCACAACTTTGATTTGCATCAAATCACCAGCCTTATTCTCCGGCAGGCAATTCGGCTAACACAACACTGGTCGTTATTTGCTTACCATTGCGTGAAATCACGAGTTTTATAGTGTCGCCGGCCTTATATTTAAAGAGCTCGTGTGTCAGGTCATAGTAGTTTGCTACAGCCTTGCCATTTACAGCAGTAATAATGTCTCCCGATTGCACCCCGGCCTTATCGGCCGGCCCATTTGGCGAGACATCTTGCACGAGTGCTCCCGCGGGCCATCCCTTGGCCTGGGCATACTCCTCATTATAACGATTGTCAATTGTCACCAGCAAACCTGCATGACTGGCATGTCCGGTTGCGATAAGCTGTTTAACAACAGGCCAAGCATCGGAAATCGGAATAGCAAAACCCATACCTTCAAAACCCGGTTCCTGATTCTTAGCCGAATTAATCCCGATTACCTGACCTTGCCAGTTAACTAACGCTCCTCCACTGTTACCCGGATTGATGGCAGCATCGGTCTGAATCAAATTAAAACTAGACTCACCTGACAACTGTAATACCCGGTTCAAGGCGCTAACCACCCCTACAGTAACAGATCTGGCAAATTCCTGCCCCCCCGGATTGCCAATAGCCACAACAGGTTCTCCAACTTGCAGGGCATTCGAGTCACCAATAGCCGCTGCTGTCAGCCTTTTGGTATCACTTATTTGCAGGATCGCTAAATCAGTCCTAGCATCTGCTCCAATCATCTTAGCATCTAAATTGCGCCCGTCTGCCAGTGAAACCACTAATTTTTTAGCCCCGGTTACCACGTGATTGTTGGTTAAAATGTAGCCCTTCACTGCATCGATTATAATCCCTGAACCACTGCCTATTTCCTGCAAATCAGAGCCGCCATAAGCGTCAGCCGGTTGAAAATTTGCTATGCCAACTATCGCTGGGCCTATTTCTTTAGCTATATTTACAACTTGATAACTGCTTGGTTCCCCCCCGCGGCTAGGTTGAGGCAGCGTCGCGGTCAAATTTTGCCCGGCCGGTGAGTTCTGCGTTTGGGGATTAAATACCTTTGACGCTATGGCCAAGGAAAACATGCTCCCAAAAATGGCACTAACAAGCGCAATTACTATGTACGGAAAATACTTAGGTCGTTTACGATACGATTCATCGAAATAATCCATTACCACTACTCTCCTTCAGCTACTTGTTAGACGTCCTCAACCCCCAATGGCATATGGCGGGGCGCAGTCCGAATTTTCAATTCCGGTGCTAAAGCAGGCACTCCCGCTTCGTGTAATATATTACCCACTGTGTGTAGGGCAATATCCGGCAAGTTATTTTCCTCGCTTAAATGGGCCAATATAATACGTTTGGTCTTGTGGTCAATTATTTCAGCAAGAGCCTTACCGGCATCGGTGTTAGATAGATGTCCTGTTGAAGCAGCAATCCTTTGCTTTAAGTGATAAGGATACCTGCCACGCCATAGCATTTCTTCATCGTGGTTGGACTCGAAAATCATGGCGTTACTGCCGCGCAATTTACGAATCATTATAGGTGACACTTCACCAGTGTCTGTAGCATATCCGATTTTACTCTCGGCATGAAAACAAACAAAACCAGTACTCGCCATGCTGTCGTGCGAGGTATTAAAAAGCTCAACTTTTAACTCGCCAATTTCCAAAGCCTCGCCTTGCTCTAAAACATGACAACAACCATCCGGCAACACTCCAACTTCCATTGCGGCGAAACATGGTTCCAGCGCATAAACCGGTAATTTATGCCTACGAGCCAGAACTCCCACGCCTTGGATGTGATCCTGATGTTCGTGCGTAACCAAAATTCCTGCTAATTTCTTTACATCCACTCCAAGGGACTCCAGTCTAGTACTAATTCCCTTGCCGCTAAGCCCTGCATCGATTAACAGTGAGGTTTGTCCGCCGGTTACAACGGATGAGTTACCTGAACTGCCGCTTGCTAGTGTAGCCAGTTTCATTTCTTTTCTCCTCTGCCGCTGAACGACACAGTAATTATAACAAATGTTTGACAAATCACAAAATTGACCAAAATGTCTAGGAACCTGACTTGGGTCCCGGAGCTCCGCCTGCAACCCATCGCTGGATTAACTCAATTGTTGCCGCATCAAGCTTCACACCGTGCCCGTCTTTAATTCTCTGCAGTAATGGACTATTAATATCGCCGGGGGTTACAAACTTCATTACTGCATTATAGTCTTGCAATGGCGCCTGGGCCATTGTTCCACCCGGACCATGACACTGGGCAGCACACGCCTGAAATATTACAGGCTCAATATCCTTACTCCAATCCGGAGTACCACTGGTACTGGGGGAAACAGTGGTTGCATCGGTTTGGGCCAAAATTGACCTTATTTTAGTCAAAGTATCGCTAGAAGGCTGCAGGGACATCGCCTTAAACAACTCTTTTCTGGCGCCGGTCGTATCTCCCCGTACATAAAGCAAAAAGATGCCATAATTTAACCTTGCATTTAAATAGTTAGGATTAATCTGAATTGCCTTTTTGTAAGCTGCTTCAGCCTGATCCGGCTGATTACTGTAATATAGAGCAGTGGCCATGTCAGTTTGCACATCTACTCGGGTAGGTTCTGAAGCCATGACCTTACTGTAGGTTGCAGCAGCTTTGGCAAAATACAGCTGCGACTGCTGCGTATCACCGTTATTTCTCAGACTACTGGCTAAATCAAAATAGTCATCACCCAAGGTCTCTGTGATGCTGAGGTTATTCGGGTTACCCTGCGCTTGTTTCTCAAGATTTTTAATTACATTCAGAGGATCAGTAGCTGAACCGACAGTTTGATCCTGAACATTGCCCGGTTTACCGTAATAATATCCATAGAAAAATGCACCGGAAAGAATGGCGACGACCAAGAAAAAAAGGCTCAACCCCAGTATTTTTTGCCTCAAAATGCTTACCCCCTTACCCGGGAAAATATTTGCGCAATTGGCAGCGACAATCGTAGTAGGGAACACCATCACCCATATCTGTGCGAAATCCTGGGGTAAGGAAATTAACTCCGCCACCGAATTTAAGCCATTTTCCTTCAGTTACCTGAACGGTATCAGCTCGTTGACGCCCACTATGTCTGGCTCGACAAAGCAGTTGCCCACGCAGTGATTCCACTACCACCAAATCGTTATCACGCAGGTAATAGCTCTCAGCCGTCTCCGGGTTAATATCTAAATATGGGTAATTATCCGCGTCCGCATTAAATTGCGAGTGCAAGGCGTTGGATGGGTGCGGTGTGAGAAAATAAAGCGGGTACCCCGCAAGCTCCTGTGAACCACTCTCCAGCGCCGGGACAAAGCGTGCTGTTCCCTCGCCGACTTGCTCCAATGCCTGCTGCGAAAACAATTCAACTTTGCCGGAAGGAGTGTTAAAACTACGCTCTTGCCAAGCCACATCTTTAAATTGCGGGTTTCTGATCCAGCCTTCACGCAAGCTAGCGAGTGTCAAACCAAACTTTTTTTCCGCCGGTTCGAGTGCTTCATCGAGCCATTCTGCGCTCGTCTTCGTAAAGTAGTCTCCCATTCCCAACACTTGGGCCAACTCACTGAAAATTAGCGGGTCTGGTTTGGACTCGCCCACAGGTTCTATCAATTTAGGAGCATAACCAAGATATTCGCTCCATGAAGTCGCAATCAAATCCTCTTCCTCAAAAATAGTTGTACAAGGTAAAAACAAATCTGAGACAGCCGCCGTATCGTTGAGGTGAAAATCAATGGTGACCTTAAAGTCAATACTCTGAAATGAGCGGCTGAAAACTGCAGTATCAGGATGCTGACATACAGGGTTCGACCTGGTTACAACCGCAACCTTAAGCGGCGGATCGAGTTGCGGTATCTGTCTTCCAAGCGACGCAAATGGTATTTCCCGCTTATGCCGAGCTAACTCAGGTAGGGTCAGGTCTTTAAACAAACCTTGATTATATTGGTGCGCATAATTTGCTCCCCCGCCGGATATGCCAATATTGCCTGTAATAGCCATTAGCGCATTTATGGCTCGGATCGTTTGCCCTCCGTTCGTATAGCGTTGCGGGCCATAGCCAAAGATAACTGCTGTAGGCTTTTGTCTGGCAACGGTCCGCGCCAATTCCTGCATAACTTGGAGGGGTACACCCGTGATTTCACTTACCTTTTCCGGGGGGAACTCTTTCACCATTGCAGCATATTCAGCAAAACCCTGTACATAGTTTTGGACAAAACCTAAATCTAATAAACGTTCCTCTAAAATAATATAGGCTAAGCCTAATGCCAAAGCCCCGTCCGTACCCGGTCGAACACTTATATAGTGGTCAGCCAAGTCTACCGACTTGACCTTAGTTGGGTTAATTACATAAATCTGGGCCGCCTGCTCTTTAGCCTTGCGTAAAAATGGTAGCATATGCAAGTTGGTAACAATCGGATCTCGTCCCCACAAAATAATTGTACGGGAGTTAGACAAGTCTCTCCAACTATGGCTGTAATATCCGCCAAAATCATACAATTGAGCTGCGATGCCGCTGCCCCAACACAAACTGCCGGTGGGAACTGTGACCCCGCCAAAGACATTAAAGAAGCGGCGATCAAGACTGCGCAACAGTCCGTTGGAACCATAGTCAAAGTGATGCAGGACTGAAAGAGAACCGTATTGCTCCCTAGCCTTGACAAGCTTTTCCGCCCAGATGGCATAAGCATCCTGCCAAGTAATGCGTTGCCATGTCCCCTTACTTTTAAATAATGGGAAGGTAACTCTATCCGGGCTATAGACTCTTTCTGCCAAAGCCTTGCCCTTAGGACAAATAAAACCCTGGGTTACAGGATGTTCCGGGTCACCGCCGACCGCGGTAAGCTTGCCCGCGTCCACCCTGGCAATTAAACTGCAGGAATCAAAACAGTTCAAAGGACATACTGTACGGCGCTCAGTCACTCAATCAAATCCTTCCTAACTAATTGCTTGACTTAATGCTTGCTTGGCCTTAATGTACATTGCGCTCTCTAAGCGCTTACGTTGCAATTTACAGCCCAATTCATACGGTTGGTGCAGGTCACCGTTAAAATTAAACGCCGCTGCATGGCACCCTCCGCTGCAGAAAAACCTAGCCCAGCATTTGCGGCACTCCGGTTTATTATAAACGTGCGCATCGCGGAAGCGAGCCGCCATTTCAAGATCAATCTCGCCACTAAAAACGTCGCCCACCTTAAATTCCGGGTTACCGACAAACTGGTGGCAAGGAAAAAGGGATCCATCCGGCGCTACAGCCAAATATTCGTGCCCGGCGCCACAACCCGAAAGACGTTTAGGAAGGCAAGGGCCTTTACCGAGTTCCAAATTAAAATGGAAAAAGTCGAATCCGTCTGAATTATCCTGCCGCTCCAGATATGCATCAGCTAAACGCTCGTAACTTTGCATTAATACAGGCAGATCTTCCGGTCGAAAAGCATATTGATCTTGCGGCGACGCCACGACTGGTTCAACAGAAATTTGCTTAATTCCCAAGTCCGCCATATGTAAGACGTCAAGATCAAAGTCCAGATTATGATGTGTATACGTCCCTCGCACATAATAGTAAGTGCCGACCGCATACTGTGATGAATTCTTGTTTTCAGCCGCAAAGGCCTGAATATTTTTAACTATTGTAGCATAGCTCCCAGAACCGTCGGCATAGGGACGCATTTTATCGTTGACCTCAGGTCTGCCGTCAAGGCTCATCACTACACTTATATCATTCGTTGCCAGGAACTCCCGCACCTGCTGGTTTAGAAGTACGGCATTGGTAGTGAGGGTAAATTTGATTGTTTTTCCTAGCTTGGCAGCCTCAACTTGGCCATAAGCGACAAGCTCCCTTACCACCGAAAGGTTTACCAGCGGTTCCCCGCCAAAGAAATCTACCTCACAGTGATTACGCTGCCGCGACTTCTCCAGAACAAACCGGATTGCTTGTTTACCCACCTCTAGGCTCATAAGGGAACGGTCGCCACCGAAATCACCCGTCCCGGCAAAACAATACTCACACCTTAAATTACAGTCATGCGCTACATGTAAGCAAATCGCTTTAACCACTGGCTCGCGGGGGAACTCGGGCCTGACATATGTAACATCAGTCGTAAAGAGACTGCCTTCTTGCGCCAACTGAGTTAGTTCAGCCAGTACTTCCGCTAACTCCACGGCAGAATATCTAGCCGCAAGGTCGGCCTGAACCTCCTCCCAACAACCCTTATACGCAATCAGTTGCTGTATTACTTCCCAAGCACACCCATCTAGAGAATGCAGCGAACCGCTGTTAACGTCTAAAACAATCTTCATCCCGCCTTGTTCAAAGCAGTGCAGATTACTCGCAAAGTTGTAGTTGATCAAATCCAAAGAAAATTTCCTCCTCGAGATAAAAGTTAAAACCCAGCCCAATTGTGGGCTGGGCTTATTGTTCGATTGACGCGACTAAAACTTAGACCTATTTAACACAAACTTGATTACCGACCGTGCAAGACGTTTTGCAGGCAGATTGGCAAGAAGTCTGGCATTCACCGCAACCGCCTGTTTTCAAAGTATCTTTAAGATTGGCCTTGGTAATCGTCACAATATGTTTTGTCAAAGGAAACCCTCCTACGCAAAATTCTGACTAAATTATACCATATGACTGAGAGTGGGTAAAGGTTACGGTCCCACTAAGCTTGCTATTACTAAATGTTGTTACTGACTAATAGTTACCGGGATATTTGATACCGAAGCACCCACCAATGAAGAGTCAATTTGCAATGTCCACTGTTTTACACTTTTAGGTACCTCGAAACGAACTTGACCGGAAACCGACCGTTGCGGCCCCAACAACACATTTAAAGCCTCTTCACTCGAAGTGAGCACATCAGGACTGTATGTGGTCTGATTAGCGTCAACTAAATTAAATACCATTATCGGACTAAGCGATACTCCACCGGATCCGGTGTTGCTTATATTCATGTCAAACAACAAAAACATATTTCCGTTTTGAGGCTGTATCGGTCCATCAGCCATAGATACTCTAGCTGCGGTAATTTGATATTGCAAGGTATTAGCAACTAAAGTTTGCCCCATGTCCTGCACGGTGACCTTCCATGTGTCCGGACTCGGTACCGGAGGTTTTGCTTTTTCAACCGGTTTGGCCACAGGTTGGCTTTGCTTAGGGGATTCGACCGGCTTAACTGCAGGTTGTTGAACTGGTTGTTGAACTGGCTTAGGGTTAGACATAGTTCGTGTTGCCACCGGAGCCACTTGTTGCTGTGATTGCATACTAGCTACTGCAGCTAGAGCAGCCCGATTACTCGCATCGCGCTGAGGCGATAATTTGGTTACCAGAACGACGCAGCCAATTAATACTACCGCAATTAAAGCTATAATAACTTTTCGCATGCGCACTACACCTCTTGTTACAAAATACACATTCCCTGCTTCCATAGTAACAATAATCAGTCGCACGGTCAATTTGTAGTTTTATAATTTTAGACAAAAACCAACATTTATTTATCAACTTCACTAAATAATATGTGTGGAGGACACTTCAAGATGGTGGATAACATATCTTGTCTGGGTTGCTTCGGTACAATTCCTTCCGAAATCCAACGTTCAACTGCCCGTTGGCTAACACCCAATAAACGCGCCATTTCAATGGTTTTAATGTCTTCAACTAACATCAGCCCGTATAATATTCGGTTCAGCACTCGATCCGGAGGCCTAAATTTGGTGACTCCTTTTAGGTTAACCTGAAATTTTCTCGCCGGAAAATTCTCAGATGAGACAGCATTCCCCACTGCTAACGAAGGTTCATTGGTTTCATTGGTTTCATTGGTTTCATTGGTTTCATTGGTTGCGTTGGTTGCGTTGGTTGCGTTGGTTGCGTTGGTTGTGTTGGTTGTGTTGGTTGTGTTGGTTGTGTTGGTTGTGTTGGTTGTGTTGGTTGTGTTGGTTGTGTTGGTTTCATTGGTTGTGTTGGTTTCATTGGTTGTGTTGGTTTCATTGGTTGTGTTGGTTTGGCCGTTGATTAGTTGTCCCTCGCTGTTGACTATCATTTCTTTTAAAGTTTCAATTCCTTCCTTAATCAAATTAGGCAATATAGGCAATTTAGGCAATAATTATGCCGGCGCAAAACACAAAAAGAAGACCGGCAGCATCCGACCTTCTCTCTTCTTTATCTCTAATCTCTATAATCTCTAATCTTTAAGTTTGGTGTGTATATAGGCAATCCCCGCGTAAACAGGAAAAAACTTGCTGGAGCGGAAGACGGGATTCGAACCCGCGACCCTCGGCTTGGGAAGCCAATGCTCTACCACTGAGCCACTTCCGCAGGAGTGTAAATGGTTTTTAAACAATTCATTTAAGCTAAACTTATGCTGCATTGAAAATTATACCGTTTTGGGTGGCTTTAGTCAAATGGTAAAAATACCATTGTAGCATCTGACCACCTTAGAATTCTTGCGAAGTGCAAATTCCATTAGCTATGCTCGCATCTTTTAATTCAAGATACAAGTTCACGGAAGTCAATTGCATATACGGAATGAGCCACAGAAAGCCAATACCTAAAGAAAGCACGGATAAAATGCCCCACCCTATAAAACTTAAGTTTAGTAAGAAAATTTTAACCTTGTAGCCATAGGTGATCTTCTTGCTTGTATTTAATGCATTCCTAATTCCAACCGTAGGATTGTCCGCAACTACGTAATAGGCCATGGAGTAGCTCAAGCTTTTGATAATCCCGGGAATGACCAATAGTAATGACCACAGCATTACCCACAATCCTACCCACCAGTATATTCCAAGTGTTTCGATATAGTTCGTAAATCCCTCAAAGATTACTTCTACCGTGGGTGCCTGCCCACGTTGAAACCGAAGAAAATACATAATTAAGCCAATCATAAATGGTCCGGCAACCAACAGTTGCGCCAAATGCCCTGCAACGGGAATCGCCGCAATAATTGCCAAAATTACAAACGTCAAAAAGCACGCCAAGATGGGCTTTCCCCAGTTACCCTGAAGTTGCTTCCTGGCCTTTCTTCTCAACTCGTTATTCTCTAACATTTTTTACCCCTCGCTTTCATGAAACAATCACTTAATTCGTTTTATTACTACATTCTTCGACGGAAAGCTAAAACCTTTATTCTATAGCTAGACTGTTATTAAAACTGTTATTAAAACAAAAAACTTCGATTCTAACAAAAATCGAAGCCTTTTTAAAACATATTTGCTTACCGTGACATTGTGACAGAAAACAAAAGTGGTGCCTCAGGGCGGAATCGAACCGTCGACACGAGGATTTTCAGTCCTCTGCTCTACCGACTGAGCTACCGAGGCAGGAATAATGGTGACCCATACGGGATTCGAACCCGTGTAACCGCCGTGAAAGGGCGGTGTCTTAGACCGCTTGACCAATGGGCCGTAATGGTGAGCCATGTTGGACTCGAACCAACGACACCCTGATTAAAAGTCAGGTGCTCTACCAACTGAGCTAATGGCTCTTGTTTTGTTCGCCACAAGACAAAATTTTACGATATATTAAATATAATGTCAAGATATTTATTTAGATTAAAATATGTTAAATTATGCTGTACCACTCTTAACCATATCTTAATCCTTTTACGGGGAATTTACTTACATTGTTGCTATATCTGCAGTTTCTCTCTAACAAGTTGTTGGAAATCTGAGTGAATCTGTTTTGTTAACATACCAGGTTTACCATTCCCCACAATTCTACCATCAAGCGCACACACCGGGATAACTTCACTCCCCGAATTGGTCAAAAATATTTCATCTGCGTCCAGCAGTTGACTCAGCGCGTACATGCCTTGCTCTACCTTAGTACTATTAATGATGCATTCCCGCGTAACTCCAGCCAAAATCCCCGTGTTCAGTGCCGGGGTAAATACCGCCGCTCCTTTAACAAAAAACAAATTGCTGACGGTCGTTTCGGTAAGCCAGCCGTCCTGGTTAAGCATTAACGCATCGTCATACCCATGTTCTTTCGCCCAAATCTTAGCAAGAATATTGTTGCCGAAGTTAAGCGACTTAATTGCCGGTGACAAAGCCGCGGGGTGATTGCGTCGGATAGGAGAGACCCCCAGGCTGATACCTTCACTGTAAATAACAGGTGCTACTTGGGAAGGCTTAGCCATGATTACCAGGGTTCCCGTCGGACAGAGGTCTGGGTCGAGACCGATTGGCCCCGCACCACGCGAATAAGTAAGCCTAATATAAGCTGACGCCAAATCATTACGCCATATAGTCTCCTGCAAGAGGCATTGCAATTGCTTATCTGCATAGTTTATCTCTAGGCGTAAGCATTTCGCGCCTTGTCTCAAACGTTTAAGGTGTGCGTCGAGCGCAAATATCTTACCGCCGTATGCACGCATTGTTTCAAACAACCCATCCCCGTACAAGTATCCGTGGTCCCACACCGAAACTTTAGCATCCGTGTCGAGTACAAATTCCCCATTAACACATACCCAACTCACTTTAATTACCTCGTTCCGCTAGTTCCATAGCCCTTAGCAGTGCTTCCGCTTTTTTTAGCGACTCATAGTACTCTCGCTCGGGTACGGAATCAGCCACTATACCTGCCCCTGCTTGTACATAGGCTTGCTTGTCTTTAATCAACAACGTACGAATGCATATATTCATTTCCATTTCGCCGCCAAACCCAAAATAACCCACAGAGCCTGTATAAATACCGCGTCTGGTAGGTTCAAGCTCTTCAATTATTTCCATACAGCGTACTTTTGGCGCACCCGTGATAGTACCTCCCGGAAAGCAGGCTTTTAACAAATCAAAGTTACTCATTTCTTTAGCCAATTTCCCCTGCACGTTGGAGACAATATGCATGACATGTGAGTATGCTTCAATCACCATTAACTCGTTAACCTGAACTGTACCATATTCACATACGCGTCCCAAGTCATTACGTTCCAGATCCACCAACATGATATGTTCGGCTCGTTCCTTGGCGTTAGCAATTAACTCGTGCGCTAATTTCTTGTCTTCCTGCTGATCCTTACCCCTGCGCCTGGTACCGGCAATTGGTCTCGTTTCAGCTAGACCGGCCTTATTACGCACCAGCAACTCCGGGGACGAACCTACTACCTGAATGTCGCCAAAATTGATAAAACAACCGTAAGGGGAAGGGTTAATCCGACGTAATACCTTATAAACTTCCCACGGCTGGACACTTAGCTTTTTAGCCAAGCGAAGCGATAAGTTAACCTGAAAGACGTCACCCGCCATGATATAATCCTTCGCCCTTAGGACCATGGCCTCAAATTCAGCCTTAGTGATATTTACTTCCGGCTGGAAGAGATGTTCCAGGGCCAAGGCCTGCACAGGTATTTCTGCTTGCGGCTGCACTTTACCTAATAATGCTTCAGTCTCCGCTAATTCCCGGATAGCATTTGCATAGAGCTCAGTCAGGTCTTCACTCCCATCAATCGGAACGTTAACTACTCCTTGAACCAAGCCGGTCTTGTTATCGATTGCAATGACCCGCTCACAGAATAAAAAGTAAAGATCCGGAACTTGAAGATCATCGTGGCTTAAATCTGGTAGTCGCTCAAAAACGCGTGCCATATCGTAACTAACATAGCCAACCGCGCCACCGTAAAATTCAGGTGCTCCCGTAATTTGCACTGCCGGGCGGGCGCCAATCATTTGCTCTAAATACTGATAAGGATTAACCCCAGGTATAAGTTCTTTATTGACGGTTACACGGTTATCTTTGCTGCAAAACACATAGCGCGGCGCATACGCAATAAAGGTATTTTGAGCCAGACTTGCGTCGCCTTTCCCGCTTTCCAAAAGTACAAGGTTATCGTCGGTCAAATTAAGCGCCTCAATTATATCCACAGGCGAAATCCTTCCGACAGCAAATTGTTGATGGACTGGTACATAATAGCCTGGCTTGGCCGCTGCTATGAACTGCGATAATGATACGTTCATTTTAGAAGGCTTCCTGCAATACGATTGTTTCATCACGCCTCGGCCCCACCGCTATAAGAAACAAATCAACCCCGGTTAGTTCTTTGATTCGGTTCAAATAATTGCGAGCTGCTTGCGGCAGCTCCGCCAAGGAACGCATTTGACTTAAATCCTCTTGCCATCCCGGCATTTCTTCGTAAACCGGCTGACATTCAGCCAACGCTGTTTGACTCAGCGGGAATTCCGTTAACAACTCATCGCCCCGTTGATAGCCGATACAAATTTTAATGGTTTCCAATCCACCCATCACGTCCAATTTGGTTAGAGCAAAGGCATTAATGCCACTTACCCGGGCAGCATAACGGGCTATTAACGCATCAAACCAACCACAACGCCGCGGACGACCAGTGGTAGTGCCGAACTCATGACCCTTTTGCCTGATTTCTTCTCCGGCTGCATCAACTAATTCAGTAGGAAAAGGTCCCTCGCCGACCCTTGTAGTATATGCTTTTATGACGCCTACCACATTTTTAATGCGGGTCGGACCAATACCTGCTCCAACACAGGCTCCTCCCGCGGTGGGATTGGAGGACGTTACATACGGATAAGTGCCGTGATCGAGATCCAACAAGGTCCCTTGCGCCCCCTCCAACAGCACCTTTTCCCCGCGTTCCAAAGCAGCATTAATAAGTAATGATGTGTCGGCTAAGTAAGGCGCCAGCCTCTTAGCATAACCAAGATATTCTGCAAAAATTTTCTCCGCAACAAATGGTTTCGCGCCGTAAACTTTCTCCAGGATAAGATTCTTGCTCTGAAGATTGCTTTCCAACTTACGCCTAAACCCATCTTCTTCGATTAAATCACCCATACGTATCCCGGTACGCCCGGCTTTATCCATATACGCAGGTCCTATACCACGCTTAGTAGTACCAATTTTATTATTGCCCTTACTTTCTTCCTCCAACTCGTCGAGCTTGATGTGGTAAGGCATAATAACATGGGCATTAGGGCTGATACGCAAATTTGCGATACTAACTCCTCTGGCCTCAAGCGAATCCATTTCTGTAAGTAATACTTTAGGATCGATCACAACCCCATTGCCAATAACGCAGATTGTTGCAGGATATAAAATACCAGATGGTACCAAGTGAATTTTAAATTCTTCCTCACCGACCACCACGGTATGGCCTGCATTGTTGCCTCCGGTAGAACGAACTACCACTTGGGCTTGACTGGCTAAAAAGTCGGTAACTTTACCTTTACCTTCATCGCCCCATTGGGCGCCTACTAGAACTACTGCTGCCATAAATTCTCCTCCTTAGGTTAACCCTAAACGGGCAAAAACATCTTCTACATGCTTTAAATGATACTCGTAATCAAATAAATTATCTACTTCTTCTCTGGTTAATAGCATCGCAACTTGGGGATCTTGTTTGATAACTTCGCAAAAATCCGATCCTTGCTCCCATGCGGCAAATGCGTTCTTTTGTACTATGCCGTACGCGTCTTGTCGGCTCATCCCCTTTTCGACCAGTGCCAACAAAACTCTTTGGGAATTAGTTATGCCGTAAGTTCGACGGAGATTTTTCTCCATATTGGCAGGGTAGACTTGAAGATTTTCCACAACACCGGTAAACTTGCGTAACATGTGATCTAGCAGAATACAGCTATCAGGCAGTATAATCCGCTCCACCGAAGAATGAGTCATGTCCCGTTCGTGCCAAAGCGCTACATTTTCCATGGCGGCTAAACTGTTCCCTCTTAAAACCCGTGCTAAACCAGCAATCTGTTCACAAGTTATCGGGTTGCGCTTATGGGGCATTGCCGAGGATCCCTTCTGCCCCTTAGCAAAGGCTTCTTCCAGCTCCAAAATATCTGTACGCTGCAAATTGCGTACTTCTGTGGCAAATTTATCTAAAGATGACCCAATTAAAGCCAAGGTGCTGACAAAATGCGCATGTCTGTCGCGTTGTAAAATTTGACTGCTTACCTTAGCCGCATCCAAGCCTAATCGGGCACACACCCTTGCTTCTACTTGGGGCTCGATATTCGCAAAAGTACCTACGGCACCGGAAATTTTCCCCACGCGAATGCTTACCGTTGCCTGACGCAGTCGCTCCAAGTGACGTTCCAATTCAGCGTACCATAGCGCCAATTTAAGCCCAAAAGTGGTCGGTTCGGCATGTATACCATGCGTCCTACCCACCATTATCGTCAACTTATGCTGCTTGGCTTGAACGGCCACAGCTTTGAGCAGCTCAATTAAATCTTGCTCTACAATATGGGCAGCTTCCACCAGCTGTAAGCTTAAGGCCGTATCTTTGACATCTGACGACGTTAAGCCGAGATGAATATACTTCGCGCTATCACCCACCTGTTCCGCTAAACTCTGCAAAAACGCTATTAAGTCGTGCCGAACCTCCGCTTCAATAGCACGGATCCTAGCTACGTCGACTTTTGCCCCTTCAATGACCTGCTGCAGGGCAGCGCCGGGAATTTTACCGTCTTCGGCCAAGACTTCACATACGGCAATTTCTACATCTAACCATTTCTGAAACTCATTTGCTTCATTAAATATTTTACCCATTGCTGGGTGGGTATACCTACTTATCAATTATGCGTCCTCCTTCGGGCCAAGCCTTATTTGCGCGAAGCAATATCTCGGGCAACCACCACCCCTGTGGCAGAAGCTTGGATTAGACCTCGAGTAATTCCTGCTCCATCGCCAATAGTATATAAGTTTTTGATGCTAGTTTCAAAATTATTACTCACAATTACCTTGGAAGAATAAAACTTTACCTCTACACCGTAGAGCAAGGTGTGCTTAGAATACAGTCCAGGCGCAATGTGGTCAAACGCTTGCAGTGTTTCTACTAACGAAGTCAAGTAGCGTTGCGGCAGCACATAACTCAAATCCCCTGGCACTGCTGTTTTCAAGGTTGGCACAGTGGTAGACTTGCTCATTTTACTTTCATCTGATCTTCTGCCACGCAGTAAGTCTCCGAGTCTTTGAACCATTATTCCGCCACCAGTCAGCATATTAGCTAAGCGTGCAATATAACGGCCATATTCGATGGGCTGATTAAAGGGCTCTGTAAATTTAGTTGACACTAAGAGAGCAAAATTGGTATTAGCAGTCTTGAGCCTGTCGTCAGAGTAACTATGGCCATTAACTACAGCCAGTCCGCCATCATAATGCTCCTCTGCCACAACTCCACCCGGATTGACACAAAAGCTCCGCGTTTTGAGGTCAAAAGTATCCGAGAAATAAATGAGCTTAGGCTCGTAAAGTTCCCGCGTTAAGTGATCTAAAATTGAGTTGGGTACTTCCACCCTAACGCCAATATCCACTTCATTGTTTTCAGTTTTTATATGCAACAGCTTGGTTTGTTCTGCCAACCATCCGGCACCTGCACGTCCGGGTGCAATTACCACTATTGAGGACCGTAGCTCTTCTTCCTTACCAGTCGGGCTAACTGCGCGAACACCTTTAACTGTATTATCTTCAACTAGGATGTCTTTAACTGTCAACAACTCACGGAAGGTTACATTCCCTTGCGCCATGAGCGCCTCATACATTCTTCGCAATACTTCCCACGCAAGCTCGGTACCTAAGTGCCTAACCGGGCAATGAATAACCTGAATCTGGTGCTTTGATGCCTCATATCTGATGTCATCAAATTTCTTATTATTTAGCCCATGTACCACCGAAGAAGCACCAAATTTGAGATACACAGAATCAGCGTAATTAACTAAATCCTGTGCCTCGTCTTGGGTCATATAATCAGTAATTCTGCCGCCCACCGCAGGGGAAAGCGATAGCTTTCCATCTGAAAAAGCCCCTGCTCCAGACCACCCACTCGTAATACCGCAAGGCTGGCAATTAACACATTTACCGGTTTTACGCGCGGGGCAGACCCTGCGGTCTATTGTTCTGCCTTTATCGAGGATTAGAATACGGATATCCGGGTTAAGTTCCGTAAGCTCTAGAGCTGTAAATATCCCGGCAGGCCCGGCTCCGACAATAATCAAATCATATTGGTCCTGCATTTATTCGGCTCCTTTCCACTACACCGTTACTGCACCACTAGTAAGTTTGGCAGGCTCAGACATAAAAATAACCCAAATAGAAGCACCTTTAAAGATGGTTTCTCTTTGAGTATATGGACAAACTCATTATCCCCCCTATGCGGATGGGCATTTCACGCAAAAAAACTTACTTACATCACAAACACCTTAATATTACCCGAAGATGTTCCTTGAGTCAAGAAAAATACGAATATTTATAACTCTTGCGAACTTAATATTCGACTTTTTTTGTATCCTGATGCTGCTCCTGGGTATCGTACCCTAGCAAAAACCAGCCGGAGTTTTGCTAGCCCCGACTGGTTTATAGCGATTATTTTATGCAATATGGTTATGGTCGAGATTAACAAACTTCGTAAACTCCTTAAGAAAACCTAACTCTACCATACCAACCGGGCCGTTTCTATGTTTAGCAATTATTATCTCTGCAATGCCTTTTTTACTGGAATCAGGATTATAATACTCATCGCGATAAATAAAAGAAATCACATCAGCATCTGCCTCAATGGCGCCCGACTCCAATAAGTCTGACATTACCGGGCGTTTATCTTGGCGCTGTTCTACTCCCCTGTTTAACTGGGAGAGCGCAACTACCGGAACATTAAGTTCACGCGCTATTTGCTTTAACCCACGTGAAATTTGCGCTACCTCCTGCTGTCTGCTCTCAGTTCGCTTGCTTCCAGTCATCAACTGCAAATAGTCTATGACAATCATCTTTAGATCATGTTCGACTTTTAACCGCCGCGCCTTGGCTCGCAGTTCGCTAACTGAAATCCCGACTGTATCGTCAATAAAGATGGGGGCTTCGGACAACGGTCCTACGGCAAGTGCCAATTTAGGCCAATCGGTCTCCAATAAGTTACCTGTGCGCACCCTCTGCTGGTCCACCATAGCCTCAGCACAAAGCATCCGTTGTACCAACTGCTCTTTCGACATTTCCAAACTAAACAACGCTATCGGCACCTTCTGCCTGACAGCAGCGTTTTGGGCCATGTTTAAGACCAAAGAGGTTTTGCCCATGGAAGGACGAGCGGCAATAATCACCAAATCAGCCGGTTGCCAACCCGAAGTCATACGATCTAAATCACTAAAAAATGTAGGAATTCCAGTTAAATTACCCTTATTGCGATAAAGATAATCTATTTTATCGAACGTTTCCATCAAGACAGTTCGTATACTGGTAAATCCCCCTCTGGTTTGCCGCTGGGAAATCTCCAGAATCGTGCGCTCTGCTTCCTCAATTAACGCTGCAGCACCATCAGAAGTTTCATAGCCTCGCGCAGCAATGCGTGAAGAAGCCTTGATTAGTTGACGTAAGAGGGACTTCTCACTGACAATCTTGGCATAGTGTTCTACCCCTGTTGCCGTAGGTACCGTGTCGGTTAAAGAGGCAATAAAGCCTATACCTCCAACCTTCTCCAGATTACCCTTAGTACGTAAAACCTCGGCTACAGTCACCAAATCAACAGGCTGGCCCATTTCACCTAGATCTAGGATTGCTTCAAAAACATGCTTATGGCTATCCTGATAAAAATCTTCCGGCTTTAAAACTTCGGTAGCTGTATTAACAGCCTCCTGGTCGAGCAGCATGGCCCCAAGCACGGAGAGTTCTGCCTCTATGTTCTGCGGAGGTATTTTGTCAAATAAATTAGCCATGTAATTTTCCTCCACTAGCCGACAAGCGTACTTGCTCCATCAGCGAAAACGTACTGCATAGCTTCTTCGATGCTATTAACAGCTACAACCGTAATTCCTTGTAAGCTAGGCGGGACATCTTTAACATTCTCGGCTGGAATTAACACTGTACTCACCCCAGCCTGTTTTGCCCCGTAAATTTTTTCGACTATACCGCCCACGGGTTTGACTTTACCGCTAATCGAGATTTCCCCGGTAACAGCCACATCCTGGCGCACAGGCGCTTTTTGCAAAGAGCTGTAAATCGCCAAACAAATAGCGAGGCCTGCTGACGGCCCATCAATCCGCCCGCCGCCAACTATGTTGATATGGAAATCAAAATCTTGCAAGTCTTTGCCGATTAATCGCCTTAACACTGCAGTTGCATTAAATACCGAGTCTTTTGCCATGCTGCCCGCGGTATCGTTAAAGCGAACAGTACCTTTGCCCTTACGATCAACAAATACCTCCGCTTCAATTTCCATAACTGAACCCAAAAACCCGGACACACCCAGCCCAAAAATTTTACCGACTTCAGCTGTTGATGAGGCCTTATGGGTCACATAGGGGCTTAGACGAGCAACTCGCAAAACCTCATAAACATGTTCTTCCCTAATTATGGCCGGAGTTTTAGCTTCCCGATTTTGATAGACAGCCAAGCCATAAGCATCGGAAAGAATATTAATGGCTTTACGACCTTCGATAGTATATTCACTTATAATAAGGGGCACACCGGCTTCAAGCTGCACGTTTAGTTTTGTAGCAGCGTTATTGACGATGGTTTGAATATCCGGTGGTGTTAGAGGTTCAAAAAATATTTCCGCGCAACGTGAACGTAACGCAGGGTTCAAATCATAGGGTTCCCTGGTAGTTGCCCCAATTAACACAAAGTCGGCAGGCGCACCTTCAGCAAATAGTTTCTTGATATACTGAGGTACGTTTGGATCGCTCGGATCATAATATGACGACTCAAAAAAGACTCGCTTGTCCTCTAATACTTTCAGCAACTTATTCAGCAATATAGGATCCATTTCTCCAATCTCATCAATGAACAATACGCCACAATGAGCATCGCTAACCAGCCCGAGTTTAGGTTCGGGGATACCTGTATCAGCAAGATCACGCCTCGCTCCCTGATATATCGGGTCGTGTACAGAACCTATCAGCGGATTGGTAACATCGCGTGGGTCCCACCGCAAAGTTGTTCCATCCACTTCAATAAAAGGAGCGTCCTGCCCAAACGTACTGTTTTTCATGCTTTTTGTCGTATTGAGCACAATTCTGGCAGCCGTCGTTTTACCTACTCCCGGCGGTCCATAAATCAAAATATGCTGAGGATATGGTGCAGCCATCTTCGCCAGCAAGGAATTGACTGCTTGGTCTTGGCCTACAATTTCGGTCAACGCAGCGGGCCGCAGAACCTCCATCGCTGGTCGAGCCAGTTTCGTTTGTTCCATTTTTTCCAGCAATGCCAGACGTTTGAGAGTCTGAGCGTTTTCCGGCCCAGCTGACTCTTTTAATACCTGCATCTTAATCTCTTTAACGTAATCTTCATGCCTTTCTTGCATCTTTTCGGCAATTCTCTTCTCGAGCTTATCCTCTAAGGATCGCCTGGCAATCATCTCTGCTAATTGTTCTTCTAATTCGTCGATAATTTGTGGTATCTCAGCTATAGTTGGTAGCTGCACAATTGTAGGGTCCTCTGAAACTAATTTTTGCAGTCCTAGAATCCGCTGTTCCAACAAGTTGGAGCGCATTAGGGGCAACGCTTCTAATTTGCTGGCTTTCAAAATAAGCTTGTCTGCGCCAAAAAGGTCAGACAATAAGCTATAAAGTGCATCAACCTGATACTTTATTTGGTCTTCTTGAATGTCGTTGGCTACACTTTTCTTGCTGCGCACCATTTTGTCGATAAACTGTTTCATTGAGGTCCCCTTTCTTGGGTCTAGTCAGAAGCTACTTTAATTGTGACCTTTAAGGTAGTCTGGACTTCCGCATGTAATTTCACAGCCAAATTATATACACCGAGACTTTTAATACTCTCTTTTAATTCAATTTTGCGTTTATCTAGCTTAATACCATGTTTTTTCTCTAAAATGTCCGCAATTTCTTTACTTGTAACTGAGCCAAAAAGCTTGCCGGCCTCGCCAACTTTTGTCGCGATAATTACGTCAAGTTTATCAAGTTTTTCTGCTAATTCCTTCAATGCGGCAATTTCCTCCGCCTTCTTACGCGCTTCAGCGGCATTCTTTTGCTCAAGAATCTTTACATTGCCACCGGATGCTTCGAGTGCCAAACCTCGCGGCAAGAGATAATTACGTCCATATCCCTCAGCTACTTCGATTACCGAACCCTTTTTACCTAAAGTTTTGACATCAACTTTTAAAATCACTTTCATTTGCCCATCCCCCTATCACACCGACTCTGGCATCCGCCGTAAATTTAACACCATATCAAACAAGCCTAAAACAGCCAATATTACCACCGTTGCTGGTAAATCAAACAGTGCCACAAAAATCAAGGCTAACTTAAACACAACCGGTACTTTGGGTGAACCTAGCACATAAGTAATGTTTGCTACACCCAACACCAGGCAAACTGGCACATAGCTAAATACAATATTTAAACCTACCGTTGCCATCCATGCCATGTTCAGATAGTCTCCACCTAAATAAGCGGCGAGACCGATGATTGCGCCCCAAATAGCGTACCATGGGAGAGCCCATTCCCTAAAGCGAGGAATGGTGCTCTTAATCGCCATTCCCTTGTACAAGATGTAGCGCAACAGTAGATAAGCTAGTGCCACAATAGTCATAACCTTAAGTATTTCTTGGGAGGGGTATAAGCGAGCAGTTAGGTTTAACACCTGGAGTAAAGTTGCCCGTAGCTGACTTTCGCTGACACCTTGCTTTTGCATCATCTGGATAAAGCCCGTCTGTTGGTAATTCTGCATCATCGCATTGAAAATCGGTCCGGTTAGAGCTTTCTGCAGTTGAGCGATAGGATGGGGGCCAAGTCCGAGGAATTCAACCAAACCATACCCGCCTCCGGACAGAGAACCCCAGAACATAATTTTACCGGCTTTCCAGTTATGCTCAAACCCATAGGTCAGTAACAACGATACACCCAATAGCAAAAGGCCCTGGCTGACGGGCACGACTAACGACCGACTTATCAGATACATAGCTATAGCAGCCACACAAACCGTCACTACGGCATGCACTTTGCCTCTTCGTAAAGCCAACCAAACTACCGGAGCAATTGCAGCAACATCTATTATTAACATCCAAGCGCCTAAAGCAGTGGCCAAAACGGGTATTCCCAAAGCCAAGAAATAAACCCCTATATCCCGCCCCATGTCTTTATTAGTTATTGCATTGTTCACCTTTTTTTGGCCTCCAGATAGGCGCTGAGAGCAGATAAGTCACCATACCATTCTTCAATTTCATGCGACGCATCTATACTTGACCTGAGATTTTGTTCCATCTTTAAATCAATGCGGCCAAAACTCAAACCGAGTCGCCTGCCCAATAAATAGGTACTTGTTATAATCCTGGCCAGACAATCCGCCACCAAATCCTCGCCACCGCCTATTATAGCCTTAAATAAGCCCCCAACGGAGCTCACCAGTTCTGCCTTTAACCACTCAATAACCCGATGATTTTTCACTACATCTATCTCGTTTGTGGGTAAACTCATAGCTACCTGCTTCCCCCAATCTATACATTTACCATTGTTACTTCGTTAAATTGGTGGATTTTCCTTCAACTAAACTACGTCTCTAAATTTAAATGCGTTAAAATTAAAAATAAACTATGAACGTGAGGCCAACAAGTGGGTAAAAAAATAAGGGAGCTTGCGGCTCCCTGACAATTTATTCTGTAGTAAATGGCAATAAGGCAATACACCTTGCCCGTTTGATTGCTAACGTAACCTGTCGTTGATGCTTGGCACAATTACCGGAAATACGCCGAGGTAGAATCTTGCCGCGTTCAGTAACATATTTCCTTAGCTTATTAATTTCTTTATAATCAATGCTCTGCACTTTATCAACACAAAAGCTACATACGCGCTTACGAGGCCTCCGACCGCGTTCACGTTTCATAAGTTTCCCTCCCTTACGGTTAAAATGGAATATCGTCGTCTGTAAAGCTGATTTCGTTGCCTAGAGGACTAGTAGATGTGGACACAGAGCCGCTACCGGCACCGTCCTTGGGACTTAAGAAACGCACATTATCTGCAACCACTTCCGTTATCCAACGTTTTTGACCGTCTTGGCCATCAAAGGAACGGATGTGTAATTCACCTTCGACTGCAGCTAATTTCCCTTTGCTCAAGTAGTTTGCACAAAGTTCGCCCAACTTCTGCCAAGCAACAACGTTAATAAAGTCCGTCTCACGTTCACCCTGAGCATTTTTTCTGCTCCGGTCAACGGCCAAAGAAAAGCTAGCAACCGCGGCACCATTTGGTGTATAGCGCAATTCCGGGTCCTTTGTCAGACGTCCAATCAGCACTATCCGGTTCAACATTTCTCTTCACCCACCCCAAGTGATATACACACTATTCGTCCTTAGCAGTAACCAAGAACCGTAAAACTTCATCGCTAATTTTCATTACACGCTCAAGTTCTTGCGGCAACTCAGGCTCGGCCTTGAAGTTTACCAGGGTATAAAAACCCTCACGGCGATCTTCAATTTCGTAGGCCAACCTGCGTTTTCCCCACTTATCAACGCTAACCACTTCGCCCTTATTGTTAGTAATTACGGCAGAAAACTTGTCTATTACGTTGCTCGTGGTCTCTTCATCCAATTCTGGCTTTAGGATATAGAGTAATTCGTAGGCTTTCATTAAACGCACCTCCTCCCTATGGTCTATGGCCCTGTGTCAACGCACAGAGCAGGGAGACAGCTAATAAGCTGTCATTTAGTCAGTATACTATATTTAAATATAAGATTCAACCCTTAGACATTAAATCTAAAATGAACTACATCGCCATCCTGCATTATGTATTCTTTTCCTTCTAACCTAACCAGGCCTTTATCGCGTCCCGCAACTAGTGATCTGCACGCAATGAGATCATCGTAACTTATAACCTCCGCTCGGATAAAACCCCGCTCAAAATCAGAATGGATAACACCTGCGGCTTGGGGCGCTTTAGTGCCTTGGCGGATAGTCCAGGCCCGAACCTCAATTTCGCCAGCCGTAAAATAGGTCATGAGCCCCAATAAGTGAAATGCCACCCTAATCAATCGATCCAAACCCGATTCACTCAAACCGAGTTCGGTCAAAAACTCCGCCTTCTCTTCTTCTGGCAGTTCCGCAATTTCCGCCTCAATTTTGGCACAAATCATCACTACCTCAGAGCCTTCCTTAGCTGCCATATCCTTTACATTCGCCACTAACGCATTTTCAAATCCTTTGACAATGTCCTGCTCGTGCACATTGGCAGCATACAATACCGGCTTAGCAGACAGCAGTGGAAAAGATTTTAAAAGTTCTTTCTCTTCGACAGAAAAATCTAACGAACGAGCAGGCTTGCCCTGATCAAAGACCTCTTTTAATCTCTCCAATAATTCCAGCTCAGCCTGATACTTCTTATCGCCTGTCTTAAGCATTTTCTGGGTTCTTTCGCGTCTTTTCTCTACGCTCTCCAGATCAGACAGAATCAGTTCCAACTCAATCGTCTCAATGTCACGAATAGGGTCAACATTTCCCTCAACATGAACCACGTTGTCATCTTCAAAACAGCGCACAACATGTACAATTGTGTCTACCTCGCGAATGTGTGCGAGGAATTTATTGCCCAAACCTTCCCCTTTGCTCGCCCCTCGCACCAAGCCGGCAATGTCAGTAAACTGCACACTGGCCGGTACAATTTTTTGCGGGTTAACTAACTCTGCCAACTTGGCCAATCTCGCATCAGGCACATTGACAATCCCTACATTAGGGTCAATAGTACAAAAAGGATAGTTTGCCGCTTCCGCCCCAGCCTGGGTAATTGCATTAAATAAAGTAGATTTACCTACATTAGGCAATCCGACTATACCACATGTTAGTGCCAACTTCGATTCCTCCGGACATTATTCTCATTATTTTAGTCCCTTAACTTCACACTGATTATAGATGATACCTCGTGTTTGAGCAACGACTATTCCTGATTTGGCTCAGCTTGGTGCACAAAAAACTTAATACTCTTTTCAAATTTTGCTCGAGGAAGCAAAACTTGATGCGCACATCCAAGGCATTTGATCCTAACATCCATCCCCACTCGAGTCACTTCCCATTCAAAGCTACCGCACGGATGCTGCTTTTTCAATCTTACTACGTCACCAATACTTAACTTCGGCAAATGCTCCTACCTCTTTCTGATTGGTTTCATTGGCTCTTAGATTCAACGAACACCTGCTTGGGACTGGGGATTCGAATACCTGCCTTGTGTAATGCATCAACAATTCGCTTACGCATCTCGCGTTCAATTTCCCACTGTTCCATAGCTTTAGTGTAAGCAACTGTGCGCACGACAAGAAATACGTCACCCAAGGTTATTATACCTTGAACACTAGGTCCCTCAACCAACTTGTCCGTGAATTCCTTGGCCAACTCCTGCCCGACTTGCTCAATAATTTGCATCGCCTTTTCAACGTCTTGGTCATAGGCAAGATTAATATCTACCAAAGCTCGCATTTTTCCCTGATTAAAATTAGTCACAGCCGTTATGCTGCCGTTGGGGATAACGTGCAGCTCACCACCCCAAGCCCGGATTCGAGTTGACCTGATACCTATTTCTTCAACTATACCGTCAAATTTATCTACACTGATATATTCCCCCACCGCAAATTGGTCCTCAAAGATAATAAAAAAACCTGATATAACGTCTTTCACCAGGCTCTGGGCGCCAAAGCCGACAGCAAGTCCTACCGCGCTGACACTGGCCAAAATAGTTGCCGTTTTGACTCCTATTAAAGGCAAAATGTTGATGACCGCCAAAAATGCAATGGTGTAGAACATTATGCTGCGCAGCAATGGGTACAAGGTCTTAGCTCGCCTTTCCTTTAGAAGGAAGGATGACCCTTTTTCACGTAACAAAACTTTTTTTAAGGCTATATTCAACCCAGCGTAGATAACCTTAGCTAAGATAAGTGTAATAATTATATATATGATGTTTTTAACCAACGCAACGACATCAAAACTTGCTACAATCCTTAAAAACAACTGCTGAACTGTCTGCCACATTATTAGCCACTCTCCCATCCGGATTGTTGGACTCTAGCGCAATTCTGGCAGCACGGGCAATTTTCTGGTTATCCCCATTTGCCTCGTCTTGTAAAATAGCCGTAATTCCGGGAAGATTTACTTGCCCGATTGCTCTGACAAGTTGAAGTCTAACCGCCATGTCCATTTCACTGCGCAATATTTGACCAATCTGTTCCGGACAAATTAAATCGGCGAATGCAGGCACAACTTCAGCCGCCTTCTTTCTAACTTTGGCCGCAGGATCAGATAACAATTGCATTATTACCGGCCCTACTTCTGGTGCGACAAAGGATGCTAAAATCTCAATGGCATATATCCGTATGTTTTCATCACTATTGGTTGTTAATTTAATAAGTTGTGGTAGCGCCGAAGCATCCATGGCTGACAATGCTTGGGCAATCCTAGCGGGCAGCCACCTACCGGTAACAAGTCCATCAATCAATAGTTCGACTACCTCTTTGCTTTGCAATTTACCTAATTTACACGCAGCTACCAATTTATTTTCTTCACTTTTGTCGCCCAACCCATTAAACAACCTGGGAATTTGTAGTTCAGCAGGTAAAAAGCCCGCCAAAAGCAAGGCCCAGCCACGAACCGTAGGGTTGTTATTTTTTTGCAATAAATCAAAAAACCGGGTTCCTTTACGTGTGGCGAGGTTACGTTCTAAGCCCCGTCTTAGCTCCTCCGGCAATTTTCGGTATTCTCCCGTAAGGTAATCAGCTAGATCCTTATCTGCTGTTATATATGACGCCAACTCTTCCGCCTGCTGCGGCAAGTGCTTTAATAAGTCAACCCACTCAGGCATGTTACCTCCAGCAATATTCTAGTAGTTAAAAAATTCCCGATAAGCCCGATAACACGAGTAGATGTCGACTACACTTGTAAGTTCAAATGGAGAATGTAGTGATAGCATCGCCGGACCACAGTCTACAACTTCCATGCCGTATCTGGCCATATATTGTGCAATAGTTCCGCCGCCACCTTGATCTACCTTACCCAATTCGCCTGATTGCCACGCTATATTAGCCTGATTAAATATTCGCCGCACCTCGCCCACAAATTCCGCACTGGCGTCACTAGTATCATTCTTGCCACCGACACCTGAATATTTACTGATTACTACCCCGCCCCCTAGGCTTGCAGTGTTATACTTATCAACCACATCAGGAAAATTAGGATCAAATCCTACAGTACCATCAGCCGACAAAGCCTTAGACCGACGCAGCGCTCGACGCACTGATAGCTGTTCAAACTTATTTCCCATTAAGGCATTTAATTCAGACACAAAGTCTTCCAGTAAGTTTGACTTCATCCCTGTAGATCCGGCACTGCCAGTCTCTTCTTTATCCGCAAAAAGTGCAATAGATGTCATTTTAGGATGATTTATATCAAATAAGGCTTGCAGGGAAGTATAGACGCAAGCTCTATCATCCTGACCGTAACCACCAATTAAGCCTTTGTCAAAACCTACTTGGCGGGCAGCACCTGCCGGCACTGCCTCGAGCTCTGCACTCACAAAGTCCTCTTCTGTAATACCATATTGCTTATGCAGGATTTCGAGTAGATTGGCTTTAACCCTAGCCTTAACATTTTGTGCGCCCACCGGCACACTGGCAACTAAAATATTAAGGTCTTCACCTTTAAGGGCTTCGCGTATTTTTTTATCAAGTTGATCCTTCGCCAGGTGCGGTAATAAGTCTGTAATAGTAAACACAGGTTCATCCGCACCTTCGCCAAGTGATATATTGACAGTCTTGCCTTCGGCCGTAATCACAATACCATGCAAAGCTAGTGGCACTGCTGCCCACTGATATTTTTTGACACCACCATAATAGTGTGTTTTAGCGAAAACCAAGCCTGACTCTTCGTAAATGGGGTTAGGTTTCAAATCAAGGCGAGGGGCGTCCATATGGGAGCCAACAATACGAAACCCTTGTTCTATCGGATGTTCACCAACAACTGCCAGACAAAGTGCTTTGCCATAAATACTTTGATAAACTTTATCGCCTTGTTGCAAGCGAGAAAAAGCTTCAAGTGGTTGAAAGCCATGCTCACGTACTGCTTCAATCACAAGTTTAACCGCCTGCCGCTCGGTTTTAGCCTGAGTTAAAAAATTTCGGTATCCTGTTGCAAATTGATGCGCCTGCTGCTGTTGCGCCGGGGTTAATTTATCCCATGCATTTAGTTTTTCCACTTCCAAGCAGATTGCCTCCTATAATTTAAATAATCTTTATCTATATGTAGTATTTGACATAAAAATATTCTACTTGCATTAATAGTTTATCAAATTCATCAACCGAAAATCCGACTAAGAGTGCTGGTCAAAAATGCATAAATTTGGTTGAGTTGCGGGAGCAATATGGAGTGTTTAATAAGACCTGTTACACTACTACTGTTCACATATAGCGCAACTAAAGGCAAGAAAAAGGCAAAAGTAATTGAAAGTATGAGTACAGAGCCAGCCACACCGATAATAAACCCGCCCGAGTGATTTAGGCTTCCTAAAAAAGTGTGGTCGAAAGCCTTAGTAATGAGCGTCCCAAGTGCCCTTAAGGCCCAATTGACCAACACGAAAATAATCAGAAAGGCAATAATACTTACTACCACAATACTAATGTACTGAACCATAGCATCTTGGGTGCTGTGAACTGTTTTGCCAAGAGCGCTATTCATAAAGTTTACAAACAAACTATTAAAACCACTCAGTAGGTTTTGTGGTAAATAGCTTGTATTCCCAGCAACCTGACTTAAACCGTTCCCTTGTAATGGTTGTACCCCGGTAACCGGCAAGGCCGAGTTGTGATTAACAATCTTTTGCACCAACTTACTAATACCTAATTTACTGTGTAGCATAGGAGTTATTATTTTATACGTGGCTAAGGCGACTAGGATGGAGACAAAAGAACTTACTATGCCTACAACAGATTTAATCAGGCCTTTCCGGTAACCATTAAGTCCGCCCAGTAGCAGCAAACCAACAATTACCAAGTCTAAAAAATTCATATATATAATCGTCTCCTCAATTGCATGATTTAGCATAAATATTCTATTTTTCTATTAAATATCCTGCAAATAGCTAAATACGTTGAGTTTCTACGTTTAATTGGCCTATTTTGCCATGGGAAATGTTGTGCGTGGACACAACAAAAAACTCCCCTTATAATGTCCATAACTTCACAAATGGGAACTTCAAGTTTGCACAGTGAAGTTATCAGACAAGAGAGGAGTATGAATTATGCAGAGATTTCGAGCAATGATTTCTATTTTCGGCCTTACTTTGCTATTGGTGGTAGGTGTAGCGCCTCTAGCCAAGGCATCGACAAGCACTACGATTTTACGGTATGGTTCCACCGGGCCTGCTGTCATTCAACTGCAGACAGAACTAAACAGCATTGGCTTTTCCGTTGGCAAAACGGACGGCATTTTGGGATCGATGACCCTAAACGGCGTTAAAGAATTTCAGGCCTCAGTTAATTTAAGCACAGATGGATTGGTTGGACCCTTAACTAATACTGCATTAGAAAAGGTATATGCTTCTAAACAGGGTGATACCAAAGTAACCGCCATCCTAACAACTGCAAAAGAATATTTGGGGACTCCCTATAGGTGGGGTGGGAGTAGTCCTGCTACCGGTTTTGATTGCTCCGGGTACACCAGTTATGTGTTTGCCCAAAACGGCATAAGCCTACCACGTATTTCACGCGATCAATATAGTGTCGGCACCCCGGTTAGTTTCGCAAACTTACAACCAGGCGACTTAGTATTTTTCTCTTTTTCCGGTAATGGAGTGGTTGACCACGTAGGAATCTACCTTGGAAATGACGAGTTTATCAATGCGTCCAGCTCTAAAGGCGTAACCATTTACCAATTAGGACCCTACTGGCAGACTTATTTTGTAGGCGGCCGCAGGGTATTATAGCAACTAAATACTACTTTAGGCACACATTAAATTGTTTTAACTCTCAGTAACGGCTCCTTCATCGGGGCCGTTTTCTTTATGGTATTTGCGATCTTGAACCCAGAGGATGATCATAACGATTGCTCCAAATATAATTAAGGGAGCTGAGGTCCATTGGGCTGCGTCCCAGTTAAACAAAAACCGCGGGGAGTCGCCACGTAACATCTCCAACAGAAATCTTTCCAAACTGTACGCTGTAACGTAATACATAAATAAAAATCCTTTGGGCCAGCGACGAGTTTTCATGACCAAAAGAATAGCCAGTAAGATAATGTCTCCCTGGCCTTCCCATACTTCAGCCGGCCACAAGGGCTGGTTGCCGTAAGTCTGATAGGCAATGGTTGAGTGAGGGTACAGCAAACCAAAGCCCATATGTGTTGGGTCGCCAAATGCGTCGCCATTAAGAAGGTTAGCATCGCGTCCGATGCTTTGGCCCAGCAATAGACCGGGCGCAACAAGGTCGGCCATTGACCAAAAGTCTAACTTATGCCGCCATATGTACCATGCCGCCACAAGGAACGCCCCTACAACTCCGCCCTGGATTGACAAGCCGCCATGCCATATGGCGACAATCTCCAACGGGTGTTGCGCGTAGTATCCCCAGTCAAAAAAGAATACCTGCCAAAAACGCGCACCCACTAATCCACATATAAGAAGAAGTGGTGCCAAGTTCCACATATGTTGTATGTATTCTGTTTTATTATCTGCCCGAGCAAAGTAAAGCGTTGCGCCTAAACCAAATAAAAAAGCAGCAGCAAATAACGTTCCATAGGCCCTTAATGGAAAATTACCAATCCAAAACCAATATTGATGCACAAATATCCTCCTTTGTGACCCACTCGATAATTTTTTCGCCTAGTAAATTATCAACCTATATCTAACAGTGAATTAGCCTATACCGACCGCGATATAGGCTAATTTAACAAGTTTTTTATAAACATATACAGAACTTTTATAATTATATTTATTTATGTTATATGGTATTTATTGGCGGGGAAGTGTGGGAATCGAACCCACCTTGGACAGGATCACTGCCCAACACGTGGATTTGAAGTCCAGGCCGGCCACCAGGCCAGATTCATCCCCGTTTTAAGCTAGCATCTTAACTCATAGCTTTTTAATTATAGCATGTGATCTAATGCTTATCAAATGGTCCAATTAAGCAATTATTTAAATCTGGTTCTTTTATCGCCAATCCTCCTAGTTATCTTCTGGCTATCCATATATTCCAGTATTGGGATCAGGTATTTACGACTAATGCCTAGTTTTTCTTTCGCATCCATCGCTGTAAATTCACTTTTCTCACTGAGTAAGTGCTGAAGTTGTTCCATGGCAGAACGTAAAGCATCCGATGAAAAATATAAAATCTCAGAAACCTTGGTAAGTTGTGCCTCGCGCAGAAAAAATTGCAACAATTCAATGCCGACCGGTCCATCAATATTATAGCTGTTCATAACTCTTGTCCACTCCGGTGGAGATAATTCAGCCACGCGGTACTCCTGTAAGATCAATGGCACGACAGTTGCCAAATCACCTTTAGGGCCGGCAACAAAATCCGGCGCAGCAACGAAACTGCCCTTATTAACAACCCTACCTATGCTTTCCATATACTCGAGAAAGGCTGTAAATAATTTGTTGTTCCACTTAAGGAAAAAGCGTGACTTCAACTCTTCCTTGGGAACTCCCGGTCTAAGATAGTATTTACGGTGATAGTCTTGCAAAAATGTTTCAATTCGAGCCGTCCAGCTTTCCGAACTTAACTTTTTAAACCAATAATTTTGCTGTTCAACTTGGACCACGTCTAGGCTGCCAGTTAAGTCTTTAAGTGCTGCCTCAAGCTCGTCCGAACTCAAACCTACACTCTTTAGCAACTCATTGGTCGATAAGGGAATATCTACATTTTGCAAAAATGCATCTAATATATCCCGGGGTGACCCTTTTGCTTTAATCGCAAGCATTTCCAAAACTTGGCTCGCATGCCTTTTGTATTTTCGCTTGCCTCCGTCAATTACAGTTCCGCCCCCAATGGTACGTGCAGGTGAATACTGCCTAATGACAAACCGGTCACCACGATCCGCTATAACAAGTTCTTCCATAAGAATTTGTGCATAAAGCATTTGGCCAGGCTCCGCCTCTTCCCGATCTAGTAAATGCACTCTCCCCATTGTTTCTTGTGTACCAATATGGACTCTTACCCTTTGACGATGTGCCAATGGTTTAGCGGCGCTTGCCAAATACTTAAGTGAAACATCAAGGGTTTGAACTGGTGTCAAGAAGCCTGGGGTTAACAATGTCGAACCTCGTATAACTGTATTTACTTCTAAATTAGGTAGGTTAACGGCCACCCGTTGGCCGGCATAAGCTTTTTCTACTTTCTCCCCGTGTACTTGTAAGGAACGAACACGTGACTCTTGATGACCCGGTTCGATAACAACATTGTCCCCAACCTGCACGCTACCTTGGTACATCGTCCCGGTTACAATTGTGCCGAACCCAGAAATGCTAAAAGTGCGGTCGATGGGTATTCGACACGGACCGTAGTATTCACGTGGCGGTAAACCGTCCAATTCCTGCTCAATTGCAGTCACTAAATTATGTATTCCGACTCCTTTTAAGGCTGAAACTGCAACAATTGGCGCATCCTGCAGCACTGTTCCGGACAACGACTCTTTAACCTCTAACATAACCAGTTCAAGCCAATCGGCGTCAACCAAGTCAGTTTTGTTTAAAACTATTATTCCCTTACGAACCTGTAGTAGATCTATTATTTCCAAATGCTCTTTAGTTTGAGGCATAACACCTTCATCCGCCGCAATTACCAACAGCACTAGATCTATGCCACCAATTCCGGCGAGCATCTGGCGAACAAATCTTTCATGCCCGGGTACATCAACTATCCCGGCTAAAGAACCGTTAGGTAACATAAGTGACGCAAACCCTAGTTCAATCGAAATGCCTCTTGCCTGTTCCTCTTTTAATCTATCCGTAGACTCTCCTGTTAAGGCTCGAATTAATTCGGTCTTACCATGATCAACGTGGCCCGCCGTACCGATAATATAATAACTCACATTCAAGCCCCCTGTAATGAAACAAGTTGCAGCATTTGCGGCAACTTGACAATCTACACCGTCACAGTTTAGCTAACGGAGCGAAAGATCGGATCCTTAATCTTATTCGAGCGGTCCTCCGCCAATAAACCAAAAAATCCTGCCAAAGACACTCCTGCCTTTGCCTTGTCCTACCAAGCGGCGGGCAGTGCGCATCTCTTTAACAAACAAATCGTAATGGCCCTGTTCTTTATAAACAACAGCCAGGTTATTATGCGGAGTGCTGTATTTCGGGTCACAGGCAATTGACTTGTGATAGAAACGAATGGCTTCCCCAATTCGTCCCTCTTCTCTTGCCAAATTGCCTAAATTGTTATAAGCCGGTGCAAACAAGGAGTCGTTGTCCAAGACTTCGCGAAAAAGCTTACCCGCGCCGTCAGTGTCACCTAGATTTACCAAAACTACGCCCAGTTTATTTTTAGTTTTTAAGCAATCCGGGTTTAGATCTAATTCCTGCTTTAAAAAATCTCCCGCTTCATTCCAGCAGCCTCTCGCCATGCAGTCTAAAGCCTTCTCATATAGATCGGACACAGCGTTCACCTATTTTCTGAGGTTATCTAACAACCAGTTACACCATTGCTCCAATCCCTGATTAGTGCGGCACGAAACTTCAAATATTTTAATCTCGGGGTTGATCGACAAAATATCACGCTTCATATTGTCAATGTTTACATCTGTATAATCTGCCAAGTCAATTTTATTTATAACTACAGCCTGAGAATTACGGAAGATAAGCGGATACTTTGCGGGCTTATCATCACCTTCAGTAATACTAAGTACCGTGACTTTGCAATCCTCACCTAAATTAAAGTCAGCCGGGCACACCAAATTACCCACATTCTCTATTACCAAAATATTTAATGTCGCCAGGTCAAATTGTGGTAAAACTTTCCCGACCATTACTGCATCTAAATGGCAACCACCACCGGTATTAATTTGAACAACTGGTACGCCATGCTGTGCTATCCTGTCGGCATCTTTGCTGGTATATATGTCACCTTCAATTACGGCCATTTTCGCATTATTTTTGACCATATTTATGGTTTTCTCCAGCAGGGTTGTCTTCCCAGCCCCGGGTGAACCCATCAAATTAAACGAAAAAACATTATGCTTATGTAGCGTTATACTATTAACTTCCGCTTGAGCCTCATTCGCAGCTCTAAGATTAGACATGACTTTAACATGTTGCTTTTCTGCCATTATTCAACCTCCAAGCTCTCCAGGATTAGCTCCCGTCCGCTTATAATCTCGATGTCGTAATTCTCACATTTGGGGCAAAAAAAGACCAGTTGGTTAGCGTTAAATTCATTACCACAGCAGTTACATTTTGCAACTACCGGTACTTCCTCTATTTCCAACTCAGCCCCTTCCACAAATGTACCTTGGGCAAATGCTTGAAACGCAAACTCAAGCGAAGCGGGTTCAGCATTGGTGAATTTACCCACTTGAAGTTTAACCTTGGTCACTTTTGTAACCTGATAGTCAAGTAATGCGGCATTAACCGCATCAAAAACTCCTGCCATCAGAGACATTTCATGCATTAATTTTTACCTCCAACTAGTATCGACAACCAGGTATACATATAACTGTTTACCAGAAGATTCTTGTTATGTCAAGCACGGAAGGAATATACTTATCATTTTACCTAGACTTACCTTCCTTCCCTCCTAAAGCAAGGTAAATGATTGGACCTAATACTAGTAGTCCTATATAGCCGAAAACTGGGTAAACAATTCCTACCAAAGTTGAGAATTTAAAATGCGCCATAGGAACTGCCAGCCCAACCGTAATTAGGCATAGTAACCAATAATCCAGACGGAATATTGGCGTAATTCGCTTAACCAAGCTAAACGCATTACCAACAGCAGCCGTTATCATCGCAAACCATAACAGCAGCAAATAAAACACGCCCATCTGGGTACCTATTTGGAAAGATATGGTAACCATTGGCACTTGATATTTACCTATGCCTGGATAAAAGTGAAGGAGAGCCGAGCCTATGGTTAAAGCAAAAAATCCCAGACCCAAACCACCAAGTAGGCCGCCGAGTATATTGCCCTTTATTTCTTTACCGAGCGAGGCCAATACAACTATGGCGAAGGTCATATTAAATGACACGTAAAGAAGAGCCGAGACATACCAGGGCCGATGGATTACCGGAATTATATCTCCATTAAGCTCTGGTACTACCCGCAAAGCTGCGAAACACACCATTATACATATCACTAATTTTAGAGGAATTAGAATAGAGTTTATCCAAATTACGCCTTCTCCTTTGCTAGCTAAAGCTAATAACACCGCGCTTGCGGTGAGTAGTATTCCATAGGTTGCGCCCAGATTAAAATACTCACTAAATACGGCGCCGCTTCCCGCTAGCATCACGATCAGGCCCGCAAAGAGGAACAGCGTAACAAAAGCCTCGCATATTTTTCCTAGCCTACGGCCAAGGAGAAGGATAAATAGTTCTTGATATGACTGAATCCCATGCGCTCGGATAACCTTCAAAACCATCACTCCGAACATGGCAAACAGAATTCCCGCAAGGGCAGTGCCCCACAAGCCCTTATTTTGGTACACAATAAAGAATTGAAAAATTTCTTGACCGGATGCAAAGCCAGCTCCCATAACTGCTCCGATATACGTCGCCGCGACCTTTAAAGTAGAACTTCTCACTAATTACCCCTCCTTGTCTATAACTTTTATGCTTCAGCAAAGTCTAACTGAACAGCTTTCCTAGCTCACGCATAAAATTTTCATTTTTGGGTATATTGAACTAGACGATTCTAGGAGGGCAATTATGTTAATTCCTTACCTCAATGGCACGGGGAAAAAAGGAGAGCTCAGCCACAAGGCTCATCTTAATGATGTGAACGGTATTAAGCATATTACGGATCTACTTGCATCTTATATTCAAAAAGCTGGTTCGGATCGAGAGCCTGTAGTAGTGTGCATAGGCACAGATCGATCCACTGGTGATTGCTTAGGCCCATTGGCGGGTTCCCAGCTTGTTCGTCTAACCGACAATACAATAAAGGTATATGGCACCTTAGATCACCCTGTACATGCGACAAATTTGCAACTTACGTTAACCCAAGTAAATAAAGCTAACCCGAATGCTTTTATAATTGCCGTAGATGCTTGCTTAGGACATTTAGATAGCGTTGGTTGCATCAACCTAGCCAAAGGGGCATTGAAGCCCGGCGCAGGCGTTCACAAAAGCTTGCCTGCTGTCGGGGAAGCGTATTTAACCGGCATTGTCAATGTCGGTGGCTTTATGGAGTATTTAGTCTTGCAGAACACTCGCCTTAGTGTTGTAATGAAAATGGCAGAATGCATTGCCGAGATTATTAGTCTTGCATATCTTAATTCCAATAAAGTCGAAAAAATCTACACTACAACCTAAAAGATCAGCCCCTCTAAGTAGCGGAGCTGATCTTTTAGGTTGTATTAATTTTAATTTTCCATTTATTTACTTTTATTTGTCAAGCTAAGTGCTTCTTTTTCCTCCCTCGACAAATTGTAAGTTGATGTCCTTTGTGTTATTGGCTTAGCATACACGCGCGACTCTTCCCGGCTATTGATTGAGCTTATTACCAAACCATCGCCTTGCTGGTCAAGTAATGCTGCGGCAAAGCTCATATCACCGCCCATATCCTCAAATGCATTGAAGCGTACCAATCCAACTTTTTGCAGTGACTTACGCGTATATTCCTCAAGCATTTCACACACTGAATTTAATTGCGCCACTTTTTGTTCTGCGTTAATTGCCTTATTTAAATACATAGACAGCATTTCCTCGAGATCTTTGCCTTCCATCCCTGACATTAGGGATTTATGCTTTTGCGTTAGCCTATTTAGCTGAACGAACAAACTAATGATTAGACCTAATAAAATAATCACCGCGCAAACTAATGCTGCTGTTAATGATACAACATTAGCGGCTAACCATATGGTCAAAGTATTTAACATTATGGCACCCCCACTTATAGCTTACGTTTAATTATACTACAGCTTATAAATTTTCCTATCCTAACAAAAAGATTTGGACTACTATTGGAGCACTGCATTGCGAAGTTAGCAGGTTAGTATATCCCAAAGTGCTGAAATAGAATCGTAAAACCCACCGCACAAAGAATTGATGGCAGCAAATTGCCAACTTTAATTTGCTTAATCTGCAAAACACTTAACGCTATTCCAACAATAAGCAACCCACCTGTTGCACTCATTTCCGCTATAACAGATTGGGACAGAATTCCCTGTAAGTAAGTCGCTGAAACCGCCAAAATTCCTTCGTATACAAATACCGGTATAGCTGAAGCGGCAACGCCAATTCCCATGGATGAAGCAAATACAATCGCTGATATTCCATCAAGCATCGACTTCGCAAATAAAATTTGATTGTTTCCTTGTAGCCCACTTTGCAGCGCCCCCATAATGGCCATCGCGCCTACGCAGTAGATTAAACTCGTGGTTACAAATGCATTCGTGAAGTCTCCTTGCTTACCGTTTCGCTGCAGCTTTGTCTCAAGTGCAGTTCCAAAGTTGATTAACCGCTTCTCAATGTCCACAATCTCCCCAATCAGTCCACCTGCAACCAAACTTAAGATTAAAACCAAAGAGTTTGCCGATCCGGTCGCCATTTTTGCCCCAATTAAAAGTACCGCTAATCCTATGCCTTGTATAACTGTGACTTTTACCTTCTCCGATATCCCCCGACGAAACAGCAGACCGATAATTGTTCCTACAATTATTGCCAAAGTATTTACTGTTACTCCAATCAAACCATCACCCTACCCTCGTAACTCCTCGTTAATTTCTTCTATAGCCTGGACAAAGCTTTCAATCTCACTTTGAGTGGTAAAGTTCGATGGGCTAACTCTGATACAACCTTGTTCAAGTGTATGCATTGTTCTATGGGCTTGGGGTGCGCAATGCAAACCAGTTCTTACCCAGATTTGATAAATTCGGTCTAAAATATAGCCAACTTCATTCGAATTGTGCTTACCAAGGTTTAATGAAACCAGGGGCACTCTTGCTTGCCAATCGTCCACACCGTAAATTTGGACATTTTCTATTTGGCGCAATCCTTTGACCAATAATTTACACAAGTTTAGTTCGTACGTATATATGTTATCTATTCCAGTGGCTAGTAAGTGTTCTATTCCTGCTCCTAAACCCACTATACCAACAGTGTTTAACGTGCCGCTTTCCAGTTTTTCCGGGAATGCTTCGGGTTGATAGTCTTGTTCCGAATTGTTGCCGGTTCCACCTTGTAGCAACGGCTGCGGATTTACTCTTGGTCCAACATATAGTCCTCCTGTGCCCTGTGGCCCCAGCAATCCTTTATGTCCGGGAAAGGCTAACAGGTCTATGCACATCTCCTCTACGTTGATCGGAATTACACCTGCAGTCTGGGCTGCGTCGACCAAATATGCTACATTGTGTTCTCTTGCTATCTTTCCTATCGCTGCAATTGGCTCAATAGTACCTAAAACATTGGATGCATGGGTTGAAACTATTAACTTTGTATTAGTTCGTAGCGCGAGGCGAATTTGTTCAGCATCTATTGTACCGTCCAATTCACAGTTGATTACAGTAAGTTCTACCCCGCGACGTTGTAAATACTTAAGCGGACGCCATACAGCGTTATGTTCAATTGAAGTTGTTATAACATGGTCACCCGGGTTGAGCATCCCTTGCAAGGCCATATTTATTGCCATTGTGGCATTTACTGTAAAGACTATTCTGTGCGAGTCCGCGATTCCGAATAATTGGGCTAGCAGATCTCTCGTATGTTGCACTTTCCCCGAGGTGCTTAACGCTCCGCGGTACCTTCCTCGCCCTGGGTTAAAGGCATAGTCATCCATTGCCAAGCACATTGCTTCTTTAACCTCTTTGGGTTTGGGCCACGTTGTTGCAGCATTGTCCAAATATATCATGCCATTCCCCTTTGTTTTTTGCCTTACCCCTTACTAAGTCTCCCTTCCATTAAATGTTCCATATGGAACATTTAATGGAAGGGAGACTATCCACTCAGTCGAAAGCACCTTGCACACTTTAGGGAAAGTTAAAGTATAAATTATAATTATCAATTTGTTGCCAGACTTAAAGCTAGTATTGTCTTTTGCTACGCCCATTAGCCGTTCTGAGCCAAACACGAAAATTGTCGCAACTATCCGGGCGCGTGATCTGAACGTTCACAGCCGTAGGAAAAGTACAGAATGTTCCACGTAGAACATAAATCCAGTACTAGCCACCTGTACCTACTAAACGCGTCACCACGAATCATAAAGGACTCGTCTTTCTAAAAAAATAACAAAAGTAATAGTCTCACTGACGCCCTCTAACGCCAGTAGGTATGGTATCACAATTCGGCTCGTAACTTGGCTTCATAACTGATACGAATTTCAGGCTGCTGTTCCGTGAGGCTGACTAATCTGGCCTTCTGTCAGGACAGCGATGACGATCATGTTGGCCACAAAGTTGGACTCCCACTAATAAAAGTGGGAGTCACAAAATAGGATGAAAAAAATAGAACACAACATTCCCCATGATTCCACGTATCTGTGGACCACTTTCCAAGGCCAAGCGTAACCCGCTAAGAAAGTTCTCCCAAAAGAACCTCAACAATTTGACTTAATTCTTCTTGGCCATAATAATCAATGACAATCCGGCCACGGTCTCCGTTTGTCTTAATTTTTACTTGCGTGCGCAGTAAGCTTCTCAGCCTATCCTCAATTTGCCCAACAATGGGGTCGACCGTAGACTTTTCCTTCTCAGGAGTAAGGTCAGCTGTCGATAAGTCGGGATGATCGGTTTTGTCTAAAATCCCCTTGACAAGCGTTTCCGTCTCCCTGACAGATAAGCCAGAACGAGCAACCTTTTGTGCAACTAACATGATTAAAGAAGGTTCGTTTAAAGCCAAAATAACCTTAGCATGTCCTACCGTAAGGCTGCCTTCGGTCAAATAACGCTGCACCTGTGACGGTAAACTAAGAAGCCGCAGTGAATTAGCTATAAAAGGTCTACTCTTGCCAAGTTGCTTCGCCAAGGTTTCCTGCGTAAACTTAAATTCATCAATTAACGTTCTATATGCTGCAGCCTCTTCAATAGGATCTAGATCTTGGCGTTGAATATTCTCAATTAAAGCAATCTCGGCAACTTGAGCATCGGAATAATCCTTAATAACAACCGGAATGGTTGACAAACCCGCTAGCAAACAAGCCCTAAATCGTCTTTCACCGGCAACAACTTCATACTTATGGCGCGAGCGGGCTCTAACAATGATAGGTTGAACAACTCCATGCAATTTAATAGATTCTGCAAGCTCCTCTAATTTAACAAGGTCAAAATTCTTCCTTGGCTGGTTCGGGTTAGTAACAATCTGATCCAATGCAATTTCATTGATAATCTCATCCTTAGCATCGGCACTGGGAAGCAAAGCTTGTAGTCCTTTGCCTAGACCTTTCTTACTCAAGTTCAATTACCTCCTTTGCCAGTTCCCGATAGACTTCAGCACCCTTAGATTTTGGATCATAGGAAATAATCGGCAGTCCATGGCTCGGCGCTTCGCTGAGGCGAACATTGCGCGGCACAATACATCTAAATACTTTGCCTGGATAGTAAGCCTTAACTTCGTCTACAACCTGAATAGCTAAATTAGTCCTCGCGTCAAACATAGTTAACAGAACGCCAAGAACATCAAGTTCGCGATTTAAATGCTTTTGGACTAATGCGATAGTGTTCATCAAAAGCGATAAGCCTTCAAGTGCATAGTACTCACATTGAATTGGCACAAGCACACGATCAGCTGCAGTCAAAGCATTGACCGTCAAGAGCCCTAACGAAGGAGGGCAATCAATAATTATGTAGTCATAATCATTGCGAATACTCTCAATTGCTTTGCGTAATTTGTGCTCGCGTGCTATTGCCGAAACAAGCTCAATTTCGGCCCCTGCTAACTGAATCGATGCAGGAGCAAGAAAAAGACCCTCTGTACCAGTGGTGATAATGATTTCTTCAATGGGTTCATTATCAATAATGACACTATAGAGACACAGCCCGAGGTTTTCCCGGTCCGTACCGAGACCACTGCTGGCATTGCCTTGCGGGTCACTGTCAACTATCAGTACCTTTTTACCCAACTCCGCCAAGCACGCTCCCAAGTTTACAGCAGTAGTGGTTTTCGCTACCCCACCTTTTTGGTTAGCAATTGCTACAACTAATGACACAATTTATCGTCCCTTTCCAACTATACCATCTATATTCCACGCATCAACATATTCTTCCTTCCATAACAATCGGCATTGCCACAAATATGTGAGTTGGAATAACATTAGCTGGGATTAAAGGTATTATTTATGCTCATTAATCGCCAAGAGGTATCGTGCGCCATTTAACAGTGCCTCAATTTCAGTGAAATGACTTTACACCCTTTAACAAAATTAAAACTCCCACTTATTAAAGTGGGAGTTTTAAACCAAATTGAAAAGACCCTGATCGAAATCCAATGCTATAAGGGACTTTTGCCGGGAATTCCGGCTTTGCGCGGATACTCCATAGGAGTCAAATTAACCTTGTCAATGATTACGATTGTTCTTAGATCATCCCTAGCAGGTAAAGACGTAGTTTTTACCTCTATAAGTCTTCCCCCAAGTAACTTAATTGCATTTTGTGCAGCTTCGATCTCAGGATTAACGCTGGGGCCCTTAGCCGCAATAAATTTGCCGGAAATCCTAAGTAAAGGCAAACAGTATTCACATATAACACTCATTTTAGCGACAGCTCGCGTTACGACTATGTCATAGCGTGCCCGATGTGAACTCAACCTGCCGATATCCTCAACGCGCCCGTGAAGCGCAGACACCTCAGTGAGGTTAAGCTCACGACACACCTCTTGCAGAAATACAACTCTTTTGGCTAGCGAGTCAACCAAAGTTAATTTGACAGAGGGAAATAATATTTTAAGCGGAATGCCAGGAAACCCGGCCCCCGTCCCAACATCTGCTAGTAATGCATCAGGCTGAATGTAAGGAGCCATCAACAACGAATCTAAGAAGTGTTTGACTATAATCTCATTAGGGTCCGTAATAGCTGTGAGATTAAATTTTTTGTTCCACTCTACAATAAGTTCAAGATACTTGAGAAAACTTGCAACTTGAGAATTTGACAGACTAAGACCCAGACTTTCAGCTCCCCGACGCAAAGTATTGTCCAAGCTCTATTTCTCCCTTCTGCGCTTCTGTTCCAAATAAACCATCAAGACAGACAAATCAGCGGGAGTTACACCACTAATACGTGAAGCCTGTCCCAAATTAAAAGGACGAATTGAATGGAGTCGTTGCCTTCCTTCAGTCGAAAGACCTGATACCACAGCATAGTCCAAATCCTCGGGGATCTGGCGTTTTTCCATTTTTTCAAAACGGAGAACCTGGGCATTTTGCTTGTCAATATATCCTTGATATTTAACCTGAATTTCAATCTGCTCGGCCACATCCTGCGCCACCGTCTGCTCAGCAGGGCCTACACTTGCCACATCAGTATAGCTAATTTCAGGTCTCTTAAGTAAGTCAAGCAGGCTAATGGATCCCCTTATATCTGCACTATCTCTAGCAGTAAGAAGGCTGGCTAATGAATTATTTGAGCCTGAAATATGAGTAGTCCCTAAACGCTGCTTTTCGGACTCAATTGCAACCTGCTTAGCCTCAAAAATTGCATACCTTGCATCACTCACTAAGCCAATGTCCCGTCCCTTGGCTGTCAAGCGCAAGTCCGCATTGTCCTGCCTTAATAGTAAGCGATATTCCGCGCGAGAGGTTAGCATACGATAGGGCTCAGTAATTCCCTTAGTTACAAGATCATCAATTAAAACCCCGATATAAGCCTCCGAACGCGTCAGTACAAAAGGTTCTTGGCCCTTACTTTTAAGTGCAGCGTTGATCCCAGCAATGATGCCCTGTGCTGCGGCTTCTTCATATCCGGAGGTACCGTTTATTTGTCCGGCAGAAAATAACCCGGGTAGGGACTTTACCTCCAATGACAAAGAAAGTTGATAAGGCTTAATATAGTCGTACTCAATGGCATAACCGGCTCGAAGCATCTCAACACGCTCCAAGCCTGGAATACTTCGTAACAGTCTGAACTGGACGTCCTCCGGTAAACTTGTGGACAAGCCAGCAATATACATTTCCTGGGTGTTCCAACCTTCGGGTTCTAGAAAAACCTGATGTGCTTCTTTTGCTGCAAATCTAACTATTTTATCCTCTATGGATGGACAATAGCGTGGGCCTGTACCTTCAATTATTCCGCTATACAACGGGGACCGATGGAGATTTTCGCGAATTATCTGGTGAGTCTCAGGCGTAGTATATCCTAACCAACAGGGCAATTGGGCTGATGCCTGGCCACACAAAAATGGATTATCAACCTGCAAAAATGAAAAGCCCTTAAGTTCCTCATCACCGGGTTGAATAACTAACTTGTTGAAGTCGATAGAGTCTCGGAAAAGGCGAGGGGGAGTGCCTGTTTTAAATCTTCCTAATTCGATGCCGCACTCAGTTAAGGCTGAAGACAATCCCATGGCAGCAAGCTGCCCATTTGGCCCAGCCGTTCCAACAGTTGACCCAATAATTACTCTTCCTTTTAAATAAGTACCTGTAGTTACAACTACACTATTAGCAGTAAATTTGGCACCTGTGGTAGTAACTACGCCTGCTACAGAATTACCGCTCACCAAAATTCTATCAACTGTAGCCTGCTTGACTGCCAAATTAGGTGTGTTTTCCAGAACGAGACGCATCGAGACCATATAGGCCTTTTTGTCAGATTGAGCTCGCAAGGCATGCACTGCAGGACCTTTGCCACTATTTAAGGTGCGAATTTGAATGAGCGTTTTATCTGTATTGATGCCCATTTCGCCACCTAAAGCGTCTAACTCCTTAACCAAATGTCCTTTTGCAGGCCCTCCTACGGATGGATTGCACGGCATTAAAGCAATGTTATCCAAATTAAGTGTTAGAAGTAGTGTACGACAGCCCATTCGTGCAGCTGCTAACGCAGCTTCACAACCTGCATGACCCGCTCCAATTACAATAACGTCATATACTCCAGCTAAATATTCCAAAATACTCACTACTTTCCTATACAAAAACGCGAGAATATTTCATCTAACAAATCCTCGCTCACAGTTTCACCCGAAATTTCGCCCAAAAACTGATGGGCTGCTCTAATATCGATGGAAACTAAATCAAGTGGCACTCCGCTTGAAATCAAATAAATAGCTTCATTGACACGCCCTGCAGCTTTCTCTATTGTTGAAATATGCCTCGTATTACTGACTATTGGACTTTCACCCCAGCTGCGACCGGTGGCTAGATTTACTATACCATCTTCCAACTGAGCAATACCTTCATTCTTCAAGGCCGAAATAAAATAAACAGGGACATCGAAATCAAGTTCCATCGGTTCTGCAACATCGATCTTATTAATTACTATAATCAAACTATCTTGAGGAATCGCGAGAAGAAGTTCTCTCTCACGGGCAGATAAATTCCTACCAGCCTCAATCACAAAGAGAACCAAATCCGCACTCCGCAATGCACCCAAGGCACGCTCAATCCCAATTTTCTCAATTGAATCAACCGTGTCACGTATTCCTGCGGTATCCATTAGTTTTAACGGAATCCCTCGCACACTGATATACTCTGCCAAAACATCACGTGTCGTACCAGGGATATCAGTAACTATGGCCTTTTCTTCCCGCAACAAGGCATTAAGCAAGCTTGATTTGCCAACGTTGGGCTGCCCTACAATGGCAGTATTTAAACCATCTCGCAATATTTTGCCACGCTCTGCTGTACTAAGTATCCCTTGGAGTTGCACCCGAACGTTCTCCAATTCAGCCATAAAAACAGTATCTTCGTTAAGAACAATGTCATCTTCCGGAAAGTCTATCCCTGCCTCAATGTGAGCTAAAACGCCTAATAAAATATTACGGCACTCCTGGATAGCGGTCGACAATCGACCACGAAGTTGCTCAACAGCTGACGCCGCACTCAAACTTGTCTTTGCACGAATTAAATCAATAATGGCTTCGGCCTGAGCTAAGTCTAATCTACCATTAATAAAAGCACGTTTGGTAAATTCGCCAGGCAAAGCTAACCTGGCACCGCTACTGAGTACTAAATTTAAGATTATCTGTTGAGCTACAACTCCACCGTGACAATTGATTTCGACAACATCCTCACCGGTGTAGGAGTGTGGGCTCCGCATTATGCTCACTAAGACTTCATCAACTATAGTCTGCACATCAGGCTCGAGAATGTGCCCATAATAAAGATGATACCCAATACCATGCTCAAATCTTGCCCTGTCCAAGGGCACAAAAACTCTCTTTATAATTTCAAGAGCGTTATCTCCGCTCAGACGAACTATACCAATGCCGGCCTCACCCAAAGCCGTGCCAATAGCAGCAATAGTTTCACCCAGCATACAAGTCACCTCGAATAACAATATTCCCCAAAATTATGCCAATATCCATATAACAAAAAAGCGCCATTAGGCGCTTAAAGTTTACCTTTAAGAGAAATAACAACCTTACGAAACGGCTCTTCTCCTTCGCTAAACGTAGAAACTCTTGAATCATCCTGCAGAGCTGTATGGATGATTCTTCTCTCCTGTGGATTCATCGGCTCTAAAACTACTTTGTAACCGGTTTTTATAACACGGTCTGATAGTCGTTTTGCCAAACGAACCAAAGTTTCTTCTCTCCTTAAGCGATAACCCTCAACATCAATAATAATTCTTGTTCGTTCGGAAAAATGCCTTTGAACAGCTAAGTTAATTAGATACTGTAAGGCATCAAGAGTGTCCCCACGTCGCCCAATTAATATGCCTAGATCCGGACCAGTAATATTAATCATAAACCCACTAGGTGTTTGGGACTTTTCAAACTTAGCCACAACTCCCATGGCGCCGCAAACTTTTTCAAGAAAGGTTGACGCCATCTCCGTTGGATCATCTTGATACTTAACGCTCACCTTAGCCGGTTTACCGGCAAAAAGTCCAAATATAGAACGCTTGCCAGGTTCTTCTAAAACTTCCACTTCTACTTGATCCTGCTTAACGCCAAGCTCCAATAAAGCAAATTCAATGGCCTCTTCAATGCTTTTACCAGTTTTAATTACAGTCTTCAACAAGGGCTCCCCCTTACAGAAACCTAGGCTTTTTGTACCGCCAATTTGCCTATTCTTTTATTTATCCAGAGTTGCTGGAGAATACTCATTGTGTTCATTACTACCCAGTACAACGCTAAACCCGCCGGTACAGTATAGCTAATATAAGCAAGGAACACCGGCATTACGTATAACATGGTCTTAAACGTTGGATCATTCGGATTAGTACCGGAAAATTTAGATTGTAAAAATGTGGTGATAGCAGCAAGCACAGCAAAGATTATGTTGTGCGTGATAGTTAAATTAACACCTAGAAACATCGGATTATGTCTGAAAATACCTGGTGTTGCCAGCGTCCTATATAAGCCAATAAACACAGGCATTTGGATAACCAACGGTAAGCAGCCACTCAATGGATTAACTTTATGTTCTTGATATAACTTCATAACTTCAGCGTTAGCCTTTTCCGGCTGAGCCTTATACTTAGTCTGAAGTTCCTTGATTTTTGGGTTTAAATCAGCCATCTTCCGCATAGAAGCCATTTGCTTATATGTTAAAGGAAACAATATTGTCTTAATAATAATTGTAAGTAAAATAATCGCCAAACCATAGTTTGGAAATCCGATAGAGCTTGTAAAGTTATAAAATATATTAAGCAAATACGAAAAAAAACCAACCAAAGCAGCCAAACAAACTTACCTCCCTCAAATAGGATCATACCCTCCAGGATGAAACGGATGGCACTTTGCGATCCTCTTAACTGCTAAAAAGCCCCCCTTAAACAAACCATACTTTTGCAACGCCAGAATGGCGTATTGAGAACAAGTCGGATAAAACCGACAACTAGGAGGTAATAAGGGAGATATCAACCTTTGATAAGCCTTTATAGCTATGATAAATATAGTTTTCATTCTCATTACCCATCAATCACTTAACAAGCCAATTTTATTCAACAGCTTCAATAAAACCTGTTCTACTTCAGTACCCTTAATTCCTTTAATCGCGGGCCTTGCTATGAAAATAATGTCCACTCCCGGTCGGATTCTGATTACATTTTTGCGTACCATCTCACGCAGCACTCTCCGGACACGATTCCGAATTACGGCACCGCCTACTTTTTTGGATACTACAAATCCAAAACGCGGCTCTGGGCGTTCATGACGCCTATAATATACCACTAAATATCTGCTAGGAATACCTCTACTATGCTGAAATATATAGCGGAACTCACGATTCTTTTTTATGCGGTAAATTGACTTTAACATAAACACACCTAAAATCAGTAAAGCTGAGAATTTATTACTAACTAATCTACTATAATTTACAAAAAATTATTCAAAATAATTTTAGATGTGTACTGCCAACAGAAAGATAAAGGCCACTTAATGCGGCCCTTACGCTGAAAGTTTTTTTCTACCTTTTAACCGTCTACGCTTAATAACATTGCGTCCGGTAGGAGAACTCATCCGACTCAAAAAACCATGAACCCTTTTATGTTTTCTATTTTTAGGCTGATATGTTCTTTTCATATTTTACACCCCCTTTATGTGAGTGGGTAAATTTCAACGCTCATACACAGAATCACTTGAAATTATAACTTATTTGCTTTTTCGATGTCAAGGACGTTTAGAAATATAAATTAAGTTGTCTATTAATCTGAATTATTTTTGGGATTAACCTGTTTACAAAATGTTGATAAAGTCATTTATGCTCGGAAAAACCTGTTGATAACTTTCTAAAATCCTGTTATCATAACATTGCCGATGCCCTAAAAACCCAGCGTTTTTGGGCTTTTTTATACTTTAGTCTTAGTATATGTTATCCACAGTTTGTGGATAACACTGTGTATAATTTGTTATTTATTATAAGTTATTTTTTATATTTATCATTTGTTTGTAAAGTGTACTTGCGAATTTACACTTTTTTCTTTATCTCCTACTATATACGTCAAATTCGGTCAAATTTCATTCATTTTAGTTTTCTTTAGACTTTTTCTGAGGAGGAATATTCCAAATGTCCAGGTCTGATTTATCTACAATTTGGCAAAAAATACTTGACGTACTGGAGACACAACTCACTAAACCAAGCTTTGAAACCTGGCTAAAAGCTACTCAATTAATTGATTTAAACGACAACTTTGCAATTATTTGTGTTGCTAATGAGTTTGCTAAGGATTGGCTTGAAAGTAGATACCTTAATTCCATTAAAGCAACTTTTAGCAACGTAATAAAAAGTGACATTCAAATTAAGTTTATTACTCCAGAATATGTGGATAACTATTCCGGATCTGTACCTCAAATGGTTAAAATTTCAGAAAAGATTTTAGATGATATTAATCCGACTCAATTAAATCCTAAATATACATTTGACACATTTGTCATTGGGAACGGTAATCGCTTTGCCCATGCAGCTTCTTTGGCTGTAGCCGAGGCTCCAGCCAAAGCCTACAATCCTCTATTTATATATGGAGGTGTTGGTCTTGGAAAAACTCACCTTATGCATGCAATTGGTCATTATGTCCTTGAACAAAAACCACATGCTCGAGTCCTGTATGTTTCTTCTGAGAAATTTACTAACGAATTAATCAATTCTATTCGTGATGATAAGACAGTAGATTTTCGCAATCGATACCGTAACATTGATGTTTTATTAGTCGACGATATTCAATTTCTAGCTGGCAAAGAACGTACCCAAGAAGAATTTTTTCATACTTTTAATGCCCTACATGAAGCAAACAAGCAACTTATCATATCATCTGACCGTCCACCTAAAGAAATACCGACTTTAGAGGATCGCCTTAGATCTCGGTTTGAATGGGGCCTCATTACCGATATTCAACCGCCAGACTTGGAAACTAGAATTGCTATATTACGCAAAAAAGCTAAATTAGAGAACTTACAAGTCCCAAATGAAGTAATGGTTTATATTGCCGACAAAATTCAATCTAATATTAGAGAACTGGAAGGTGCTTTAATTCGCGTTGTTGCATATTCATCTTTAACATCAAACGATTTTAGTATTGAATTAGCTATTGAGGCTCTTAAAGATATCCTTCCTTCAAGTCGTCCTAAACAAATTACCATAAAATTAATTCAACAAATTGTAGCAGATTATTTCAGTTTACCAATATCCGACTTTAAAGCTAAAAAACGAACTAAAGCGGTGGCATTCCCTCGCCAAATAGCTATGTATTTATCTCGCCAACTGACTGACTGCTCATTGCCAAAAATAGGCGAAGAATTTGGTGGTAGAGATCACACCACAGTAATCCATGCACATGAAAAGATTCTCAATGAAATTAAAAATGATCCGACATTTGAACATACTCTAAGTGAGTTAGTTAACAAGTTACAAACACCTTAAGTGGATAAGTATGTTAATTAAATGTGCACAATTTTACACCTGTTAATAAGCCAAAATAGTAAACAAGTTTCTGCACACTTTTTCCACTGCTGAGTTTGGCCTTCACCAGTGTCTCAGCATTGATATCAACAAATCCACACCCCCTACTACTATTACTACTATCAAAGTTAAATATTTATATTATTAAAAACCAAAAAATTAAAGGAGGAAGAAATATGAAAATCCTCTGTAATCGAGAAAATTTAATCCAAGGTGTTCAGGTTGTTCTAAGAGCAGTTTCAGCAAAGACAACTTTGCCAATTCTATCAGGTATACTTATTAAAACCGAAGTAGACCGTCTATATTTAACGGCGACCGATCTTGAATTAGGGATAGATTGTTCGATACCTGTTCAAGTTATCGAACATGGTTCGTTAGTTGTTCCGGCCAGAATATTTTCTGAAATTGTAAAAAAATTACCAGATACTAAAATCGAGCTTAATACAAATAACCAGAATAATATTTTAACTGTTAATTATAGTCCTTCTCAGACTACTATTAATTGTATGGATTCTGAAGAATTTCCTGTCATACCCGCTTTGGAGGAAAATCATAATATTTCTATAAAATCATCTATTTTTAAAAGTATGGTTAAACAAGTTGCTTTTTCAGCTGCCACTGACGAAAATAGACCGATATTTACAGGAGTTCTCGTAATCATTGAAAACGATATTTTTAAAACTGTTGCCACAGATACTCATAGACTTGCATATCGTAATACCACACTTGAAGCTGATACAAATATGAATTGGCAAGCAGTAGTTCCAGCCAAAGCTCTAGTAGAGGTAAGCCGTTTAATCCAGGATGATGATGAAATGATCGACATAATATTTGCTGAAAATCAAATTAATTTTAAATTTGGCAATATATCTTTACTTTCACGTCTTATAGAAGGTCAATTTCCTAATTATAAACAAGTAATTCCGACAAGCTGTAAAACAAAAATACGTGTTCTGACAAAAGCATTACTTGATGCTACAGAACGGGCGTCATTGGTGGCACGAGAAGGTAGTAACGTAATTAAATTAAAAGTTCAGGAAAATGCCTTAATTATTACCTCAGATTCTGCAGACTTAGGTAAAGTATACGAAGAAGTTCAGGTCGAGTTACAAGGCGAAGAAGCTCAGATATCTTTCAATTCACGATATTTGGTTGATGTATTAAAGGTTATTGATTGTGAAGAAATAGTTATTGAACTTACTGGTTCGTTAAGTCCCGGTATTATTAGGCCAGTTGATGCGAATAATTATTTATATCTTATTTTGCCTATAAGAACTAACTAGAGATTTGAAATGATAATAACTGAGTTACAATTGATTAATTTTCGTAATTATAAACAACTAAATCTACATCCTGATCCTAATGTAAATATTTTATTTGGTTTTAATGCGCAGGGAAAAACGAATCTATTAGAAGCAATATATTGTTTAGCAACAACTCGATCTTCACGTAATAATAAAGATCGCGAGTTAATAAGTTGGGATAGTTCTTATTATCACATTAAAGGAACAGTCCAGCGGAAAATTAATTCAGTTGATTTAGAAATAGATTACCAAGAAAATGGTCAAAAATTATTGAAAATAGCAGGAATTAAACAAACAAAATTACCTGATTATATTGGTGCTTTGTCCGTTGTATTATTTTCGCCAGAGGAATTAGTTATCGTTAAGGGAGGGCCTAAAGAGAGGAGAAAATTTCTGGATTTGGCAATAACACAAGTAAGTAAGAGTTATACTTACCTGCTTATAAAATATAGTAAGGTTGTTGAACAAAGGAATTTTTTTTTAAAGGGAAGACGCGAATCAAATAAAAATGAAGATACTTTGGAAATTTGGGATGCTCAACTAGTTAGCTATGGTAGCAAAATTTTACATAAGCGATTTGAAATTATTCGGAAAATGGCCTTATTAGCTAAGCAAAATTACTATCAAATAGCGGCCGGAAAAGAAAAGTTAGAGATTAAATATTTATGTTCAATTAGCGCTAAGCCTGATATGACTGTTAATGAAATAGAAAACTGGTTTATAAAACAACTACTTGAAAGTAAGCAAGCTGAATTTAGCAGAGGGATGACATTAGTTGGTCCACATCGAGATGATTTAATATTTTATATCGATGGAGCTGAGGCCAGACTTTATGGTTCGCAAGGGCAACAACGAACAATTGCCTTAGCATTGAAACTAGCTGAGTTGGAAATAATTAAAGGCGAAACAGGAGAATATCCGGTTTTACTTTTAGACGATGTATTATCTGAGCTTGATAATCTAAGACGTCACTATTTAATCACAGCGGTGCAAAAAAAATTACAAACTTTCATAACTACTACTAATTTAGAATTTATTGATAGTTCCTTATTCTCCGCATTTAAAACAATTAGAGTTGATGATGGTAAACTGTTTTTTTGAATAAATGGTTTATATAAAACCTTAAAGTCTATTTTAAGAAAGGACTGTATAATTTTATGTTTTTGCACCTTGGTGGTGATGTAATCGTTAGTTATTCACATATAATAGCTATTCTTGATTTATATTCTACAAAAAATAGCTCATTATCCTCTGACTTCTTAACTAATGTTTTAAACGATCATGAAATAATTAAAATAAGTGAAGATGGTAAAGAAAAAACTTTGGTAATTACTGATAAGGCAATGTATATATCACCAATATCATCTTATACGTTATTAAAAAGGTCACAAAATAATAATTTTGAAAATGATGCCGATTAAATCTCAGAGTTAATCAACAAGGTAGTCTCACTTTAGTGTGAGACTATCTTGTTTTAATGCTACAAACTTGAATTAGTTGGAAAATAAGAGTAAAATTAAGGATTGAAGGCCAGTATTGGAGGTAATATAGATGGCTGAAAACGATATTAGCAATGGAGATATGGCGCATAATACCGGAGAATACAATGCTAATCAAATCCAGGTTTTAGAAGGTCTGGAAGCGGTACGTAAAAGACCTGGTATGTATATTGGATCGACAGGGACCAGAGGGCTACACCATTTAGTATATGAAATAGTTGACAATAGTATTGATGAGGCGCTTGCCGGATATTGTAGTAAGATTTTAGTGTTTATTCATCCCGACAATAGCATAACCGTAATTGATAATGGGAGAGGTATACCTGTAGATATTCAGCCTAAAATGGGACGGCCCGCAGTTGAGGTAGCACTTACTGTATTGCATGCTGGAGGCAAATTTGGCGGTGAGGGATATAAAGTTTCTGGCGGATTGCATGGTGTTGGCATGTCGGTAGTAAATGCTCTATCGGAATGGCTGGTAGTAGATGTAATGCGATACGGCAATGTATATCAACAAAAATATGTTAGGGGTAATCCAATAACAGACTTAACTATAGTTGGTAAGGCCGAAGGAACAGGAACCAAAATATCATTTAAGCCGGACCATGAAATTTTTGAGGATTTAGTTTATAGTCTGGAAACTTTGGCTTACCGACTTAGAGAATTGTCTTTTCTAAATCGTAATATTGAAATAATTCTTGTAGACGAACGAGTTGATGAAAAACATGTTTATGTCCATGACGGCGGAATTATAGATTTTGTTAAATATCTGAATAAAAGCAAAGATGTCTTACATAATATGCCAATATATTTTTCGATCGAGAGGGATGGAGCTGCAGTTGAAATTGCTTTGCAGTATAATGATTCCTACGTGGAAAATATTTTTTCTTATGCAAATAATATTAATACTCAAGAGGGTGGAACCCATGAGGCCGGCTTCAAAGGGGCTTTAACTCGTGTAGTTAATGAGTATGCACGGAAGCTGAATATTATTAAAAGTAATGACAACAATTTATCGGGTGAAGATATTCGCGAGGGATTAACTGCGGTTATAAGTGTTAAGGTACGAGATCCACAGTTTGAGGGTCAAACTAAAACTAAGCTTGGAAACAGCGAAGTGAGAGGAATAGTGGACTACGCTTGCAGTGAAGGCTTAGGAACATTTTTAGAAGAAAATCCCGCTATCGCTAAACGGATTATTGAAAAATCTGTTCAAGCTTCCAGAGCTAGGGAGGCAGCACGTAAAGCTAGAGAACTTACACGTAGAAAGAGTTCACTGGAAACTAGTACTTTGCCAGGGAAGCTAGCTGACTGTTCGTGGAAGGAAGCTGAATTATGTGAATTATACCTAGTGGAAGGTGATTCCGCCGGTGGGTCTGCTAAGCAAGGCAGAGATAGGCGTTTTCAGGCTATTCTTCCGCTTAGAGGTAAAATTCTAAATGTCGAAAAGGCTAGGCTGGATAGAATTTTGGCTAATGAAGAAATCAGAGCCATGATAACTGCTATGGGGACCGGGATTTCAGATGAGTTTGATTTACAAAAAGCCAGATATCATAAATTGATAATCATGACTGATGCTGACGTTGATGGTGCTCATATTCGTACCCTTCTTTTAACTTTCTTTTATCGTTATATGCGTCCGATGATTGAAAATAATTATGTTTATATTGCTCAACCGCCTCTTTTTAAGATTAAGAAAAACAAGGAAGAATTGTATGCATATAGTGACGAAGAACTTAATCAAATCTTAAATCGAATTGGTCGCGATAAGATTGACATACAAAGATATAAAGGTTTAGGCGAAATGGATGCTGAACAATTATGGGACACAACCATGGATCCTGCTAAGCGTACTATTTTGCAAGTAAATTTAGACGATGCTGTCGAAGCAGATGAGATTTTCACCATACTAATGGGGGATAAAGTAGATCCGCGACGGGAATTTATTCAAGACCATGCTAAAGAAGTGCAAGATCTCGATATTTAAGGGGTGAATAAAGTGGCCACTGAAGCCTTTGATGGAAAAATAGTGCCAATTGAAATTAGCGATGAGATGAAAAAATCATTTATGAGTTACTCCATGAGTGTTATTGTTAGTCGCGCATTGCCGGACGTTAGAGATGGTCTTAAGCCTGTGCATCGGCGGATATTGTTCACTTTACACGAGTTAGGTATGACACCTAACAAGCCTCACAGCAAATCTGCCAGGCTTGTAGGGGACTGTATGGGTAAATATCACCCCCATGGTGACAGTGCAATCTACGATGCTTTGGTAAGACTCGCCCAAAATTTTTCATCTCGCTATCCTTTGATTGACGGTCATGGCAATTTTGGCTCTGTTGATGGAGATTCTGCGGCAGCAATGCGTTATACCGAAGCCAGAATGGCAAAGATCACGCCCTATATGTTAGCCGACATTGATAAGAATACTGTTAATTTCAAACCAAACTACGACGAGAAATTAGAAGAACCAATAGTTATGCCGGCAAGGTTTCCGAACTTGCTTGTTAATGGTTCTTCCGGAATTGCTGTCGGTATGGCCACAAATATTCCCCCTCACAATCTCGGTGAGGTTGTAGAAGGGGTAAAATTATTAATTGATAACCCTGATGCGGACTTGAAGGATTTAATGAGCGTCATTAAAGGTCCTGACTTTCCAACCGGTGGGACTATATTGGGCGTAGATGGTATTTATGATGCCTATCGTTCCGGTCGCGGGAGTATTCGAATAAGGGCTAAAACGCAAATTGAACAAATGGAAAAATCAGGGAAAAACCGCATTGTAGTATCTGAGTTGCCTTACCAAGTTAACAAAGCTCATTTAGTAGAAAAAATTGCCGAGTTGGTACGTGATAAAAAAATAGAGGGAATCACTGATCTAAGAGATGAATCTGATCGCAATGGTATGCATGTGGTAATTGAGCTGAGGCGTGATGTAAATCCTCAAATTATCCTCAATCAATTATACAAACACACCCAATTACAAGAAACTTTTGGGGTTATTATGTTGGCCTTAGTAGACGGGCAACCCAAGGTTTTAAATCTCAAGGAAGTCCTGCATTATTTTATCGAGCACCAAAAAGACGTTATTGTTCGCCGTACCGCATTTGATCTAGCCAAGGCTGAGGCTGAGTGTCACATTTTAGAGGGACTACGCATAGCTTTAGATTATATTGATGAAGTTATCTCCACAATTCGCGAGTCGCGCACGACAGAAATAGCGAGAAATTCGTTAATTGCTAAATATGGTCTATCCGAAAAACAGGCACAGGCCATTCTTGAAATGCGCTTAAATCGTTTGACTGGGTTGGAAAGAGAAAAACTTGAGGGAGAATATCAGGAGCTTGTAAAGCTAATCAATAATTTAAAAGATATTTTGGCAAATGAACAACTTATTTTAGACATTATTAAAAAAGAAATGAGTGATATTCAAACTAAATTCGCTGATGAGCGAAGAACGGATATTTCACTTGAAGATACTAAGATGAATATAGAGGACTTGATTGAAGAAGAAGATGTCGTTATAACTATTACACATAATGGCTATATAAAGCGATTGCCTGCTAACACCTATAAGGCACAACGCCGCGGGGGCCGCGGAGTTACCGCTATGGCTACAAAAGAGGAAGATTTTGTAGAGCACATATTTACTACCACAACTCATCATTACATGTTATTTTTTACAAATAAGGGTAAGGTTTATAGACTTAAGGTTTATGAGATCCCCGAAGCAGGGCGTACGGCAAAAGGTACGGCTATTGTAAACTTGTTATATGTTAGTGGCGATGAGCAGGTAAATACAGTAATCCCGCTCAAAGAATACAATGATAACTTGTTTTTATTTATGGCCACCAGGCGTGGTGTCGTTAAGAAAACGAATTTAAAAGAATATAATTCTCCACGCAAAGATGGTATTATCGCCATAAATTTGGATGAAGGTGACGAGTTAATTGGGGTAAAATTAACTGCGGGTCAAGAAGAAATTATTTTATGTACTAAAAAAGGCATGGCTATCCGTTTTGAGGAAGAACAAGTCCGACATTTAGGACGCACTGCCCGTGGGGTCAAAGGGATAACATTAGCAGATACAGATCAGGTTGTGGCTATGGATTCAGTTATTCCTGAAGTTGATTTGTTTACGGTCACGGAAAACGGTTTTGGTAAAAGAACGTATCTTAATGAATATCGTTCACAGACTAGGGGTGGGAAGGGAATTATGGCCTGTCGGTTGAATGAGAAGACCGGCGAGTTGGCCGGAATTAAAGTAGTAACCGAAGATGAAGAATTGTTGGTCATTACCGCAGAAGGTATTATCATTCGCATCAACATTAATGATGTTTCGAGGCTTAGTCGTGCCTCCCAAGGTGTAACTATTATGAAAACCGGTAACAGTAAGGTCGTTTCACTAGCTCGTGTTCAGGGTAAGGAAAGCGAAGAGGATACTGAAGAAGAATTAATCCAGGATGATTCTCCAGGCGAGTCTATACAAGACAGTGAAAGCTAAAGCAGCGTTTACTTGTTTAAAAATAATAAATACTGTACAATGTAAATCATTATCTGAAATTTTGTAGATATAAACAGGGGGCAGGCGTAATGGTAGAAAAAGGTTCATGGACTGTTAAAAAAGGCTTAGCAGAAATGCTTAAAGGTGGCGTCATTATGGATGTCACTACTCCGGAGCAGGCAAAAATTGCCGAAGAGGCCGGTGCGTGCGCAGTTATGGCGCTTGAAAGGGTACCTTCAGATATTAGGGCGGCCGGTGGTGTGGCTAGAATGGCTGATCCTACGATAATTCAACGCATTATGGAAGTAGTCACTATTCCCGTAATGGCAAAGGCGAGAATAGGCCATTTCGTCGAGGCCCAAATTTTAGAAGCCTTAGGTGCTGATTATATTGATGAGAGTGAGGTCCTAACACCGGCGGATGACCTTTACCATATTAATAAAAATGACTTTAAGGTTCCCTTTGTATGTGGAGCAAAAAATTTAGGCGAAGCCTTGCGCCGAATTGGCGAAGGAGCAGCTATGATTCGTACTAAAGGTGAACCGGGAACTGGTAATGTGGTCGAAGCCGTACGCCATATGCGCACAGTGATGGGTGAAATACGCAGACTTCAGAACCTACCCAAAGAAGAATTGATGACCGCAGCAAAAAATATGGCTGCACCATACGATTTGGTGCTCTACGTTGCTGAAAATGGTAAATTACCGGTAGTAAATTTCGCAGCTGGTGGCATTGCCACACCTGCCGATGCAGCGCTTATGATGCAACTGGGTGTAGACGGAGTATTTGTGGGCTCAGGAATTTTTAAATCAAATAATCCTGCCGCACGTGCGAAGGCTATTGTAGCTGCAACTACTCATTATAATGATCCTAAAATCCTAGCTGAAGTTTCACGTGATTTAGGTGAAGCAATGCCAGGAATTGAAATTTCCTCGCTTGCGCCTGAACAAAGAATGCAGGAACGTGGTTGGTAAATGAGGGTAGCCAAAATGAAAATAGGTGTGCTAGCGCTTCAGGGTGCATTTCGCGAACACCGCAATATGGTGGAAGCATGTGGACATGAGGTAATTGAAGTCCGCAAACCGGTAGAGTTGGATCAGATTCAAGGGTTAATTATCCCTGGCGGCGAAAGCACTACCATTACAAAGCTGATGCGTGAATTTCAGTTGGAGCAGGCAATAGTTAGCCGTGCCGAAGTTGGCATGCCAATTTATGGCACATGCGCCGGCCTGATCGTATTAGCGAAGGATATAATTGGTAGTAGTCAGCCAAGTCTAAATTTAATGGATATCTCAGTACAGCGCAATGCCTTTGGGAGACAAATTGATAGTTTCGAATGTGAACTGGCAATTCCTGTTTTAGGCTATAAACCTTTTGCAGCGGTGTTTATTCGTGCTCCGCTCATTGAGAGAGTTGCACCAAATGTAGGGATATTGGCGCAATATGATAGTAAAATTGTGTTTGCACGTCAGGGTAATTTTTTAGCAAGTTCGTTTCATCCCGAACTCACCAACGATAAGAGAATTCATCAGTATTTTATTCAAATGGTTGAAGAAGCTATAAATAAATAAGAGCCGACCTGTCCGTGATATACACAGGACAGGTCTTGCTATTTATCAAAAGGAATCTATTAATTTGACCATGCAGCATGTTTTTGATATGATAATTGGAAATAAAATCTAAGCAGCTTAACGAATGAAAAGGAGATGTGGTAAGTGCTGGATTTGAAATTTGTACGTAACAACCCTGAGATAGTTAAGCAGGCTCTCAAGGTACGCGGTTCCGCAATTAATTTAGACCAATTTTTAGAGCAGGAAGAGAACAGGCGTAAAATATTAGTTAATGTTGAAAGCTTGAAAAACAATCGTAACAAAGTTTCCGAAGAAGTGGGACGCCGCAAAAAGTCAGGTGAAGACGCGGAACAGCTCGTTTTGGAAATGCGTCAGGCTAATCAGTCGATAAAGGAATTAGAACAGCAACTGACCGAGATTGAACAAAGTATGGCAGATTTCTTATATGATATTCCCAATATTCCACACTTTTCAGTTCCGGTAGGTGCGGATGAGACCGAAAATCAAGTTGTGAGAACTTGGGGGCAACCGTTAAAATATGGGTTTGAACCTAAAGCACACTGGGAAATTGGTGAAAAATTAGATATTTTGGATTTTGCGCGCGGGGCTAAAGTAACTGGGGCGAGGTTTACCTTTTATAAGGGATTAGGAGCGCGTTTAGAGCGAGCTTTAATCAACTTTATGCTTGATACCCATACCAGTAAGGGATATACCGAAATTTTCCCCCCGTTTATGGTTCATCGCCACAGTATGGTAGGGACTGGTCAGTTACCTAAATTTGAAGAAGATGCTTTTAAAGTAGCCGGAACGGATTATTTTCTTATTCCAACGGCTGAGGTCCCGGTAACTAATATGTACCGGGAAGAGATTTTAGAGGCGGAACAATTGCCAATTTATCATTGTGCGTACAGTGCTTGTTTTCGGGCTGAAGCTGGTGCAGCGGGTAGAGATACCAGAGGCTTAATCCGACAACATCAATTTAACAAAGTCGAATTGGTAAAGTTCGTTAAACCGGAAGATTCGTACGCAGAATTAGAACGATTAACGGCGGATGCCGAGGCCATATTACAGGCCCTCGAGTTGCCCTATCGCGTTATGGCTCTATGCACGGGAGATATGGGTTTTACGTCAGCCAAGACATATGACCTCGAAGTATGGTTACCTAGTTTTAATACTTATCGGGAAATTTCATCTTGCAGCAACTTTGAAGATTTCCAAGCAAGGCGGGCCAGCATTAAGTTTCGGCCGGCACCCAAGGCAAAGCCGGAATTCGTGCATACTTTAAATGGGTCCGGGCTGGCCGTTGGACGCACCGTATCTGCCATTTTGGAAAATTATCAACAAGCAGATGGGTCTGTCTTAATTCCTAAAGTACTACAACCTTACATGCTTGGCTTAGAATATATTAAATAAATGTTGTGTAAATATCTGATTTAGATAGATTTAATCAAAAAAGTAAAGCACAGCTATATTTGGCAATACTGTTTTTATTGATATTCTTCGTTAGTTATGCTAACATAATTGTTGCGCTGTTATGCGGAGAGGTGTCCGAGCGGTTTATGGAGCTGGTCTTGAAAACCAGTGATCCCGCAAGGGACCGTGGGTTCGAATCCCACCCTCTCCGCCACTTTTCGCAAAATGCTTGTTTAGTAATAATTTTAATCTTGCGCTCGTAGCTCAGCTGGATAGAGCGTCTGACTACGAATCAGAAGGCCGGGAGTTCGAATCTCTTCGAGCGCACCACAACTTAATGGCCTCGTAGCTCAGGTGGATAGAGCGGGGGTTTCCTAAACCCTGTCTTGCGGGGGTTCGAGTCCTCCCGGGGCCACCATCAAGTTTGAGGTGAACGAACTGAACCATCAGGATTATATGCGGTTGGCGCTGACTGAGGCTCAAAGAGCCTATCAATTGGGCGAGGTGCCTGTAGGAGCGGTTTTGGTTCGCGACGGGGCAGTGCTAGCAAGCACGTGTAATCTCAAGGAAGCACAGTCAGATCCAACAGCTCATGCCGAGATTTTGGCAATTAAGCAAGCAACACAAAAGCTCAATAATTGGCGGCTAAGCGAAACTACCTTATACGTTACGCTTGAACCGTGTCCTATGTGTGCTGGGGCTATTTTGCAAGCAAGAGTTCAGCGAGTTGTTTTTGGGGCTTGGGATCCCAAGGCCGGAGCTGCCGGAAGCCTGGTTAATGTTCTCGGATTTCCATTGTTTAATCATAGCGTAGAGGTAATTGGCGGGATACTTGAAGATGAATGCGCAGATATTATGCGCTCATTTTTTCGCCGCTTACGATAACGGAGAGATGGCTGAGTGGTCGAAAGCGCTCGACTCGAAATCGAGTGACCTGAAAGGGTCCCAGGGTTCGAATCCCTGTCTCTCCGCCACAATATTTCAAAACATTTAATGTCAGTACTTTGACGTCAAGTCGGAGTACTGGTTTTTAGTTACAGGGTGTTTTTGTTCTCAGGTTATTATTTCGCATACAAGGAATGGGCAATACAATAGCGAATAATACTTAATGAATTATTATTAATATAAGACAATAATAGTTACGATATTTGCGTTTAAATGAGGTGATGAAATCTTGCTTAATAATCACTGGTATTTGGTGTTGGAAGCTAGAGAGGTACCGAAAAAGAAACCGATTGTGGTTACTCGTCTTGGAGAAAAAGTGGTTTTTTGGCGGGATCAGAATGGAACAGTGTGTTGTATATATGATAAGTGTTGCCACAGAGGAGCTTCGCTAGGGCTCGGGAAGGTGGTTGACGACCACATTGAATGCCCCTTTCACGGTATGCAGTATGATAGTTCTGGTAAGGTCACTGTGATTCCGGCAAATGGTAAAAATACACCCGTTGCTGAGCATTACAAAGTCAATAGCTTTATTGTGCGAGAAGCATACGGCTTTATTTGGTTATGGTGGGGTGACCAACATATAGAGGTACCCGAGCTTAAGTTCTTTGAGGAGCTAAAGCAAGGCTTTGCCTACGCAACTTTTAGCGACCATTGGAATGTGCATTATACTCGGGCAATTGAAAATCAGCTTGATGTAGTGCATGTACCATTTGTGCATAAAACCACTATCGGTATTGGTCATCGAACACTTGTGCATGGTCCTGGCGTAAGGCGTACCAAAAATCAGCTCCGCATTTTTGTACATAATACTACGGATGATGGACATACAATACCTTTAAAACCAAGTGAAATTCAAATTGATGAGCATCAAGGGTTTAACGAACTGCAATTTCGCTTTCCAAATATATGGCAAAATGTAATTTCGGATAAGGTTAGGGTTTTTGCCGGTTTTGTGCCAGTGGATGAAGAAAATTCTGTAATTTATATAAGATATTATCATAAAATAACAAATTTACCGATAATTAAGCATTTCATTAATCTAATTGGGCTTATTACCAGCAAGATTATATTAGCACAGGACAAAAGAGTTGTTTTAACGCAAATACCTAAGAAAACAAGTCTTAAAATGGGTGAAAATTTAATTCCAGGGGATACTCCGATTGTCGAGTTTAGAAAATATCGGGAAGAGCTTCTGGCTTTAAATCCGTCCAAGCCAAAATAGAATACAATTGTACGGGCATTGACATTAATTTTTGAACGGATAATCATATTAATTTTGGAGAAATTTTTGCTCTAATAGTTTCCTGTTGACTAAGCAGCCAAGATTGACTATAATAAAGTTCGTCGCGAATGATGGACAAAGTTGTTCGACCAAGGAGAGATGGCTGAGTTGGTCGAAGGCGCTCGCCTGGAAAGCGAGTACATGGGGTAACTCGTGTCGAGGGTTCGAATCCCTCTCTCTCCGCCACTATAAAACTGGGACCATGGTTTTGCCTGGTCTTTATTTTTGCTCAAATTGCTTTTACCCACTATGTCTGGTATAATTAGTAACTACCTAAGTTGATTTTTGATCGTACTAGATGGGGAGGTAGCGGTTCCTTGTAACTCGCAATCCGCTATAGCGAGGTTGAACTCCCAGTCTTAGGGTCTTGTCTTGTGGAGCTGGCTCAAGTAAGTGATGAGGATTTCTGGGTCCTGCGCAACGGAAACTTCTGAACCGTGTCAGATCCTGACGGAAGCAGCACTAAGGGAGGCCTTCCGTGTGCCGCAGGGTGGCCTGGATTGAGTTTACTGCTTGGGTATCGTCTGGAAGTCTTGATTCGAAGCTGGGTGTGCGGTCAATTATTTTATAAAAAGATGGTTTTAACCATCTTTTTTTATAGGTGAGACCTTAGCCGAGGGCAAATGGGAGAGATTACGAAGATGGCTTATAAAGCACTTTACCGTGAGTGGCGGCCGAAGGATTTCCAGGAAGTAATTGGTCAAGACCACATCAGCATTACGTTGCAAAATGCATTAATCAGCGGCAGGGTTGCTCATGCCTATTTGTTTAGTGGACCCCGTGGTACGGGTAAAACCAGTTCCGCCAAAATCTTGGCCAAGGCTTTAAACTGCGCATCCGGCCCCACGGCGACCCCCTGTAATCGTTGTGAGATGTGCGAAAAAATTACGCAGGGTATATCCTTAGATGTTATGGAAATAGACGCCGCTTCAAATCGTGGTATTGACGAAATTCGCGATTTACGTGAGAAAGTAAAGTTTGCTGCCAGTGAAGGCAGGTATAAAGTTTATATAATTGATGAAGTACATATGTTGACAACAGAAGCCTTCAATGCATTACTAAAAACTTTGGAGGAACCGCCAAGCCAAGTGGTATTTATTCTGGCTACGACTGAGCCCCACAAGATTCCGGGAACTATACTCTCCAGAGTACAAAGATTTGACTTTAAACGTATTGCTGTGCCGGATATATTACACCGGCTTAAAGAAGTTGCGCGTGAGTTGGACGGAGAAATTGATGATGATGCCTTGCTGTTGATTGCGCGCAAGGCAGAAGGCGGGATGCGGGACGCCTTGAGTTTACTGGATCAATGCTATGGGATAGGGGATCATTTGGACCGCAATAAGGTTTTGGATGTTCTTGGTGCACTTAAGGAAGAGGAAATTTTTACTCTGTGTGAGGCTGTCATTCAAGGTGATATTGTAAGGGTAATATCACTTTTAGATGAACTCATTTTAGAAGGTAAAGACCCTGGGCAAATACTAAAAGAAATTATTGAGAATTTACGTAACTTATTAATAATCAAAGCCGCTGGTGTCGAAAATCAACTTGTTTATGTTTCGTCTGAACAAAAACCTAAATTAATTGAGCAAAGTAGCAAAATAAATATCGGAAAGCTTACTGAGTTGATTACTATGCTGATAAAGTCTGAATCCGATTTGCGTTTTTCCACTCAGCCCAGAATAACATTAGAGGTGGCTTTGATTACAGCCTGCAGCGGCGATAACCTTGCTGCATTGGCTAAGGAGGATCAGTTACCCCTCAAATCAGTGTCTGCTGCCCAAGGCCCATTTACACCAGCCAGTGATGTGCAGACGACTCCGGAGCAAATCAAGCAACCCACAAGTGGTGTCAGGATACAGGCGGACATCCAACCGGTCATACAGGCTGACAGTCAGGCCGACAGTCAGCGGGCTGTTGCTAAGCACAAAGTGACGGAGATTAATCTGGCCCAAGTTAAGCAAGAATGGAAGAGACTACTGGAAACAGTTAAAAAAACTAAAATCGGAACGTACGCATTTTTAGTGGAAAGTTTACCAATTGGCTTAAATGATGGTATATTAATTGTAGGATTTAAAGAATCTCACAATTTTCATCGGGATAAAATTAGTCAACCGGATAATAAGCTGGTGGTCGAAGAAGCATTATTCAGTGTCATGGGCTACCAGTTGGGCATTAAATGTGTTATTGCCGGTGAAAATGCCAATGATATAGACCAAGACGATTTAGTAAGTCAAACGGTTAAAGTTTTTGGCAAAGCTTTAGTCGAAGTCAGGGAATAAGAAAGGGGTATTTACAATGGGATTCGGTGGCGGTAATATGCAGAAAATGATGAAACAGGTCCAGAAGATGCAGGCGGACATGGCCAAAATGCAGGAGGAAATGGCTACGAAGTTAGTTGAGACCACTGCAGGCGGAGGAGCAATCAAAGTAGTTGCCAACGGCAAGCAAGAAATTGTTGAGATTAAGATTACTGCGGAGGTTATTGACCCGGAAGATCCAGAAATGCTAGAAGACTTGATAACTGCGGCAGTGAATGAAGCTTTGCGCAAATCGCAAGAAATGGTCAACCAAGAAATGGGTAAACTTACGGGCGGGATGAACATACCCGGACTATTTTAGTATGTATTACTATGTTGAACCAATGGCGAGGTTAATTGAGGAACTAGCTAAGTTACCGGGTATTGGGCCGAAAACTGCCCAACGACTTGCCTTTCACATCCTCAACAGTCCTATGCAAGAAGCGAAGGGCCTGGCCAACGCGGTGATTAACGCTAAGGAACAAATTCAGTATTGCGAGGTTTGCAGCAATCTTACCGATGTTAGCCCTTGTCATGTCTGTACAGAACAAACGCGTGATCAAGCTATGTTGTGTGTCGTTGAACATCCACAAGACGTGATTGCCTTTGAAAAGACAAAGGAGTTTAAAGGACTCTATCATGTTTTGCATGGGGCCATATCACCCATGGACGGAATTGGCCCGGAAAAGTTAAAAATCAAGGAATTGCTCGCCCGCACTCCGACGCTCAAAGAAGTTATTGTGGCTACAAATTCTAATATTGAAGGGGAAGCCACTGCGCTTTATTTGGCGAAACTACTTAAACCATTAGGAGTTAAGGTAACGAGAATTGCGCATGGACTACCCGTCGGCGGAGACTTAGAATATGCGGATGAAGTGACTTTACTGCGCGCGCTTGAGGGACGCAGGGAACTATAGTGATAATCAGGCAAACTTTTTTACAGGATAAGGGTAGCAACACCTTTATCCTGTTTTTAGTAATATCTCACAAACTTTCCCCATAACTATAATAATGGGGGGAGTTAAATGAAACCAAATTGTGTCGATCAACCGTTAGAATTGGTACAAGCTTATCGTAGTGCAATTGCTGACCTGATATCAGCCCGGGAGCTTTTTAATCAAGCAGTTGAGGCAGACTCTATTGACAGGGCTATACAGAAACTAAGGGAAGCTGAATATGCATGTTGTGACGCGATTAAGCGCCTACGTGCGGTCCATAGAAAAGAGGGATGTTGAGTGGGCACGACCCTGATCTTTCTTTTAGTAACGCTTGGATTAAGCATTTTGTTTATCGGCGCTCTTATTTTTCAACCAGCTAAGCTGATGGCCAAGATTAGCTTGAACACGATATTAGGATTAGTTATCCTGTGGGGATTAAACTTTGCAGGGGCATATTTTAACTTTAACATACCACTTAATGCGTTTACTGTTATCGTTACGGGAATACTTGGGGTTCCGGGAATTGCAATGTTAGGGGTTTTACAATTTATTGTAAATTAAAACTCCTAAATCTGTGTATACATGTATAATCTATTGACGAAATAAAAATATTGGGAGTATACTTAAATAGGTGAAGCTTTGTTATATACAAGGTTTTCACCTTTTGTTATTATTGCGTACAATTGCCGGTTATTTCAGATTATTGGCAAATGTAACAAAACTTTTATGGTGCTCTAGGTGAGGGTTAGATTGAAAATTCTTTGGAGGAGGATGTTTTAATGGCAAAAATGAAAACAATGGATGGAAATGAGGCTGCGGCACACGCGTCTTATGCTTTTACGGAAGTCACGGCCATCTACCCAATTACCCCTTCGTCAACTATGGCTGAGTTCGTTGACGCATGGTCTGCCCATGGAAAGAAAAATATATTTGGGCAGCCTGTAAAAGTGGCTGAAATGCAATCCGAAGCCGGCGCTGCGGGAGCAGTGCACGGGTCGTTACAAGCAGGATCCCTAACTACTACCTATACTGCTTCCCAGGGATTGTTGCTCATGATTCCTAATATGTATAAGATTGCGGGAGAACTCCTGCCATGCGTGTTCCACGTCAGCGCCAGGGCTTTGGCCGCACACGCCTTGTCCATTTTCGGTGACCATCAGGATGTCATGGCAGTGCGCCAAACTGGTTTTGCGATGTTAGCGTCGGCCAATGTGCAGGAGGCTATGGACTTAGGATATATTGCTCACTTGAGTGCAATTAAAGGCAGGGTGCCTTTTGTACACTTCTTTGACGGTTTCCGTACATCACATGAAATTCAAAAAATTGAAGTTCTTGACTATGCTGAAGTTGCCAAACTAGTGGATTATGATGCAGTCCAAGCTTTCAGAGACCGGGCTTTAAATCCTGAACATCCTGTTTTGCGCGGCAGTGCGCAAAACCCGGATATTTATTTCCAAGGCAGAGAATCAGCTAACAGTTTTTATGAACTAGTTCCCGATATAGTTGAAAATTACATGCAAGAAATAACTAAATTGACGGGGCGCGAATACCATCCGTTTACGTATTACGGTGCAGCTGACGCTGAGCATGTTATTGTGGCTATGGGTTCGGTATGTGATACGGTTGAGGAAACAGTGGACTATCTCGTAGCACAAGGCGCGAAAGTAGGGGTTATCAAGGTTCATCTGTACCGTCCGTTCTCTGCTAAGTATTTTCTTAACGTTCTACCTAAAACCGTCAAAAAGCTTGCGGTATTGGATCGCACAAAAGAGCCCGGTTCAATAGGTGAACCGCTGTATCTTGATATTTGTAAATTATTCTACAGCTCGGCTGAGGTAAAACCCGTAATTGTTGGTGGACGCTATGGTTTGGGCTCTAAAGATGTTACCCCGTCTCAGATTTTAGCAGTATTCAATAACCTAAAACAAAATGATGTCAAGGATTCCTTCACATTGGGCATTGTCGACGATGTTACGTTTACCTCCTTGCCTGAGACAGAAGTTATTCAAACTTCACCGGAAGGAACGATTAGTTGTAAGTTTTGGGGTTTAGGTTCTGACGGAACTGTAGGGGCTAATAAGTCGGCAATCAAAATTATTGGTGACAACACCGATTTATATGCGCAAGCATATTTCCAATACGATAGCAAAAAGTCGGGCGGCGCCACGATTTCACACTTAAGATTCGGGACTAAACCAATTAAGTCTCCTTACCTAGTGTCAGAAGCCGACTACGTTGCGTGTCACAACACCGCCTATGTGCATCAGTTTGACTTGGTTAAAGGAATTAAAAAGAACGGAACTTTTGTCTTAAATTGTCCGTGGCAACAAGACGAATTAGCTGCTAAACTGCCTGCTTCGATTCGCAAATACGTTGCTAAGAATAATATCAATTTTTATATTATTGATGCGGTAGCGATTGCTCGCGAGGTTGGCTTGGGCGGACGGATTAACATGATTATGCAGGCTGCTTTCTTTAAGTTGGCTAATGTAATCCCTGTTGACAAAGCCATTGAATACTTAAAGGCATCTGTTGAAAAAACCTACTGCAATAAAGGTCAAAAAGTTGTCGATATGAATAAGGCAGCTATCGATAAAGGGATAGAATGCCTGGTTAAAGTAAACGTTCCGGCTGCCTGGGCTGAAGCATCTAGTGAGGTAGCTGAGTCGAAGCAAGAACCTGATTTTATAAAAAATATTTTACGGCCGATGTCGCGACTTGATGGAGACAGTCTGCCTGTCAGTGCGTTTGCCGGCGCGGAAGACGGCACTTTACCATTAGGCACGGCTGCATATGAAAAACGTGGCATTGCCGTGATGGTGCCTGAGTGGGATATTGAAAAATGCATTCAGTGTAATCAATGCTCATATGTCTGCCCTCACGCCACAATCAGACCTTTCCTTTTGAATGAAGCAGAAGTACAACAAGCTCCGGACACGTTTGCAAGTAAGAAAACAATTGGTAAAGCTTTCGAGGGTTTACAATACAGGGTTCAGATTAGCCCGCTCGATTGCACAGGTTGCGGTAACTGTGCCGAAAATTGTCCTGCTCCGGGCAAGGCGCTGGTGATGCAGGATGCGGAAGGTCAAGTTGCGAAACAAGCTGCTAACTGGGAGTATGCGATGACCGTAACAGATAAAGGCCATCTTGTTGACAAAAATTCAGTTAAAAATACTCAGTTTACCCGCCCATTGTTGGAGTTTAACGGTGCTTGTCCGGGATGTGGCGAAACACCTTATGTTAAACTGCTCACCCAGCTTTATGGTGAGCGCATGATGATTGCCAATGCGACCGGTTGTTCTTCAATCTGGGGTGGTAGTGCTCCGTCTGTGCCGTATACAACTAATGCTGAGGGTAAAGGACCTTCTTGGGCCAATTCTCTGTTCGAGGACAATGCCGAGTTCGGGTATGGTATGTATTTGGGAGTAAAGCAGAACAGGGAAAAGATAGCCAACTTGATGACGGAAGCTCTTGCGACAGCAATAAGTGACGATCTTAAAGCTGCGTTTAAGGCATGGTTGGCTGGGATTGATGATGCGGATGCTTCGGTAGCAGCTTCGGCCAAAGTAGTTACTTTACTTCAAGAGGACAAGTCTGGCAACCCAATTCTGGCCGAGATCCTTACTAAAAAGGACTTTCTCATTAAAAAGTCACAGTGGATTATTGGTGGCGATGGCTGGGGATATGATATTGGGTATGGTGGTTTGGACCATGTTCTGGCCTCTGGCGACGATGTAAATATCTTGGTAATGGACACTGAGGTATATTCCAATACCGGCGGACAAGCTTCAAAGGCAACACCTACCGCTGCAGTAGCTAAATTCCAGGCTGCTGGCAAAAAGATTCGCAAAAAAGACCTCGGTATGATGGCTATGAGCTATGGGTATGTGTATGTGGCTCAAATAGCGCTCGGTGCTAATATGCAGCATGCTCTCAAGGCTATTCAAGAAGCGGAAAGTTATAAAGGACCTTCCTTGATTATTGCTTACGCACCATGTATTAATCATGGAATTAAGGGCGGCATGACTAAGAGTTTAGTTGAAAGCAAGAGAGCAGTTGAATCCGGCTACTGGCATCTGTACCGGTTTAATCCGGACCTAAGTGACGCTGATAAGAATCCGTTTATCCTTGATTCTAAAGAGCCAACAGCTTCATTTAAGGATTTCATTATGGGCGAAGTACGCTACACTTCATTGCTGAATACTTTCCCCGAGTCAGCAGAGGAACTATTCGGTAGTGCTGAGAAGGCTTCTAAAGCCCGTTACGAATCGTATAAACGTTTAGCCCAAGATAAATAGGGTACCTAAGGGGGGAAGTGCTAAGCACTTCCCCCCTTAAGTTTATTTTTGATTGCTGTCTACCCATTCTTTGGCATTTTCTACTTCGGACGGGTGTGGAATAGGTATATGGGACACTGGTGCTAAACGTTCGATATTGGCCCAAGCCGCGGTTACATGGGATTCAGTTGGCTGATATTTACTTTCATCACCTTGTTGCATACACAACCCCCCCTTGAACTTAGTATTGCGTATAGGGTCAATTATTATAATCGGGTAACTTACCATTCCTTTGGCACACGGTCAACTTAGCTTCGCATACTTTGTATAGACTAAGGTGTACATATGTCGGTAACAATATAGCCAAAGAAAGAGTAAGGAGCGGTAGTGTGTACAACAGCAATCTTTTGCCAAAGTGTATTCTCTGTGGCGAGACACCCCCCATGGGAATAATGGACGGAGTAGTTTTGCGGAGCAAATTCCTGTGTCATGGCTGTGAACAAAAAATCCTTGATTTAGATACTTGTTCGATAGATTATGACGCTATAATTGAAAAGTTAAAGATTTTGTGGGTCTCTAAGATGTGAGGTCGGGATTATCCCGGCCTTTACTAATCCGGCAGGCGGATGGAATTACCCGAACATATATGGTAAAATTAAATAATAACTTTATTTGGGGGTTATGCAAATTCCCGATTCTTTACCGTTACTTACGGCCATGTTAGATTATGTGGCACAAAACAGACATGCATTTCACACTCCTGGTCATAAGGGGGGTAAAGGGCTTGCCTCATCGCTGCTAGACCAGTCTTTGGGCGCACTTGATCTTACTGAAATACCCGGTCTTGATGATCTGCATCAGCCTACAGGGATTATTGCTGAAGCGCAGCTAAATTGTGCTAGTTGGTGCGGGGCCAAGGCCTCATTTTTCCTCGTGAATGGAGCTTCGGTTGGCATTCAGGCTGCCTTTTTGGCTTGCTTGGGTCCGGGTGACACGGTCATGATTCCCAGAAACGCGCATAAATCAGTTACTGCCGGTTTAATATTGTCAGGGGCTAGACCCATTTATTATATGCCGGTAATCCACCCGGATTTTAACTTACCTTTAGGGATTAATAGTTTGCAAGTTGCCGATAAAATAGTAAAGACACCCGGCTTAAAGGCGCTTGTAGCCTTGTATCCGACCTATTATGGCACTACATGGTGTTTGCAAGAAGTGCGCGAGGTTTGGCACGGTTTGTTGATAGCAGATGAGGCGCACGGTGCCCATTTCCCTTTTAGTGACAGCATGCCTATATCCGCTCTGAAATTGGGAGCGGATATAGTTGTACATAGCACCCATAAAACACTAGGGTCGCTAACGCAGGGCGCAATGCTTCACTTAGGCGATGCGGCATTCTGCTATCATGTAAGAGTAAAGCAAGCGCTTGATTTGCTGCAGACTACCAGCCCGTCTTACTTAATTATGGCTTCACTTGAAGGAGCCACGTACGATGGCTATAGAACAGGACAAAAGCATTGGACAGGCTTGGCAGCCAGAGCAGACCTATTAAAGAAAAAAATGCTAGCAAGGGGCGTCAGGGTACTAAATAGTAATGATATCGACACCTATGGCATAGCTGACGTTGACTCCACCAAGATTTTAGTTAGTACGCCAAGCAGCAGGACGATTTTGGCCGCACTGATTGATAACTATGGGATTCAACCGGAATTATGGGATGAAAATAATATTTTGTTTCTATTAGGTGTGGGTGATACAGAAGAAAGTATAGCCTACTTGGAGAATGCTTTGCTGAATACCGTAACTTCAGAGCATGTTACGCTAACCTGCCAGACTTTGCCCGAATTGCCAAGGCAATGCTTAACGCCACGCGAGGCTTATTTTACGGAAAAGGTAGCAGTTCGTCTGAAGGAGTCAGTAGGCAGAGTTTGCGCGGAGACACTGGCACCTTATCCACCGGGCATACCCTTAATTGTACCGGGTGAGATAATTAATGCAGAAATTGTTGATTATATTACCGCAGCCAAACAAGCCGATGTCCACTGGCAGGGTAACTCAGACCCTACTTTGCAGCAAGTTATGGTGCTTAAGGAGACGAGATAATGGACGGTTTACTGATAAGCTTCGAAGGCCCGGAAGGGGCAGGAAAAACGACACAAATTCAGTTACTAGCCAAATCGTTGGAGCCGCTTGGAGTGCCTGTGGAAATTATTCGTGAACCGGGCGGAACCATTCTGGGTGAAAAGATTAGGGAAATATTGTTGGATCCTGACCAGAAAATTTGCCCTGAAGCGGAAGTAATGCTCTACGCTGCAGCCCGCGCAGAACTGGTTCAGACAGTGATAAAGCCCTGTCTCAGGAATGGCACAATACTTTTGTGCGATCGCTTTCTCGATGCAAGTATTGCTTACCAAGGTGGGGGAAGGGGTTTGGGAGCGAATCAGGTTCGACAGGCCAACAATCTTGCAGTTGCAGGAATTTGCCCTAAACTAACAGTGTTGCTGGACATTGAACCGAAAAATGGACTAAACAGGATTCGTACACGCCAGAGTCTACCTGATCGTATTGAGCGGGAAAGCATAAGTTTTCATACAACGGTACGGCAGGCATATTTAACGGCTGCCGCAGCAGAACCGGACAGATTTATGGTAATCGATGCATTACTATCGCCAGAACAAATCAATGCAGTTATCAAGGCAAAAGTGCTGGAACTGATCAACGATTGATTGCCAAATTTAACAGAAAATTGTGAGGGTGTATATGTCTGACTTTTCGAGGGTGGTTGGGCAAACAGCAGCTGTCAAGGTTTTAAGGCACGTGTTAAATACAGGAAAAGCCGCCCATGCTTACCTGTTTACGGGACCGAGTGGTGTGGGCAAGAGACTGACCGCAGCAATTTTTGCCCAGGGGCTTAATTGTGAAAACAAGCTTAATAAGCCTTGTGGAGTGTGTCTGTCCTGCCAGAAGTCGTTGCACGATAACCATCCGGACGTTGTAAAGCTTAAGCCAATGGGACAAAGTTTCCGGATAGAGCAAGTGCGACAGCTACAAAAATTGGCGCATACTAAGGTCTATGAGGGAGAATATAAGGTCTTCATCCTTGAGGATATGCATAAAGCAACTCTCCAGGCGAGTAATAGTCTGTTAAAAATACTTGAAGAGCCACCAGGCAATGCTGTGTTCATCCTTATCACAGAAAACCCTCAGGCTATTCCGGCAACAGTGCTTTCCCGTTGTCAGAAGATAAATTTTGCACCACTTGCCTCTGCAACTATCCAAACTGTGTTGGAACGCCATGGTTACTCAGGTGAAAGGGTTCCATTGGCAGCAAATTTGGCTTTTGGGTCTTTAGGGCATGCTTTGGAAATAGTTGAGGATGAACAGCTGTTTAAGGCGCGCAACTACGCCTTTCAATACTTGCAAGGGGCTTTAAGCAAAGACTACTTTAGAATTTACAAAGCAATTGAATCCTATGAGAAAGACAAACTAGATATGGGTCAATTTCTTGAACAGCTTTTATTCTTGTTGCGGGACGCCTTTCGCCGCGATATAGGTGTCTTGGAACAAGAAGCGGAATTGGCCCAAGCTCTAAACTTGTCACAATCCAGTCTGCAACAAGCATTGCAATTTGTGTTGGTAGCCGACGAATGGAAGAGAAAGCAAGCAAATAATAAGTTAATCTTGGATGTATTAGGTCTGCGCCTGGCAAATTTGGCGTAATATAGGGAGGTACTTGATGTGATTAAGGTGGTGGGTATTCGATTTAAACGAGCGGGTAAAATATACTACTTCGACCCGGCCGATTTGGAGCTATCCTTAGAGGACAAGGCTATAGTAGAAACCGCGCGAGGAATTGAATACGGTGAAGTCGTGGTCGTACCGAAATTAGTTTCTGAAGAAGAAGTTGTACCGCCCTTAAAGAGAGTTATGCGTAAAGCTACGCCAGATGACGGCAAGTTAGTTGAAGAGAATAAGGGCAAGGAAAAAGACGCTTTTCAAATTTGCTTGCGCAAAATTCAGGAGCATCATTTGCCTATGAAATTGGTTGACGTTGAATATACCTTTGACGGCAATAAGATTATTTTCTCTTTCACGGCTGAAGGTCGGGTAGATTTCCGCGAACTTGTTAAAGATTTGGCTGCTATTTTTAGGACGAGAATTGAGTTAAGGCAAATCGGTGTGAGAGATGAGGCCAAAATGCTTGGCGGAGTTGGGTCGTGTGGCAGACTCCTTTGTTGCTCAACCTTCCTGGGCGATTTTGAACCTGTATCCATCCGTATGGCCAAGGATCAACGCCTCTCTTTGAATCCGACTAAAATTTCGGGCATATGTGGACGACTAATGTGTTGTCTTAAGTACGAAAACAATAGTTACGATATTGAAGGTATTGGCTACAAAGGGGCGGAAAATGAATGAAACAGTTAACTCAGGCTTTGACAGAGGTAGAGGAGAAACTGACATCTCTTTTGCAGGAAGTACAAAGGCTGCGTATTTATTCACACGCTCTGGAAGAGGATAATGTGCGTCTAAGACGTGAATTATGCTCTTTGGGTGAAGCAGAGAATGCAAAGGTTGTGGCTAATGCGGCGAAAATACAAGGCGAAGGCTATGGCAATTTAAGTAGACTGTACAGTGAAGGTTTTCATGTTTGTCATTTGCATTTTGGTCAAATTCGCGAAGGAGACTGTTTATTTTGTGTAGGGTTTCTGCGCAAGGAGGACCTGTAATTTATCCTGGCGAGAGGATGGATGATCTTTTTCGCAATAGATTGCGCATTATTCAAAGTGACGAGTTGCCAAAGTTTGGCCTGGAGGGAGTACTTCTGGCCAATTTTCCTATGCTTAAGAAAGGCATGCGCATTTGCGACTTTTGTTGCGGTTCAGGAATCGTACCTTTATTGTTAACTAGTCGGGCTAAGGAAATAAAAATTACGGGTATTGAAATTCAACCTGAGCTTAGCAATTTAGCAAGACGAAATGTTATTTTAAATAATCTTGGTGAACAAATAGATATCATTACAAGTGATATTTGTACCAATGGTATCGAACCGCACATTTTTGATCTTATCACTGTCAACCCCCCCTTTTTTTCAGTCCGGGGTGGAACAGTTGCGCCACACAAGGCTCGAGCAACGGCTAGAAGTCAGACCGGGCTCACAATTGCGGACGTGGTTAAATCCGCCGCGCAATTACTGCGGGAGAAAGGGAGGTTGGCCTTGATTTATCGTGCGTCCGGTTTAAAAGAGGTACTCAAGTGTATCGATGATAATAGCTTGGGTGCGGTAAGGATACGCTTTGTGCACCATGACGTGCAACATAAGGCGAGTACTTTTTTGTTGGAATGTCAGTATGGACGAAATGTTGATGGTGTTGTCGAACCTCCTTTGATTGTTTATGAAGCCAATGGAGATTATACACGAGAAATGAACAATGTATATTTTGCCGGGCAGGGTTTAGAAAGTGGGATGAGCTAAACTTGGCAGGAAAACTTTATTTGTGTGCAACACCGATTGGTAATTTGCAAGATATCACGCTCCGAGCGTTAGAGACGCTGAAAAATGTCAATTTAATCGCCGCAGAGGATACGCGCCACACTCATAAATTATTAAATCACTTTGCCATCAAAACCCCTCTGACCAGCTATCATCAACATAACGAAAAAAGTAAAGCTGCGGAATTAATTGCATATTTAAAAGCCGATAATGATGTGGCATTGGTGTCGGACGCAGGTATGCCGGGCATTTCAGATCCGGGCGAAGTTCTAGTGCGTGAGGCTATCCTTGCGGGAATTGAGGTTGACGTGATACCTGGGCCCAGTGCTTTTACTAGTGGGTTGGTGCTTTCAGGCTTACCGTGCACGCCATTTTACTTTGCCGGTTTTATGCCAACTTCAGAAAAGGCCAGAAAAGATGCCTTGAACAAACTTAAAGATGTCGTGGCAACTCAAATATTTTATGAAGCACCTCACCGGTTGCAAAAGTTTTTACAAGACGTTTTGGCCACGCGCGGGGATATTGAACTCGTAATTGCGCGGGAACTAACCAAGCTGCACCAAGAAATAATCCGGGGAAGGGTTTCCGCAGTGTTGCAGCGTTTAGCTGAAGTTCCGGCTCGTGGAGAATTAGTAGTCTTTTTATCTGCGCCTGTGACCGAGGTTCCAAGTGTCCCCAGTAGTTGGGGTGAGGAAATTACAGGTCTGCTTCAAGCTGGCTTGGAACAAAAGGCTGCATTTAAGGTGCTGGCAGAAAAGTATCAAGTGCCTAAAAGAGAAATTTACAATGCATTTATAAAAGAAAAGGATAAAAAAACAACCGGTTGTTAAACCGGTTGTTGTGACATGTACTAATTATACGGCTTGAGAGCTCATGGCTTGCGCGCATTCACGGCACACATTTTTTCCTTTGAAAACTTGGACCTGACTAGCGTTACCACAGAAGACACAAGCAGGTTCATATTTCTTGAGGATGATTTTCTCTTGGTCTACATAGATTTCCAGTGCATCCTTTTCGTCAATTCCCAAGGTGCGGCGCAGCTCGATAGGCAGAACAACGCGACCCAATTCGTCAACTTTACGTACGATGCCAGTAGATTTCATACTAGATTTCCCCCTTCAACAAGTTTCGACAATTTATTACAACCTTATGATACCAATGATTCCATTATAAGTCAACGAATTTTTTTGCCTATTTTTGTATAAATAGCAATCATTTTGGTTATACTTGACAAGAATGGCTTATAGCGGGTATACTCAAATACACATTAAGCAAGAGGCTATGATGGGGAGAGTACCCCTTTTTCAACCTATTTTAGCGAGCGGTAGACGGTGGAAGACCGCATAGGAACAAGGGAGAAAATGGCCCCAGAGCTGTTGGGTTGAAATTGATGTTGTCAGTAGACTCAACCGGAAGTCCTCCGTTACAAGGCAGAGCTAATGCTCGTTTGAGACTCGGTTTATACCGGGTGAATAGGGTGGTACCGCGAAACTCTCGCCCCTTGCCGGGATGGGAGTTTTTATTTTTGCGTTTTGGGAGGATGATTTTATGGAAAACAAAGGTGTATTTTATATTACTACCCCGATTTATTATCCAAACTCCAACCCACACATAGGTACAGCATATACCACTATAGCCGCGGATACAATTGCCCGCTATAAGCGCCTAAGAGGATTTGATGTAAGGTTCCTCACAGGGACAGATGAAAACGCACAGAAGATTGCTCGCACGGCTCAGGCTGAAGGTGTACCTACAAAGGAATATGTGGATGGAATAGTGGCTAAGTTCCAAGAATTATGGCAACTGTTGGACATTTCAAACGATGATTTTATTCGAACGACGGAAGAACGGCATAAAATTGTCGTACAACATATTTTTGCCAAGCTACACGAGCAAGGAGACATTTATAAGTCCGAGTATGAGGGATTATATTGCACTCCGTGTGAGACCTTTTGGACAGAAAATAAGCTTGTGGACAATAAATGTCCTAACCCTGACTGTGGGCGTCCGGTTGAATTGATTAAAGAAGAAAGTTACTTCTTTCGGCTTTCTAAATATCAGGATCGGCTGCTAGCGTACATTGAAGCAAATCCCGATTTTATTCAACCGGTGGCTAGGCGCAATGAGATGATTAGTTTTATCAAAGGAGGTTTGGAAGATTTATGTGTTTCCCGTACTACATTTAAATGGGGAATTCCGGTCCCTTTTGATCCGAAGCATGTCGTCTATGTCTGGCTGGATGCGCTAATTAACTATATATCCGCCTTGGGATTTGGTACGGATGATGCTCACCTGTTTGACCAATATTGGCCTGGAGTCCATCTTATGGGTAAAGATATCGTACGGTTTCATGCAGTTATTTGGCCGATTATTCTCTTAGCACTCGGTATAGAGCCACCAAAGATGGTATATGGACATGGGTGGTTTTTAGGTAAGGAAGGCGGGAAAATTTCTAAATCACGGGGTAACGTGCAAGACGCTTTTCAATTAATCGAAATGTACGGTTCGGACGCAATCCGCTACTTTCTCTTACGGGAGTTACAAGTCGGCAGTGACGGCTATTATTCAGAGGATGCATTAGTAGAGAGAATCAATAGTGATTTGGCTAATGATTATGGTAATCTTTTGTCCAGGACAACTGCCATGATTCTAAAGTATCGCAATGGCGTCATACCGCTGCCAGGTGAAAACACTCCGCTGGAACAGCAAATAATTGATTTGACCGCACAGACCAAGCGTATGGTTGAGCAATATCTTGAATCATTTGATTTTAGTAATGCCTTAACTTCAATTTGGCTGCTTGTAGGGCGCATTAATAAATATGTGGATGAAACAGCACCTTGGGGCCTGGCAAAAGAAGCAAGTCAAGCGGCTCGCTTGGACACAGTTCTTTACACCTTTGCCGAGTCTTTGCGTATTATTACAGTTTTATGCACTCCTTTTATGCCTAAAGTACCGGCGAAAGTATGGACACAATTGGGGCTAACTGAATATCCGGAGTTGCATACGTGGGATTCAGCGACATGGGGAGTTTTGACGCAAGGGTCTAGGATTGATCGAGGTGCTGCTCTATTCCCACGTATTGAGGAAGCTAGGCCCGCTCTACCAAGTGAAGCTATTATTGAGCAACCACCAACGCAACCTCAAGCAAGTAAACCGGTAACTGATGTGAAGCAGATAACAATAGAGGACTTTGCCGCAATTGACTTGCGCGTGGCTAAGGTTATTGGGGTCGAAAAGGTGGCTAAAACTGATAAGCTGCTTAAATTAGAAGTTGAGATGGGTGGCGAGAGGCGCACTGTTGTTTCGGGTATTGCCCAGTACTATCAGCCGGGTGACTTGGTGGGGAAATCTGTAATTTTGGTTGCCAATTTAGTGCCGGTAAAATTGCGCGGAATTGTATCACAAGGGATGATATTAGCGGCTAGCCATGATGATAAATTGGAAGTGCTAAATGTAGTTCAAGATTTACCGAGTGGAGCTAAGGTGAAATGATTGTTGAAAGTCACGCCCATATCGATGACCAGCGCTTTGATGTTGACCGTGAGGAAGTTATTGCTCGGTTACGGGCACGAGGAGTCGGTGCGGTAATTAATGTAGGATATGATCTTGCGTCTAGCCGTAAATCACTGGCCTTAGCTGCCAAATATCCCGAGATATATGCAGCTGTTGGTATTCATCCGCATGATGTAAGCGCCGTTACGGAACAAGAATGGGAAGCTTTGGCTAGTCTTGCCCGGCAACCAAAGGTAGTTGCAATTGGGGAGATAGGGTTAGATTATTATCGTGACTTGTCGCCTCGTGCTGCGCAACGCGATGGGTTTGCTGCTCAGCTGCATATTGCCAATGACCTGGGGCTGCCCATAATTGTGCACAATAGAGATGCACATCAAGATGTGATTGATTTAATCCGCAACGAACCGCCGCAAAACGGTGGGGTGATGCATTGCTTTTCGGGTAGTTGGGAGACCGCTAAAATCGTACTAGACTTAGGTCTATTCATTTCCTTTGCTGGTCCAGTTACCTTTAAGAACGCGGTTAAGTTACAAGAAGTGGCTGCTAAGATACCCTTGGATAGGTTGTTGATTGAGACCGATTCGCCGTATTTAACCCCTGAGCCTTTAAGGGGCAGGCGTAATGAACCGGCAAATGTTCAACTTGTGTTGGAAAAACTTGCTGCAATAAAAAAGATAGATCCTGGCCAATTGGGTGCAATTACGGCTGCAAACAGCTGCCGCCTATTCGGTATTACCCTAAATTAAACACATGCCCAAAGCGAGCGCTGCAACTGTGGATCCGTCGGGGTCCACAGTTTTTATTTTTCGGCAATTCGCCGTTTAACTGGCTAGATTATAGGGTCTATTTTAAACTCAATCTTTGGCATGACCTTCTTTGCATGTGTTCTAAAGTGTAAATTCAGGGCATAAGTTGGCAAGAAAAGGAGGGCAAGGGATGTATCTATTACCGGTTAAGACATATGTTGACTATCTGCGTTCGTGTCGAAACTGGACTATATTGACGAGTGGAACAGTGTTGATAGGTTTTTTGTTAAAATCTACGGCTCAGCAAGGGTCTACGCCAAAGCACCAAAAGGAGATTAGAATTAAGTTGGGGGATAAAACTCGCACCATATTGTCCAACCAAACTGACCCATATTGGCTGCTGACCGAGTGTAGGGTTGCGGTTGGCGCCAAAGATGTCCTTAGAGTCGATTGCAATGAACTTTCGGTGCTTAGGGTTGAGGAAAAGGTGGTTTTGGCAGAGAGTGAGCTACCGTTTAAGACCGAAAATAAGACTGATTATAGTCTTCCGCCACAAACGCAGCGGGTAAGCCCTGGTTCACCAGGTATGTTGCGACAAATAGTTAAAGTTACTACCTTGGGAGATCGGGAAATTAGCAGGGAAGTCGTAGTCAGTGATATAATCAAAGAACCTGTTAAAAGGGTTATTGTTGCCAACCCCAGACGAGCTACTACACCTCGCCAGTATATAGCCGTAGCCAGCAGGACTTTGCCGGCCAATTATCGTGTAAAAAGTGAATTAAGTGTTGAGTCGACTGCCTATACGTATACCGGCAATAATACTGCAACCGGAGTTTCACCCCGAGTCGGTTTGGTAGCGGTAGATCCAAGGGTCATTCCATTAGGCAGCAAACTTTACATTGAGGGCTATGGGTTAGCCATGGCGGCAGACACTGGCGGAGCGATAAAAGGCAATAGGCTAGATGTATTTTTAAATACGGTTAAAGAGTGCGTTGCCTGGGGTCGAAGAAAGGTAAAAGTTTACATATTGGCGGGGGATTGGTAATATATGTAATAAAGTATTTACATGTGCTTTACGATGAGGTAAAATAAGCCAAGAATTTATATTCGGGAGGGATTCAATGGATTTGGGTCATAAGCCGTGGGCCGTGCCGCAAATAAGGCCACTTGGCGTACCCCAAAAGCGTAAGCCTCTTTTAATCGGATTGATAGCATTAGCTGTAGTTGTTCTTTTTACGGTAGCGGCAATTGCCAAGCCGGTAACTGTAATAGTGGGTGGAAAGAAAAGTGAGTACTTAACTGTTAGACAAAATGTCGGTGAATTTCTCGACCACGCTAACTTAAATATATTCCCAGAAGATTTAGTTGTTCCCGGCAGACAAGCTCTAATCCAAAGAGGCATGACCATTACAGTTCAACGAAGTGTGCCCGTTAATATTAGCCTTGATGGGCACCAGATGGCTTTGCGGATTTTAGGTAATACGGTAGGACAAGCTATTACCGGAGCAGAACATAAATTTGGCTTTAGTTTAAAACAAAGCGATGAGGTAGTCCCGGGTAGGGACAGTTCGCTAAGGCCTAACCTGACTATAGTTATTAGAACGGCTGTACCGATTACAATTACCGCAGATGGAAAGACTAGACATATTGAAATTGCCCCTAGAACAGTAGCAGACGTTCTGACCAAAGAAAATATTAAAGTTGGCTTAAATGATTTGATTACACCCAGTCTTGATACCATGGTTAGTACTAAAACAGCTATCAAAGTGGTTCGGGTTACGCAAAAAACGACGACGGTCGAGTCACATATTCCTTACCAAGTTGTAGCAAAGCCGGGTGATTTTCCGGTTGGCATGCCGGATCAGGTATTGGCGGCTGGAGAAGAAGGACTATCCCGGCAAGTTGTTAAGCTTACCCTTGCAGACGGGGTAGTGGCTAAGCGGCAAATTTTGTCGCAACGCATAGTGCGCAAGCCTGTTGATGAGGTAGTTGCACAGGGGGCTCAGACTACAATTTCCAGGGGTGGCAATATAATCAATTTTAAGCGAGCCATTACGGTTCGTGCAACTGCCTATAGTGAACCGGGGGGGTCTACATCGTTAGGGGTACCGGTACATCGTGGTGTTGTAGCGGTTGATCCTAATGTGATACCTTACTACAGCAGTTTGTGGATAGACGGCTACGGTATGGGCTCTGCTTTAGACACAGGTGGAGCAATTCGCGGGCGTTCAATTGACCTTTATTTTGATAATGCTGAAGACGCACGAAATTGGGGAGTTAGGTATGTAACGGTTTACTTACGTTAAGTAATAAGTATAATTATAGTAGAGAGATGCCGATAGGCGTCTCTCTTTTTGTTCTAGCTATGGCTCCATCTCAATATCTGTATTATATAAATGATGATGTGGAGTGAATAAAGGATGCACGAACCATTATGGGGGGCTAAAATCCGCAACCTTGCGCCACTATTAGTCCTGGCCTATATGGCGTTTATGCTGCTAACAGCTTGTGGTGGTGTATCAAATGCAATTTTAGTCACACAAGTAGGTGGGAGTGTAATCGCCATCGACCCTGGACATGGTGGGTACGATCCAGGAGCGATTACATCACAAGGACTATATGAGAAAAACATCAATTTAGTTATTGCCCAGAAGGTTAAAACACAGCTGGAAAACACAGGGGCAAAGGTAATATTGACCCGCGAAGATGATCGGGATTACGTTGCAGATGGGGCCAGGGGGAAAAAAAAACGCAAGCAAACGGATCTTGATTACCGACTAGGGCTGATCGAACAGGCGAACGCTAAAATTTTAGTAAGCATTCACGTAAATGCCGTTTCCAGCGGAACCAAATCGGGTGCCGAAACCTTTTATCAAAAGGGTGCAGAGCAGGGTAAAGTTTTAGCTGAATATATTCAGAACGAACTGCGTCAAGTCCCGACAATGAACAAGAGAATTGCCAAACCGGGCGAATTCTATTTGACGCGAAAAACGAAAACCCCAGCAGTAATTGTTGAATTGGGCTATCTAAGCAATCCATCAGAAAGGGTGAAGCTACAACAATTTTGGTATCAAGACGAACTTGCCAAAGCTATTGCACGTGGCATAGCGAGATATTTAGCGTCAACTTAACGGCTATACATAAGCTTGCCCATATTGGGTAAAAAATAAGGTTAGCAATAAAATACCGAGGAGTTGACTTTTAATGAAAAAGGGATTAGCGGTATTGTTAACCTTGTTTTTTATTTTAACACTAGCCCCAGGGTGTTCACCGCAGGCGCCGCAACCTATGGACAATACTCGTACAAGCGATAAGGGACCGGATAAAGCAGAAGCAGACCAGACAAGGCCCGACGTTTTAGGCAAGGATAAAAAGGTAGTTATGGGTTTTTATGTAGAAGGTGAGGGATTAATCCCTAGCTCGAAACAAAGCTTGAGTACTAACTCTGCTTTGTTGGATGAAGTGGCATTTTTTTGGTATACCTTCGACAGTAATGGTAATATCCGTGGTATGGTGAAACAAGATCAAAGTGCCAGGACTTTAGCAAAAAATCATAATGCCAAGGTTTATGCGATAGTTAATAACTTGGTACCAGGTGGCCAAGGTTTTAATCCTGATTTAGCGCATCAAGTTGTATCAAACCCCAAGACAAGGGCTAAATTTGTCAGTAATTTAGTGAATTTAACAACTACTAAGGGTTGGGATGGAATATCCATCGATATTGAACGGACTCCACCTGGAGATCGCAACAATTTTAGTGCGTTTATCAAGGAGTTGGGCGCTGCTCTTAAGGCCAAAGACAAGGTCTTGAACGTTTCTGTGCCGGCGAAGTTTATCGATTATCCTGCTGATTTATGGGCTGGTGCCTATGACTACGCCAAAATAGGTCAAGGTGCAGATCAGATAGTGCTTATGACCTATGATGAACACGGTCTCGGTACCACGGCAGGGCCTATCGCTTCTCATGATTTTGTTGATAAGGTTATCAGTTTTGCGATAACAAAAATACCGCGCGAAAAGCTTGTTCAAGGTATACCGGTATATGGTTATGACTGGGCATCGAATAAGCCAACTGTACCTGCATATTTAAGTTATGCTCAAGCATTGAAACAAGCTCAGCTTAAGGGAGTTACACCGATATATGATACCGAAACCGAATCAGTTCACTACACCTATACGCAAAACGGTATAAGACATGTGGTGTACTTTGAAAACCGGCGAAGTATCGAAGCAAAGCTTACCTATGCCAAAAAATATAATATTCATGGTATTGCTATCTGGCGGATGGGTATGGAGGATCCGTCTGCATGGAGCGCTATTAAAGCCGTGTATGGCACTAATCGAGGTAAGTAATAATAAGTTAAGACCCGGGAAATATCCCGGGTCTTGTTTGGTTGCGTTACAAATGGGGTGAGTTTTGGTATACTTACAACGAATAAGCGCTATGGGGTTGCAATATGAGGATAAATGAACTTATCGTGGTTGAAGGAAAAGATGATATTTCGGCTGTGAAGAACGCGGTGGAGGGAGAGGTTATTGCCACCGGTGGCTATGGTTTTGGAATTGATTTAATCAAGCTGCTTCAACGGGCTGTTACACGGACAGGAGTAATTATATTCGTAGATCCTGACAGTGCGGGTAACCACATACGTCGGCGATTAAATAGTCAGATCCCTGCATGTAAAAATGCATATTTAACACAGCAAGAGGCGAAAAAGGGATGTAATATAGGTATAGAGAATGCTTCGTCGGAGGCAATTCGCAGAGCTTTGCAAATAGCTGCTTCCAACTGCGCTGCCATACAGTCCGATTTTACATTGCAGGACTTGATCAATTATGGGTTAGCTGGTACGCATGGTGCCGAGTATAGAAGAAAAAGTGCCGGTAAAATGCTTGGGATAGGGGAGACTAATACCAAGCAATTTTTAAATCGTTTGAATCAGCAAGGCATTGTACGTAGGGATTTAGAATGTGTACTTGAAGTGTTAGGGGAGGACTAAATATTGGAATCGGCTCTTATCTATACCAAACGGGCCTTAAATAGTAATGGGCTGAGGGCTAAAAAAAGTCTAGGGCAAAATTTTTTGGTCGATGACGGTATTATTCAACGGATTATTGATGACAGTGGTGTAAGACCAGGGGATGCAGTTTTGGAGATTGGCCCAGGTATTGGAGTATTAACTCGCGCCTTAGCACGTATGGACACCCAGCTGTGGGCCGTGGAGCTTGATGATAGCTTGTTTAGATTTTTGCAGCAACAATTTGAGTCCAATGCTAAGGTTACAATAATGCATGGGGACGCTTTGAAACTGTCACTTGAAACGGTAGACTTACCGGTTGAAAAGGTAAAGGTAATTGCTAACCTCCCCTATTACATTACTTCTCCTTTAATCAAGCATTTCTTGGCACAACGCCAGTATTTGGATAGTCTAACACTTATGGTACAGCACGAAGTTGCTAAAAGAATTGTTGCTGCTCCAGGTACGAAAGACTTCGGCATTTTATCTGTGGCTGTACAGGCTTTTTGTGATGCCCAATATTTATTTACAGTCCCTCCCACCGCTTTCTTACCTGCGCCAAAAGTTCATTCTGCCGTGATAAAACTTAAGGTATTAGAGCACCCTCGTGTTATACGGGAGGAGGAATTCTTTGCCACAGTGAAGGCAGCTTTTGCGCAACGGCGTAAAACTATGCTTAATGCTTTAAGTAAAGGGTTCGGGTGTGACAAGCAAGTAGTGAGTGAAACTATGCAAAGTATTGGCCTGGACCCAAATTGCCGCGCAGAAACTTTATCTGTAACCGATTTTGTGCATTTGGCTGAGTCGTTGGCGAGGAATCTTAAACTACGGGCCATAACCGGACCAGATGCTGTGTAAGATATGGCGTAGAGTCAATATTTAACCTGTTCTCCCATTCGGCAAGCAAGTCAAATCGGCGAATGGAGTTATAGCCGTCGAAGGTGTGCTTCCCGAAGGTGCGAGAAGTGGGTTTGTCAGTGACAAAGGCAATTGCCGCAAGACAATCTCCGATGATTGTTTGCGCCACTTTACGGGCGTGGCCTCGCTGCCTTAGTGGTGAATTAAGCAATGCGTGTGGTATGGATGTTACTACCTTTATTTTAAAGTCGTTTTTTTTTGCTCGGGTTAAGATCATGGGAGGAACAGCTATATCCTCTGTTTTAGCCACCTCTAATAAACGCTTGGAAATAGCATGTGGGCCATGTGTGGGTGATGCCAAACCTAAATCTTTAAATAAGCCTAATTCGCGATTTAACTGGCCGCGAAAGTATAGTACAGTTCTAGTTAATTTTTGGCGGTTAGTTATATAAGGGTAGCAATTAACTAAAGCTAAATCCACGCCTTGATCGAGAGCCGTAATTAAGCATCTCAAGTGATTTTGAAATTCCCCTATCATGTCTCCATCAACGAAAATTACACCCTCTGCACCTCTATGCAGGGCGTAGACAGAGCCGATTGCGCGAGGTATGTCGATACCTAAAGACTCCACAAAGTAGATCGGGTTAATGCGAGGATCTCCGATTGCGAGGACCTCCTGTAGGGAGGAGTCATTACATCCGTTGAGTACTGGGATTATTGAAGTGAAGGGCAATTTTAGCAGGTTGTTTAACACGATGCCGATTCTGCCGGATTCATTTTGGGTTGGAACAACTGCTGCATAAATTCTAATCACCCCCCTTTTTGTGAGGCTCATGATATTATATGCCATCTGGTGTCAAGGAGCATACAATATAACAGGCATGGGCAAAAGGGGGAATTATCTATGCCTGTTTGTAAGCCGGGAGATATTGTTGCGCGCCATTCGTATGAAATGGACATACTATTTCGAGTGACCATGCTGACGGTTAATCAGGTTGGGGCTGAAGTGGCTGAACTAAAAGGGCTAAATGTTAGACTGGAAGCGGATGCCCCTTTGGTTGATTTGCAGGTAATGGGTCCTAGGGAAATTTATGATTATACTAAGCACTATACCAAAGTTACCTATGATCGAGTGCGTAAATTAACGGCACAAAAACGTGGGCCTTTCAGTCGTAATAAGGAAAAAGTGGCGGACGAGTTCTTTAAGGTACCTGGCAGAGTTTTGCATCTTGATGGTGACCAAGAATATCTTGACGAATGTATTAAGACCTACAGACAGTTGGAGATTAATGCTAAAGGCATTTGCCGCCCGGAAAAAGAGCAGCCAAAATATATTTTGCAAATTCTTCAGGAAAACCCTACAGATATTCTGGTTCTTACCGGGCATGATGGGTTATTAAAGGGTTGCAAAGATTTTACTCGTCTAGATAGTTACAGGAGTTCGCGCTATTTTGTCGAGTCAGTAGCAAAGGCTAGAACCTTTGAACCCAATAAAGACAGTTTGGTCATATTTGCCGGAGCATGTCAATCGCATTTTGAGGCCATTATCCAAGCAGGGGCAAACTTTGCCAGTTCACCTCAACGGGTGTTTATCCATGCATTTGATCCTGTATTTATTGTTGAGAGAGTAGCATTTACACCAATACATGAACCTGTATTGCTTAAAGAGGTAATTGAGGGTACTGTAACAGGTGTGGATGGTGTGGGCGGGATCGAAACTCGTGGTCAGCTCAGACTGGGTTACCCGCGTTCCCCATACTAAATATAGTCGGTGTCGAGGTCAACCAAATTAGGTTGACCTATTTTTGTGGCCATAATAAGGGCAGATTGATAACTTGCCCTTGCTGTAGGCGATTTGGATTAGGAAGTAAGTTTGCAGCGAGAATGCTTTCCATCGGAATTTTGAAGCGAGTAGAAAGTTTCCAGATGGTATCGCCTCGTTGCACGATATAACAATGTGGACCGGCAACTATGGGGAATGCGGAAGGGGTAGCGGGAAAGCGCCCAAATTGATTGGGAACGGCTGGTGGGCTTAGATCAAGGGGTGTTCGGGTAATCTCGACAATAGTCCCATTCGGAACCATGGCGTAGAGTTCAATTAGGTTAGTATTTTCCATACGGATGCCCAGATTGACTTGGTGCTCAGGGCAACTCGCGATGCCATGGATACCCAAGGGTTGTTTGTTAAAGCCAATCCATCTGCTGCCGAGTTCTATAGCAGGGTTGTAAATTTTTTCCAAAATGGAAAATCTACCGCTTGGCAAATCAGCCTTAATTGACTGAATCGGATATCGTCTGACTAGTTGATCATCCTCGTACAGTAAAAGATCGCGATTTGCTATATCTATATAGACTTTTAGCAGAGCGTCCGATTTATTTGAAATCATGCGCAACACCCTCCGTTATGGATTTATTTTCCATCAATACATCTTATTGTTATTGTGCAAGGGGGTTTCCTTTATGCATAAAAAAATGGGTGTCTCTCCACAATAGTTTTGACGGGGGAGGTGCTGTATGCATCATAAAGGAAATCTTATGGTTATTGGCGGGGCGGAAGACAAGGCTGGTGAGTGTAAAATTCTGAAGCAATTTATTGAATGTGCAGAACATGGCAATATAGTTGTAATGACATCCGCTACAGAAAAGCCTGAACAAGTGGGAAAAGATTACGCTGAAATTTTCATGCGGCTTGGCGCGGCTAAAGTTGAAGTTTTGGATATACCTAACCGCCAAATTGCCAACCAAGCAAGAATATGTGAAGCCCTAAACCAAGCTCAGGGGATATTTTTTACCGGAGGAGATCAACTGAAGATTACAGGTATACTTGGGGGAACGATGGCTGATACTGTCCTTCACAGTCGATACGCCGCTGGAACTATTATTGCCGGGACCAGTGCTGGAGCGTCAGTAATGAGTAGTACAATGATTGTTGGTGGCGCCAGTGATGAAACACCTGCTAAGGATGCGTTGAGCATGGCCCCAGGGATGGGTTTGATTGGCGATGTGGTTATTGATCAGCATTTTGCCCAAAGGGGTAGGATAGGCAGGTTGCTTTCAGCGGTGGCGCAAAATCCTCATTATTTGGGTATCGGTATTGACGAAGATACTGCCGTATTAATCGACGAAATGGGGTGCTTCCGCGTTATTGGCTCGCAAACTGTTACTGTAGTGGACGGGCAACCTATTGCTTTTACCAACGTAAGTGAAACGGGAACACGTCATCCGCTAGCCTTATTTAACGTAGTATTGCATGTTTTGCCGGCTGAATTTAGCTTTGATTTGCGCCAAAGGCGGCCTATTCTGCCGGGCCGAGAATAGCCAAAAACAATTTAGTGCAAACTAAATAGGTAAGACTTTTTCTAAGGGGGCCTCTCTAAATATGAAAATTCGCTCAATACTGGCTTTGGAAGGGGCAAACGTTTTTTCGCCCAGACCGGTGCTCAAGATGTTTTTATGTCTTGGCAAATGGACAGAGGTGTATACTAGTGAGCTGCAAGGATTTTCGGAGCGCCTAGTAAAGCTTATGCCTTCCTTACAGGAACACTTTTGTTCTAGACGTAAACCTGGCGGATTCATCGAAAGGCTCGAAGAAGGAACATTGCTCGGGCATGTTGTGGAACATGTCGCGTTAGAACTGATGAGCTTGGCAGGGCATAAAGTCATATATGGTAAAACATTGGCGACAGATGAACCTGGAGTGTACGAAATAGTAATGGAATATGAGGTCAAAGACGGGGCTGTTCAGGCGGCTCGTTCAGCAGTGGAGATTGTGTCTAGTCTGTTGCAAGGAGAATCTATCACGCTTGAAGCTGAACTAAATAAAATCATGCTGGCTTGCTCCCAGAGTGAATTTGGCTGTAGTACTAAGGCGATTGTGCAAGCGTGTCAAAAAAGAGATATTCCATATCTCCGTTTGGGTGAAGGCAGCCTGCTGCAATTGGGCTATGGCAAGTATCAAAAAAGAGTACAGGCTACAATAACTGGCTTGACTACCTGTGTCGGTGTGGATATTGCCTGTGACAAAACTTTGACTAAAGATATATTGGCCAGAATGGGCATACCGGTACCGGCAGGTGGGATGGCAAGGACAGAAGCCGAGGCTTTGGAACTCGCGCATACAATGGGCTTCCCGATTGTAATTAAACCATATAACGGAAATCAGGGTAAGGGAGTTTCTCTGAATTTAGTCACAGACGCACAAGTCAGGGCTGCCTTCAATTTGGCTAGGCAACACAGTGAGCAAGTTATTGTCGAACGTTTTATTAAAGGAAAGCACTATCGAGTTTTGGTTGTCGGGAATGCGGTGGAAGCAGCAGCAGAAAGGATTGCAGCCAATGTTATAGGCGATGGTGAACAGAACATCCGAGAATTGATTGATGTTGCCAATTCTAATCCTTTACGCGGTACAGATCATGAGTTGCCTTTAACTAAAATCCAGATAGACCCCATCGTTCTTATGACATTGACACAAAAAGGATATACCTTAAATACAGTCCCCAATAAAGGGGAGATAGTCTATTTGCGCCAAAATGCTAATCTAAGCACGGGCGGGACCGCGAGTGATGTGACAGACGTGATGCATCCTAGTTATAAATTGGTTGCGTTAAGGGTAGCAAAGATAATCGGGTTAGATGTTGCTGGGATTGACCTGGTTACTCCGGATATCACACAGCCATTTTCTAGTGACAGTGCCGCGATTATCGAAGTGAATGCTGCACCTGGGATAAGAATGCATCTATACCCAGGGCAGGGCAAGTCTCGACCAGTAGCAGAGGCCATTGTTAACCATCTTTTTCAGTCCGGCAAACCAAACAGGGTACCTGTGGTATCGGTCGCCGGAACCAATGGTAAGACAACCACAACCCGTATGATTGCGCACTTATTAAGGCAGCGCAATCTAACTGTAGGTATGGCAAATTCAGATGGTATCTGGATTGGTGCGCATCAGGTTATGGCAGGCGATACGACGGGACCAACAAGCGCTCAAACTGTTCTCTGCGATCCAGAAGTTGAAGCTGCGGTTTTAGAGACGGCGCGAGGCGGAATCTTAAGAGCTGGCCTAGGGTATGATTTTGCCGATGTAGCAGTAATAACAAATATCAGTGAAGACCATTTTGGTCAATATGGGATTGAAAATCTTGAGGACTTGGCTCATGTCAAATCTGTAGTAGCTGAAGCTGTTCGCAAGCATAGCTACGTTGTATTAAATGCCGATGACGTATATGTAGCCAAGATGGCTTCGCACACTAAAGGTAAGGTAATTTTCTTTAGTCTAGGTGAGGAAAATCCCGTAATTAAACAACACCTTGGCACAGGTGGAAGCGCGGTATTTATTAAGAAGGGAAGAATTATCGTCGCTACGGGTGCGGACGCGGTAGGGATTGGCGCGTTTAGAAGTTTCCCGGTAACCTTGGCCGGCAAGGCTTTGCATAATGTGCAAAACGTGTTGGCTGCTGTTGGGGCTGCCTGGGCTTTGGGCATCCCTGCATCAGAAATAAAACGATCTCTATTGAATTTTTATTCAAATCCGTGCGATAATCCAGGCAGACTTAATATCTATAAGGTAAATGATTTTCAGGTAATGATAGACTACGGTCATAATGCCGCCGGAATAGAACAAATTGCCAGTGTTGCCAAAAGACTTCGTCCCAAACGACTGATAGGAGTTGTAACAGTACCAGGCGACAGATTGGATGAGAGCGTTTATAAGGTTGGAGTGTTGGCAGGTAGAAGTTTTGATCATCTAATTCTCCGTGAAGATGCGGATCTACGAGGACGAATGCCAGGAGAGGTTGCGGAATTACTTAAGGCCGGAGCTTTAGCTGCAGGCAAGTCCGAACTTAACATTCAGATAATTTTATCGGAAATCGAAGCATTTTCTGCAGCATTAAACCAAGCCCGTACAGGAGATTTAGTAATCGAGTTTTATGAAAAGCTAACACCGGTATTAGACTGCTTAAATAGTTTTGTTATTGCAAATCAGCAGATGGGGTTGGAGTCAGATTCTATCAAGAAAATGGTGTTATAAGATATAACTGATTACAGAACAAGTTGCAATGTTAGTGCAACTTGTTCTGTTATAAGATTTTCTATTTAGGAAAAAGGATTTTTGACCTTGTAAGTTTAATATACTTATCTTAAAGACTTCAAGGAGTCAGGAAAATGCGTACATTGACAGAATTAGCCCATGCTAAAATTAATTTAACTCTTGACGTGTTATATCGACGCACCGATGGGTACCATGAAGTGGAAATGGTGATGCAGTCCATAGAATTGGCAGACAGGGTATCACTTGCGAAAACTTCACAGGGCATTACACTACAGGTATCTTCGAATGAAATTCCTACCGATAAAAATAATCTGGCTTGGCAGGCTGCGCAGCTGATGTTTGATAAACTTGGCCTTGATGGCGGGCTTGCTATTGACCTGGAAAAAAATATTCCGGTAGCAGCAGGGCTGGCCGGTGGCAGTGCGGACGCTGCTGCGGTAATTCGCGGTATCAACCGCCTGTGGCAATTGGAGTTATCGTTGACGGAATTACTTGAGTTTGGCGCTTTAATTGGTTCGGACATTCCTTTTTGTATTCAAGAAGGAACAGCACTGGCTACAGGGAGAGGTGAACTTTTGACCAAGCTCACAAGTTGCCCTGAAATGTGGTTGGTCTTGGTTAAACCTAAGGTAGGGGTTGCAACCGGCACCGTGTATGGAAGTTTTGAGGTGGAAAATGTCACTACCCGGCCAGACACCAGTGCAATGCTTAAGGCTATCGCGGAGGGTAATGAAGCGGCCATAGTCAACAACATGTATAATGTGCTGGAATCTACAACAGTCAATCTAGTACCTGAAATCGAAGCAATCCGGCAACAGCTGGTACGGGCTGGCGCGCTTAAAGCAGTAATGTCAGGCAGCGGACCAACTGTGTTTGGCGTGACGCAGAACGAAGTTCAAGCCAGGTCAGTTGCAGTGGCTATAGCGGGTGGAGCACATACGGTAATAGTGACTAAGACTCATGTATAAATGCGGCAGAAGGGAAGTTGAACTATGGAGAGACGACTTGTTCCGGTTAAGCTAGACAGCTATAAGCCCCTAAGAGAGATTGTTTTTGAATCTTTGCGTGAGGCCATCATCGGCGGTGTACTTAAGCCTGGGGAACGTCTGATGGAAATTCAGTTAGCTGAGGAGATGGGTGTTAGTCGCACGCCTGTGCGTGAGGCTATACGCAAGCTGGAGCTCGAGGCTTTTGTGGTTATGATACCTCGTAAGGGTGCCTATGTTGCCGGGATTTCCCTAAAAGACATTGCCGATGTGTTTGAAATACGCGCGGCTTTAGAGGGCTTGGCGGCAGGTCTATCCGCGGAAAGAATAACTGACGAAGAATTGGAAGAGATGGAGCGGTTGCTCGTACGCAAGGCTGAGATAATCGAAAATAATAATTTGGACTTAATAGTTGAAGTAGATACGGCCTTCCATGCCATTATGTATAAAGCAAGTCGTAATGAAAGATTGGTCCAGATTTTAAGTAATCTTAGGGAGCAAATTCAAAGGTTTCGGGCAACTTCCTTGGCTGTGCCAGGGCGTATGCGGGAAGCTTTGGAGGAGCATAGGATGATTACAGAAGCACTTTCAGAGCGAAATGTGACACTTGCACAGCAGTTGGCCACAGAGCATATTGAAAATGCTGAAAACGTTATGTTGGAGTCTTTAAGAAACCATCATGCCGTTATTAAAGACCTAGAGTAAGGATGATTGCGCATTGTGGAAAAGTTTAAACGCAGTGAAAGACTAGTAGCCCTAACAAAGTATTTGACGCATCATCCGCGCGAACTAATATCGCTAGGATTTTTCTCCGAGATGTTCTCGGCAGCTAAATCAACCATAAGTGAAGATCTGGTGATTATGCGTGACACCTTGGCCGGTTTAGAAATGGGTGTACTGGAAACTCTTCCGGGCGCTGGGGGAGGGGTAAAGTTCATTCCTTTGATGGGTGAAAGTGAGAGTGAAGTGTTTTTACAAGGACTTTCACAACAACTTTCCCAACCGGAAAGAATTATTCCCGGTGGTTTTTTGTACATGACAGATCTACTTTTTGACCCGGTAATTAGTGCACAAGCCGGTACGATATTTGCAAGTAAGTTTGCGGTGCTGAACCCCGAAGTTGTCATTACGATTGAAACCAAAGGCATACCATTAGCATTGATGACTGCACAGGCGCTACACGTTCCTTTAGTTGTAATCCGTAATGATAGTAGGGTGACAGAAGGTTCGTCCGTCAGCATCAATTATTTATCCGGTTCGACACGACGTATCCAAACTATGTCTTTGCCGCGGCGCTCCTTGCGGAAGGGTATGCGTGTGGTGGTTATAGATGACTTCATGAAGGCCGGCGGGACTGCGAAGGGTATGCTGGAGCTGCTGGAGGAGTTTGACAGCAAGGTATTAGGTGTCGGCGTCCTAATTAGCACGCTTGAACCCCAAGAGAAATTAGTGAACGATTATATTTCTTTACTGGAACTGGTTGATATTGAAGAACAGCCAAGAAGAATTTTGATCCGACCTACTCATTAAACTTATACATAAGTCAACGCAACACCTGGTGAACGCCAGGTGTTTCTTTATGCGAAAAATGTTTATGGAAAAATTATGGAATTATGGGAGGATTTCTACACTTGAGTAGAGAATAACACAAATGTCAAAACTTAGCAGCGGAAGGGTGGTGAAAGTATGAATATTACTGATGTAAGGATTCGCAAAATTAACATTGAGGGTAAAATGAAGGCGGTTGTATCGGTTACTTTTGACAACTCTTTTGTAGTTCATGATGTTAAAGTGGTTGAAGGTCAAAATGGTTTGTTTGTAGCTATGCCAAGTCGGAAGACTCCTGAAGGGGAGTTTCGCGATATAGCGCATCCTATTTCGTCTGATGCTCGCGAGTATATTCAATCGGCAGTATTAAAGGCTTACCAAGAGGCCATTTAGATGCGAGTGTCAAGTAAAAAAGAACCCGAAGGGTTCTTTTTTTGTTATTTTAAAAGGAATTGTGTAATAAAGCTCGAATATGAATGGTTGGTTACAAAGCATAAATCAATTGTCTTTAACAAAATAATCTTAGGCAAGAAAGCGAGGTGTAAGTATGGAGGGAGTTGCAGCCATTGTTATGGCAGCAGGTAAAGGAACCAGAATGAAATCCAAACTTCCTAAAGTTCTACACCAGGTTTGCGGTAAACCGTTGGTTTCGCATGTCATCCAAGCGATACGCGACGTGGGTATTGATGATATAATTGTAGTTGTTGGGCACGAGGGTGCAAAGGTTGAGGAAGCGTTGGGTAATGAGGTTCGCTATGCCTATCAAAATGAACAATTAGGTACGGGCCATGCCGTACTTCAGGCCAAGGGTATTGTTGATACACGCAAGAATATTCTGGTGGTTAGCGGAGATACTCCATTGCTATCGGCAAAAACGTTGGCCGATTTGTTAAACCGTCATCAAGACGGCAAGGTAGAAGTTACAGTTTTAACCGCTGTACTAGATGATCCGATTGGCTACGGCAGAGTCATCCGTGATAATTCTAATCTAGTTGTGGGAATCATAGAAGAGAAAGACGCTTCTGCACAGGAAAGATTAATCAATGAGATAAATACCGGTACTTACTGCTTTGACGGAAATTTCTTATTTGATGCTTTGCAGAACCTACAGCCAAACAACGCCCAAAAAGAGTATTACCTCACGGATGTGCTCGCGCATGCCGTGAGTTCAGGTCGTGGTGCCCAATCAATTGTTTGCCATGACCCGCGTGAAATGCAAGGTGTTAATTCCCGCCTACAACTGGCTGAGGTGGCTAAGGCCATGAACGGTTTGAATGTAGCAAGACTTATGGATCAAGGCGTAACAATAGTAGATCCTGAGACCACATACGTAGAAACCGATGTGCAAGTGGGACAGGATTCCATTTTAATGCCTTTTACTTTTTTGTATGGAAAGACCAAGGTTGGTGAAGACTGTATTATTGGTCCGCAAAGTCGGTTGGTTAATTCCACAATAGGTAACAGTGTCACTATTGAAAACTCTATCGTTAAAGAGAGCATTATTGGCAATGATTGTTTAGTGGGGCCTTATGCCTATTTGAGGCCGGGTACAGTTTTAGCCGACAATGTTAAAGTGGGCGATTTTGTGGAAATCAAAAAGTCGCACATCGGCGAGGGGAGTAAGGTGCCACACCTTAGCTATGTCGGAGACGCTTCAATTGGTAAGGATGTCAACATTGGGGCAGGAACAATTACCTGCAACTATGATGGGGAAAATAAATATCCTACAGAAATTGGTGATGGAGCCTTTATTGGTAGCAACACCAATTTGGTTGCCCCTGTAAAGGTTGGCAGCAAGGCGGTAATTGCCGCAGGATCTACGTTAACCAAGGATGTGCCAAATGAAGGACTCGGGGTAGCTCGAAGCAGACAAGTCAATGTAAATCACTGGGTTACGCGTAGACACAGCAAGTAAAATTTAACCGTAATAGGAGGTCCCCTAAAGTATGAATGGGCGCAAGTTAAAAATTTTCTCGGGTAACTCAAACCCCTCTTTGGCAAGTGAAATAGCCGAATATTTGGGAGTACAGTTGGGAGCAGCCAAGGTAAGGCGGTTCAGTGACGGCGAAATTGCCATAGCTATTGATGAAAGTGTCAGGGGTGCAGATGTATTTGTTATCCAACCGACTTCATCCCCGGTTAACGACAACATTATGGAATTGTTAATTATGATTGATGCCTTGCGCCGCGCATCTGCCCGTAGAATTACGGCGGTCATTCCTTATTACGGTTATGCACGCCAAGAGAGAAAGACTAGAGCCAGGGATCCGATTACAGCGAAGCTTGTCGCGAATGTTATCACCACAGCTGGAGCCAGGCGCGTGGTAACTATGGATTTGCATGCTCCGGCAATCCAAGGGTTTTTTGATATTCCGGTTGACCATCTGCCGGGAGTACCCATCTTGGCAGAATATTTACTGGAAAAGCACCTTGAGGATGTGGTCGTAGTTTCGCCTGATTTGGGCGGGGTTACTAGGGCACGCGACTTGGCGGAACGCATAGGGGCTTCAATTGCGATAATTGATAAACGGCGACCGGAGCCAAATGTGGCAGAAATTATGCATATTATTGGCGAACTAGAGGGTAAGACAGTAATTATGATTGATGATATCATTGATACTGCGGGGACAATTACCCAAGGAGCAGCGGCCCTTATGGAACGAGGGGCCAAAGAAGTATACGCTTGTTGTACGCATCCGGTTTTGTCGGGGCCTGCTTTGGATCGGTTGGAGAAATCTGTTATTAAAGAAGTTGTAATCACCAATACAATTCGACTACCACAAGAAAAGAAACATCCCAAGTTTAAAATTTTGTCGGTGGCGCCGCTTTTAGGCGAGGCAATCATTCGTATACATGAAGACTCATCTGTTAGCAGACTCTTTTCGCAATGAAGAATACCCCGGGTTAACCCGGGGTATTCTTGCAAACGCAGTTATGACAGATCCTCGGGCTGTTTTGGTTCCGAGTTTTCATGCGTTTCAATATTGGTTGGAGTTAACTCAATTCGGTCCTTACCCCGTGCAAGGTGTTTGCTAATATCTTTGGTCTTTTGGAGTGATGAGGACCACAGAGTAGATGTAGAGTCCATAACGTTTTTGAGAGTTTCTGAAATACCTGTTTCAACCGGGGTTAAGCTATCTTCCGCACCTCCGACTGCAATTATCACATCTTTGCCCATAGTAACTAAATGGCAGCTGGCCAGAAAACCGCGGCCTTTGAACAAGCCGGAAACAAAGTTGCTGGCAATCTCAATGCCAATTATTTTGCCTGTAGTAGTGTCAATGTCAAACTCCTCGACAATTCCCAGTGCTTTGCCGTTTTCCGTAATTACTTTTGCGTTGATAATGGGGATACGGTCTTTTACCAGAGAAATTGTTTCCGGCAAGTTAACTACCTTTTCCGCACTTGCTATTTTGTCTATAGTGATGGCTTGATCTCCGACACTTATTACTTTGCTATAGGGAATCACTCTTTGCTCTTTAAATAGCCCTTTTTGGTCCACTAGCAATGCGGCTACTTCCAAGTTAGTCGGATTAATTATCAAACCTCTTACAGAACCAATCTGCTGCCCTTCTTTGACACTGATAATTGGCATTGAAAGGTACCCTTTACTTTTTTTCATGCGGTTCACCCCTTATTACCTGGATACTGGGTATTGGCTTCATCAAGTGGTGAAGCTTTCTGTATTATGGCTATGTTTGGGGGGCTTGTATTATGTTTAGATTTTGCCGGAAAGGATTTAATAAGGTGGACAAGGTAGTTATTGGTCTGGGAAATCCCGGACGAGAGTATGCGCTGAATAGACATAATGTAGGATTTCTCGCGATCGAACACATAGCGACAAAATTTAACGTTAATTTTCGTAGCAAATTTCAAAGTCAGATTGGTGAATGTGAAATTGCCAGTCTGAAGATTATGCTGGTAAAGCCGCAAACTTTCATGAACCTAAGTGGGAGAGCAGTGCGCGAGATTTTGGACTGGTACAAGCTTCAACCGGATGATATTGTTATCATCCACGACGATATGGATTTGCCTTTTGGCAAAATCCGTTTGCGAGCACAAGGCAGTCCCGGAGGGCATAATGGGATTAAATCAATTATTCATGAAATTAGCACGGCTAATTTTAGCCGCATAAAAATTGGCGTTGGGCGTCCACCTGATGGTTGGGATGCGGCGGACTATGTTTTGGGTAACTTTCCGGCGGCAGTTTTGCCCGAGTTAAATAGTATCTTAGAGACGGTAGTGGAATCGGTGCAAGATGTTCTTGTTAACGGAATCAAGACTGCCATGAACAAGTATAACAGCTAAGCCAGGCTCGCCTAGTGTATAACCCTTCTTGCAGTGAGCAATAATACTGTAGGAAGGGGTGGAAATGGTGTTAATCAAGTATGTTTGCGAATGTTGCGACAAGTTAGTAGAAGAAATAATGCTGAGTGAGGAAATAGTATATGAGTTGAGTGAAGACGATTCAACGTCGTCCTTGACGGGCCTAAGCCCCGACGCTATAATTAAACTTGAAACGCAAGGGTGTTTAAACTTAGATATCATATGCCCTGAGTGCCTTTCTGAGCTCGCTCTTGACCAGGGGGCCACTTTATCTGTTAAAACAAAAACACAATTTATAAATTAGCGCTGGGGTGGGCTGAGGCAAACTTGGCCCATTTTTGTATAGCGCTTGCAAAATGGAGGTCATAGACTGACGTCCATTAATTTGCTTGCCGTTGGAGGGTAATTTACCGTGCAGCGATTTCTTCAATTTCTTGATAAGACACCAGAATTTAGGTCAATAATGGATGGGATACTTTCCGACTTGAAGCAACAAGCTATTTTTGGCCTGTCAGGTTCACAAAAATCTTTTGTTGTGGCAGCGCTTGCACGCAAACTTCAGCGCCCTTTTTTGCTTGTTACGCATAGTGAGGAAAATGCGTTAGAATTTTATGCTAACCTTCAGTCTTTGCTGCCTGAACATGCAATTGAATACTTTCCCGTGTTAGAGTGGATGCCATTTGAAGTGTTGGGTAGCAGTAAAGAAGTTGAAGCGACAAGGCTGCGTGTTTTGGCTAAGTTGGCTGACGACAAACCGATCTGTATAGTGACCACAATACAAGCAGTCGAGCGGCTTTTTCCTCCGCGTCAAAGATGGCAAGGACTGTGTAAGTCGTTACGAGTAGGTACAAGGTGCGATCTGAAACAGCTGTTTATCTCACTTACTGATTTAGGCTATGAGCGAGTTGAAATTGTGGACGCTCCGGGTCAGTTTAGTGCTCGCGGGGGTATTGTTGATATTTATACATTAGTCAGTAAGCCTATGCGACTCGAGTTCTTTGATGATGAGCTTGACTCTGTCCGCACATTTGATCCCGTTACACAAAAGTCAGTTGAGCAGTTGGAACAAGTAAATATTTACCCCGCGCGCGAGCTGATAGTCCCCGCGGCAGAGCGGGAGAAAGCTTGGTTACTCATCAAGGCTCACGCAGAAAGGCTGATGGTTCGCCTTAAAAAGTCCTCGCAATCAGCTGCGACTGAATTACAGAATCACCTAAATCACTTAGCTGAAGAATTTGCTGCTGGCGTTGTGGGAAAAAAGGTCGAACCATATCTAAATTTAGCGTATTCAAAATTAGATTCAATTTTCGCTTATCTGCAGCCTGCTACTTTTATTGTTTTGGATGAACCTGTTCGCATTCGTGATTATCTCGATTTTGCAGTTCGTGAACGAGCCGATGGATATGCTGAAATGTTACAGTCCGGCAAGGTTCTGGCAGACCCTAATGCGGTATTTTTAGATTTTACACACTTTACTCGTGAACTCAATGCCTATCAAGGGCTACTTTTGTCTACTTTGCAGCGGCAAATGCCAGTAATCCCTCCCCAAAATTTAGTTACCTTTGTAACCAAACCTGTGCAGGGATTTATCGGCAAATTATCAGACTTTGCCGCGGAATTAAAAGAGCTACTTAATGACGGATATGGGATAATAATTTTCGCTGGGAATGGGGATCAGGCACAACGACTAAGGGATTCCCTATGGGATTATGGAATTAATGCGCCGGTTACAAATGCACCGATTGAGTTGGCGCAGGTTAGCATCGTAGAATTAGGGTTAAAAGAGGGATTTCAATTTCCCTTGGCAAAATTGGCCGTATTTACTGAGTATGAAATTTTTCGCCGCGAGCATAAGCCTCGACCTAAAGTAAAAGTTAAACCTAATAAGGTTGAGAAGTTATCTCATTTTATTGAGTTAAAGCCAGGTGATTATGTAGTTCACGCCAATCATGGCATAGGCAAATACTTGGGAATTGAAAAGCTAGATGTTGGTGGTGTAGGTAGAGATTATTTCTTGATTAAGTATGCAGGCGAGGATAAATTGTATGTTCCGTCCGATCAGGTTGATTTAATTCAAAAGTACCTGGGGGGAGACGGAAATGCCCCCAAGTTGTATCGTCTGGGTGGCAATGATTGGGTAAAAGTTACGAGTAAGGTCAAAGCTGCAGTCAAAGATATGGCGGAGGATTTGCTAAAACTATACGCGGAACGGGAAAAATCGATTGGGTTTGCTTTTTCTTCTGAAAGCGTCTGGCAGAAGGAATTTGAAGATCGTTTTCCGTACGAAGCTACGACAGATCAACTCGCTTGTATTGAGGATGTTAAAATTGATATGGGTAGGACCAGACCTATGGATCGGATTATCTGTGGTGACGTAGGGTATGGAAAGACGGAGGTCGCTATCCGCGCAGCTTTTAAAGCGGTAATGGACAGTAAACAAGTCGCAGTTTTAGTACCCACTACAATTTTGGCTCAACAGCACTATGTTACTTTTTGTGAGCGATTCTCGGGCTACCCACTAACCATTGAGATGTTAAGCCGCTTCAAAAGTGCTAAGGAGCAAAAGCAAGTAATTGAAGGCCTTAAAAACGGCAGAGTAGACGTGGTAATCGGGACCCACAGATTAGTCTCTGAGGATATTAAATTTAAAGATTTAGGGTTGGTAATTGTCGATGAGGAACAGCGTTTTGGGGTTTCGCACAAAGAAAAGCTGAAACGATTAAAAAATAATGTTGACGTCCTCACTTTATCTGCTACGCCAATTCCGCGTACATTACATATGGCGCTGGTAAACATACGCGATATGAGCGTGATTGACACGCCGCCCGAAGATAGATACCCTGTACAAACATATGTTGTAGAATACAGTCCTGAACTTGTAAGAGAGGCTGTGCACCGTGAGATTAATCGCGGCGGCCAAGTGTTCTTCGTTCATAACAAAATCAAAGACATGGATAAAATTATCCTTGATTTGACTAATTTAATTCCCGAGGCACGTATAGTACATGCACATGGGCAGTTACCTGAGGAAGTATTAGAAAAGGTAATGCTCGATTTTATGGAAAAGCGTTACGACATTTTGGTTTGTACAACTATTATCGAAACAGGACTAGATTTGCCTAATGTGAACACCTTGATTGTAAACGATGCTGACCATATGGGATTATCACAACTCTATCAGTTACGCGGAAGAGTAGGACGCTCTAACCGCAAAGCATTTGCGTACTTTCTTTATCGCAAGGATAAGGTCCTAACAGAAGTATCAGAAAAAAGGCTCAGCGCGATTCGGGACTTTACCGAGTTTGGTTCCGGTTTTAAAATTGCGATGCGTGATTTAGAGCTAAGAGGTGCCGGTAATCTATTAGGGGCCGAACAGCACGGACAATTAATGGCAGTTGGTTTTGATATGTACTGTAAACTTTTGGAACAGGCGGTGAGCGAACTTAAAGGCGAGGTGACAGAGGCGGTTATTGAACCTTCAATTGAACTTAATACTAACGCTTTCATTGCAAGTGAATTCATTAGAGATAACTCCGTAAAAACTGATTTTTATCAGCGGTTAATGAGGGCTCGTTCACTTGAGGTTTTACAAGATATTACAGATGAAATGATTGACCGCTTTGGTGAGCCGCCAGAACCCGTCGTCAATCTTTTGGATATCGTTGGTTTAAGAATAAAAGCTATTAAATTAGGCATATCGACTATTGGGGAAGAAAAAGGTTCAATTTATTATAAATTCGCCAAAGACCCGGGGTATTCGGGGCAAGAATTGATGGATCTGGCAAAATTAGTCGGTCCTTCCCTGAGCTTCTCTGCTAGCAATGGCTTAGAAATAAGTCTGCGTCCTAATCTTAAGCACAATAAAACCATTTTGAAGGCGGCAGGAGACTTTCTGGATAAGATATTTAAGATTGCGGATAAGCAGATAGCTTTGGTATAATGGCGATATGGATAAGAAAGGAAGTGTTTCATTTTGCGCAAAGCACGTACTCTGCTTTTAGCTGTGCTTGTGATTTTAATCGTTACCACCGTTTCAGGATGTGGTTCTCTTTCCCAATATTTTGGTGGGAAGTGGGTAGCGCAGGTTAACGGTGATAAAATTACTCAGGATGACTATAATAAGCGACTGACAGAAACAGAAAAATATTATCAACAGCAGGGTATGGACTTTACAACTGGACAGGGAATACAAATGCTTAGTTCCGTTAAAGGCCAGGTTGTCTCTGACCTTATTACTGAGAAGTTGATTATGCAAGAGGCTACAAAGGAAAACCTTGTTGCCACAGATGCGCAGGTAAACTCAGAACTGGATTCAATCAAAAAGCAGTTTCCGGATAACTCAAAGTACCAAGACTCTTTGAAGAGTCAAGGTATGACTGAGACGGATTTGAAAGACTATATCAAGGTTGAGCTTTCTTCTAAAGCTCTTTATGATAAGGTTACTGCTGGCACTACGGTTACAGAAACAGATGCATTAAACTACTACAATGCCAATAAATCTAAATATGCGCAACCGGAAGAGGTTAAGGCCCGTCACATTTTATTGAAGACAAAGGCAGAAGCAGAGGCAGTAATCAAGGAGTTAAAAGCAGGCGCTAACTTTACTCAACTTGCGAAAGAGAAGTCGATTGAACCTGGCGCAAAAGACAGTGGCGGAGAACTTGGCTATTTCACGCGAGGTCAAATGGTACCGGAATTTGAACAGGCTGCTTTCGCTCAGAAAGTAGGAACTTACTCACAAGTGCCTGTCAAGACACAGTTTGGGTATCATGTGATTTTGGTTGAAGATCATAAGCCGGCCGTCCAGCAGACATTTGACCAAGTTAAATCGCAAATTATGCAACAGCTACCACAAACGCAGAAGGATGCCGCGTTCCAACAGTACCTCGATCAGCTTAAAAAGAATGCAAAAATTGTTTATGCACCAGAGTTTAGTTATCTGGCCAACCAATCTGGGGTCAATAGCCCAGTTACACCATAGGCAGGGATGGCACATCGTTTGCCACATATAACTTTCTGAAAGTATCAAAAAGAGTTCGACTGTTTGGGTCGGACTCTCTTTTTTACTTCTTGTCAAGAAATCATGCGTCCAATGGCGAAAACAGGCGAGTGATAGGCTTATGTTAATGGAAAAAAATGAATAATCCCAGTTGGCTCGATATATACTATCTGTGAAAGAATTACCAACCTCGGACGTAAAGGAGGGATAAAGAGTCAATGAAAGCAACAGGGATCGTAAGAAGAATTGATGACTTAGGTCGAGTTGTGATCCCCAAAGAGATTCGCAGAACTCTTCGAATCAGGGAGGGTGACCCTCTAGAGATTTTTGTCGATCGTGATGGCGAGGTCATTTTAAAGAAATATTCGCCTATTGGTGAACTGGGTGAGTTTGCTAAGGAGTACGCCGATTCATTAGCTGAGGCAACTGGACATATTGCTTGCATTGCCGATAGAGATAACATTATTGCTGTGGCCGGCACCCCAAAGAAGGAATTCTTGGGTAAAGCAATTGGGCCAGCTGTGGAAAGGTCTATGGAGGAGCGTAAAACGATTAACATCTCCAAAGTAGGCGAAGATAACGTTAATTGTAAGAACTGTCCAGTCAACGAAGAAGAAGAAAAGTGCAAAATTGTTGGTGAAGTAATTGCTCCGATTATTGCGGAGGGTGATCCAATCGGAGCGGTAATTCTTATGACAAGGGAGCCAAATGTTAAGATGGGCGAAATGGAGACGAAACTAGTAGAGACTGCAGCAGGTTTTTTGGCAAAACAAATGGAACAGTAAGTGATGGCGGCCATAGGCCGCCTCTTTTAATTGCTCAAAGCAGCTGTGGCTGGTACAATTAGGGCATTAGGCATCGAAACCATTCAACGTAGCATTGCCCTGAACGGCTTGACAGGTTAGCATTAGTTATTTTGGGAGTGACAATTTAGGTCGAATCGTATTTTTTGTAGGTTAGGTTACGGCTAGAAATAGAACGACTGCCCTTTATTGGTAACAGCTTTAGCAAACTTGCTATGGAAGATAGGGATTGGGAGGTAATAGTGTGGCAAAAATTACTGTGGTTGGGTTGGGGCCGGGAATGCTGGGCCAAATCAGCCTAGAAACGTACGAGCTGCTTTTTTCCGGCGTTAAGGTCTTCCTAAGAACGGCACAGCATCCTTGTGTACAGGATTTAAGGGACAAAGGATTGGAATATAAGACTTTTGACGCCGCGTATGAAGCTTGTCCGGATTTCCCACAGCTTTATGCCAAGATTGCAGACGAAGTATTGTCTGCAGCAGAGGAGGAAGATGTAGTATATGCGGTACCGGGAAACCCCAGAACTGCAGAAAAGTCCGTTGCTATAATCCTTGAACGAGCTAAAAACTTTCGTGTGGAAGTAGATGTCAAGGCTGCGATGAGTTTTCTTGAGCCTGTTTTCGATGGGCTTGGTATAGATCCGGTTGATGGTGTAAGCATAATTGATGGCAGTTCAACAGTGTCTAAGCCCGTTTATGAGCATTGGAATATTCTTTGCCAAGTGTACAACCGAGCTGTCGCCTCAGAACGTAAATTAGACTTAATGAACTACTACCCGGATGAGTATGAAATATATGTATTGCGATCAATGGGCGTAGAAGGGGAAGAAAAGGTGTGCAAAATTCCTCTATACGAGTTAGACCGAACGGAGAACTTTGATCATCTTACTTGCCTGGCTCTGCCTCCCTATGAAGAGGACAAGCTCAAACCTAGTATGGATAGATTGTTGGGTGTTATGGCTAAGCTGCGAGGTCCTGAAGGATGTCCTTGGGATCGTAAGCAGACTCATCTCAGTCTGAGGCCGTATCTGCTCGAAGAGACTTACGAAGTACTAGATGCCCTGGATCAGGGTGATATGCATAAATTATGTGAGGAATTGGGAGACTTATTACTGCAAATTGTATTTCATGCTCAGTTAGCCACGGAAAAACAGGAGTTTTCTTTCGAGGATGTTGCAACTACGCTTGTCGAGAAGCTGCTGCGTCGTCACCCTCATGTGTTCTCCGACGCAATTGCAGAGAGTGCCAGTGATGTAGTTGAAACCTGGGAGAAGATTAAGGTAAAAGAAGCTGGAGGACGCAGCAGTATTTTTGATGGACTTACTCAGGGATTGCCGGCAACACTCTACGCTAAAAAAGTTCAAGGTAGGGCTGCACGAGTGGGTTTTGATTGGCCGAATATGGACGGAGCGGTAGCGAAGGTGAATGAGGAGTTAGCTGAATTATTAGAGGCTTCGACATGGGAACAACAGGAAGCTGAATTAGGTGATTTGCTGTTTTCCGTTGTAAATATCAGTAGGTTTGTTGATGTAGACCCTGAACTGGCACTGCGGCACACGATTGCTAAATTCATCAAACGTTTTGCGTTTATGGACGAGTATTGTATACGAAACAACACGGAATTACACACATTATCGTTAGAACAATTGGATAAAATTTGGGAATTAGCCAAAAATTAATGAAATAAGTGGAAAACGTGTAGAATATTATCCAGAGGCAGAAGGAGATTTTAGCAATATAGCGAAAACATAGTAGTACCAATAAATCAGGAGGGATAACCTTTGAACAAAACAGATTTAGTCACTGCAGTTGCAGAGAAGACTAGCCTGGCGAAAAAGGATGCAGAAAAAGCTGTCACTAAAGTTTTCGAAAGCATTGAAGAGGCCCTAGCTCAAGGTGATAAGGTTCAACTGGTAGGTTTCGGAACCTTTGAAGTCAGGGAACGCGCTGAACGTACTGGTCGCAACCCTCAAACAAAAGAACAAATTGTGATTCCTGCTTCTAAAGTTCCTACTTTTAAAGCTGGTAAGGCTCTTAAGGATGCAGTGGTAAAAAAGTAGAGTAGAAAAAGTCAGGTTACGTTAACCTGATTTTTCTTTTAGTGCGAGGTATCTATGCGATTAGACAAATTTCTCAAGGTTTCACGAATTATCAAACGTCGCACTGTTGCTAACGAAGTTTGTGATCATGGTTGTGTCACCATTAACGGGCGTGTTGCCAAAGCTGGAGCAGAAGTGAAAGCCGGTGACAACCTAACGGTACGAACTGGTAACAGGGTCCTCACTGTAGAAGTAATACAAACACCGGAAGTTGTCAAGGCCCAGGATGCTGAACTAATGTACACAATATTAGAAAGTAAAAACGTTACGAAAGAATAGGGTTTAGCCCTATTCTTTCGTTTTATTACCAGAACAAGTTCTAGGAAATTAGGTTTGGGCATAGCTTAAAAAGTAAAAACTGGTACCTTTGGGAGAAAGGGGATAAACATGGACGGAGCAGTTAAGCCAAAAGAGCATCAGTTGCATTTGACCAATCGGCAGAAATTAGCCCTGAGTGGTATTACTAGTGTTGGTGCTTTTGATGAGACAGAAATATTGCTGGACAGCACCATGGGAAAGATGATCCTAAAGGGTACTGAGTTACACATAACTCAGCTCAACTTGGACAATGAAAGTTTAGTGGTAGAAGGTACGATCAAGGCCATAATCTACACAGATGAAAATTCTAAAGGTATCAAAGGTAAAAGGTTATTGGACAAAATTCTTCGCTAAGCATAGAAAGGCAGTCTTTGTTTGGCTTGGCTAAAGTTAATAGGGAGGGAAAAGGTTTGTTGCACCAGCAGGCTTGGTCATTTGCTGTCGCGTTTATGACTGGTATAGTTGCAGGGATGATTATCGATTTATATCGTGTTGGTTGCACGTTGTTAAAGCTACGAAAAATAGGATTAACAATCGGAGATATTTTGACTTGGTTGGTGATTTCGGCAGTCGCATTTGGGTTATTGCTGGTAGGCAATTGGGCTGAAATCAGACTTTACGTGGTAGTGGGTTTAGTTATAGGATTGATGCTATATTTGCGCTTAGCCAGCCAAACTTTTCGTGGGGTCGTGTTTCGTGCCGTAAATACTATCCGGTGGTTAATTATTGGGACGCTGCGTACTTTAATTAAGCCTATAAAAATTTTATTATGGCTCATGCAGTTCCCCTTGCGCGTGTTGCGAGGATTTATTTTTTTAACCATGCGACAGTTAGAATATGTTTGGAGTTTTCCCCAAATAGCTTTGCATAGATTTTGTCGGAACATAAAAAGCAAGATAAATCCACCCCCACAAACCTAGTGAAAATCTGCCAATATGTGTTTGCCAATTTTCAGTAGACACGTTATAATAAACGTAGAAATTTTGTAGATAGTTTGTAATAAATATGTACTGGACTTATCCACTGTTTGTGATTAAACTGGGGATAAATACGTTGGGTGAAGGATGACATGCACTTAGAAATCAGGGGTATGGAGAAGCTCAGCTTTCGTGAGCGTCAGGTCGTCGTATTAAAAGAAACCGGTCACCCAACGGAGGAAATTGCCAAACAATTAAATCTTAGCGCCAGCACTGTGTCCACATTGATTAACAGAGCTAAGTCTAAGGGTTATCAGATTGTAATGGTGATTCCATCGGAAAAAATTGGCCTGGATATGGGTGGGGAGGAGTAGCCTTGCCGATTAAGCAAAGTAAGAGGAAGCGCGGTAAGTTTCGAAAATATCGGATTCATATTTTGCTGCTTACTGGCTTAATTGTTGCACTAGGGGTCGCGTTTTGGCCTGCCTATATTTGGAACTCACAGTTGCAAAACGAGATGAATGTTCTTACACAACAAAAGCAAATGGAAGAGCAGCAGAGTATCGCCTTACATGAAGAAATTCGCCGATTGAATACGCCGGACTATGTGGAACAATTAGCGCGTCAAGATTTAGGTTTGGTAAAACCAGGTGAGGTGCCGATTACACCTGTTACACCCATTAATCCTTAATTATCTTGACATAAAAATTCCATTTAACGTATAATAGGTAGTGTGTATAAATTGTTAGTCGTAATAATTGATTGATCGGCAAGGAGGAGTCTTTTTTCAATGGCCATAGCAGTTGGCAGTGTCGTTGAGGGTGTGGTCACTGGAATCACAAACTTCGGTGCATTTATTGAACTTCCAGATAAGACAACTGGTTTAGTTCATATTTCCGAAGTGGCCGATGCTTACGTCAAGGACGTCAAGGACTATCTTAAAGAGCAGGATAAGGTGAAAGTAAAGGTAATAAATATTGACGACAAGGGTAAAATCGGGTTGTCAATAAAGCAAGCAAATCCTAGCTTTCGCAGTCAGACGCGCGAACGTAGAGCCCCAAGTATTTCGTTTGAAGACAAGATGACTAAGTTTTTGAAAGACAGTGAAGAGAGACAATTAGAGTTCAAGCGGGCTACAGAATCTAAACGAGGTGGCCGCGGCTCAAGTAGAAATTAATATGGTTATTTGCCCTCCCAGTTTGGGAGGGTTATTTATTTGTTTTTTTGTACATTGCCTAGAAAAATGTGTTTTAATAGAGTCTTTGTCGAAAGTTTTGTTTGCGAGCCGCCTCATGCTGACATAGTCCGTCAAGCCACTTAGACTATAATATTTACATAATGTGGCAAAGGACGGTGCTTCCCTGATGACTGAAATCCCTTCCTATCGAAAAATACGACCTGAAACAAAGAAAGCGAAGGGGACAACGGGTACGGGTCCCCGTGTACTCCGCTTCCTGCGGATTGTAGGACAGTTAGATCTTTGGGTAAATCTCTCGGCTGCGTTTCTCTTGGCCCGGGCTGTTACGTTGGGTGAACTATTCCCCTTCGGCGTTGCATTTTTTGCCGCATCTGTGGTATATCGTCCCAAATGGGCTTGGCCGATTGGGTTAGCCGTATTAGGAGGGACGGCAACGGTCACATCTGGAGTACCCCTTTTAAGCGTCGGTTTGTGTCTCTTGATGCTCGGAATTTTACTGCGAGCTTTAAAAAGCGATGCTTCATGGCTAGTCCTTCCTGCTGTAGTTTTAGCCGGGGTTGCCGTTGTTAAAGCCGTGCTGCTGACATTGGACAAGCCAAATGCATATGCTGCCGCGTCAGCGGCCACAGACAGCATCTTAATTGCGATACTTACTCTGGTTTTTGTAGCGTTCTTTAAAGGTTTTCAACGGATTACAAAGCTTAATGACTTAGTGTTAGAAGAAACTCTGTGTTTGGTGATTTTATCTGTCGGCCTTATAAATGGTATGGATGGCCTAACAATATGGCACCTTACAGTGAGCGGTCTATTTAGTAAATTTATCATTATGGTTGCTGCCTATTTGGCAGGTGCCGGTTCAGGGGCTGCAGTGGGTGTATTCCTAGGTTTTGTGCCGAGCCTATCCAAGGGAGTCTTTCCCGGACTAAGTGGAACATTAGGTGTAGGTGGTCTTATTGCAGGTATGTTTCAAAGTTTAGGTAAATTGGGAGTTGCCGTAGGGTTTTTTCTGGTTAGTTCAATTTCAACCTACTGGTTGTCCACGGGCTATGACATAATTTGGCCCTTGATAGAAACAGCGGTGGCAAGTTTAATGTTTTTGATTTTACCGATTGACCTTCTGGATGGTTTCCGGACAGGTGTAAAGCATGGCCAAGGAAACTCTAAGAATAGATTCTTCGATTTCGCTGTTCTAAGAGTTAATGGCTTGGCTGAAATATTCAGGGAAATTGCCGATTCGTATCAGCATGCCGCGGCATTAGATAATTCCCCGAACAAACCAGATGTGCCAAGCTTGATGAATATATTGGCCGACCGAGTTTGTGTGAATTGTCCGGTTGTAAAAGTCTGTTGGGAGAAGGATTTTTATAAAACTTACAAGAATTTATTAGAGATATTCACTTCGGTAGAATTGAAGGGTACCATCAAAGCCAGTGACCTTTCCTCGGAGGTGCGTAAGCAATGTGGGCGCATCAAAGAAATGGTGCTTGCTATTAATTTTATCGTTGACAACCAAAGGAGCAGCCAAAATTGGGCAAAACGCTACAATGAAAACAGAGAAGTAATTTCATCTCAATTGCGTGGAGTTTCTGGTATGATGGAAAACTTGGCGCAAGAGTTGTCAGTACAGACCAACCAAGTCAAAAAGGAGGCTCGAGCTAAGGCGAGAAGAAGACGGGACTTTTTAGATGTTGGCGTAGCAACTTTACCTAAAACAGGTAATGCGGTTTGTGGTGACGGTTATGCATCTGTTGCGGTAGGCGAAGACAAGCATGCCTTTATATTAAGTGATGGCATGGGTGTGGGTGAAAAGGCTGCGGGTGAAAGTTCCGCAGCACTTTCGCTTTTGGAGCAATTACTGCGAACGGGATTCGATGGGGGGTCTGCAGTTAAGACTCTTAACTCAATATTGGTACTGCGCTCACCGGAAGAAACTTTTGCAACAGTTGATATGGCAATATTCGATTTGGTGTCCGATGAGGTTAACTTTATCAAGGTAGGTTCTGCTAAGAGTTATATCAAACGGAGTAATGAGGTTTCAGTTGTACAGGCAAGTTCATTACCTGTAGGGATTCTCAACAGCATTGATGTTGAGATAGTGCCAATAAAGGTGACTGAAGGTGATATTTTGGTTATGGTGACAGATGGATTATTGGATGTGATTAAAGGTAGTGAAGGTGACTGGATTGAAGTATATCTGAGCGAAACGCAAACAACTAACGCGCAAATACTTGCGGAAGAGTTACTTGTTAGGGCTAAATCACTCGGTCAAGGTACTGTCTCAGATGATATGGTTGTTTTGGTAGTTAGAAAAGGATATTGGGGCTAACAAATTTGAATAAATACTATACAAATAGCAGAAATTAAAAGTTGGAAAGTATAAATCGTCCAAATTGAAAACTTAAGCGTAAATTTTATTAAAAAATTTCAATGCTTTGAAGGAAGTGGCTTCTTTTTGTCGAATGCTCGAATTGCTAAGGGCACAAAAATACCTCTGGGGCCTTTTTGCCTGGCTGTTCGCCTGGCGTGGCCCTTTTTTGTTTGTTCCGATTTAGCCCAAGGATATAAGGAGGAGGACTCCACGTGCTGGAGATAGTTAGGGGTATTATTGAGACTTACGGCATGATTGGTGTGGGCGAACTTATTTTAGTGGGTGTTTCGGGCGGACCTGACTCCATTGCCCTGTTGCATTGCCTGCATTGTTTATCTGAGAGCATGCAGTTTAGCGTACACGTGGTGCATATCAATCATGGTATAAGACCGGAAGCAATAGAGGAAGCTGACTTTGTTGCCAAGTTTGCGGGGAATTTTGGTATAGGAGTAACCATTGCTAAACTAGATGGTGTGGCTTTAAAGGATCAGGGATCTTTTCAGGCTAGGGCTCGCGAAGAAAGGATGAAAATCTTTGCGGATGTCAGTCAAAAGATAGGAGCGACTAAGGTCGCCCTGGGTCACAACGCTAATGACCAGGCCGAGACTATTTTGCAGCGTCTTCTCAGAGGGGGCGGCAGTGGAGGCCTGTCGGGGATATTACCTATACGGGATAGCATTATTCACCCTTTATTATTTGTGAGCAGAAAACAAATTGAGGCTTACTTGAGCCAAAACAGGCTTGATTACAGGCACGATTCCAGTAACTTTAAGCCGATTTATCTGCGCAATAGAATTAGACTTGAGTTGCTACCTATGCTTGAAGCAAATTTTAATCCACGTCTAGTTGAAACATTGGGTAAGACGGCGCTTATTCTACAAGAAGAAAATAACTATATGGACTTAGAGTCTGAGAAAAATTTAGCTAAATTGGCCCAACCGCTTAGCTGTGGCATTTTTCTGCCGTTGGAAGCTTTTGAACTGGAGTTGCCGCTAATAAGGCGTGTCGTAAGGAAGACATTTGCCCGACTTAGCGGTGATCCGCGTGGCTTAGAGTATGACCACGTGGAAAGGGTCATAAAGTTTGCCAGGCAAGGGGAAAGCGGGGGATATATCGAGTTGCCTGGAGGATTAAGACTATATAAAGAACAAGCAGGAGTTGTGTTTACCCGGGGTGAAATCGGTATGCCGACATTGCGCGAAAGTGTCTTGCAAATACCAGGTGAAACATATTTAGATACACTGGGAATAACTATAACTGCTAGGATAGTTGATAATCCATCTGTTCTTCAACTGCCAGAAGGAAATTGGTCAGTAGTTTTTGACTTCAACAGTATCAAATTTCCCATAATCGTGCGAAGTAGAAGTATGGGTGACAAGATTTGGCGTAATGGTTCTTATACCAAACTCAAGGAAATTTTCTCGCGGCAAAAACTTCCTGTCAGGCTTAGGGAGAGCATCCCGATATTGGTGCAGGATGACGAAGTTTTATGGATTCCCGGTTTAATCAGAAGCGATCGGGCCAAGGTATTGCCTTCAACCCCAAAAATCCTGGAACTTATAGCATGGAAAAACTAGTTTGTTGTAAAGGCTATGGCACCATGGTATAATATGTAATATTGACTAGGTATAAGTTTTACATTTTAATCAATCTTACAAGTAAAGAGAGGAGGTTCTTTTTTGAACAAAATTTTTAAAAATCTTGCGATTTATATACTGATTATTCTGTTTGCTGTTATGTTGTTGAAGTTTCTGGGCAACCCTCCCAAACAATCCGATTTCAAGCTGGACTACAACGGATTTAAGCAAGCTGTTATAAATGATCAGGTTAAGCAGGCTGACATTACAACTGAAGATAATTACTATCAAATTAATGTCACACTTAAAGACGGTCGCACATTTGAGGTCAATGGACCTAATAATGACTTATCCTTGATTACCGATCTGAGTCAACACAAAGTTGCAACGAATTTCAGCCCACCCCCGTCGGCCCCTTGGTGGGGAAGTCTCTTGTCCACTCTATTACCGTTACTTTTAATTGCGGGTCTGTTTTTCTTTATGATGCAGCAAACCCAGGGCGGGGGAAGTAAGGTAATGCAGTTTGGGAAGAGTAGGGCCAAATTGCACAATGATGAGAAAAAGAAAGTAACTTTTGCCGATGTGGCTGGAGCCGATGAGGTTAAGGAAGAATTGGAGGAAGTTGTAGAATTCCTCAAACAACCCAAGAAATTTAACGAACTGGGCGCTAAAATACCTAAAGGAGTCCTGTTGTTCGGTTCACCAGGAACAGGAAAAACACTGCTTGCCCGCGCAGTGGCAGGCGAAGCGGGTGTACCGTTTTTTAGTATTAGTGGTTCTGACTTTGTGGAGATGTTCGTCGGAGTTGGGGCTTCTAGGGTTAGGGATCTTTTCGAACAGGCTAAAAAGAATGCGCCCTGTATCGTGTTTATCGATGAGATTGATGCGGTTGGTCGTCAGAGAGGCGCGGGCTTAGGCGGCGGTCATGATGAGCGAGAACAAACCCTGAACCAACTTTTGGTTGAGATGGATGGTTTTAATGCCAATGAAGGTATCATTATAATTGCTGCGACCAATAGACCGGACATTTTGGATCCGGCACTGTTGCGACCAGGCCGTTTCGATCGTCAGGTGGTTGTAGATAGGCCGGATATCAAAGGACGCAAGGAAATCCTTGAAGTTCATGCTAAAGGGAAACCTTTTGCGGAAGACGTAGACTTAAATGTTATTGCCAGGCGAACTCCAGGTTTTACTGGCGCAGATCTGGCAAATCTTATGAATGAAGCGGCCTTGCTTTCGGCTCGACGCGGCGGTAAAAAGATATCGATGGAGTCTCTTGAAGATTCAATCGAGCGAGTTATTGCCGGCCCGGAAAAGAAAAGCCGGATAATTAGTGAGTATGAGAAAAAGCTTGTTTCATTTCATGAGGCCGGACACGCCTTGGTCGGTGAGATGCTGCCACATACTGACCCTCTGCATAAAGTCTCAATTATTCCAAGGGGCAGGGCGGGTGGTTATACGCTTTTGTTGCCAAAAGAAGATCGCAACTATATTACAAAGTCTCAACTGCTTGACCAAGTTACGATGTTGTTGGGCGGGCGGGTTGCTGAGGCAATCGTGCTTAAAGAGATCAGTACAGGTGCTTCGAATGATCTGGAACGGGCAACGGAAACAGTGCGCAGGATGATTACCGAGTTGGGCATGTCAGATGAACTGGGGCCACTGACCTTTGGGCATAAACAGGAACAAGTATTCCTAGGCCGAGATATTGCGCGCGACAGAAACTATAGTGAAGCAGTCGCTTATGCTATCGACAAAGAAGCACGTAGAATTATCGACGAGTGTTATCTCAAGGCACAAAACATTATTAAGGATAACATGGATAAGCTAGAAGCAGTTGCCGAGGCGCTGATGATTAAAGAAACCTTAGAAGCTAATGAATTCGCCGAAATTATGACCAAATTTAATCCTGCTGATGCAGCACAGGTTGAAGCATAAATAAAGCTGGTAAGAACAATGTGGAGGGTATTGTATGGAAAGAACATTTTTGATGATTAAACCCGACGGCGTACAACGTAACCTGATTGGCAATATTATTTCCCGTTTTGAACAAAAAGGCTATAAGCTTGTTGGAATGAAGTTAATGCATATTTCGCGGGCGCTGGCAGAAAAACATTATGCTGAACATGTGGGCAAGTCCTTCTTTGAAGGTACAGTAAGCTATATTACTTCGAGCCCTGTTGTAGCAATGGTATGGGCAGGAAATAATGTTGTTGCCGGTGCCAGAGACATGTTAGGTGCAACAAATCCGAATAATGCAACACCTGGGAGTATTCGAGGTACATACGGTCTTGATATTAGTCGCAATGTGATCCACGGGTCCGATTCGACTACTAGCGCCGAACGGGAAATAAGCCTTTATTTCACACCTGAAGAACTGGTCGACTACAGCAAAAACGTTGATGCTTGGCTTGTAGAATAAAACCTGAAGAAACACCCGCAAGGGTGTTTTTTTTACGTATGGAAGGTGTTAAACTTAGAGAATTAGAAGATGTGTTTGAGTTGGATGCCTTCGAGGGGAGGGGTATTTATGGAGGTCAAAAAATCATGGCGCATAATGGTAACTATGTGTTCTTTTTTAGTGGGGATTTTATTAATGGTTCAGCTTCGCGGTCAAGGAAATATGAGTCAAGTTGCGTCTGCTGATAACATTTTGCCACAGTTGGTCGATCAAGATCAGCAAAATACCCAGCTTAAGGCTGAGAATAATCGCTTGAGCCAGGAACTCCAACAATTGCAGCGAGGTGTTAACGCTGCTACGTTGGCCAATAAAGACCTTTCTAGGGCGACTTTGTTAGCAGGTTTAGAACCAGTTACCGGTCCCGGGATTCGGATAACTTTAGATGATAGCAAACAGCCTGTGGCTAATGGCGATAACGTCGAATTTTATGTGATTCACCAGGAATATTTGCAGCAGATTGTTAATGCCTTGTGGAATATGAATGCTGATGCGGTTGTGATCAACGGACAGAGGGTAATTGAAAATACGGAAATTTTCTGTAGCGGTAATAATATTCAAATAAATGGCACTACTCAGGCACCGCCATATGTAATCTCAGCTATAGGTGACCAGCATAACTTGACTCAGGCCATTAATCTCTATGTGCATACGTCCAATCTAGCATGGTTTGTGCAAACATATGGCATCCAGATAAAGTGGCAACAGGTCAAGAAGCTAGAGTTACCTGGGGCAACTATGCCGGAAATTAAGTACGCCACCCCGGTGAAGGAGTGAAGTCTGGTGTCGTTGTTTAAACAGGGAAAGTGGCTTTTGCCCAGTTTTGTGGTAGCAATAGCCCTCGGAATTTTAATCGCTATCCAATTTCAAGTACAGCAAAAATTGGATAATGCGAAAAAGCTTAATGCAAAGAAAATTGCAATATCCGCCCAAATAATGGATGAAGCTGTTAAGGAAACACAAAATTTAGAAAACGAACAAAAAGCTTTGAAGCAAAAAATTAACGATTTAAGTAATAAATCCGGTGGAATTAGCCCGTCACTTAAATCAACAATTAGGCAAGTTAAGATTTTCACAGGGGAGACACCTGTTCAAGGACCGGGCATTCATATCGAAATTGACGATCGGAAAGAGGCTACTTCTCCCATTTTTAATATGGTAGATAATTTTCAAGGTATTGTTAACGATTTGAAAGTGGCCGGAGCTGAAGCAATTGCGATAAATGGGCAAAGAATTGGACCGCGTACTGCAATAGTGATGTCTGGTTCGGCTAATATTCTTATTAATGGAGTTCCCATTACTCGAGTAGAGGGAACGCACTGGGACATAGACGCTATAGGCGACCCGGATACTTTGCAGAGCTTTGCTAATCTAACGCTTGACTCAATTACCAGCAGCTCGCCTGATGTTATTGTAACGGTTAGTCCAGAGAAAAATGTGGTAATTCCAGGGCTTAAAGCTGTTGCGGATTTTGCATCGGCGCAACCTGGTCAATAAGCGGTATTATTGTCGTCTTATTAGAGTTGGGGTAATTTTCGAAATATTTTTATATTTATGGAAGGATTAAAAAGACTTTAGCGCGAATACTAATCATAAACGTTCTACTTAATATATAGTATAAGGGGGAGCAGTTAGATTGAAAACCGATATCCAAATTGCCCAAGAAGCTAAGATGCAGCCAATCATGGAAGTTGTTAAAGGCCTTGATATCATGGAGGATGAAGTTGAACTTTATGGTAAGTATAAGGCTAAAATCTCCTTGGATGCATGGGCAAGGCTAAAGAACAAGCCAGACGGAAAGTTAATTCTGGTTACGGCGATTAACCCTACCGCAGCCGGTGAGGGAAAATCAACTACTACAGTTGGATTGGGCATGGCTCTAAATAAACTCAATAAAAAAGCCGTAATTGCTTTAAGAGAACCATCTTTGGGACCTTGTTTTGGAATTAAAGGTGGCGCTGCCGGTGGTGGATATGCTCAAATCGTACCCATGGAAGACATTAATCTGCACTTCACAGGCGACTTTCACGCGATTACCACAACTCATAACTTGCTCGCAGCTATGTTAGATAACAGTATGCAACAAGGTAATCCTTTAAATATTGACCCGCGTCAGGTAGTGTTGCGGCGTGTGCTTGATATGAACGACCGTGCTCTCCGCAAGACCGTTATTGGTCTAGGCGGAAGGACTGAGGGTGTTCCCCGGGAATCTGGGTTCGATATCACTGTTGCGTCGGAAATTATGGCTTGTCTGTGTTTAGCCGAAGATTTAACGGATCTTAAGGCACGGTTCTCGCGCATTGTCGTAGCATATACGTATGATGGAAAGCCCGTAACCGCTAAGGACCTTGAAGCTCAAGGTGCCATGACTTTGTTAATGAAAGATGCAATAAAGCCGAATTTAGTGCAAACCCTCGAAAATACTCCTGCTTTTGTCCACGGCGGACCGTTTGCCAATATTGCGCACGGTTGTAATAGTGTAATGGCTACCAAGATGGGTCTTAAACTTGCTGACTATTTAGTAACAGAAGCCGGATTCGGTGCAGATTTGGGAGCGGAGAAGTTTTATGATCTGAAATGCCGCTTTGCCGGCTTAAAACCTGCGGTGACTGTGATTGTTGCTACTGTCAGGGCGCTTAAGCTTAACGGCGGGCAAGCGAAGAATGATCTGGGAACTGAAAACATGGCGGCTTTGGCCCAAGGGTTGCCTAACTTGGAAAAACATATCGAGAATGTGGCCAAGTTTGGTGTGCCGGCAGTTGTGGCCATTAATCGTTTCCCCACCGACACTGAAGCTGAATTGGATTTCATTCGTAAACGGTGCGAAGAGTTGGGTGCCGAAGTAGCTCTTTCCGAGGTCTGGGCTGACGGAAGCGCTGGCGGTATTGAATTGGCCGAGAAGGTTATTAAATCGATTGAGACCAGGCCTTCTAACTTCAAAGTGTTGTATGAAGCAGAATTGCCCATCCAAGACAAAATTAACAAAATTGCAACCGAGGTGTATGGCGCTAATGGCGTTATATTTACCAAGGAAGCAGAAAAAACAATCGAAAAGTATACCGAGCTTGGCTATGGTAATTTACCGATATGTATGGCAAAAACTCAGTATTCGCTGTCAGATGACCCCGCTTTACTGGGTAGACCTACGAACTTTGATATTACCGTGCGTGAAATTCGTTTGTCAGCCGGCGCAGGATTTTTGGTAGCCATTACGGGTGCAATTATGACCATGCCCGGATTGCCTAAGCGTCCCGCTGCTTGTAATATGGACATCGATGAAAACGGTAAAATAACCGGACTATTCTAATAGAGACCATGGACCCCGGGATGCATAGTCCTGGGGTCTCTTTATTTTAGGGGTGGTGAGTTTGGAGAGAGTCAGAGCAATAGTAAGCGACCTTGACTACAACAACTATTTGCGCATGATTGCAGAGGCAGAAGTAAATCGTGTATACTGCAAGCATGATTATCACCATGCGCTTTCTGTGGCTCGCCTGGCATATTTACAGGCTCTGGAGGCGGCCATTGATTCCACAGTTGCTCTAAAACCTGTAATCTACGCTGCGGGTTTGCTACATGATATTGGTCGCTGGCAAGAATACCTTACCGGTAAGGATCACGCCCTTGTTGGAGCTCATCTGGCAGCTCCTATTCTCGAAAAACACGGTTTTAGTGGGCAAGAAGTGGGCATGATTGTAACCGGAATCAGTGAACACCGTTCTCCACAGGTCTCTTGGTTAGGGAAGATGCTCGCCACGGCAGATGATTTGTGTCGGGAATGTTACCGTTGCGAAAGTACCGATACGTGTTATAAGGCAAAAAAAATGATTAAGCTGCATGATTCGCTGCTGCTTTAGGAGGCTAAAGACATGGAACAGTTTATCGCTAGAGTTCTTGAAGTTCGAACGGAAGCTGAGGCTAAAATTGCGTTGAATAAAGTTGGCCCGGATCCAGGCGGATTGGCTGTGATGCTGCCTAAATCTTTGCATCGGGTAATTAAAGTTGAACAGATTCCGGTTCAGGCCGCCCAAATTTTGAAGCAGGAAATGCTCTCTAAAGGCGGGGAAGTGGCCGTTTGTCGTGAGGTAATTGGCTGCGCTGTAGAAAAATGTGATGTTATTTTGATGGGGACAAAGCGACAATATAAACTACTGCTAAAAAAACTACTTACACAACCGTTTAAATTGAAGCTTATTGCACGGGAAATTGAAAGGTGTTTAGAGAACTACCCTGAGCATGGGTATAAAACTCTTAGTTGCCGAGGCTATGAGCTGCCATTTGGGCAGCGAACTTTAATAATGGGAATACTTAATGTTACCCCTGACTCTTTTTCCGACGGGGGTAAGTTTGTCGATAAAACTAAAGCCATTGAACACGCTCTACAGATGGTAGAGGACGGCGCTGATATTATTGATATTGGAGGTGAATCAACGCGTCCTAATGCCCCATCTACTTCGGCTGAACAAGAATTGGCTCGTGTTCTACCAGTGCTGGAGACACTGCTGCCACATATTAAGGTACCCATTTCCATTGATACGTATAAAGCGTCAGTAGCGGAAGCTACCCTTAAGGCAGGCGCTCATATCATCAATGACATTTGGGGGTTACAAGCCGACCCTGATATGGCGGGCGTTGTTGCGGCTAATGATGTACCGGTAATTATTATGCATAATCAAAATAGTACTGACTATGTAGATTTAATTGGCGAGATGTGTGCATTTTTTGCAGCCAGCATAGAAAAGGCCGTTAATGCGGGGATAAAACGGGAAAAAATTGTGCTCGATCCTGGTATTGGCTTTGGTAAAACCACGGAACAAAATCTGCAGGTGATGGCTCGACTGGGCGAATTTCGCTCTTTAGGTTTTCCGCTCTTGTTGGGGACGTCACGCAAATCAATGATTGGCAATACCTTAGGCCTGCCCGTTGATGCGAGGGTTGAAGGGACTGGTGCTACTACAGCACTTGGTATAGCCAGTGGTGTTGACATTGTCCGTGTGCATGATGTTAAAGAAATGAAGCGAGTGTGTCAAATGACAGATGCAATAGTTCGTTTGCAGCGGGGGAGCGGTTACTATGGATAAACTTGTGCTTAGCGGATTACAATTGCGCGGTTTCCATGGGGTATTGCCGGAAGAACAAACATTAGGACAACTTTTTGTTGTTGACCTGGAGATGGAAGGGGAGTTTGCGCTTGCTGCTGCTTCTGACAACTTAGATTATAGTGTGAATTATGCACAAGCGTACAAAGTAGTTAAGCTTATAGTGGAAGAACGCCGCTTTAAGTTGATTGAAACATTGGCAGAGACGATTGCGCAGAGTTTGTTGGAGGAGTTTGTACAATTGCAGCGGGTTTTGGTCAGGGTTAATAAGCCGCATGCCCCCATACCGGGTATCTTTAGTAATGTTGCGATAGAAGTTGTACGGGGACGCATTAAATGAGGCGCAATCCTGTTCAAGCCGTTGTCAGCTTAGGTTCAAATCTTGGTAACCGTGAAGACAATCTTAGGGCGGGCGCTAGGGCGATTAGTAAACTCCCAGGTACTAAAGTACAGGGTGTCTCTTCCTTATATTCTACTGAACCTTTAGGATACCTGGAACAAGACTACTTCCTTAATGCAGTAATGATAATCAATACGCGTATGCAACCTTTAGAATTGCTGCGTGCATTACTTGCTATTGAGGCCGACCTAGGGAGACAACGGCTGGTGCATTGGGGTCCGCGCAATATAGATTTGGATCTTATTTTGTATGGTGATGAAACCATGGCATCACCGGAACTAACCGTGCCACATCCTCGTATGCACGAAAGGGCATTTGTGTTGATGCCCATGCTCGAACTCATGCCGGATCTTACTGTCAATGGTAATCCGATTGGACAAATGCTAAAAAATACTGGTAATCAGAAAATTTCCTTGTTTAATCAGTATTGGTTTGATAAACTCTAAGCGACGGGCAGTATCTGTAAGAACTGCACCTAGGATGATCATTATTTGTTTGTAGCCGCTTGGATCCGGGAGGACCGAGACGGGTAAATAAGAGGCTTAGTTCTGCCTCCTGCTACCCGCAGGAGGTTTATGTTTTTTTGAGCGGGGGGATAGCTGTGCGGGTGGGTATTGTTGGTGCTGGTATTGTGGGCAGTACTGTAGCAATTCGCCTCTGGGAAAAAGGCTACTGTGTTGGGGATGTGGCCAACAGGTCACAGGCGAAGGCAATTTGGTTGGCTGAACAGATTCAAGCCCAAGTAAGTTCACCACAAGACGTTATGCGGAACAATGATCTTATTTTATTCGGAGTCCCGGATCGCGTAATCGAGCCACTTGTGAATGAATTATCTCCGTATTGCCGTAAGGGTCAAGTTCTGGTGCATTTTAGTGGGGCTTTGAGTAGTAACGTTATGGCAGCAGCCAAGTTGTATGGAGCGAGGCTTTTATCGCTGCATCCGTTACAGTCTTTTGTGAGTGTGGCTATGGCCTTAAAGACCCTCTCGGGTGCGCATTTCGCTGTTGAGGGAGATGCCTTGGACGTGGGACTTAGGTTAGTCGATGACTTAGGCGGAATACCACATTGCTTCAGTAAAGAGGATAAGTCTCTATACCATGCCGCAGCCTGTATAGCTTCAAATTATCTGGTGGTGTTAGCGGACATCGCCGCTGAATTACTCACTTCAGTAGGATTTAAGTCGCATGAAGCTGTTCAAGCCTTGCTCCCGTTGATGCAAGGTACCGTGGCAAATTTAACCAACGTCGGTTTACCAGATGCGTTAACTGGTCCTATTGCGCGTGGCGACTACCTGGTTGTTGAGGGACACTTGGCAACATTGCCAGAGGAATCAGCAACTATTTATAAAAAGCTGGGCTTACGTGCTGTTAAGCTTGTGACAGCCAAAGGAACTTTAACTTGGGAAAATGAATTACACCTGCGGCAAATACTTACGGAATGAAAACGTTAACTCTTAAACGATTTTGTAAGGTGAGGTGTGTTGGAATATGAAAAGGTTTAGTACACAAGATTTTTTGCATAAAAAGACAGACGGCCAAAAGATTACCGTTTTAACTGCCTACGACTTCCCAACGGCACGCATGGTTGATGAAGCAGACATCAATGCAATCTTAGTGGGAGACTCTTTAGGAAACGTAGTTCTAGGCTATGAAACCACTATACCGGTTACATTGGATGAAGTAGTTTACCACACCAAAGCTGTAGTTAGGGGTAGCAACCAGGCAATGATTATTGCCGATATGCCATTTCTCACTTATCATACTGGAACAGCGGATGCACTCCGGCATGCGGGCCGCTTGATGCAAGAGGGGGGTGCCCAGGCTGTGAAGCTTGAGGGAGGGCAAGAAAGGGTAGAAGTTATTAAGGCGATGGTAGATGCAGGTATTCCTGTGATGGGTCACCTTGGATTAACACCACAATCTGTGCACCAACTGGGTGGGTTTAAGGTACAAGGCAAGACCGAAAGCGCCGCAAAGCGTCTGTTGGAAGATGCGCTGGCGCTAGAAGAAGCGGGTGTATTTGCCCTGGTTTTGGAGTTGATTCCTGCTGTATTGGCTAAGCAGATAACGGATAAGTTAAAAGTGCCCACTATTGGTATTGGGGCAGGTGTAGGGTGTGATGGACAGGTTCTAGTAATCCATGACATGCTTGGGTTTACTAGTAATAAAACACCGAAATTTGTTAAAAAATATTGCAATTTGCATGATCAAATTGGAAATGCACTCAAAAAATATAAAGATGAAGTGGAAAATGGCCAATTTCCTGGTGAAGAACATAGTATTGTGCATCAAAATGAACCGGATTTACCAAAACTATATTAAAAGGTGGATATTTAGGTGGAATTATGCCAACAAATTTCCGTATTGCGGCAAAAAATTACTGCGGCAAAGTCTGACGGGAAACAGGTGGGACTTGTACCAACTATGGGTTATCTCCATGCAGGACATCAAAGCTTAATACAACAGGCTAGATTAGATTGCGACTTGGTGGTTGTAAGTATTTTCGTTAACCCAATACAATTTGGTCCGAATGAAGATTATGCTACTTATCCTCGGGATTTGGAACGGGATAGCCAAATGGCTTATGCTGCAGGGGCAGATTTGATTTTTGCGCCTCCAGTTGCAGACATGTATCCTAAGCCGAACCTTGCTCATGTTGAAGTCGACCTCATGGGTAACTGTCTGTGCGGACGCTCGCGGCAAGGGCATTTTCGCGGGGTTGCCACGGTGGTTAGCAAGTTGTTCAATATTGCGCAACCACATAAGGCCTATTTTGGCAAAAAGGACGCGCAGCAATTAGCCATAATCAAGCGTATGGTAGAAGACCTCAATTTCCCGATTCATATTGTGGCAATTCCAATTGCACGGGAGCAAGATGGGTTGGCAATGAGTTCGAGAAACATTTATCTCTCACCTGCGCAACGGGCTCAAGCACCGGTTTTGCACCAAGCATTGGTCAAAGCACAGGAAATGTTCACCTTAGGGGAACGTAGCAGTATTCAGATAATAGCTGCAATGAAACAGATGATTGGATATCAGTCGCTGGCAGATATAGACTATATTGAAATAGTGGATACTGAAACGTTGCAACCGGTCGAAATATTGGACAATAGTTCTTTGCTAGCATTGGCAGTGCGTTTTGGTAAAACTCGCTTAATTGATAATATAACTCTGGGGGAGGATTAGATGTTAAAGCACGTTATGAAATCGAAAATCCACCGTGCGGTGGTGACAGAGGCAAACCTTAACTATGTTGGCAGCATTTCTATCGATAAGGACTTGATGGACGCGGCCGATTTGTGCGAAAATGAGAAAGTTCAAATTGTAAATAACAATAATGGTGCGAGATTAGAAACTTATGTAATTCCAGCGCCCAGAGGTTCGGGAATGATTTGTTTGAATGGGGCTGCAGCCCGGTTGGTTCAACCCGGTGACGTTGTAATAATAATTTCTTATGGGATAATCGATCAAGCCGAAGTGAGCTCGCACGCGCCGGTGGTGGTTTTTGTCGATGCACATAATCACCCGATAAGTGCCTCGGGCACGGAATCCCATGGCACTATTGCCTAGACTATTGTAAACCTAATGCAACTATAAGGTTGACGTATCTTCGGGTTATGTACTAAAATGAGGTGTGCGGATGAGAGAACAGATTCTGAATTTTTTGTTTGCAAAACAAGGCGAGTATGTTTCCGGTGAGGAACTTAGTAAAATTCTTGGTGTTTCGCGTGCGGCTGTTTGGAAACATATTAATCGCTTAAAGGAGGAAGGCTATCGAATTGAAAGCCAGACGCGATTGGGACACCGTCTGGAAAATAAAAGCGGACCGTTTAATAAGTACGAATTAAAACGTAACCTAGGCACCGCTCGGTTTGGGTGCGACATTGTAGTTCGTCCTGAGGTTACTTCGACCAATGATTTGGCTAAGGAATTAGCGAGGACTGGCGCTCAAGCAGGCACGGTAATAGTGGCTGAAGTTCAACAAGGTGGCAGGGGCAGAAGAGGGCGTCACTGGATCTCGCCTAAAGGCGGCATTTGGATGAGTGCGATTCTGCGACCAACTATGGAGTTAAAAAATGTTGCTAACTATACATTGCTGGCGGGAGTTGCGGTAACTCATGCTATTAACCAAGTAACAGGTCTAAATGTGGGAATTAAATGGCCGAATGATGTTTTATTACAGGGTAAAAAAGTCGGCGGTATTCTTACTGAAGTGATTGGTGAATGGCAGGCTGTAGAGTTTTTGGTTTTAGGTATTGGTGTCAACGCTAATCTCAGCGAAGCAAGTATTGCCACACAGGTTGACGCTACCTCCTTGCAAATTGCATTAGGCAAACCGGTTGATTTGGTCGTAATCATTCAGGAAATATTGCGTCAAATAGAAAGGTTAGAAAATTTACTGCTTGCTGGCGGAAATAGTGCTATTTTGCAGGAATGGCGTAGGCTGGCCGTTTGCCTTAATTGTGAGGTAGTTATCAAAGAAACGGGCCGGGAATGGATGGGGCAAAGCGTTGATATTGATGCGGACGGGGCCTTGCTTGTCGAAGACCAGCAAGGGAAGCTGGTTAAAATATATTCTGGCGATGTTTCTTTACGTGGTGCGCAGGGGAAGTATCGGTTCTAGATGTGACATGGCGATATTGTAAACCAATTTGCGAACTCATGTTTACTAATTAAGAGGGGGAATTATATGAAAACCAGAGAACTGACAAGAGTTGCGATGTACACGGCAATAACCTGTTGTGCAGCGGTCATCTTCCGTTATGTGCCTGAAACCATAGTCCCATATAGCATTTTACCACTGCTGGTATTACTGGCTGGTTTCGTTTTAGGACCTAAACTAGGTGCATGGTCTATGGCTTTATATGTTTTAATTGGATTGTTAGGAGTTCAAGTATTTGCTACCCCTCCTTTTGGTGGTTTGACTTATGTAATTAAACCTACGTTTGGCTACATGATTGGTTATATTGTTGCTGCTTATGCAGTGGGTAAACTTCTTGCACTTAAGCAAAGACCGGGGTTCGTATGGTCTTATTTTGCAGTAATAGTAGGGATTGTCTGCATTTATGTGTTTGGGTTAGCTTATATGTATTTGATTATTAACCTGGTTGTGCATCAAGCGCAAACGGTGTGGCAAATCGTTAAACTCGGCTTCATCCCATTCATTGTGCTGGACTTAATCAAAGGCTTTGTCGCAGTTATCTTGGGGCAGATTCTAAACAAGACAATCACGCCTATTGCGCGGTAAGTTGGACAGGATTGCGAGTATAGCGCTGTTCTGCTACAATGAAGAAAGTCTATTCTGGGGGTGTGCTATGATCGTTGTTTTTGATGTAAGTAATACACACATAGTTTTGGGATTATACCAGGATAAGGAGTTACTCAATCATTGGACCATAGCAACCGACTTAGCTCGCACTTCAGATGAATTTGCTGTCTTGCTGCATAACTTGTTTGAACTAAACGGGAAGAGTTTTGCCGATGTCAAGGCACTGGTAATGTCTTCTGTAGTTCCGCCCGTAATGCCTGTTCTGCAGGAACTCAGCCTCAAATATTTTAATCTTAAACCAATTGTAGTGGGGCCGGGCGTTAAGACGGGAATGCACGTGCGCTATGATAATCCAAGAGAAGTTGGCGCTGATAGAATTGTCAATGCCTTAGCCGGGTATGAACGATATGGCGGCCCTTTAATAATAGTGGATTTTGGGACAGCTACTGCATTTTGCTATGTATCTGATAAAGGCGATTATTTGGGCGGGGCCTTGGCTCCTGGCATGGAAATCGCCACTGAAGCTTTATTTCACAGGGCGGCAAAGCTGCCTAGGATTGAAGTGACCGAACCTAAGTCAGTAATTGGTAGAAATACAGTTGAAGCAATGCAATCAGGTATTTTATATGGTTTCGCTGGTCAGGTAGACGGTGTAGTCGGAAGATTTAAACGAGAAATTGGTCAGCCTGTCAAGGTGGTTGCTACCGGAATGATGGCGGGTTTAGTAGCGCCGCATACAGATAGCATAGATTTGGTGGATCCATTGCTAACTTTAGAAGGTTTAAGGATAATTTATGAACGAAATAGTTAAAATTAAGGGCAGGTAACACCTGCCTTTTGCACGATATGCAACGGTAATATGGGGAAGGAAAAATAAAAAAATGAAGCTGGGCGATTTTATACTTAATAATCTGATTTGTTCTGCACCTATGGCCGGTGTTACAGACAAGGCTTATCGTTTTCTGGCCCGAGAAATGGGGTGCGATATGCTTTGGACTGAGATGGTAAGTGCGACTGCTTTAACCTATGCTAATAGCAAGACGCTGCAGATTCTTGATATTACAGGAGAAATTCAGCCGGTTGTAGTACAAATATTTGGCTCAGATCCAGTGACAATGGCCCGTGCAGCTACCATTGTTGTTGAGCGGGGAGCCAAAATTATCGATATTAACATGGGCTGCCCAGCGCCAAAGATAGTAAAGAACTGTGAAGGCTCAGCTTTATTAAAAAATCTCCCTCTTGCCGGAAAGATTGCGTCTGCAGTTGTCGAAGCCGTGGATGTACCCGTAACAGTCAAATTTCGTTTAGGCTGGGATGCTAGTAATCTCAATGGCAAAGAAATGGCGAAAGTGCTCGAAGGCGTTGGCGTTGCGGCGGTGATAGTGCATGGTCGAACCAGAGACCAATTTTATTCTGGTAAGGCTGATTGGGGAGCTATTGCTGAAATCAAGAATTCTGTCGGGATTCCTGTTATAGGCAATGGGGATATTTGGGAACCACAAGATGCACAAAAAATGCTAGAGACCACTGGATGTGATGGTGTAATGATAGGGAGAGGGTCGCTAGGGAATCCTTGGATATTTAATCGCACCGCCCAGTTTCTCGCTACAGGAGAGCTGCAACCGCCTCCTAGTGCAACTGAAAAAATCATTATGGCAAAGCGACATTTTAGTTTACTTTTAGAGCACAAAACCGAGTGGGTTGCTGTACAAGAAATGCGTAAGCATGCGGCTTGGTATGTTAAGGGGCTGCGCGAAGCGGCGCGGATTCGAGACTTAGTTATGGCTACAAAAACAGCAACCGATATGCTGGACGTGTTGGACCGTTATTGTTTCAGCCTTACGGATTTAGGTGCATAATTATAGCGTACAAAACATAATATATTAGCGCGTCAAAAATTGGCAGGAATATAGGTGTTTTAAGTGCAGAAGTTATTACCTAGAGAAACGGCTTCGCTTGACAATATTTTGTAATGTCATTATAATTACCAGTAATGTTGTGGGTATAGCAATAATTGGTTGGCACTGTAACCGTAAGGTCTACAGTGCTGGCTATTTTAAAGTGTTAACGTAAGATGAGAGTCTATTATTTAATAGGGCAAGTAAAAAGGGAGCGGGTAAAATGGCTGAAAAAGAAGTAATCCTGACTCTAGTTGGACTAAAGAAACTTGAGGATGAGCTTGAGCACCTTAAGACTCAACGCAGACGTGAAGTCGCAGAAAGAATTAAACAGGCAATTGAGTTTGGCGACATTAGTGAAAACTCAGAGTATGAAGACGCGAAAAATGAGCAAGCTTTTATTGAGGGTAGAATTTTAACTTTGGAGAAGATGCTCCGCAACGCAAGAGTTATAGATGATAGTGATATAGTTACAGATTCTGTGTCGCTTGGTTCAACGGTTTTGCTTAAAGATTTGGACTACGGGGATGAAATTGAGTACACCATTATTGGGTCTGCCGAAGCTGATCCAATAGCTAATAAAATATCGAACGAATCACCTGTAGGTAAGGCTATTTTGGGACAGGTCAATGGAAGTATAGTGGAAGTCACTGTTCCCGCCGGTAAGTTGCGCTATCAAATTATGAACATCCATAAGTAATAAGAAGATATGAATAATATACAAAGTTGCTCTCTGAGGGCAACTTTGTTCTAAATGTGAGGGTCTGATTAGTGAGTACAGAAAATAATTACAATGAACTGATGCAAGTACGCATGGAAAAACTCGATAAACTGCGTGAACAAGGTATAGAGCCGTACGCAGACAGGTACGTTAGAAGCCACAATGCGCAGGCGATTAAAGACGAATTTGATTCCTTGGAAAACCAAGAGGTATCAATTGCTGGCCGAGTTATGACCAAGCGTGGTCAAGGGAAAGCCGGATTTGCGCACTTGCAGGATTTGAGTGGTTTGGTTCAGATTTATATTAAAGTTGATAGTGTTGGACAAGATGGACTCGAATTATTTAATCGTACCGATATAGGTGATATTATCGGAGTGAAAGGACATGTTTTTAGAACGCAAAAAGGTGAAATTTCGGTTTGGGCCCACAAAATCGAAATCTTATCGAAATCTTTACGTCCGTTACCTGAAAAATGGCATGGTTTAACGAACGTCGAGCTGAGATATCGCCAGCGCTACGTAGATTTAATAGTTAATCCCGAAGTCCGACAAGTCTTTATCACCAGAAGTAAGATAATCCGGTCTATGCGCAATTTTTTGGAAGGGCAGGGTTTTTTGGAAGTTGAAACGCCTACGCTACATTCTGTAGCCGGGGGAGCTGCTGCACGACCATTTATTACGCATCACAACACCCTAGATATGGATCTGTATTTGCGCATTGCACTAGAGTTACCTTTGAAAAAGTTAATTGTCGGTGGATTTGAAAAGATTTTTGAAATAGGTCGCAACTTCCGCAATGAAGGAATTTCTATTAAACACAATCCCGAATTTACAATGATGGAACTATATCAAGCTTATGCCGACTATAAAGATATCATGGAACTTACGGAACAAATGGTGTCATTCATTGCGCGTGAGGTTTTGGGCACTGAAGTTATCTATTATCAAGGAGAGAGAATTGATTTGACACCACCTTGGCGCAGGTTGCCGATGCTTCAAGGTATCAAAGAGTATGCTGGCGTTGACTTTAATCAGATTTTAAGTGATGCAGAAGCAAGAAATGTTGCAGTGGCAAAAGGTATAAAAGTTGGAGCTGACGATTCTCGCGGGAAGATAATTAATGAATTCTTTGAACAATTTGTTGAACAGCACTTGGCGCAGCCCACTTTTGTAATAGGGCATCCGGTGGAAGTATCACCATTGGCCAAGCGGAATAAAATACAATCGCAATTTACTGATAGATTTGAGGCGTTTGTTGTTGGTCGAGAACTAGGTAACGCCTTCTCGGAGCTTAATGACCCAATAGATCAACGGCAAAGGTTCGAGCTACAGTCAGCTCAGCGTGCAGCCGGCGATGAGGAAGCACATATGATGGATGAAGATTTTTTGCATGCTTTGGAGTACGGTTTACCGCCTACTGGCGGATTGGGAATTGGAGTAGATCGCCTGGTTATGCTGTTGACTGACTCTGCTTCGATTAGAGATGTCATTTTGTTTCCTACTATGCGCTTTAAGGAAGAGTAAAGTTAGGTAGCAATAATTCTTGTGCAGACAAAATATAATTTAAAAGGTGATTTTTAACCTGTAGTGCGGGCGCGCTTCGTTTAATTAAACGGAGCGTGCCTAACTAATTAATTACATGAATTAGTTAGATTTACGGAGTAATTTGAGCGTAAAGTTGAATAAGTACTTAATTTATGGGTTTAAACAACTTGAAAGTTTAACTGCATGGTGATATATTTATGTACGTTGTCGCCGCGATAGACTTGTTGGAAGCATTTGAGATTGACCAATACGGCGAAACGTGGTAAAATATAATTCCTGAGAAATTTGGGAACGATCTTTGAAAACTAAACAGCAGTGAGCAAAATACAAGCCTGAAAAAACTCGTCAAGAGTTTCTAGTTTAAGAGAGCAAAGTTTTAAACTTTTCAATTTTATGGAGAGTTTGATCCTGGCTCAGGATGAACGCTGGCGGCGTGCCTAACACAT
>JAJXUE010000033.1 GCA_021783135.1 Bacillota bacterium | reverse complement strand
TTTCGGCCCGGTGCCCACATGATAATGGCCACGCCTACCATACAGACTAGCGCTCCAATCCAGTCGTAATAATCTGTCGCTAGTCCATCAACTTTTGAGCCCCAAAGTAAGGACAGAATAATGAAACCTCCTCCGTAGGCGGCGTAGATGCGACCAAAATTTGCAATTGGTTGTAACGTAGGTATTATGCCGTAAAGGACCAGAACTAGCGCCCCGATAATGCCCCAAAATAATGGTTTTCCCTCACGCAACCAGATCCACACCATGTAGCCGCCACCAATTTCAGCAAAACCTGCTAGAATGAACAGCGCTATACTCCGCAGAATGAGCAGTGTCTTCACCCCCCCTTTTCATCACAACGGCGCTCTATGTTTAATACATAGAGCGCCGTTGCTCGAATCTATAAAAAGTTTTAAATTTTAAGATTTAAATCATAAATGGCGCTTTGCAAGTAATCTTACAAAGCGCCATTGCCTTTTTAAACCTTATAGTGGATGTGCACATCCTTTAACCGCAGTGTACTATGTGGTGAAATAAGTTACAATACTTTTCCCTGTTGAATTATGTATACTTACTAAACTGGTTACAAAAAACTGTAATTATTAAGGGCATTGTTGTCTATACATATTGATAATTATACTAAAATACCCCATAATTAGTGCTAATAGCATATGTTACCATATATTTCGAGAGGATGGTTAAAACGGATGTGGAAATCCAGCGCTAAGCAAAATGCCGACTTTATTTCAGTCAAAAGATCCGAGTTAGATCAATTCTTGACGTGTTTAAAAAACTGTAACTGGAGAACCGCGCTAGATCACGTTGTCCCGACTGACAGTGCACTCTATCCTATCTTCAGCCAGGTTCAAGCAATCATTCAAGACGAACAAAGCAGGACGGTTAAAGCCTTACTTGAACTAAATGACATTGTCGGTACTGTTACTAGCATGACTTCCGTCCGTGATATGTTGTTGCACGTGCAAGAACAAACCCACCACCTAACCAGCCTGGCGGCACAAGCGGAGGAAATGGGTGCCAGCGCCAACGACATGGCAAGTTCCACCACCAATGCGGCTACCTACATTGAACAATCGGTCCAAACTGCGGAATTAGGTGCACAAAAGATTGAAAAAGCGCTGTCGTTCGTCGAAGACTCCTTCCAGCAATTTTCATCTGTGAATAGCCAAGTCAATTCCGTTTTACAATCAATGGGTGAAATTGAAAATATCGTCGGTATCATTGCCGGTGTGGCAGATCAGACTAATCTCTTATCCCTTAATGCCGCCATCGAGGCTGCCCGGGCAGGTGAACAAGGTCGCGGCTTTGCCGTTGTTGCCGAAGAAGTTCGCAAATTAGCCGAATATACGAAGCAGTCCGTGGTTGAAATTACGCAAAAAATTGCCTCTTTAATTACTGATTCCGAACATACAGCGAAGAATATTACCAAGCTCAATGTGATGATGCAAGACGGTAAGTCAGTCATGCAGGAGGCCGGCGGTTCCATTGAGCAGATATTGACCAATGTAAAATATATCTCCGACAGCATTACCCAAATCGCTGCGACCTCCGAAGAGCAAAGCGCAGTTATTGAAGAATTCAGCAGTGTGGTCAACACCCTTGCGGACACAGGTGTTGCTACGGAGGAAATAACCAATCAGACCGGGCGTCAAATCTTTGAATGCAGTCAAGATCTAGGTGGGCTAAGACTTAACCGTATCGCTGAAGCCCCCGCACCTACGTCTTACGAAGCGTTGGAACTGGCTAAGACCGATCACTATTTATGGACATGGCGCATTTATAATATGTTGCTGGGCTACGAAAAACTTGATCCTAGCAGTGTTGGCAATCATCACGATTGTCGCTTGGGCAAGTTTTTGGAAAGCGCGGCTGCTTCCGACGTGCGTTCGCTTCCCGTGTACCATACACTCGAAGAACCGCACCGGCAAGTTCATGATTTAGCCTGCCAAGCGTCCAAAGCCTATCAGCAAGGCAATCTCAAGTTAGTCGAGGAAATCTTGAGCAGTATGGTCAAAGCCTCGCATAATGTCGTTGAAGTATTAGTTAAACTGCAAGAAGGTTTAAAATAACAGATTTGTTCGTGCCACAAATGAAAGAAACACCGCTGCAGAGTTCACACTGTGAATTCATCTGCAACGGTGTTTTTGTTTAGACCTTAACAACTAGCTGGTAATTGTGTGTCCCAGCTTGATTAACTCCATAGCGTTGCGGGTTGCCAAGGTTACCAAATTGCCGGCGTCTCGCATTGCCTCTGCCAGTTCCATCGGTCGACAGGTAGCGGGCACAATACCGGCAATACCGAGCGCGTATAAAGCTTCCGCACCGGGGCCCAAACTACCACCGATGGCCACTACAGGCACACCGTAACGTTGCGCGAGGCAAGCTATACCACTAGGCACTTTGCCAAAAGCAGTTTGCGTGTCAAGTGCCCCCTCCCCGGTTATGACCAGATCAGCCTGGGCAATCTGGTCTTCAAGATGCAATGACTCCGCCAAAAGGGTAAAGCCCGGCTGCAGCTTGGCCCCTAGAAAGGCAATCAGACCCGCTCCTAGGCCACCTGCCGCGCCCGCTCCCGGGATATCGTTTACCGTTTGTTCCAAGTCCTGTTGCATAACCTCAGCCAAGTTGGCTAATGCTGCGTCTAGCTCTAAGGCTACCGCAGGAGAAGCTCCCTTTTGCGGGCCATAAACTAATGAAGCTCCTTGTGGCCCTGTCAATGGATTTTCCACGTCACAAGCCGCAATAATTTCTACCCCGGCTAAGCCTGGGTAACGCTCACTCAAGTCAATGCGCGCCAGCCGAGTCAGGGCGGCACCCCCGCGAGGCAATTCCACCCCCCGTACGTCTAGGAGGCGTATCCCCAAGGCCTGGGCCATCCCGGCACCACCGTCATTAGTAGCGCTGCCACCAATCCCGAGGATAATCCGCCCGGCACCAGCTTCGATTGCGGCACGGATTAGTTCGCCGGTCCCATAGGTAGTGGTAAGTCGCGGGTCACGTTCTTGCGGCAGAAGCAGCGGTAAGCCGGAGGCACTTGCCATTTCCAATACCGCCGTCTTGCCATCCGGCAAGATGCCGAAGAATGCTTCCACCGGTGCGCCTAAAGGTCCGGTCACGCTTAAAGGTACCTTTTGGCCCCCTAGCGCACGCAATACGGCATCCACTGTACCTTCGCCGCCGTCGGCAATCGGAAATAAGCGGGTCTGTGCCCCAGGGAAAGCCTTGAGCACACCAGCTTGCATCGCCTCAGCTGCTTCAAGCGCGCTCAGGCTTCCCTTAAACGAATCGGGAGCGATTACAATCTGCCACCCGCTAGCGTCGTTAGCGGTTTGTACACTTTCAGGTTTGGTCCCCATCGTTACTCGTCCCCGTTAAATCAAATTTTTCAATCCTATCAACTTAAAGCCACTCATTGCTGACCCAGTTCGGCGATAGTTACCTTTACCCCACGCTCAGTCAAGGCTAATCTCGTCGTGGCCGGCAAACGTGAGTCCGTAATCAACATATCAATTTTGTCCCATTGAGCAAAGCTGTGATAATACACCTGCCCCATTTTCTCACTGTGTGCAACCACGATAACCATCTTGGCCATGCGCAGCATGGTCCGCTTTACCGACGATTCCAGCAAATTTGCTGTGGAAAGACCACGTGCCAAATCCAGGCCGGTTGCAGCTAAAAACAGTTTATCTACATTAAAACCGGATAGACATTGTGTCGTAATCGGCCCCACCAAAGCACTGGTAGCATTCCTCACTTCGCCCCCAGTTAAAATTACCGTCATGTCCTTACGATCACCGAGTGCGGCTGCAATAGGCAAAGAATTGGTGAGGACCATGCTGCAGCGCTTTAGCGCTTTGGCTACAGCCAAGGTGGTAGTTCCGGCATCGAGAAGGATGGATTCGTCTTCCTTAACCAAATCCGCTGCCATCCGCCCAATGAGCGTTTTTTCTCGTTCTGCTTCGCCCAGACGGGAAAAAAATACCGCATCAGCCAGCGGGGTTTGCGGGTAAAGTGCTCCCCCGTGTTTACGTTGTGCCAAGCCCATCGCCGACAAAACTTGGAGGTCACGTCGGATGGTCATCTCGGAGACACCAAAACGTTGGGCCAACTCCAACACTGTCAAATGACCGTGTTCTTGCAGTAAAAAGCAAATTTCCTCACGCCTGGCTTCTCCCACTAACCATTCTCCTTTCAGCCAAATTTAGCAATACTCCTTACAGAATACTGGCCGTTCCATCATAAATAACTCCTGTTGATGCTTCCACCGTTATGGTTTGTCCATCCTTGATTTTCTGCATGCACTCGTTTGCTCCCACAATAACCGGAATTCCATACTGCAACGCAACAATCGCTGCGTGGGAAGTAAGACCGCCCTCCTCGACCACCAATGCGCCTGCCCGACCGATTAAGGCAACAAAACCGGCGTCCGTGGCCATAGCAACTAGAATATCACCATCAGCAAAATTAACCCCGTCCGGTTTGTGCACCACGCGGGCGGTACCGGAATAGGATTTACGCCCAATCCCGGTGCCTTTGGCCAACACATCGGCCACAACCTGTACCTTAATAAGGTTAGTTGTACCAACTTTGCCAACCGGAACGCCAGCTGTAATAACCACCATATCCCCGGTTTTTACATAGTCCATGCACTGAGCGGCATTGATTGTGGCTGCCAGCAATTGGTCTGTTCCTTTGCTCTCCGGTACAACCACCGGAATTACACCCCACAGCAGAGACATTTTTCGAGCTGTTTCAGGAAAAGGAGTCACACCGATAATCCACGCCTTAGGCCGGTATTTGGCTACCATACGCGTGGTAAGTCCGGAATGAGAAGGAGTTAAGATTGCCGCAGCATCTAAGTCACTAGCTACGGTATAGCTAGCATAGCTGATTGCTTCCGCTACGCTCAAATGTTCATGGCGTTCCTTTCTGGTGCCCAAAAAAGTACTTTCGGTGCGAACTGCTATTTTGTCCATCATCTTTACTGCTTCAATTGGAAACTGACCTGCTGCCGTTTCGCCGGAAAGCATAACCGCATCCGTACCGTCGATAATAGCATTAGCAACATCACTCGCCTCCGCCCTGGTCGGACGCGGGTGCCGAATCATTGAGTCCAGCATTTGCGTCGCTACAATAACCGGTTTGCCTAAGGCATTGCATTTGGCGATAATTTCCTTTTGCCGAATCGGTACTTCCTCAACCGGTATTTCGACTCCCAAGTCGCCCCTGGCTACCATCAAGCTATCCGCCACTTCTAAAATAGCATCAAGGTTGCGCAAGCCTTCGGTACTCTCTATTTTGGCAATGATATGCACATTGGCGCCAGCTTCCTCCACAATTCTGCGCACAGCCAAAATATCTTCTGCTTTGCGGCAAAATGAAGCGGCAATAAAATCAATACCTTGTTCTAAGCCGAATCGGATATCAGCTACATCTTTGTCCATCACAGCCGGCAACAGGATTGGGGCTCCTGGTACATTAACACCTTTTTGTGACTTTAATATTCCCCCGTTGCGCACTACCGTCTGAATCAACTCCGGTTCAATTGCCACTACTTCCAAGTCCAATTCTCCGTCATCAATCAAGACGTGCATCCCAGGGGTAAGTTCTTGCCAGAGGGCGGTGTAAGTGATCCCGACTCGATCTGCCGTACCTTCATCCGCCTTGGTGTCTAACACAAAGCCCGCACCATTGATCAAGTTGATGCCCGCCTCCGGCACCATGCCGGTGCGAATTTCCGGTCCCTTAGTATCTAAAATGATGGCCAAATGCTTATTGGCCTTGGCCGCTTCCTCTTTTAAAGTGGCCATTCTGGCGCCATGTTCCGCATGGGTGCCATGCGAAAAGTTCAATCTGGCCACATCCATACCTGCTGCCAGAAGTTCCTGAATCCTTTCCCGCGAGTCACTGGCCGGACCAATGGTGCCACCAATTTTTGTCATCCGCATTAACTAACCCCCTACTCGCTATAGCCTTGACGAGCAATATATTCAACCAAATCAATCACTCGATTAGAGTATCCCCATTCGTTGTCATACCATGCTAAGACTTTAACCATCCGATCGCCGACCATCATCGTTGCCAAACCGTCTACAGTGGAACTGGCTGGATCGGTCATAAAATCATGCGAAACAAGCGGCAACTCCATGTATTTAAGAAATCCTTGCGTATCTGCAGCAGCTGCAGCTTTGAGCTTGGCGTTAACTTCTTCTTTTGTAGTCGGCCGCTCCAGCGTGGCAACGAGGTCTACTAAAGAAACATCCGGAGTTGGCACGCGCACTGCCATACCATTTAACTTACCTTTAAGCTCCGGCAACACTAACGCTACCGCTTTAGCCGCACCGGTAGTAGTAGGAATCATCGATTGATATGCAGCCCGAGCGCGGCGCCAATCCTTGTGACCTAGGTCAAGAATTTGCTGGTCATTAGTCACTGAGTGTGTAGTGGTCATAAGGCCGTATTCAATGCCAAATTCCTGTAACAGCACTTTGGCCACCGGAGCAAGGCAGTTAGTGGTACAAGAGGCATTAGAAATCACATGATGCTGAGCCGGATCATATTTAGCTTCATTTACACCCATGACGATAGTAATATCTTCATTCTTCGCAGGCGCAGAAATAACTACCTTTTTCGCTCCGGCTGTGAGATGCTGCGCAGCCGCGTCCCGTTCCGTAAAACGTCCCGTTGACTCGATAACGATGTCTACCCCTAGTTCGCGCCAAGGCAACTCAGCCGGATTGCGTTCTGCCAAAACTTTGATCGTTTGGTTGCCAACCTTGATAATGTCGCCTGCAACGCTCACCTCATATGGCAATGTACCATGATTGGAATCATATTGCAGCAAGTGACCCAGTAGGTCAGGTGATGTAAGATCATTGACCGCGACAATTTCGATGGGAGCGTTCTTACTCAAAGCTGCCCGTAAAGAAAGTCTGCCAATGCGTCCAAACCCGTTAATCGCTACTTTTACACTCATTTGAACATCCCCCTATTAATTTTGTGTTTGTTTAAACATGATATTCGGCACAAAGCAGAACATTCCTGCAAGATTTTGTTCATTCGCACATAAATTTTTAGATTTTACACAACTTTTAAACTTGCCTTACCATTTGTTAAATTGCACCCCAAAAATAAGACAACCTTACGCTCTGTACAGCATAAGGTTGTCTTCCAAGCCTCACTTCGTTGGTGTTATTGACTTATGCATTTACGCCGATCCCTTTACTGCACAAGACGGTTTTTGACCATGACCAGCGGTAAGCGGAGGGTTAAAGCAGCCACCGCCACTAACCAAACTAAATGACCAACACTACTCCCATCAAACCGTCCTAACACCAAGGCACGATTAAGTTCCACTGCATGGTAGAGCGGAGTAAGCCAAGGCAAAAACCTGATTGCCACGGGCAAACTCTGGATTGGGAAAAAGATGCCGGAAAAAAGAAACATTGGCGAGACAAATAATGTGAAAAAATAGTTAAAGGAGTCATAATTAGGCGCTATGCTGGTCCAAATTAACGAAAGGTTAGAAAAAATCATTGCCATTAAACACACCGGAATGAGCACCAAAATGCCAAAGGGTGACTTTACCAAGCCAAATAAGAGCACTACCAGGAAAAATACCAGTCCGTAAAGTACCCCTTTAAACGTTCCATACAAGATTTCTCCCATCACCACATCGTCCATACTGACGGGTGTGGCAACCATACCATGAAAGGTCTTTTGAAAGCTCATCCGAGTGAAGCTTCCATAGGTCATTTCATAGGTGGTAGCAAACATGGCAGACGACGCAATTAATCCCGGTGCCAGAAACTGAATGTAGGACAAGCCGGCGATACTTTTTACATATACCCCCAGGCCGAAACCCATGGCCCACAGATAAAGCACAGGCTCAATAAAATTAAACATGATATTGGCTTTCCAAGTCTTTTGAAACACCTTCATATTGCGTAAAAATACCTTGCTGACCAGCGGCCAGTAAATGTCGGGCCAACTCGTAACCCCTTGCAGCAGGTGCTTGGCCTTACCCATCACCATCCTCCCCCTGCATCACGTTCATTTTGAGTTGCTTCCAAGGTTTCCCCGGTTAGTTTCAAAAAAACATCTTCTAAGTTTGCCGGGCGCAGGCGTTGATAGCTGAGTGGAATGCCCTGGCGCTCTGCCCATTCATTGACGGCAGTGCTTAACTCCCGGCCATGATTACTAAACAGCACCAGGTCATCACCTAAGGTTTGACTGGCCTTAACTAGGTGTGCAGCGCTGTCAGTCACGGCTTCCCTCTGCTCCGGGACAACCCCTAGTTCTAAGGCATCCTTACCCACATGCCGTTCAATTAGCTCTAGCGGAGTTCCTTCTTCTAAAATTTCGCCCCGGTAAATAACAATCAAGCGGTCGCAAAGTTGACTTGCTTCCTCGAGGTAATGGGTAGTTAGGAGCATGGTTGTCCCCGCTTGCTTGAGCTTGCGTAATCTCTGCCACACTAAGTGTCTGGCATAGGGGTCAAGGCCTGTTGTAGGCTCGTCCAAAATCAGTAGTTCAGGTTGGTTAATCAAGGCCCGCCCAAGCGTCAAACGACGGCGCAAACCGCCTGAGAGGTGGTCCACTACTTCCTCGGCCTTATCGCGCAAGTCCATAAATTCGAGGATTTCCTCCGTCCGTTGCCGCGCCAACTCGCGCGCTATACGAAAATAACCGGCATAGACCATTAAATTTTCTCGCACTGATAAATCAGGGTCGAGATTGTCATCTTGCGATACTATGCCAATTCTCGCTTTTATCTTGCGGGCATCGGTCATAATATCCCGGCCAAAAACCTTGAGGCTACCCGCAGTAACCGGAGAAAATCCATAAATCATCCGCACCGTAGAGGTTTTTCCTGCTCCATTCGGTCCTAAGAGGCCGAAACACTCCCCGGGTTTGACTGCGAAGTTAATCCCATTGACAGCAACAAATTCAGCAAACTTTTTAACTATGTTCCTTGCTTCAACAATATTATCCGTTTGAGCCATCTAATTCCTCGCCTTTTCCGGCTTATATTCACATTCCTTTTTCCGACTGCAAACCTCACAGGCATAGTTAGCATCATTAGGCAGCGAAAGCTCGGTGCCCACCGGTATGATCGCAGACAGGGATTTACCCGGTATCATCATATAAGCATCGGTAAGAGTTACACCTATAGCCTCAAAATCAAGCAAGGAAAAAATTGTCGCCTGTTCCTCCAGCGGAATCATTTGGCAGCCCGGACTCAAGGTATAGCCAAGCTTTTGCCCCGGTTCAACCATCTCTTGACTGATTTTTTGCCGAGCCAAGCCAAGCACCTCGTCCAAGGCCACACTACCACAGGCATCAAATATTAAGCCTTCAAGGTATTTTCCTTCCCGGAAGCAGCGATCAGACTCTTGTTCCAGGCGAGATCCCACTGTCACGATCAGCGCGACCGCATGGCTGGCTCCGAAAAAGTAGCGTTGATTACAGTGAAACGGTAAGTTTCCAGCCAACTTAATCCGGCCTTTAGGTGTGGCCGTCACCGGCAAGACTACTCCCACAAAGCGCGGGACGGCAAGTTTTAAGGCTGTAAGCCTGACGTGTTCGATGCTGGGCATGGTTTCCTGCCAATCCTTGTTGTCACTGGTTCTGCCCATCGAACGATAAATTTCGCTGGGATTAAGTTTCAGATTATGCCATTTTGCATATACCATTATATCCACCATTTTCTTGCAATTAATCCTAAGTGCTCACAAGTTGTCTAGATTCGGCTTGGAACTTCCGACTATGCAGCAAGATGCTTTGTAGCCTATAGTTTCCCCAATAACTTGATTTTACATTAAATACTACTCTTTTTGGACTAAATTCTTGCAAGTTGGCTAAAATCCTTTTTAAAACTTACCCATTATGTAATTAAAAATGTAATTAAAAACTCACCTTTGAAATCTAACAATCTCCATCTATCCAGAAGTCAAAATTAGACAGACCCCGTTCCGGCAAGGCGAAACGAGGTCTGTTACAAGTTCTAGTTATGGTTAGAAGCTTTGATGCACCATTCGCCTTTGTTGGGTGCGCACAAATACAGAGAGGGAATAGTTAAGCACAAAGTATGTGGCAGCAATAATCCCGAAAATAGTGAATACTTGAGGCGTTGTACCGTACTGCCCCATAATAATCATGCCTTTGCCTGTAAGGTCTTCAACTCCTACCGCCCAAACGTAGGAAGTATCTTTTACTACGGTGATAAACTGGGATACCAACGGCGGAATCATCTTACGCAAGGCTTGGGGCAGTATGATATGTAACAAGGTCTGCCTATACCCAAATCCCTGTGACTTGGCAGCTTCCCATTGTCCTCGGTCAATCGAATTAAGTCCGCCTCGGACTATTTCGGCAATTATCGCGGAAGTAAAGACAGTCATAGCCAAAATCCCAGCGTTAACCGGTTTGAGTCTGGTCATGAAGCGAAAAACCAAAATAAACAACAACATGGGAATATTACGGACGACTTCAATGTAAAGACCGGCCAGTTTTGCTAAGACCACTTGACGGGAGTACCGCGCAATGCCTAGCACTGTGCCCAAAATGCTGCTGAATAAAATAGTCAGGACCGCTATTTGCAGGGTAGTAAGTAAGCCTTGTCCCAGGAACCGAAATATCTCCGGTTTAAACAGTGCTTGAATCATACCGCCGCCCCTGCCCTTCGCTCCAAGTAGCGCGCTAAACTTGCCAGGGGGAAACACAAGGCCAAATATAGTACAGCAACTGTAACATATGCCGGACCATAGTACAAATTATCACTCGACCATGAGTCAGCATAATACATTAAATCTCCGCCGGCAATCAACGCTAACACCGAGGTATTCTTAACTAAGCTTACAGCTTGGTTGGTTAATGGAGGTAAGACCACCCGGGCTGCCTGCGGTAAAATCACGTAGCGCATAGCCTCCGTAAAGCTAAAGCCTTGCGAGAATGCGGCTTCTATTTGACCCCGATGGATGGATTGAATCCCCGCCCGCACAACTTCAGCGATGTACGCGCCATGGTACACCCCCACACCCACAACCCCAATACTCAATACCGGCATCATTATCCCTAAATGGGGCAACCCGTTAAACAGGAAAAACACTTGAATAACCAGCGGGGTATTTTGAATTACCTCCACGTAAATCCGATTAATAAACTTAGCAATTTTCCATGGTGCACTTCCCATTACCCCAAAAATGATGCCTAACGTCAAAGCCAACACAAGGGCTAGAACACTAGCCAAGATAGTATCGCCAAACCCTTTGGCAAAGACTGGCCAATCTCGCCATAAAGCCTCCCATTTAAATAGCGCAAAAGGTCCGACCACTTATTTGAGCCCCCACTTTTGCCTCAAACTGTCCAATTCACCGGAAGATTTCAGCTTGACGATCGTATCATTGACAATTTTCGCAAGTCCGTCGTTACCCTTTTTCGAAGCAATGCCATAATCTTGCGGGCTAAACCGGTCAGGTAAAATTTGCGTCGAATCATCTAAGTACCCTTGCAGAATTGAACCGTCGACCGAGAAGGCATCTACCCGTCCTGAATCTAACGCTGCCTTAATCTCGGGATAGGTACTAAATTCCAAAAAGTTTACTTTGATGCCCAATTTGTCAGCCTCAGCTTGAATAGCTTTTTTGCTCGTGGCGCTCTGGGCCACGCCGATGGTTTTACCGTTCATATCCTTCAAGCCGGTGAAGCCCGCCGATTTTTTTACCAACAACCCCACACCGTCTGTGTAATAAGGCTCCGAAAAGTTATAACTCTTTTTCCGTTCATCCGTGATCGTAAATGTTGCCGCCACGATGTCAACGTCACCGCTGTCGAGCAATGGGCCGCGCGTCTTCGCGGTCACTGCCTCAAGCTTGACTTTGTTGGGATCTCCGAGAACCTCTTTGGCAATGGCTTTGGCAATATCAACTTCAAACCCGTCAATTTGGTTAGTTTGCGGATCCTTATAACCAAATTTAGGCACGTCCACTTTAACCCCGACATTAAGGACGCCCCGGTCTTGGATAGTCTTAACATCAGGCGCTACATCGCCGGAACCTGTCTTGGGTGCGCTCGTGGTAGAACTGCAACCGGTCAAAAACCCAATCACCATCATTAAACTTAAAACCACAACCATGCTTATTTTTCTCATGTTTAACCCTCCATTTCTCAACTAACGCAGAATACGACTCAAAAATAGCTTCGTTCGCTCATGGCTAGGATTACTAAAAAAATGTTCCGGTGGTCCTGCTTCCAATATTTCACCCTCGTCCATAAAGATAACCCTGTCTGCAACTTGACGCGCAAAACCCATTTCGTGCGTGACCACCACCATCGTGATACCACCATGCGCCAGATCAACCATTACATCGAGCACTTCCTGAATCATTTCCGGATCTAAGGCTGAGGTGGGCTCATCAAACAACATAATCTCAGGTCGCATGTTAAGTGCCCTGGCAATTGCCACCCTTTGCTGCTGACCACCGGATAGTTGTGATGGATAGGCGTGGGCCTTATTTTGCAAACCAACCCGTTCCAAGTAGGCCATACCATTCTCGTCCGCTTCCGCCTTCGCCACACCTTTGATTAAAATAGGCGCTAAGGTCAAATTTTCCAGTACAGTTTTGTGGGGGTAAAGGTTGAACTGTTGAAAAACCATCGCCATGGACTGTCTCACTTTAGCTACCGGGGCCTTAGGCGCAGTAATTTCCACTCCATTAATTATGACCTTGCCCGAACTGGGTCGTTCCAGCAAATTCATACAGCGAATCAAGGTACTTTTACCCGAACCGCTGGGCCCAATTACTACTAATTTTTCCTTGGCACCTACACTCAAATCGATGTCGCGCAAAACATGCAGGAGCCCAAAATGCTTATTTACGCCTTGCATTTCGATCAAGCTGTCACCCTCCCTGTGCGGACCACTTTTTTGCCTCTCGCTTTCTCCTTCCGATTCCATCGCACCTCCCAGTTTTGCTATGTGTTTTGCTAGGTCAAGTCTCAGACTATAATATGGTAATTCGCACCAAGAGCCTGTTTTTCCTCCCTATTTTTTCTTAAATTATTAAATTATTCCTATATATGTATTAAGTTTCCGTTTAATGCCATATTATTGAAGCCAAACATGGCCGAAAAAAATCCAGCTTAAAAGCTGGATCAAATTCTGATTATGCAATTTCGAACTTATTTAGGTTTATTAACTGACTCAATTAAAGAAGATATCGGAGCAACAGACTTTTTTTCAGCCTTTTTCTTCTTTTTTTCCTTGTTCTTAGGACTTTTATCACCCAAAGTAACAACCTCCAATCACTCTTAACTCTAGTATACTCTCTTACCAAGCTTACTGCCATCAGCCGTATAGGCTAAAAAAGGTAGGTAGCGGCGTAACAAGCATGCTGCTGGTCGCCTAAACAACCCTACCGTATATTTACTGGCTAGCTAAGCATATTCCAACCACATGCTGATGTTAAGCGCATCCAATCCATATTCAGTACAGTTAATGTTCCTATCTACTTGAAAAACTAAACGCGCATTACATCGACTTTATCGGGCAAAATATGAACGGAAATTATTTAAGTTGCCTCATGGCAACTTCGTTTTACAGTATCTTACAAGGAGGAAGGTAATTATGCTCCAAAACGATTTGCCCGAAAATAAAAAAAGCGTGGCTAGTCCCATAAACCTTGCGCGCGGCGGTAAACATGCCCTCAAAAATGAATCTGCCGGTTACGCAATCTACCATCGGACTTCAGAACAATTCAAAAATAAGTAAAAGCAAGACCGGGGCTCAATGCCTCGGTCTTGCTTTTACTATGTATTTCCCAGGCTAATGGAGTAGGGTATGGAGCATCGGCAGTAAGATTGGGTCGAACACTAATTGCATAGCCAAAAAGATTATTAAGCCCAGCAGTCCGCCAACCAGCGATCCGTTAATGCGAATCCACTGTAGATCATTCCCCGCCTTATCATCAATAAAACGACTCAGATCATCGTTACTAAATCCGGTCAAGGTTTCGCGCACCATGTCGCCGATGAGATAATGCTCTGTTGTCACAACCTGCAAGATAATGCCGGCAAGATAGTGATCAAGCCAGTTTTGCAACCGGACATCACGGCGAAAATATTCCCAGTAAGCAGTGCCCTGATCTTTGACCCAGTTGACAAGCATTGACTCCTGTTGTTCCCCCGCCGTACCCGTTGCCGCCTCAAACAGCAACGTAAGCATGCTGTCTAAACCTGCCGCTAACGGTAACCGTTCCAAGACATCAGTTTGCCAAGCAGCGATACCTTGCTGCCAGTCAGGCCTGAGCGCCATTTGCGCCATACTTTCCGCCAATATTTCACGCAGCTTACGCCGCAATGGATGTTGCGGGCTATGTAAGGAGCTTAGGGTATGCATCAGTTCGCGTGATATCGCTGCGGCAGCATCGTCTAAGTTCAAACTATCCGTGGACTCTAAAATTCCGGTAAAAAACGATTTGAGCGTACTGCTCTGCGTTTTCTCCCTTTTTTGCTCCTCTAAAAACTCTAAAATTTTTGCCTGCGTATCCGGCCTTGCCGCTAAAGTTTCTAACTCATTGAGCAAATAGACTAATATTTGCTCATCTTTATGCCGTTCTAAAGCCCACAGTCCTATCCGCTGCAGTTGTTCGCTCAAATCAAGTTGCCCCAACTTGTTACGCAGCATGGTTTCCAGCCTACCGGCTAAATGCGCAACGTCAAGCTGACTTGCCCATTGCTGTACGTAAGCGGCGAGCGAGTTAATTAAAGCTTGTTTAATATCTGGTTCATTCTCTAGCCACGCGATTAATATTTGGCTGTATCTAGCGTTTCTTATTTTAGACTGCAGTGAACTTAAACTTAAAAGGTCTGTCTGCACCATGTTGGCTACCGCCGCTTCAATCTTAACCCGATTGCGCGGAATTAGCGCAGTATGATAAGCAAAACCAAGAGGTTTTTTAAAAATTGCGGTCACGGCGAACCAATCGGCAATTCCACCTACCAAGGCCGCTTCCAACACAAAAAAAACCAGTTGCAAGGCAAAGTCCTTACCGTACAGGTGTCTAAGCATGGCGGTTGCCATAAAGGCTATAAAGACTATAGTTAGGATCATGTTCGCTCTTTGGCGGTAATTCACGCTTAGTCCACTCCTTAAGTGAGCCAAAAAGTAGCTAGATAAATTGCGATTCCGGCCAATCCACCTACTATCGTGCCATTAATTCTGATTATTTGCAGGTCATTACCTGCTCGTTCTTCGATAAAAGCAATTAAGGCCGCATTATCTAACGCCTCAAGGCTGTGCCGCACCAAGTTGCCCACGGCTTGTTGTTGTGTATCAATCCATTTGCTGAGCTGACTCTTGATTAGCTTGTCCAAGCCTTGCTGACTTTGCTTGTTTTGCTTAAACTCCACCACGCCCTGCTCCATGCGTTCGTTTAAAGCCTTAACCATGGCGACGTAGGTCTCACCACCCGCTCGCGATTCCTTATCTGCCAGCAGGCGCCTGATCAGCGGCGCAAAGTTGACCTCTTGGCGAATTGCACCAGCGACCCAAACATTGACTTTCTGCTGCCATTCTTTGCTCTCGCGCAGCGTTTCTACCCATTGTTGCACTTTGACCGCGAGCATTTTGCGCAGGGGATGATGCTGGTCCAGTCTCACCTCAGTCAGTGTACTTACCAGTTTAGCCTGGGCCAGTTCGGCCATTGGCAATGGGGAAAGGTCAATAACATAATTATTGACGAATTTTCTCCGTTCTCTACCCTTTTCATACTCTTGCAAGGCCTGCCGGATCAACTGAAACAGCGCACTGTTGACCGTTGGACTTTTTGCCAGACTCAAGAGTTCATCAAGACTATAATCGACTATTTTTTGTTCATACCCGTTAGCCAAAGAGTAGTCTAATACCTTAATCATCAGCGGTGCAAAATCATGTTCACCTACGGTTTGCCGCACTAGGTTGTCCAATAATTCGCCGGCTGCTTCCGAATCAAGTTTAGTTAAGGCATCATGCATTAATTGGTCGAGTAGGTGGCGCAATTCTATTTCGCCACCATCAACCTGAAGATAACGCAACAAAACCTGAGCAAAGTTATAATTATGCAACTTTTCCTTTAAAACCTCCGGGGAGAGCAGTTCGTCTTGCACCATACCTGCCAAGGCATCATAAATTCTGACACGGTTACGCGCTATTATGTCGGTGCGAATAATTCTGCCGGGCGGTATGCCCAAGGGGCGTCGAAACAACGCGGTAACGGCAAACCAATCCGCCAGACCGCCAATCATTGCTGCACTGCAGCCGTTACTTACTAAGCCACCCCAAAAGGTGCCGTGCCAAGGGTAACTCACTAATAAACCGGCAAAAGCTATCCATAGGGCTATCATCGCCTTATGGTAATTATTCTGGGCCATTTTGTCACCCGCTTTAGTAGTTATAACACTAGCTTAACCATTTTTTCCCTACGCAATTGGTATTAAACCATGTTTTGACATATTTCGCGTCAACTCTGCCATCTCCTGCTTGCTAACTCAGAAAGCTCAGCTTAATAATTAAGCATGGCAATTTTTAGGCTAAAAATTTTACATCAACTTAAAGTGTGATTAATCACTGCTTAACAAATAAATTGTAAGATTAAGTTAATAAATGGCGATATAGCGGCAAATATAGGGGTAACGCGATGAATTTAACCAGACATACCCAACAGAATCTTGTACGAGCGATCAAAAACGGCTACCCGGTCTGGATAATCTACATGGATGTACAAATGTTTCAAGAAATTGAGTTTCGCCAGGGCATGGAAGCCTGCAATCGGATTCTCGTTGAGGTTGAAGCGGCGATTAAAGCCACCCTCAAGGAACAGAAAAAGCTATTCCACATGACGTTAGTGGAAAATCGCGGTGGCGATGATTTTGTCGTGTACCTCGTACCATCCGCTCATACTCCCTGGGAGATTCATGAAGCACAAGCTAACTGGGTAAAGCCGCTGGAACGGCGGATCAATAACCGCATTAAAGGTGAACATTTGACGTTGCGTGCCGGGATTGCGCTGTGCAAATCTGAAAATGGACGCAGTCCGGAAAGCGTACTTAAGTCTGCGCTCAAAGAAACCTTTTTGCTCAACAAATCTGAGCCTGATCCTAACTACTTCGTACGACGTGAAACAGTGAATAGCATAATCCAGCAACCTGAGCAATATCTGCGTATTGCCTATCAGCCTATCTGGCAAGTTCAAACTAACCGAATTTTTGGTTTTGAAGCTCTTTCCCGGGTACATCAGCTTAACGCCTTCCAGCATATTGGCGACTTATTTCCTTTTGCGGAAAAAATCGGTCAATTGTATCCTGTCGAAACAACCTGTCGCCGTGCGGCTATTATCGCTGCCAAGCAGGTTTTACAACCTAAGGAAGCATTGTTTCTTAACATAAATCCCCACGTGTTGACAGACCCAGCGTTTGCTTCCGGCGAAACTCGTAAGCTGTTGCTCGAGCATAGCTTGCAGCCCTCGGATGTGGTTTTGGAAATAACCGAGGGGAGTGCAATCGAAGACTTCACTGTTTTTCGCCAAGCCCTAAACCACTACCGCAACCAAGGCTATCGCATCGCCTTGGACGATGTTGGGGCAGGCTATTCTTCCTTGCAATCTATCGCTGAACTACACCCGGACTTTCTGAAAATAGATCGTTCCCTGATTGCTAGCGTCAACTGCGACCCGATTAAATGGGCCTTACTGGAAACTTTCGTAACCTTCTCGAAACGAATTGGTTGTCAGGTTCTGGCAGAGGGGGTCGAAACCATAGAGGAACTGCAGACCGTAGTACAGCTGGGGGTAGACTACGTTCAAGGCTACTTTCTTGCGCGGCCGGAATTCACTCGGGCCAAGATAAATCAAGTTGCCATTGACTTAATCGAAACCGACAATAAGCAAAAAGACCTCCTTGATGCTGCAATTCTTTCCCTGGTAGAGCCCCTGTCGTTATTTGAAGCAGAAGAACAAGTTGGTACAATTGAAAAATTTTTTCGTGCTCGTGCCAATGAATGGTTGATCGGCATTGTAAAAACAGGCCAAATCGTTGGTACTGTCCAGCGTGATAAGTTATTTGCGATGCTGGGCACCCGCTACGGTGTTTCACTATATGAACGAAGGTCAATCGCATCCATCATGGATCCTAACCCCTTAATCGTCGAAGACTCCACTCCGGTTGAAGTTGTCTCCAGTCTGGCAATGTCGCGCCCGGCGTCGAATTTGTATGAAGGCGTAATCGTGGTAAATCACCACAAACCTGTGGGGATGGTCTCAATCGCGGCCTTGCTTAAGGCTATGGCCGAGCGACAAATCCAAATAGCCCGGGGAGCAAGCCCTTTGACAGGGCTGCCCGGAAATTTACAAATTGATCGTGAAATACGCCGCCGCCTTGATTCCGACAGCGACTTTTCCGTCATCTACGCCGACCTAAATCGTTTTAAACATTACAATGACGTTCATGGCTTTGAACAAGGGGATAGGGCAATTAAACTCCTGGGCAATGTTTTAACCCAAGAAGCCGCGAACTGCGATCATCTGACTTTTGTCGGACATATCGGTGGGGATGATTTTATCCTCATTACAGGCATTACGTCTCTGGAAAGCTGCTGCACCAGAATTTTACACAGCTTTACCCAAGAAAGATGCAGCCTGCTAGGAGCGGCTACTTTGACTGTGGCCCTGGCCGGGTTTAAAGTACTTGCTTCGAATCAGGAAACTACGATAACAATTTCAGAGAAAGTAGCCCAATTAAAAAAGGAAGTAAAAGCGTGCGGTGATAACGCTTACCTGATCAAGTAACAGACAACCACGGCTTGGCAACAATGCTCAAGCCGTGGTTGTTGTACTTATAGCTTAACTTAACTTAACTTATAGCTTAACTTAACTTAACTTATAGCTTAACTTAACTTGCAGCTTGGTAGCTTCCCAGCCCTGCTAAAATTCGGTCCAGGATCTGCTCCAGTTGGCTGCCGGGTCGGACGTAGCAGGGATAAACACTTACCTGCTCGGTTTCAACAGCCAAAACATGCTGGTCAGCTGACCGCACTAGCTCTACTTTATAGCCATAGATACCAATTTGCTTAAATTCCGCACTGAACTTATAGCTATTGTCGTTTAAAGCAAAACCGGCATCCGGCCCATACCAAGCTACCCCACTTTTATCAAAATTAAGCGGATGGTACTTGCCCTTATTATCCAAATAGCGCAGTTTAATCGACGAGCTTTGCTTGGGATTAGCCAGGGTTACTTTGATGCGGGCAGCTACAGTGGCTTCACTGTTCGCCACTGTATTAATGGCAAAGTTCTTGACCTGCCCTGCAATGAGTCTGTTCCCCAGGTTGCTGCTTACCTCAGCCGGGGCATAGATGACAATCCTACCGTCCGGTTGATAATTAAGCACCTGACGCGTAGTCAGATCGTTCAACAGCGCATCGCGCACTAAAACATGGGTAGCAACCAGATTGGTGGAATTGGCCGGGAACGGATAGTTATCCCCACCTGTGGCAATAAAATCGGGTGCTGCTACTTTGTACACCTTTGCCAGGTCAATCGGCTTGCCATCAGAGGTCGTCATCCCGGTAACCCTGCTATTAGCTGGATTCTCTACAATCTTGCCGTTTTCGCTCACAAAACGCGCCGGTTTATTGGGGTCATAACTAAAGCGCAAACCTGAGATATGTCCCATTCCTTTGATGCCGCTGGTCATATACTCAAGGATAACTTTCACTTGAGCTCCGGTCATATCCATTACATTGATTTCATTATCGAAAGGCATCAGTTGCCAAATCTCACCTACGGTGATATCGCCTTGCGGGATGTCAATGCGTAAGCCACCCGAGTTCTGAAAGGCAAAGTCAGCCTTCCCGCCGTCTTTGGTGACATCGGTTGCCCAATCACCCAGGTTGGAATCCAGATTCCCGCTTGACGCAGTATTTCTGGTCATGTCAACTTCAGCCCGGCCGATAACCTGGCTAAACACCGGACCAATTTGGGCATTGGCAGCATCCACGATAGCCTGAACCTGAGGATCAGGTGTCAAAGTAGAATATAAGCGGTTAGAGACATCGAGATAGTTCGGGGCTGCACCCACAACCGCGTTATTAGCATCCAAGGCCAGACGAATCACGCCGGCACCACGCCCATTGGCATACCCGATTACGGCCGGGATCATTTTTCCGGCAGCATCCGGTACCATGTCATAATTAGTGGTGTGCGAATGCCCGCCAAACACGGCAGACACACCGGTGATGCCTTTGGCCAATTTGGCCAAGTCTTGACTTAACGGTTCTACTGCCGGCTGCGTCCCGGTACTGGGCCAAGCATTATATTGATCCCCGATATGCGCCAGCACTACGACCATATCAGCCCCTTGCGCCTTAAGCTGCGGTACAAGTTGATTTACTGTCTGCACCGGATCTTGAATTGCAAAGTGGCCTATGATAGAAGGCATAACAATATTGACCACATCCGGCAAGATTACGCCAATGACCCCAACTTTCAGCCCATCCTTAGTTAAGATAGTATATGGTTGCACAGCTTTGCTTAGTTTTTGCGCATTTACATCCGTGTCACCGGGCTTCAACCCTAGATTTGCAGCTAAAAACGGGAAACCGGCCTTAGTTAAGTTTTGATCTAAGACATCATTCCCCCAGTCGAACTCGTGATTACCCAATTCCATGGCGTCAAACTTCATTTGCCGCATAATGTCTATGACCGGGCCGCCTTTAAGCACATTGGAAATTGGCGTACCCTGCATCATGTCGCCTGCCGCCAGAACCACGGTACGGTCGTCCCCATACAGGGCTCGTTCTTTGTTGACCGCTCCTGCTAGCAGCGCCGCATTGGCTTTGACCGTATTGTTCGCAACATAATTATCGATATTACCGTGAGTGTCGGTAAACTCCACGAAGTCATAGAAGCGCGGCACGGTTTGCCAGTTGTTGTCATCCGCAGGCTCGACCTCAGTTTTGCCTTCGTCAACTTCACCCTTAGCCACATCTTGGAAATAACGAATCATTAAACTGCGGATTTGACCGTCATCACCCAGCTCCTTTTGAGAATCATACGTAATGTAATTAGGGGCAGTTGGGTCGGTACTTTGCGGCACGATTCCGGCTGCAGCCAGAAAACCGCCGCCACCGTTTACCCGATAGTTGTTCAAGGCCAAGGTAAAGGTGTCCGTGTCCACGACGTCCTTGCCATTAACCTGAAGCTTGGTAATACGCGGTTCACCAGCAGCGATCGCTGCGCCGTTAGCATCAAACAAACCTATTTTGGTTAAATCTACGGTATAATCGGCCCCTTGCAACAAGTCGAGATTATAATCCGGTACATTGTTTTTTTGCACGGCGATATCGCCCGGTTGGTATGTTTTATAGTACCGTCCGACCGACATTTCCATATACTTGCGCAGCTGAGCGCCGGTTATGTTAATGGTAAACAGGAAATTTTCATAGACATACACCGAAGATACATCACCTATAGTCACAGTGCCTTGCGGGATTTTGGCCGTTGGACTAAATGGCGCGGCCACAGATAATTGGGCATGGCCGTAATACATCTGCACCTTATTGACCAGATCCATTAACGCGGTATCTTTGACAGTTTGGCCGTTTGCAAGAAAGTCGCCACTTGCTTGGCCAATCGGAGTTTGTAGATATTGCAATGCGGCGGCATGGTATGGTTTAGCCAGCGCCACCATCCCGGGGTCTTCTGCCACAGCGGTTGTGGCAGATAGGGAACTTCCAGTGGCGTCGGACATGCTCCAGTTACCAGCAGTATCCTTAACGAAGTTCATATTCACTTCCTCAAGATTGGCTGCAGCGTTTTTAGGTTCTACTGTCCAGATTTTATGTGTACCCAGCTGCTCGTTTAAAATCGCATGCGTGTGACCGCACAGAATTGCATTTACTGCCGGATTAGCATTGGCGAAGGCTAAAACTTCGTTTTCATATGGGGTTGATTCCTGTGCAGGGTCAACATCACCCGCGCCGGAATGAATTACAGCGACAATCGCATTAACTTTAGGTCCCTCGGATCATTTTTTAAGTATTGTACCCACTTGGTGCCTTGCGTAACTATATCGGCAAACTGAAGATCGGCATAGTTTTGCGGACTTTCCCAGTTGGGTATTGCCGGGGTGGTTAAACCCAAAATAGCTACCGTAAAATCATTGCCGTCCGGATCCTTGAGGGTTTTAAGGGTATAGGGTTTTACCTTGCTCCACACTGGTTGATCACCTGTTAAAGGATCCTTAACGGCGGCGCTTGTGTCTAAAGTGTTCGCGGACAAAACGGCAATGTTGGCAGCTTTGGCCTTATCGATGATTGGTCCCAATACCCCTAGGCCAAAATTGAACTCGTGGTTACCTAGTGTCCACGCGTCATATTTTAAAGCCTTAAAAGCATCTATCATGGGATAGTTCTGCGCAGAGTCGGTCATCCAAGCGGTGTTCACTTTGTTGTAATAATACACCAAAGGCGTACCCTGAATAGTATCGCCTGCATCGACTAAGATATTGTTCGGATGGGTGGCTCTCTCTTGGGCAATCAGCGTGGCCACCCGGGTAAGGCCTGTAGCAGCGCTTTTGGTGAAATAATTCCACCCCATTAGCTGACCATGCAAGTCTGAAGTTCCGAGCAAGGTTACTGTAAACGGTTGGGCCGCTGCTGTATCAGCCAAAACGCCCAAGGGAAAAATCGTAGTCAGGACAAACATGACGACCAGGAGCAGGCTGACTGTTTTGCGTTTTAACCTTCTACCCATTCTTTATCTCCTCTCTTCCATTTGACCCTAGCAAATCAAGTGGGCGAACCTCTGATAAGCACCAGCCTCACCTCCTTGTGGCTATGCCTTACCGAGCTTATACCAACCCGTCATCTTAAGCTTATGGTCTCTGGACAATTGTTTCCACACCTTTATTTCCAATAATTTCGTCGTGCTCTCTGTCAATGCACCAGGAGATTTTACCCGTAACACCAAAGGTTTTGGTTTTTACACCATTCGCCACGCAAGATAGCAGAGTCCGCTAGGAGGTGCTTACGCAGACCGGAACGAGACGAGTTTTTCTTCCATAAAATGGTATGGTAGTAGGGTGTAAAAGAGAGTGTAAGGAAGGTGAAGTTGAATGTACGGTTATGGTAAGGAATGGTTCTATCGCCCCTGGGCCGGGACTATCGATATAAGGTGGTGGCGTCACGCCTGGCGTCGCCCGCATTTGTGGTAATAAGTTAAATTAAATTACAATACCCCGGCCGCTCTAACCCGGCCGGGGTATTCCTGTGCTAATTTCACTTTTCCCGTCACTGTCTGTTCTTGCTATCTTTTTTTATTCCACTCATCAGTAGAGTACTTGCTCTCCCGTAACTGCGCTGCCAATTCCTGTTCCCACTGGGTCAACTCACTTGCAACAGGAGTAATATCAAAAGCTGCGGCGAAACCGGCACCAACTTCTGCCACAATTTGCGCATCTGTAAGCTCAGGCCCTAAAACATCCTGCAGTGAGCAAGCTTTGCGTCGAAAGGCCGCCTTCATTTTCTCTCTTACTTCTTCACTCGGGAAACTCAATACGGCAAACAGTTTAGCGGTATCCATGGCACGAATAATCGAGCCATGTTGCAAGACAACTCCATTGTGCCTAGTTTGGGCACTGCCTACAATCTTGTGACCGTTGACGGCCAATTCATAGAAAGAAGGCGAATCAAAACATGCGGCCGTACCTAATTTAGCCGCATCTTTTTGCGCAACAATCTCGGCGGGTATCCCTAAGTTGCGCAACCCTAATACCAACCCTTGGCTTATTTTAAGATAAGACTCCAGAATAGTACCCGAGACCAGCGGGTTATCCTCCGCTGCCGTGATGCTGTAAGTAACTTCTTGATCATGCAGGATTGCTCTGCCACCGGTAGGACGTCGCACCACGTCAATACCATAAGCGGTGCAAGCATTCCAGGCAACTTCGTCCGCCTTTTGCGCATAACCTAAAGACAGGCAGGCAGGTTCCCAACCGTAAAAACGGAGCGTTGGAGGCGCCTTTCCTGCCGCCACTGCTTGCATAATCGCCTCATCAATGGCCATATTCATTGCGCCCGGCAAGTGGCCGCTATTGATTAATCGCCAGTTTGGCATGCTCAATCACCTTCCTGTCCAACCTCCACCATACCAAGCTCCGCCATGGCCTGCTCAGCTTGTTTGACGGTTAAGGGCACCGGGTAGTTATACATGACGCCGCCCGGTTTTTCATTATAGTAAGGTCGGTTGCACCCCGGGCAACCGGAGGTGCGAAAAGCCTCTCCCTCTGCCAGCGCGGCATACCACTCCTCTGCCGGAATCCCGAAATCGATCAATTCTCCGGCATGAAAACTCATCACTTCATAGCGAATTAAGCCTAAGCGCATTAAATAGGCGGCGGCTTGAATACGACGATAATGCCCAATGGCCGGAGGCGCCGATTTCTCCAATTTGGTGCCTCGCACCGGGGTAAAGGCGAACAGCGCTACAATTACTCCCATATCCAACATTGTCTGGATGGTCGCCAGCATTTCCGCCTCACTTTCACCCAACCCGACAATCAAATGCGTCGCTATCTTACCCGGAAAGGCCATGGCTGCCGCACTCAGTAAAGTTATTTTATGCTCCCATACACCGCCTTTGTGGGTAGCGTAGATACGTTCGCACCCTGCATCTAAGGCGATACTCACATGGTCAGCCCCTTGTTCAAGCAGTCTCGCTACTCCCTCCAGCGAGCCTACGGCGCAGGATACACATACCGGAATGGCGGATTTGACACGCAGCTGATCCACAAACCAGTGCATTTCAACCATGGCCTCACTGGAATTTACCACCTGAAAACAGGCCCGCTCAAGCAGCTCAGTTTGGAAAGCCCGAGCCACTCCGGCGAGCACCGTCTCCGGCTCGTAACTCGGCCAAGTTACCCGGGAGAGTAGGTCGCTTCTTGCGCTGCTGCTGCGCGCCTGCGGACAAAAGGAGCAATCGTTACTACAGCGTTCTCCTGCCATCAAATAGGCAGTCGTCGGCAAAGCGTCAGTTTTGAGTTCTTTGATTCCGAGCACTTTGGCAGTCCCGGCGGAGCATTTAATCATAGGACACAACACTCCTCTCCCGTCTTGATTTTCAGACCCAATTCCGTCGCCAAACTTACGGCTGCGCGCGTAGGTACTACAATCTTATTGACGCCACAGTGAATTGCGGCCAGGTCCAGAGCCTGGCGGTATCTGCCTTTCGGCCGCATACACCCTAAAAAGATGGGCTGTGCCGGGAAAAGCAACCGTGCTTCAGCTAATAATTGAACCACTGCCTCCAAATCAGGCGGCTGGCGGTCCGCATAACGTGTCCCCGGAGTTGGTATGAATACGATAAATACCAGACCGTCTACACCTTCCGTTTGCAATACTTCCAAGGCCTTACGTTCCCCTGCCAGGTTCCCCCCTTTAAGCCCGATGCAAATGTGGGGCAGAACCTTGACACTTTTGCGTAATGCCCGGTAAGTTTGAATATAAGCTTCACCGGTGCGGCCTAGGCCGTATACTTCTTGAATAGTAGCATCATCCACGACAAAATCAAATGATACTACATCAGCCACATCTTGCAATTTGGCTATTTCACTCGGTTCAATTAAGCCAACGTGGAAATTAAGCCTTTTGTGCTGTTTTAAGCGTTTGAGCAGGGGTAGCTGTGGCAAGAAAGGAACCTTGCCAGCCCGATCGCACCCGCCGCTGATTAAACAGCTGGTAAAGCCGGCTTGGCCTCGCTGCCGGACAAGCCCGGCTAGGGAGTTGCTTTCAGTCACAGTTTTCATGCCCGCAAGATAATGTCCCCCGCAGTGGGCACAATCAAGCGCACAGGTTGTCCCAGTCAAAGTAATTACTTCCGTTGCCTTAGGATAGTCAAACTCGATTTGCAGCGGAAAGTTAGCACACCGAGCCTCCCAGGCTCGGTGCATAAGTTGTTTTGTCTCGCCTGAAAAGTTTTCCATCTTGTGTCCCTACTTTTAATCCGTTTGTGCTTTAGCCCAGCTGCAGGTATGTAGAGGGTGCCGTTTTCCGGCACCCTGTTTGCGTTTTAACTCGATTTTCGCCAATGAACGTTCGGTTTGCGAGCTGCTGCCGCCTCATCTAAGCGTGAAACCACAGTGGTATGTGGTGCTTCAATTACAACTTGAGGATTTTCCCTGATTTCCGCCGCAATGCTAATCAAGGCTTGGGCAAACTCATCCAACGTTTCCCGGCTTTCGCTCTCGGTCGGCTCAATCATCATGGCCTCCTCCACAATCAGTGGGAAGTAAATTGTCGGCGGATGATACCCGAAGTCCATGAGCCGCTTGGCAATATCTAAGGTGTGCACCCCTTGCCCCTTAAAGTTCTTCGGTGTGATGACAAATTCATGCTTACAAAAGCGTTCGTATGGCAGATAGTAATGTTCCTTTAAAATAGCCATCAGGTAATTGGCATTTAACACCGCATTTTCACTGACCGCTTTAAGACCGGCAGCTCCAATCGAGCGAATATAAGTATAAGCCTTAACCACCACTGCAAAATTACCATAGAAGGATCGGACTTTGCCAATTGAGTCTGGTCTGGCAAAATCAAGGTAAAATTGTCCGGCAGCATTTTGCTCGACCGTAGGCCGCGGTAAAAATGGGGCCAAAAAATCCTTAACTCCTACCGGGCCACTGCCCGGGCCACCCCCTCCATGTGGGGTGGCAAAGGTTTTGTGCAGGTTAAGATGCACGACATCAAAGCCCATGTCGCCGGGACGTGTGATTCCCATGATAGCATTAGCATTCGCGCCGTCATAGTAGACTAACCCGCCTGCTTTATGCACGATATCGGCAATTTCCACAATATTTTCATCAAACAAACCCAACGTATTGGGGTTGGTCAGCATTAACGCCGCAGTCTCGTCATCAACTGCTTCCCGCAGCGCCGCAATGTCCACGCCGCCCCGCTCATTCGATTTTACTTGCACTATATCATAGCCGCAGAGAGCCGCCGTAGCCGGGTTTGTGCCGTGCGCGGAGTCAGGCACGATTACCTTGTGCCGGCGCTGATCCCCTTGCTTAGCATGATAGGCTTTAACAATCATGATTCCGGTCATTTCGCCGTGCGCGCCAGCCGCCGGTTGCAAGGTTACCTTATCCATGCCCGTTATTTCCGCCAGATAGCGTTCCAGGCTATACATCAATTCCAGCGAACCCTGAGTAAGTTCCTCCGGCTGATAGGGGTGGCTAGCCGCAAAGCCGGGCAAACGCGCCGTATCTTCATTAACTTTAGGATTGTATTTCATCGTACAAGAACCTAAGGGATAAAAACCGTTGTCCACGCCATGATTCAAAGTGGATAGTCTGGTATAGTGCCTGACGATATCTACTTCGCCAACCTCCGGCAGCTCCGGCGCAGCCTGACGCAGCATAGCTGCCGGAATAAGCTCAGTCAAATCTACTTCCGGCACATCCACTACCGGCAACTCCATGCCTATCCGGCCGGGTGCGCTTAAGTCAAAGATAGTTGCTTCTGCCTGTTTCATTTAATCGCCTCCAATGTGGCCACTAAGCGGTCAATGTCAGCCTTGCTCTTGGTTTCCGTGACACAAAATAAGATATGCTTAGTCAATTCGGGGAAAAATCTGCCTAAATCCAGCCCACCCAAAATTTTGGCCTCTAGCAACTTTGCATTAATTTTCGCCGGCTCCACAGCTGTTTTGATGACAAATTCATTGAAATAAGGCGTCGTAAAGGCCAGTTCAAACCCGGGTAGCTTGCTGATTTGGCTCGCAGCGTAATGTGCCTTGTGCAAATTAAGCCGGGCCAATTTGCCGATACCGTGCTTGCCCAAGGCGCTTAAATGCATGGTAAAGGCCAGGCCGCATAGCGCTTCATTGGAACAAATATTGGAGGTAGCCTTTTCGCGTCGAATGTGTTGCTCACGGGCCTGCAGGGTTAAGACAAAAGCAGGCTTACCATTACGATCATGGGTGGCACCAACGATGCGGCCAGGCATGCGCCGCATGTACTTTTCCTTGCAGGCTAAAAAGCCGAGAAAGGGCCCACCAAAATTAATTGGGTTGCCGAAGGGTTGCCCTTCCCCTGCCACAATGTCCGCCCCATAGGCCGCAGGCGGCTGCACTAAACCCAATGACACCGGATTTACCGCAACTGCCAGCAAAGCACCGGCAGCATGGGCCAGTTCACCCAACTTGTTACCATCCTCCAAGGCCCCAAAGAAATTGGGGATTTGAATTAACACAGCCGCGGTCTTGTCACTGATTAATTTCGCAAGGGTAGTCAGGTCTGTTACCCCATTGGCATAGGGAATCTCCAGCACTTCCACATCGCGCCCATACAGATATGTACGGATGACCTCACGGTACTCCGGATGGATTGTCTGGGATACGATAACCTGATCGCGCCGCGTGATATCACACGCCATCAAGCCTGCTTCCGCTAACGCAGTTGCTCCGTCATACATTGAGGCATTAGCGACATCCATACCGGTCAATTCGCATACCATGCTCTGAAACTCATAAATGGCAGTGAGCGTGCCTTGACTTATCTCGGGCTGATAAGGGGTATAAGCAGTATAAAACTCTGAACGCAACAGAAGTTGGTTGACGAAGCTGGGTATATAGTGTTCATACGCGCCGGCTCCCAAGAAGGAGGTATACTCCTGCAAGTTTACGTTTTTGGCTGCCAGCTCATGCATGTGACGAACCACTTCCTGTTCGGACAGTCCTTCCGGTATATCCAGCGTTCTTTGCAGCTTGATGTTAGACGGTACATCACTGAACAGCTCCCCCATATCCTTAACCCCAATGCGCTCCAGCATGGCTTGACGCTGTTCGGTAGAATTTGGGATGAAGTTCATAACCTACTCCTCCTCTTTGAGGAACGCTTCATAGGCTGCCGCGTCGATCAAATCATTTAATTGCGTTAAATCACTTAATTCAACTTCAACCATCCAACCAGCTTCATACGGTGCTTGGTTGACTGTTTCCGGCGTATCTAATAATGCTTCATTAATCGTAATAACCTTACCGCTCACAGGTGCATAAACGTCTGAAACTGCCTTGACAGACTCCACCACACCGAAGGGTTTACCTTCTTCAAGCGTATCGCCGACATTGGGCAGTTCAACAAATACTACATCCCCCAAAGCATGTTGGGCATGATCTGTAATCCCAATCGTAACTTTGTTGCCGTCGATTTTTACCCACTCGTGTTCTTTGGTGTACTTAAGATTAGTCGGGGTCATCATAAATTCCTCCTTCGCATTTTACGGTGTCATTACTTCTTATTGAGTTTTTATCGTTGGCGGCGGTAAAAAGGTTTCGGTACAATCTTCGCTTTTAGGCCTTTGCCGCGGACAATCACTTCAATTTCCTGACCAACAGTAGCAAATTTAGTGTCGACTAAGCCTAGACCGATGTTCTTGTCGAGACTGGGCGAGTACGAGCCTGAGGTAACAAAACCTATCTCCTGACCGTTAACAGCCACAGGATAATGACTTCTGGGAATACCGCGGTCGAGCATGGCAAACCCTACAATCTTTCTGTTTATCCCGTCGGCTTTTTGTTCTTCCAGCGCGTGCTTTCCGACAAAATCAGCCTTACCCAGCTGCACAAACATGCCCAAACCTGCTTCTAAGGGGCTGATATTCTCCCCCAGCTCATTGCCGTATAGGGGTAGGCAGGCTTCAAAACGTAGGGTGTCCCTGGCGCCAAGGCCAATTGGTTCAACCCCAACCGGCTTACCCGCAACCAAAATATCCTGCCAAAGTTGCACTGCAAACTGGGGTGCGAAGTACAGTTCAAAACCATCTTCTCCAGTGTACCCGGTACGGGAAATTAAACAATCCACTCCGGCAACTTTCCCTTGCGCAAACCAATAATACTTTATATCGCTAAGGTCAGTAGGCGTGAGTGTTTGCAAAATATCCTGCGCTAGGGGGCCTTGCAGGGCGAGCTGAGCCGTACCAGCCGAAATATCGGTCAGTTGAGCGTCATAAGCATCGCTGTGCCGCAGCATCCAAGCGTAATCCTTATCAGTGTTCGACGCATTGACGACGAGCAGAAAGTGTTCCGCCGTATAGCGGTATACCAGTAAGTCATCCACGATGCCGCCTTGGTCATTGCACATGGGCGAATAAAGGATCTGATTATCCGCCAGCTTAGCTGCATCATTCGTGATTAACTGATTAACCAAATCGAGCGCTTGGACCCCCCGCACCTCAATCTCTCCCATATGGGAAACGTCAAACAACCCTGCCCTGTTGCGCACCGTCCGATGTTCCTCCAAAATTCCGGCATACTGTACGGGCATTTCCCAGCCACCAAAGTCGATTACCTTAGCTTCCGCCTTGAGATGTTCCTCATACAGCGGCGTTCTTTTTATAGTAGCCAAACGCGCACCTCCTCAATCTTTGCTTAGTGTTTTCTGAGTACAGAGTTTTTAAACTTAACCACTGGAAAATGAAACAAGGGCCGATTACCTAAAGGGTGAGTTTACTTTCTGCGCAGAGAAGCATTACGGAAGCGCCGTTAGCATACTCGGCGAGCGCCCGAACGAGAGCACGCCTGCTCGCGCCCAATTTAAGGCTACGTTTGCGAAAGTGAGGCAGCGAGCCGAAAAGTATGAGATC
>JAJXUE010000032.1 GCA_021783135.1 Bacillota bacterium | reverse complement strand
GCATACAGTTGGCTAAGCTTCTGCAGCCCTCCACGCTCATAGCGTTATAGACAGAAGCGCGAATGCCGCCAACGGAGCGGTGACCTTTGAGCCCAATAAGTCCTTGCGCAGTGGCTTGAGCTGCAAAGGATTTTTCAAGTTCTTCACTCGGGAGCCGGAAGGTAATGTTCATCAGTGAACGACTCTCTTTGGCGGCATGACCGGTGTAAAAACCGCTGCTGGCGTCAATGGTTTCATAGATATAAGCAGCCTTGGCCTCATTCCGTTTTTGCATCGCTGCCAAACCGCCATCACGTTTAATCCAACGCAATACTAGGTTGACCATATATACGGCAAAGGCTGGAGGTGTGTTGTAGAGAGAGTCGTTTTTGGCGTGGATATCATAACGGAGCATGGTAGGGATACTAGTCGGGATGTTTTCCAATAAGTCATTTCTAATAATGACCACGGTCACGCCCGCTGGTCCCAGGTTCTTTTGGGCGCCGGCATAAATCATGGCAAATTTGCTCATGTCGATAGGGCGGGAGAGAATATCACTGGACATATCGGCAATCAGAGGAGTTGCGGCAAAGTTGGGGAAATCTTGCCACTGCGTGCCAAATATTGTATTGTTGGAGCAAAGGTGAATATAAGCTGGGTTCTCACTTGGGGTAATTGCATCAAGGGAGGGAATTTGCTTATAATTGTCTGCCTTAGTGCTTGCGGCGATATGCGTGTTGCCGAATTTGGCTGCTTCCTGTTGCGCCTTTTCGGCCCAACTGCCGGTCAAAATATAATCTGCAGTGCGGCCTGCCGGCAGCAAATTTAGAGGTATGGCCGCGAACTGAGTGCTAGCGCCACCTTGCAGGAATAAAACCCGGTAATTAGGGGGAATATTGAGTAATTCCTTAATAAGGGCCTCCGCTTCACTGTTGATTGCCTCATAATCCTTGGAGCGGTGGCTAATTTCTAAAACGGACATGCCGGAATCATTTAAATTAAGTAAGTCACGCTGGGCTTCTTCTAAAACCGGAAGGGGCAGGGTTGCGGGGCCGGGATTGAAGTTGAATACTCTTTCCGTCATACATAGTCCTCCTAATAGTTAAAATATTAACAAGTCTCGTTATAAGACATTATAGCCTGACCTCGTCTGCCTATCAATAACAAATTTCCACTCGTGACGGACAAATAGCGTAAAAATCGTAAAATGTGTTGCTAAATAGCATAAGGTAGCAAAAATTATTCCAAGCTAGTCATTGAATTATTATGCAAGAATATGTATAATTATAAAAACAGTGGAGGAGGTATGCCAAAATGATTAAAGTCGGCATAGCCGGGGCGACGGGTTACACCGGAATTGAACTAGTAAGAATTTTGCACAATCATCCTAAGGTTGAAATAACGGTATTGAGTTCCCATAGTTATGTTGGGAAAAAATACAGTGAAGTATACCCACACGTCTTAAGTTCAGGTGATTGGGAATTAGTAGATGACAACCCGGCAAACTTTGCTGGAGTAGATTGTGTGATTTTGGCCCTGCCGCATGGGTTGTCGGGAAAATTGGTGGAGAAACTGTTACCTATGGGCAAGAGGGTAATTGATTTAGGTGCGGACTTTCGTTTGGTCGACCCTGCCCAGTATGAAACTTGGTATAAGACAGCTGCACCGCTTGATTTGGCAGCGGCAGTATACGGATTACCGGAATTGAAGCGGGAGTATATTAGGTCCAGCAAACTTGTGGCCAACCCCGGCTGTTACCCAACCGCCACCGTCCTTGGGGCGGCACCTGCCTTAAAGAGCGGCATGTTAGCCAATTCCAGTCTAATCGTGGATGCTAAATCAGGCGTCTCCGGAGCGGGACGCAGCCTGAATCTTAGCTCGCACTTTAGTGAGGTGAATGAGAACTTCAAAGCCTATAATGTAGCTTCACACCGCCATACGCCGGAGATTGAACAAGAATTATCTTTGGTGGCAGGTAAGGAGATAAGGATTAGCTTTACGCCGCATCTGGTGCCAATGAATCGAGGAATTTTCGCCACTGTATATGCTGAATTAAACTCCGGCTGGGATGAGAGCGCGATTAGGCAATATTATCAAGAATTTTATGCCCAGGAACGCTTTGTCACCGTACTGCCATCTAAGATATTGCCCCAGACCAAGTGGGTATATGGGTCAAATCACTGCCTGATTAATGTGGTTAAAGATGAAAGAACAGGCAGGTTAATAATCCTTTCCGTCATTGACAATCTTGTTAAAGGGGCCGCTGGTCAGGCGGTTCAAAATATGAACCTGATGTGGGATTTGCCCGAGGATACCGGGTTGCAGATGGTACCTGTAATGCCCTAGATGGGTTACAGGAAACTGTACGGGACTGTATGGAACGTAAAAGGGAGGGCTAAATGTGCAATTTATCGAAGGCGGGATATGTGCTGCGCAAGGTTTTAAGGCCGGAGCAGCCATGGCCGGAATTAAGTATGCGGATAAATATGATGTAGCTGTAATTGCGTCGGAGTTTGAGGCTAGTATAGCGGGGGTGTTTACTACGAACCTGGTTCAGGCCGCACCGGTGTTATACAGCAAAGAGGTAACTGCAAGGGGTAAAGCAAGAGCGATTGTGGTTAACAGCGGTAATGCCAATGCATGTACCGGAGAGCAAGGTATGACCGATTGTCGCGATATGGCCAAGGTAACAGGTAAACTGTTGGGAGTTGACGCTGCAACTGTTGCGGTCGCTTCTACGGGTGTAATCGGTGTTCCCCTGCCGATGGCTAAAGTGGCAGCCGGCGTGACAGCCGCAGCAGCTGATTTAGTCGCTGGCAATGGTCATTTGGCGGCAACGGCGATAATGACGACCGATACAGTTGCTAAAGAAGTGGCGGTGGAGTTTTTCCTCCAGGGCACACCTGTGCGTTTGGGGGGTATGGCGAAGGGTTCCGGTATGATTCATCCCAATATGGCCACCATGCTGGGCTTTGTTACCACAGATGCGGTAATTGATGCGGAACTGCTGCAGCTCTCGCTGCAGGAGGCTGCAGCGACTACTTTTAATATGATTACTGTTGATGGCGATACGAGTACCAATGATATGTTGCTGGTAATGGCTAACGGCCAAGCCGGTAATGACCCTATCTTACCGGGTGGTATCGAGTTGGCCCAATTTCAGGCTGCGCTTAAGGAGGTTTGTCTGGAGTTGGCCAAAATGATTGCCCGCGACGGCGAGGGGGCGACTAAGTTTCTTGAAATCACTGTAAGCGGTGCCAAAAGTCTCGAGGATGCACGCAAGGCAGCTAAGGCAATTGCCGGGTCCAATCTGGTGAAGGCGGCTTTTTACGGTGAGGATGCTAACTGGGGGCGGATAATTTGTGCTTTAGGTTATTCCCAAGCCCACTTTGATCCGCAACTAGTCGACATCTATTTAGGTGGACTGCAGGTAGCTAAGGCAGGCGCAGGGATTGCCTTTTCCGAGGCTGAGGCCAAACTGATTTTGCAACTGCGAGATATCCAAGTCAATATTGAGTTGCATCAAGGTGATTGTCGGGCCACTGCCTGGGGCTGTGACCTTAGTCATGAATATGTAACAATTAATGGTAGCTATCGCACCTAGATCTTAAGGCGCGTGCACGAGGGGGTAAAGAGATGACTATTTCACCGCTGGAAAAGGCCGAAATTTTAGTAGAGGCGCTTCCATATATTAAAAAATTTTCCGGTAAAACGGTAGTAATTAAATATGGTGGCAACGCCATGTTAGATGATAATCTGAAGCAAGCGGTGCTAACCGATATCACGTTGATGAAATTTGTCGGCATTAATCCGGTGGTAGTGCATGGCGGCGGACCGGAAATTAATGCGATGTTGAAAAAAGTCGGTAAAACTTCTGATTTTGTTCAGGGGTTAAGGGTTACCGATGCGGAAACTATGGAAATTACGGAAATGGTTTTAGCCGGTAAACTAAATAAAGAAATTGCCGGCTTGTTGGGGCAACTAGGTGCCAAGGCCGTAGGGATTTCCGGTAAGGACGGGCAGTTGTTAACTGCGGCCAAGAAGCCAATGCTCTTGAGGGATGCCGATGGGACGGAACGGCAGGTTGATTTGGGGTATGTCGGGGAGGTGACTGCTGTCAATCCCGAAGTTATCAAAACCCTGGTCGCCGGTAATTTTATTCCGGTTATAGCCCCAGTAGCGGGGGGTGAAGCGGGAGAAAGCTACAATGTCAATGCAGACAGCGCCGCTAGTCATATTGCTGCCGCCTTGCAAGCGGATAAATTGGTGTTGTTAACTGATGTCGAAGGAATATTTGCCAACTATGCAGATAAGAGTTCCCTGCTTTCGACTGTGGAAGTAGGTCAAGTGGATGAGCTTATTAACTCAGGGATCATTAGTGGGGGAATGATTCCCAAAGTTGAGTGTTGTGCCCATGCGATAAGTGCCGGTGTAAGTCAGGTTCATATCATTGACGGTAGGGTACCGCACTCGATTTTGTTGGAGATTTTCACCAAGCAAGGTATTGGTACTATGTTTTTGCCTTAGGTGAGAAAGGGTCAAACCGGTAAAAAAATGGAGGTGTGTTTAGTGTCGAATTCTACTAATGTTAGTGAAGGTCAACAATATGTCATGAATACTTATGGGCGGTTACCTATGGCGCTAGTCAAAGGATCGGGCGCCAAGGTTTGGGATGCCGATGGCAAAGAATACTTGGATTTTGTCAGTGGTATTGCAGTAAATGCCTTAGGACACTGCCATCCCAAGGTTGTCGCAGCAATTCAGGAGCAGGCCGGAAAACTGATTCACTGCTCTAACTTGTATTGGATCGAACCGCAAATCGAGCTTGCTAAACTCCTGGTGGAGAACTCTTTTGGCGACAAGGTGTTCTTTGCCAACAGCGGTGCAGAGGCTAATGAAGGCGCGATTAAGTTAGCGCGTAAATACGCCCGTAAAGTTTATGGGGCTGAAAAATATGAAATTATCAGTCTGAAGCATTCCTTTCACGGGAGGACGCTGGCGGCTTTAACGGCAACCGGACAGGCGAAATATCAGGTTGGTTACGAACCACTGCCGCAAGGGTTTAATTACGTACCGCTGAATGATTTGCCGGCACTGGAAGAGGCTATTGGACCACAAACGTGTGCTGTTCTGATCGAGCCGGTACAAGGTGAAGGCGGGGTGCACGTGGCCGATTACGCCTACCTACAGGGTGTGCGGGAGCTGTGTCGCAAATCCGGCGCGCTGCTGATCTATGATGAAGTCCAGTGTGGCATGGGTCGGACCGGCAAATTATTTGCCTATGAGCACTCCGGTGTAGCCCCTGACATTATGACTCTGGCGAAGGCGCTGGGAGGCGGAGTGGCAATTGGAGCCATCGTTGCCACTGACACGGTAGCAGAGGGATTCGGCCCGGGGGATCACGCTTCGACTTTTGGCGGCAATCCGCTTGCTACCGCAGCGGGAGTAGCAACGCTTTCTACCATCTTAGCGGAGGATATAATCGGCAATACCCAGCGTATGGGAGAAGTTTTAGCAGCTGAGTTGCAGAACCTTGGCCAAAAGTATTCTTTTGTTAAAGAACAAAGAGGCTTGGGCTTGTTGCGAGGTCTAGAGCTTTCCATTGAAGTCAAGCCGATTGTTGATAAGTGCCGGGAACTGGGATTGTTAATTAATGGTGTCGGAAGTAATGTATTAAGGTTTTTACCGCCACTAAATGTGACGGAAACGGAAATAAGCGCAGCGCTTCAGATTTTGGCGCAGGTTTTTGCTGTAACGGAGGAGGCATGAAGGCTGCTCTCGTCTTAGAAAATGGTTTAGTCTTTCCAGGCGAAAGCTTAGGCCTGACCGGTGAGGTGATGGGCGAGGTCGTGTTTAATACCGGTATGACAGGTTATCAAGAGGTCTTAACCGATCCTTCTTACGCCGGCCAGATTGTGAGCATGACTTATCCTTTAATCGGAAATTACGGTCTTAACCTTGACGATGACCAGTCGCAGCGTCTGCAAGTAAGGGGCTTCATTGTTAAGGAAGAGTGCGAACACCCAAGCAACTGGCGAACTAAAACCGGGTTGGATGCGGCCTTGGCGCAAGCCGGAGTAGTCGGGCTAAAAGGTATCGACACCAGAGCCCTGACCCGAAGCTTGCGGTTGCAGGGTACCTTAAAGGGTATGATAACTAATCGAACGGATATCGCCGGGTTGCCGGAGTTGCTGCGGGAGTGGCAACCACCGGTGCACTTAGTGGAACAGGTTGCTACAAGCACCGCTTACACTATTTCTGGCTCCGGAGCTAAAGTTGTGGTGATGGATTTTGGCATTAAGCAAAATATCCTGGCCGGACTTAAGATGTCTGGGTTTGAGTTGACAGTAGTTCCTTGGGATGCTCAACCGCAGGATATTTTAGCGCTGCAACCGCAGGGGGTTTTTTTGTCGAACGGACCGGGTGACCCTAAAGCCGTGCCAGGTGCTGTAGCCACTATTCGTGCGTTAGTAGGCAAGATGCCGATTTTTGCGATTTGTTTAGGACACCAGTTGCTCAGCCTGGCCTTGGGCGGGGATACTTATAAACTGAAGTTTGGCCATCGGGGTTCGAACCAACCGGTACAAGACTTAAAGTCGCAACGCGTGTATATAACGGCGCAAAATCACGGTTACGCCGTGGATAAGGCCAGCCTTGATCGGACTGGGCTAGAGATATCTCATCTCAATCTCAATGATGGGACTGTGGAAGGATTGCAACACCAAGAGTTGCCACTTTTCTCCGTGCAGTATCACCCTGAGGCAGGTCCCGGTCCCAGCGATTCCCTCTACCTCTTTGAACAATTTGCAGAAATGATAGGGGGCAGTGTCGATGCCTAGCAAGATAGGTTTGCAGAAGGTAATAATGCTTGGGTCTGGACCAATTGTGATTGGTCAAGCAGCTGAGTTTGACTATGCGGGCACCCAAGCTTGTAAGGCACTAAAAGAAGCCGGCTTGGAAGTTGTATTGGTCAATAACAACCCGGCAACCATTATGACCGATGTCAACATGGTAGATAAAGTATATCTGGAGCCGTTAACTTGGCAAAGCGTGGCCAGAATTATTGCTCAAGAAAGACCACAGGGATTACTGCCCACTATCGGCGGGCAGACCGGACTTAATTTGGCAGTAGAGTTGGCAGACCGGGGTATATTAGCCGAGTACGGTGTTGAATTGTTGGGCACCTCGCTCGCAACCATCAAAAAGGCCGAGGACCGAGACTTATTTAAACAGACTATGTTGGAGATTGGTGAACCTGTGGCGCCCAGCGCCATTGTAACCAACCTCGCAGATGCTCAAGCGTTTACTGCCGCTATCGGCTATCCTGTAATAGTTAGGCCAGCCTATACGCTGGGTGGTACCGGCGGCGGTTTTGCCAGAAATGCGACCCAATTGGCAGATGTGGTCAATATGGGTTTACAGGCCAGTCCAATCGGTCAAGTGTTGCTGGAACAGAGTGTCGCCGGGTGGAAAGAAATTGAATACGAAGTTATGCGCGATGGGGCGGACAATTGTATTACAGTGTGCAACATGGAGAATATCGACCCGGTTGGCATCCATACCGGGGACAGCATTGTCGTAGCACCGTCCCAGACCTTGTCCGATCGGGAATATCAGCTCTTGCGCGCGGCGTCGCTTAAAATAATCCGAGCCTTGGGGGTGGAAGGCGGGTGCAATGTGCAGTATGCGCTCAATCCACATAGCTTTGAGTATGTAGTAATTGAAGTGAATCCTCGCGTGAGCCGTTCGAGTGCCCTGGCTTCCAAGGCTACGGGCTATCCGATTGCCAAAATGGCCGCCCTAATCGCGGTAGGTTATACTTTGCCGGAACTTACTAATCCGGTTACCGGCAATACCAGCGCCTGTTTTGAGCCTGCACTCGATTATGTGGTAGCTAAGATACCGCGCTGGCCGTTTGATAAGTTTATTACGGGCGATAACCGACTGGGTACCCAGATGAAAGCTACCGGTGAGGTGATGGCTCTAGAGCGTACCTTTGAGGCGGCTTTGCTAAAAGCGGTGCGCTCGCTCGAAATTGGAGCGGTCGGGTTGCGGATTACCCAGTCTGGTCAGTGGACGGAGATGGAACTCGAGGCTAAACTGCTTGAAGCCGACCATGAGCGTCTGTTCGCAATTGCCGAGGCTTTCCGTCGGGCCTGGACTTTGACAGAGGTACATCAGCTTACCAAGATTGATCATTTTTTTCTGCACAAACTGCAAGGTTTGGTGGTCATGGAAGGATCCTTGCGGGAGCAAAACTTAGACCACGCACTGTTGCTGTCAGCTAAGCAGAAAGGTTTTTCCGATGCGGCAATCGGACGCCTGAATAACATGACGGAGACTGCTGTCAGGCAGCTGCGCATGCACTATGGAGTTAAGCCGGTATTTAAGGTTGTGGATACATGTGCTGCAGAGTTTGCGGCTGCAACTCCCTACTATTATTCAACGTATGAGGCGGAGGATGAGAGCACAGACGATACCAACCCCAAGGTTATAGTGCTGGGGTCAGGTCCAATCCGAATCGGGCAGGGGATTGAATTTGATTATTGTTCCGTGCACGCCTTATGGGCTTTAAAGCATGCCGGGTATACCGCCATAATGATTAATAATAATCCGGAAACTGTAAGTACTGATTTTGACACAGGTGACAAGCTGTACTTTGAACCCTTGACACTGGAAGATGTAATGAACGTCGTGGAACGAGAAAAGCCGATTGGTGTTTTGGTGCAATTTGGTGGTCAAACAGCGATTAATTTAGCTGCAAAGCTGGCGGAAGCAGGGGTGACGATTTTAGGCAGCCAGGTTGCAAGTATTGATTTGGCAGAAGACCGCGGCAAGTTTTCCGCTTTCCTCAATGAACTGGGTATAGCTCAGACTGAGGGTCGGACTGCAACTTCGTCGGAAGAGGCTCACGTCATTGCTGCCGACTTGGAATTTCCGGTTTTGGTGCGGCCTTCGTATGTAATCGGTGGCAGAGCCATGGAGGTTGTAGAGAGCGCTGACGAACTGGAGCATTACCTGAAGACGGCTTTTCGCGTGGCGCCGGAAAATCCTTTATTAATTGATAAATACCTTGCCGGTAAAGAGGTGGAGGTTGATGCGGTTTCAGATGGTGTTACCACATTGATTCCGGGAATTATGGAGCATATCGAGCGGGCCGGCGTGCACTCTGGGGATAGTATGGCGGTATATCCGCCGCAAACCATGACTGCAGCCGAAATTCATCAGATTGAAGCGATCACCCAAAAAATTGCCGTAGCCATGCGCGTAAAAGGTTTGCTCAATATTCAGTATGTCGTGGCCAGAGGTAAAGTCTACGTGATTGAAGTAAATCCTCGCGCCAGCCGTACTGTGCCTGTAATCTCGAAGGTAACAGGAGTGCCGCTGGTGGCACTGGCAGTGGAAATGTGCCTCGGTCATTCGCTTGCGGCCAAAGGTTGGTCGGGCGGCTTAGTTGCCCCGGTTGATTTCGTGGTGGTCAAAGCTCCGGTTTTTTCCTTCGAAAAATTAAGTCAAGTGGATACTTCGCTCGGTCCGGAAATGAAGTCAACAGGCGAAGTCCTAAGCCTGGATTATGACTTTGGCCATGCCCTTGTTAAAGCCTTTCAAGGCATGCAGTTGAAGCTTGAACGCGAAGGTAATTGCTTAGTGTCAATAGCGGAAAAGGATAAGGCGGAAGCCTTGCAGCTTGTGAAAGAATTTGATAAACTGGGCTACCCAGTGCATGCTACCGGGGATACGGCTAAGGTGCTGGAATTGTGTGGTATCAAGAATGAGTGCGTACAATTGGATCAAGACTTGGCAAATCGGCTCAAGCAAGGGGAATATGCGTTTATCTTGAACACGCCCACCAAAGGCAAGCTACCGGAACGCAATGGTTTTAAATTACGCCGACTGGCGGCGGAAAATCGCATACCCTGTCTGACCTCGTTCGATACAGCGCTTGCTCTGACCCGAGCTCTGAGGGCTTTTCGCAGCGGTGAACAGGCTTGCTGCCAAGCCCTTAATGAGTATTTGACCAACCAACAAAAAAAATCCTCCAAAATTATGGGTGGATAGGCCTAAAACGTATTGCATTAAAATACATATAAATGTATAATAATTCATATTAAGAGGAGGTCTTACTATGGCTATTGCACAACAAAATGATATAGACTTAAAAGGTCGCGATTTCATTTCCCTGCATGATTTTTCGGCGGCAGAAATCTACCACATGTTAGATGTGGCGGAAAACCTTAAATTGAAGCAAAAGTCCGGCAAAGCGCACCCGTTGCTGCAAGGTAAAACTCTAGGTATGATTTTCACCAAATCTTCTACTCGGACCAGAGTATCCTTTGAAGTGGCCATGTATCAATTAGGCGGGCACTCCTTATTCTTAAGTGAGCGCGATATTCAATTAGGCAGGGGCGAGACAATTCCGGACACGGCTAGAGTGCTTTCCCGCTATCTGGATGGAATAATGATTCGAACTTACAGCCATCAAGATGTACTGGAGTTAGCAGAATTTGCCGATATTCCCATTATTAACGGTCTGACCGATCTTTTACATCCCTGTCAAGTTTTGGCCGACCTTTTAACCATTAAAGAAAAGAAGGGTAACCTTAACGGGCTTAAGTTGGTTTATGTCGGGGACGGTAACAATATGGCGCATTCCCTGATGTTCGGCGGAGCTAAAATGGGCATGCACGTCGTTATTGCGTCACCCCAAGGCTACCAACCGGACCCTCAAGTCTTGCACCTAGCAGAGTTGGATGCACATGAGAACGGGGGCCAAATCGAGCTTTGCTCTGATCCGCAGACCGCAGTCAGCGGGGCAGATGTAATCTATACTGATGTGTGGGCCAGTATGGGCCAAGAGGCGGAACAGGCCCAAAGAATTAAGGATTTCCAAGGTTTTCAAGTCAACCAAGCAATGATAAACCTGGCGCAAAAAGACGTGATTGTCATGCATTGTCTCCCCGCGCATCGGGAGGAGGAAATCTCAACTGAGGTTTTGGAAGGACCGCATTCCGTTGTCTTTGATGAAGCAGAAAATCGTCTGCATGCGCAAAAGGCTATTCTAGCGTTGGTAATGTAATTAAGGTAACACTTTTTAATAAGCGGAGGAAAGCAATGAAGAAAGTAGTGCTAGCTTATTCGGGGGGGCTCGATACCTCGATCATCATCCCGTGGTTAAAAGAAAACTATGGCTATGAAGTAATTGCGATGGCTGCCGACCTAGGGCAGGGTGAAGAGCTGGAGCCATTGCAGGAAAAGGCGCTCAAAAGCGGCGCCAGTAAGTTGTATATTGAGAATCTGCAGCAGGAATTTATCACAGACTTTGTGTTTCCGTCCCTGCAAGCGGGCGCAGTGTATGAAGGAAAATACCTGCTTGGGACCTCCTTTGCCCGTCCGTTAATTGCCAAACGTTTGGTTGAGATTGCCGAAGCCGAAGGGGCGGTGGCTATTTGCCATGGCGCAACCGGTAAGGGTAATGACCAGGTGCGTTTCGAGCTTACCGTAAAAGCACTTAATCCTGATTTAGAAATAATCGCGCCTTGGCGGATTTGGGATATCAAGTCACGCGAAGATGCAATCGATTATGCCCAAGCACGCGGGATTCCGATTCCGGTCACTAAGGATCGCCCGTATAGTATGGACCGTAACCTGTGGCACTTAAGCCATGAAGGCGGTGATCTGGAAGATCCATGGAATGAACCGCAAAATCACCTCTATCTGATGACTACGCCACCGGAACAAGCCCCTGATCAACCTACCTACGTGGAGCTGGACTTTGTTAAGGGTGTGCCGGTAGCACTGAATGGTAAAAGCATTGGTCCGGTCGAACTCTTGGAAACTCTCAATCAAATCGGTGGGCAAAATGGCGTAGGGATAGTCGATATGGTGGAAAACAGACTTGTGGGCATGAAATCGCGTGGAGTGTACGAGACCCCTGGCGGCACAATTTTATATACGGCACATCGGGAACTGGAGTATCTAACCCTAGATCGCCAGACCATGCATTTTAAAGAGCAGATTGCTGCCAAATACGCTGAGCTTGTGTATGACGGAGTTTGGTATTCACCTCTAAGGGAAGCTCTAGATGCGTTTGTCCAAAGCACACAACAAACAGTAACAGGTACTGTGCGCCTTAAACTGTATAAGGGTAATTGTGTACCTGCCGGAGCTAAGTCACCATATTCGTTGTATAGTGAAGAGTTTGCAACTTTTGGGCGTGATGGAGTATATAATCAAAAGGATGCCGAGGGCTTTATTAACCTGTTTGGCTTGCCGCTTAAGGTGAGAGCCTTGATGGAAAAGAAGGCAGGTTTGCGTTAAGCACAAAAGTCTAAGAATGAGAGGAGCTCTGGGAGCTCCTTTTTTTGCACTAGCCTGAAACTAGCTTCGGGTCGCTGGGGTCGAGTTTACTTTCTGCTCCGTTTTGCAAACTATAGCGCCGAGCATACTTTTCGGTTCGCTGCCTCACTTCCGCAAACGTAGTCTTAAATTGGGCGCGAGCATGCGTGCTCTCGTTCGGGCGCTCGCCGAGTATGCTAACGGCGCCTCCGTAATGCTTCTCTGCGCAGAAAGTAAACTCACCCTTTAGGTAATCGGCCCCAGCGAAAGATAGTACGAGTATCAGTGCGCACTATGTGCAGTTAACTGATGTTCTTAGTATGCCCGCAGGGGTATAATAACACTAGAAATGTAACAGGAGGATCAGGCAGTGAAACTTTGGGGTGGACGTTTTCAAAAAACTACTGACAAACTCGTGGAAGATTTTCATTCTTCTATTTCCTTCGATCAAAGATTGTATCGTCAGGACATTACCGGCAGCATTGCGCATGCTCGCATGTTGGGCCAATGCGGCATTATAACCACGGAGGAAGCAGCTCAGATTATTGCCGGTCTGGAGCAAATCTTAGCTGACATTGAAGCAGGTACGGTGGCCTTCGAGGTTGGGGCAGAGGATATTCACATGAATGTGGAGAAAATCCTTACGGAACGGATTGGTATAGTGGGAAAAAAACTCCATACTGGCCGTAGCCGTAATGATCAGGTAGCACTGGATATCAGAATGTATCTAAAAGATGCTGTGAAAGCGACTCAACAGCTCTTGCTTACTTTGGAAAATGAAATTTTGCAGCTTGCAGAGGCCCATGTGGAAACCTGGATGCCAGGGTATACTCACTTACAAAAGGCCCAGCCCATTACCTTTGGGCATCATATGCTGGCCTACTTTCAGATGTTTTTGCGCGATTTGGAGCGGCTTACAGACTGCCACAAGCGCATAGACTATATGCCCTTAGGCTCAGGCGCTCTGGCTGGCACAACGTTTCCTCTCGACCGGGAAATGGTACGCGCGGAATTGGGCTTTGCCTATGTCACCGCCAACAGCTTGGACGGGGTGAGCGATCGAGATTTTGCCATTGAGTTTACCGCCTGCGCTTCCTTAATTATGCTGCACTTAAGCCGTCTGTGCGAAGAGTTGATTCTTTGGTCCACGGGGGAGTTCGCTTTTATCAGCATGGATGACGCTTATGCGACCGGCTCAAGCATCATGCCACAGAAGAAAAATCCCGATGTTGCTGAGTTGGTGCGGGGCAAAACCGGCCGCGTTTACGGGGACTTGATGGGCTTGTTGACAATAATGAAGGGCTTGCCCTTGGCCTACAACAAGGATATGCAGGAAGACAAAGAAGCGCTATTTGATGCGGTGGATACGGTGCAAAAGTGTTTGCTAGTTACAGCACCAATGCTGAAGACGATGACTGTGCGCAAAGAAAATATGGCCCAAGGCGCTAAAGGCGGCTTCACTAACGCTACTGATGTGGCAGACTACTTGGCCAAAAAAGGCGTGCCCTTTCGCGCAGCGCACGAAATAGTGGGAAAGCTGGTGTTAGAGTGCTCGGAGCGTAAACTTGCGCTGGAGGAATTGACCTTGCCGGAATACCAGGCTGTTTCGTCCGCCTTTGCAGCAGATTTATATGACTATATAACTGTAGAGCACTGTGCTCGGGCGAGGTCAATTCCGGGTGGTCCGGCCCCGCAAACGGTACTGGCTGCAATAGCGCAAGGCAAAAAGGCCTTGGAAATATTCGCCTAGAATGAGCTTTTCCGGCCTATAAACATATAATTGGTTAGGGTAGGGTGATGCTATGCGACTGGGAGTGGATATTGACGGTGTGGTTGCGGACAGCTATCCTTTTTGGTTGGGAGAGTTAAATAGGTATTACGGTAAAGATATTAAAGCAATCCACAGGTATGAAATGCACCTTATTTTTGATGTGCCATGGGAGCACATGAATCAATTCTTCGTTGCAAATGTAGAAAATCTTTTCATGGCCCCAACACCGATGCCGGGAGCCCGCACGGCCTTGGCAAAACTTAGCATAGAGCATGAAATTATTTTAGTTACTGCCCGACGCGAGGTGGAGGAAGAAATTACTCGCCGCTGGTTGGAATTGCATCAAATACCATTTACGAAACTAATGGTTGTAGGGGACCGCAGCAAGGCTGAAGTCTGTGCGGAAGAGGGTATTGACTTGTTTGTCGAGGACTATGCAATTAACGCAGCCTTAATAGCCGCAAGCGGTATGCCGGTGCTCATTCTGGATGCTACCTATAACCGGGTGGAATTGCCGCAAAATGTGATACGCTGCTATAACTGGGGACAAATCTATCAGACCATACTCAAGCTCGGCGCACAATAAAATTTTGCTGTATAGGGGTAAAATAAATCGTTTTGCTTAATAATATTTTACTAGTGGACTTCTAACTCTTGGGAAGGAGGTCAGCCCTATGGCAAATAGTACGGATTGGCATGATTATTTGGAGCCTGAGCAGGATGGTCCCAACGTACATTGTGTGTTTTACTGCCCGCAATGCGGGTACAGGGAGGTGGTACCAGAATCAGGAAGCCCAACCAGTTCATGTGCCCCACATGTTGTCTGTCCGACGTGTAAGAGTGACATGTATGAAGAGGCTGAGAGTTAAGTGGGGCTAATAAAGACTGCAGCGTCGTAACTGCGATTTTTCCAGGTGAATTTACAGATAAAGGGCGACCATAGCGTCGTCTTTTATCTGTTAGGGTGTAAAGTGTGATCGACTGGGGGATTAAATCCATTGGCTGCAAAAGCACAAGTATGGGGCGATAAACGTTATCACAGCCTAAATTTCCACTTACGGCAAGTGTTCGGACAAAAAGTGTTTAAGATATCGCTTGATGCTGGGTTTAACTGCCCTAATCGGGACGGTTCTTTAGGCACGGGTGGGTGCATTTATTGTAGTGCCAGAGGTTCAGGTGATTTTGCCGGGGATGCTAGCTTGGAGCTTAAGACTCAATTTCAAACTGTACGGGAGAAACTTCAAACCAAATGGTCCCACGCAAAATATATTGGTTACTTTCAAGCTTACACCAATACTTATGGCTCGGCAGATGATATTAAAAACATGTACATAGCGATTTTAACCGAAAAAGACGTTGTAGGTCTGGCGATTGCGACCCGACCGGATTGTTTGCCTGCAGCGATATTAGATTTATTGCAGGTGTTAAACAGACAAACTTATCTTTGGGTTGAACTTGGTTTACAGACAAGCCACGACAGGACGCTAAGCTTAATTAACCGCGGACATGATTATCAGGCGTTTGTAACGGCTGTAGAAGTTCTTTGTTCGCGTGAAATTCAAGTGTGTGCGCATATTATTTTGGGGTTGCCGGGGGAAAGCAGGGAGGATATGATGGCCACGGCCAGTCGAATTGCACGCCTCCCACTTGCGGGATTAAAAATTCATCTGCTGCATGTGCTGCGGGGGACTCCCCTGGCGCAGCTCTATGAACAAGGTGGAGTTAAGTTATTAGGGCAAAAAGAATATACAGAATTAGTTGTGGATATCCTGGAAATACTTCCGCCACATATAGTAATTCATCGTTTGACGGGTGATGGTCCGCCCGAAGATTTAATTGGGCCGTTATGGAGCCGTAAGAAATGGGAAGTACTCAATGGAATTGATGCGGAATTGCAACAACGCAACACTTGGCAGGGTAGGCTTTGGCAACCTTAAAAGGAATCTCCGCAAATGCGGAGATTCCTTTTAAGGTTTAATTGTGAAGTTTGACTATAGCTTAACCTACTAAGTTCAGACCTAGCTTGTAGATATCACCGGCACCCATGGTGAGTACTAAGTCGTCTTTAGCTAATTTAGGGGATAAGTAATCTTTAATTTGTTGGAAATCACCCAAAAATTTGGCATCTACGCCTGTGGCACAAATTTTTTCAGCTAGAGTTGCGGCATCAATACCGGAGCCGCCCTTTTCTCGCGCCGAGGCAAAGATTTCGGCAACTACAACCTCGTCGGCATACCGGAAACATTGGGAAAAATCATCAAGCAAACGTTCGGTTCGGGTAAATGTATGCGGTTGGAAAACAGCGACAATGCGGTGGTGCGGAAAGGCTAAACGGGCACCTTCCAAAGTGGCGTTAATCTCAGTTGGGTGATGTGCGTAGTCGTCGACAATCAGCGCCCCGTTACATTCTCCTAATTTTTCAAAGCGGCGTTTGGTGCCATGGAAGTTGCGGAGACTTTCGCGCATGGTTGCAGGGGAAACGCCTAAACAGACGCCTAGGGCAATGGCGGCAAGGCAATTAAGTATATTATGTCTACCGCTGACGCCTAACTCAAATATACCCAAGTATTTCCCTTTGTAGAAAAGCTCAAAGGTAGCACTTCCCTTAGCGAAGGAAACAGCTGCTGCCTGGTAGTCGTTGTGCGCGGCAAACCCGTAGGTAATGATAGGGGCATTTGACTTGATTTGCGCCCAATTAGCATCGTCACCCCAAATGATAATTTTGCCCTGCTGCGGTACTTTAGCTGCCAATTCTTGAAATGCATCTATGACATCAGCCAAGTCCTTAAAATAATCCGGATGGTCAAGCTCCATGTTGAGAATCACCAGGAATTCAGGGCTGTAGTTTAAGAAATGGCGTCGGTATTCACACGATTCGGCCAAGAAAAATTCGCCTGAGCCTGCATAGGCATTCCCGCCCATAGTTGGCACATCGCTTCCGACAACAATTGTGGGGTCAAGACCGGCGTCAAGTAAGATTGAGCCGACAAGCGCTGTGGTGGTAGTCTTGCCATGTGTGCCGGTAATGCTGATGCCGCGCCTTTTAGCCATAAGACGTCCCAAATATTCCGGATAGGACAACACGGGAATACCAATTTCCATAGCCCGTGCAATTTCAGGGTGGTCCTGGGTATAGGCCGCAGATGCCACGACTAAATCGACATTGTTGATATTTGCGGCTGAAAATGGCAACACGGCAATGCCTGCCTTGGCGAGCAGTTTATCGGTAAAAAAAGACTCATTTACGTCTGAACCGGTAATAGCAGCTTTTTCCATTCGGGCGCTAATCTGGGCTAATGCGCTCATACCCGAACCTTTAACACCGACAAAATGAATACGCTCAGTCATTATGTACTAGCTCCTCAGATATTTAATCTATTATAAATTATAACCACTATACGATTACTAGACATCATTTTTTTACACATAATTAGGTTTTATTTGTTACCGGGTGTGGGCCTAAATATGCGATGCTAGAATTACGCCCAGTGACACTGCGTGAAATTGCTTGGTCTAGGCACATTTTACCACAGAATCAAGCGTGTTTAATGAAAAACATCAGGGATTTGTTCATAAATTTAAGCAATGTGCAGGTAGCAACATGAGGGTGAGTGTTTTAAATAACTGAAAAATTGTGCATAAATTAGGGCCGACAGTGTAATAAGTTGTTAACCTTTAAGCAACGCTAAACTCTGTTGGGCAATTGATTTCTGCCATTCGACTATCTTTTTTTACCTTTCGCGAGAAAAACTATGTTAACTAAGGGTATGATTGGTAGAATAAAACTATCAACTAATGTTGTAGTATCGGGCGGTATCTCTAATGTAAAAGTAAAGGGGGCGTATAATCAAAAATTTTTTCAATATTCAATTTTTTCGATTATAGATGAGGAGGGAATCAATCTATGGATAACATAGAACTAATCGCAGCAGAAACTGGGGAAATGAACCTAAAAAACTACGATGAAACTTACGCAAATTTTAAGTGGGAAGATGTAGAAAAAGAGTTTTCCTGGGCAACTACCGGTAAGGTAAACATAGCTTATGAAGCAATTGACCGACATGTAAACACTTGGCGCAAAAACAAAGTAGCCCTCTATTATAGTGATCCAACTCGCGATGAGAAGTACACATTTGCAGAAATGAAAACCATGAGTGATAAATTCGGTAATGTGTTACGCGGCCTAGGTATTGGCAAAGGAGACCGGGTATTTATTTTTATGCCGCGTTCACCGGAATTATATGCTGCCATTTTAGGAGCTATTAAGATTGGTGTAATTGTAGGACCGTTGTTTGAAGCGTTTATGGAAGATGCCGTGCGTGATCGTTTGCAAGATAGTGAGGCAATAGCGATTGTTACGACTCCAAGCATGAAAACTCGTGTTCCTAAAGCAGTTTTACCTGCGTTAAAATATTCTATTTTGGTTGGTGCAGGAGACGATCCTTTGGAAGAGGGCGAGATAAGCTTTGAAAAGGCTATGGCTTCTGCTTCTAAGGATTTGGATATAGAATGGGTAGATCGGGAAGACGGCATGTTACTGCACTACACCTCCGGTTCCACCGGCAAACCTAAAGGTGTTTTACATGTACACAATGCCATGATTCAGCACTTCCAGACTGCCAAGTGGATTTTAGATTTACGTGAAGATGATGTTTATTGGTGCACAGCCGATCCGGGCTGGGTAACAGGAACTTCATATGGAATTTTTGGTCCTTGGCTTAATGGCGCGTCCAGCGTTATTCGTGGCGGGCGGTTTAAAGCGGAAGACTGGTATGCTACTATAGAAAAGTACGGTGTTACCGTTTGGTACAGTGCGCCGACTTCTTTCCGGATGCTAATGAGCCATGGCGAAGCTTGTATTAAACAATTCGATATGTCTACACTGCGTCACGTGCTAAGCGTAGGCGAACCGTTAAATCCGGAAGTTATTCGTTGGGGCATGAAGGCCTTTGAAAAGAGGATTCATGATAACTGGTGGATGACAGAAACCGGTGGCCAATTAATCTCTAACTACCGTTGCATGGATATGAAACCAGGGTCAATGGGTAAACCATTCCCAGGAATCACAGCCGCAATTGTAGACGATTATGGCCGGGAAGTTCCGCCTCTAAGCATGGGAAATCTGGCCATTAAAGCTGGGTGGCCCTCTATGATGCGCCAAATTTGGAAAAACGAAGCCAAATACAGAGAGTATTTCCGCCTTGAAGGCTGGTATGTCTCGGGCGACTCGGCGTATATGGATGAAGAAGGGTATTTCTGGTTCCAAGGTCGTGTTGACGATGTAATCAACACAGCCGGTGAGCGGGTAGGTCCTTTTGAAGTAGAAAGTAAGCTGGTTGAGCACCCGGCAGTTGCCGAGGCTGGTGTTATCGGCAAGCCTGACCCGATGCGTGGTGAGATTATTAAAGCATTTATCTCCTTGCGTGAAGGCTATACTTGGTCCGACGAACTGAAAGACGACATCGTAAAATTTGTTAAAACCGGATTGGCAGCTCATGCCGCTCCGCGCGAAATTGAGGTTAGGGATAAGTTGCCTAAGACTCGTAGCGGCAAAATTATGCGCCGTGTCTTAAAAGCTTGGGAATTAGGCCTGCCGACAGGCGACCTATCCACCATTGACGACTAATGCCAAACTCAATAAAAATCTACCTCCTCTAGGGAGGCCACTGAATAACTTAAAAAGACGGCTCGCATTCATCAAGTGATAATGCGGGCCGCCTTTTTTAAGTTTTGTAGGGAAGATGTGGTTTTGTGTTCTTTGCTTTCGCAGAGCGGCCGAGCTTAGCTTAAGTGCAATTAATGAACTATTAAGACAGAGCACGGCGCATAGTGGGATACCCGGTCACTTACACTACCTAGCAGGTAGCCTTTGATTTCACCTAAGCCGCGGCTGCCGATGATAATTAAATTGTAATTGTCATGTTTAGCCGTTTGGCAAATAGTTTCGGCCGGATGACCGAAAATGAGTTGAGTAGTGCATTTAACTCCATTCGAGACAAAAGCGGCAGCATGTTTTGCGAGCATGTCGCGGCCCAAGTTTTCGATGGCTTCAATGGTTTCTTGGGGAATCGGAATTGGGGCCTCACCAAAAAATGCAGTGTATTGGGGCATAACTGCCACATGAAGCAGTGTGACTTCGGCAGACATAGCTCGGCCCATGTCTAAAGCTACCTGCTCAGCTTTGTTGGAATTTTCGGAGCCATCAACGGGAACTAAAATCTTCTTAAACATAGCTATCCCCCTGTTCCTGTTCACATTATTGCGCGTTGGATTAAGAAGTGCTTAAAATAAAGTATACACCAAAATATTTACCTCGCGAAACAAATTTTGCTTCGACTTGCGAAGTATCTAAAGATGATTATCTTGTTCCGAGGAGTGCCGTGTTTTTTGCCTATAGGCAAGTAAGGCGGGCTAATTGTGGTAATGATAAATTTGGTTAATCAAAAGGATAGTCAGATAACGTGTAGAAAGTAAGTAATTGTTTGGATCCTTTGTTGAGGCGGTGATTCCTATGCTTATCAGCATAATTATAGTAATTACATTATTACAAGTACTTGTATTAGGGACAGTTATCTTTCTGGAAAATCGCGATCCAGCTAAGACGGTTATCTGGCTATTGATTTTAGGAGCACTACCGGTGGTTGGGGCATTGGCTTACTTGTTATTTGGCCGTACCTTTCGCCGCCGCAAACTTTCCCGCTATCATAGCACTATGGAAGGTATGCGTGAAGTAGAAGGGAGTAGCGGTTTGGCTAAGCATGTGGAACAGGATCTCTTGCTTGGACGTGAAAATCGGCAGAAGCAAAAGCTTACTCGGCTGTTATTAAATGAAGCTTTGGCGCCTCTAACAAGTAACAATCGCTCCGAGGTTTTGACTAACGGCGAAGAAACGTTTAGTGCTCTGTTTAAGGCCTTAGAAAGAGCTGAGAATCACATCCATCTGGAATATTATATTTTTAAAAATGATGAGGTAGGCAGAGATGTTCTGCGCATACTAACGCGTAAGTCATTAGAAGGAGTTAAAGTCCGTGTATTAGTTGATGGCTGGGGAAGTCGTTCTATTGCCAGACCGATAGGAGAGTTGCGTAAAGTAGGGGTAGAGGCTGAATGGTTCTCTCCAGTGCGGTTTCCCTTTTTGTCGAGTAGGCTTCACCTGCGCAACCACCGTAAAATAGTTGTTGTTGATGGAAAAATCGGTTTTGTCGGCGGTCTTAATATTGGTGATGAATATCTTTCGCGTAGTGAAAAATTCGGTTTTTGGCGCGATACGTTTGTCAAATTGGAAGGAGAATCAGTGCATTCCCTGCAGACAGTGTTTGCAGATGACTGGTGTTTTGCTACACACTATCGGATTGAAGGTGATGAATACTATCCCCCGGTGGAACAAGTGGGCGAACAACTCACGCAGATTGCGGCCAGTGGTCCGGATTCTGACTGGGAATCGATTATGCAGGTTTATTTTGCCGCGGTAGCCGGAGCTGAAAAAAGCATCTATATCGAAACCCCCTATTTTATTCCGGATGAAAGCAGCATCATGGCGCTCAAGACCGCCGCTTTAAGTGGTTTGGACGTACGCATAGTTTTTCAGGGCATTCCTGACCATAAAATAACATATTGGGCATCACATTCTTATTTTGAGGAACTGCTAGAAGCTGGAGTTAGGATATTTCATTATCGCAAAGGCTTGTTGCATGCAAAAATTTTTATTGTCGATGGTGAAATTAGCAGTGTAGGGTCGACTAACTTCGATATTCGCAGCTTTAGGCTTGATTTTGAGATTTGCGCTTTTATCTATGACAGCTGTTTTGCGGCGCGCCTCGAACTGGATTTTGCCAATGATTTGTTGGATAGCGAAGAAATTTGTTTGTCAGAATATCGAAAACGGCCTCTCTCCGAGCGACTTAAGGAGTCTGGTGCGCGGCTATTTTCGCCAATACTATAAGTAATGCAGGACAAATTATTCTTTTGCCCAATTTTTACAAGCAGGAATTAAATGAAAATTGACGAAAATATAAGTCAACAGTTCAGATTATTATATGATGGTCAGGCCACTAGCCAGAAAAGGGGGATAAGATGTACGTTTAAATAGTTTTTTTACTCTAAATTTGGTATACGAGATGCCAAATTTAGAGTAAGCAGAATGAGGTCAAGTGCTGGTATAAGCAGCTTTTGTTAGTTAATTATGTAGGGAAAATATATGCCGCCTAGTTTTGCAGCTCAGGCTGGCAGGGAGGTCAAGGCTGATATGGATAATTTACAATTTTCTGCAGGAGTGAAGGTAGAGGGGGACGTTACGCCCGAGTTTGCGACGATTCTCACGCCGGAAGCGCTAGGTTTTGTTGCTAAACTGGTGCGAAAATTTGAAGACCGCCGACAAGGTGTATTAAAAAAGCGGCTGGAGCGGGAGGATTCTTTTCGAGCAGGGGCTTTGCCCGGTTTTTTGGCGGATACAGCTGAGGTGAGATCAGGGGATTGGACTATTGCCCCTTTACCTAAGGATTTGCTGGATAGGCGAGTTGAAATAACTGGCCCAACCAGCGATCGCAAGATGGTCATTAATGCGCTGAATTCAGGAGCTTCTGCATTTATGGCTGACTTTGAAGATGCGTTGTCGCCCACTTGGCATAATGTGATAAGTGGGCAGATCAATATGTTTGATGCAATCAGACGAAAAATCGAATATGTCGGCCCCCAAGGAAAGAAGTATCAACTCAAGGACAAAGTCGCAATCTTGATTGTGCGTCCCCGCGGGTGGCATTTGGTTGAAAAACATGTCTTGGTTGACGGTAACCCTGTTTCCGCCAGCCTGTTTGATTTTGGTTTATATTTTTACCACAATGCTAAGCAACTCTTGGCCAACGGCTCGGGACCTTACTTCTATTTACCAAAGATGGAAAGCCACTTGGAGGCCAGGCTGTGGAATGATGTGTTTATCTTGGCCGAACAAGAACTGGGTATTGCCAGAGGAAGTATCAAAGCTACGGTCTTAATTGAAACGATTCTGGCCGCTTTTGAAATGGATGAAATTTTATATGAATTACGCGAACATGCTGCCGGTCTAAATTGTGGACGGTGGGATTACATTTTCAGCTACATCAAGAAACTGCGGTTCCAGCCGGAAATTATTTTACCGGATCGTTCATATGTAACAATGGTTGCCCCGTTTATGCGGGCCTATTCCCTACTTACTATTCGCACTTGTCATAAGCGAAATGCGCATGCAATTGGTGGAATGGCAGCTCAAATACCGGTGCGTGGCGATGAGGCAGCCAATGATGAAGCAATGGCTAAAGTACGTGCGGACAAATTAAGGGAGGTAAACGACGGGCACGACGGTACCTGGGTGGCGCATCCGGCCTTAGTACCAGTGGCACTGGAAGTATTTAATGCTAATATGCCTGAACCAAACCAAGTGGAGAAAAAAAGACAGGATGTTGAGGTTTCGGCTGAGGATTTACTGGCAGTACCGGTGGGCCCCATTACTGAAGACGGCCTGCGCATTAATGTCAGTGTAGGCATTCAGTATATTGCCGCCTGGCTGAATGGTTCAGGTGCAGTACCAATTTTTAACTTAATGGAGGATGCAGCTACTGCTGAAATATCACGAGCCCAGGTATGGCAATGGCTACGCCACCCTAAGGGAATTTTGGCAGACGGGCGCAAGGTAACTGTAGAACTATTTAAGCAGATCCTGCAGGAAGAACTGGCAAAAATCAAAGCTCAAGTAGGTAATCCGGGATACCTTGACGGTAAATTCGAATCGGCCGGACAATTATTTGCGCAACTAACGACTGATGATGTATTTGCTCAATTCTTAACGATACCCGGCTATGCCTATTTGGCTTAGTCTAGTTTAACGGGATAGACAGTGGAAAGGGGTGGGGCGTTTGCGACGGACTGCGATTGTGCTGGCAGGAGTTCAGTGGCTTTTGTTCATGTTTGCCAATACCGTGGTTATCCCGCTTTCCGTGGGCGCCGCCTTCCACCTGTCTAGTGCCTTAATCATGACTACGCTTAGATTATCGTTTATGTACACGGGATTAGCGTGTATTTTACAAGCTGTGATAGGACATCGTTACCCTGTGCTTGAGGGGCAAGCCGGCCTGTGGTGGGGAGTTATTTTGAGTCTGAGCGGCTCGGCTGTGGCGGCTCACCTGAGCCTAACGCAATTGGGCGGCGGATTGGCCACAGGAATCATGTTGTCCGGTGTTAGCGTGGCTGTGTTGGGAGCATTGGGCATGGGAAAGTTGCTCCAAAGACTCTTTACACCTGTGATAATGAGTGTGTTTTTGTTTCTCTTAGGCACTCAGTTGCTAATTATTTTTGCTAAAGGTATGTTAGGTTTAAGCAACGGAGCAAGCATAAACTTGCCTGTAGCAGCTCTTTCAGTGTGCTTAGTGGTGCTGGTAGCATGTCTTACCGTTAAGGGCAGAGGACCTTTGAGAAATTTCGCCATTTTATTGGGGATTGTTGTCGGGTGGATTGTGTTTGTGTTGTTGTTTCCTCAGCACACAGTCTGGGTGGCGCAACCTGGCCCCCTGCTAAATTGGTTTCCCTGGGGGACGCCCAATTGGGATCTAGGGATTGTGCTTACGGCCTATTTGACCGGTCTCATTAATACTGCAAACACGGTAGTAAGTTTAAGGGGTATGGAGCCTATTTGCGGTGAAGCTGTAAACGATGCTAAATACCGGCGGTCCTTTGTGCTTACCGGGTTCAATACATTTGTCGCCGGAACATTGGGCCTTGTCCCCTACGCTCCTTATACTTCTTCGCTCGGCTTTTTGCAGGTAACCGGGATCTTAGATCGCGCACCGTTCATACTCGGGGGAGTCATGTTTGTGGGGTTGGGAATGATGCCCACACTAGGTTCATTCTTTGCGACATTGCCAATTAGCGTGGGTGACGCAGTATTGTTTGTTGCTTATTTGCAACTGATTGGAGCTGCCCTGCGTCAACTGGAAGGGATAGGCTTTAACCCGCAACAGGTGTATCGTTACGCATTACCTTTGCTGAGCGGTATAGTGATTATGAGTTTGCCGGCCCAAGCATTCAACTCACTGCCTATGTTGGCGCGACCATTGGTGAGTAATGGTCTGTTAATGGGCATTATTCTAGCCCTAATACTAGATAATGTAGTAAGTTGGGAAAGAATACGCTGATCCAAGCAGTTACCCCTCGGGTAGCTGCTTTTTGACTCTGGTGGAGTGTAGCGACCCCATTAACGATGTTTTTATCCCTTTAGCTAAACAGGGTTAGCAGTGCGGGAGATTGCGTTCGAGTGAGGCAATCGGTATACTGAAATTATTACCCCCGGTACTTCTTGTGAGCCAGGGGAGTGCTTGTTGCAAAAACAGTTAAAGAATGCGGGGGGATTGGGAATGACCCAACATACAAGTCAGGGTGGCTGGAACAATTCATATAAGAAGTTGTATTTTCTATGGTATTTTGACGATGATTTAGGCTTTGGGTTGGATGTGATGGCAGAGCAGGCAGATAATACTGTAAATAACGGTAAATTTGTCAGCTTGGTCAATTGGTCTTTTGGTTTTGGTACTGAAGCACGTGATTTACGGCGGGCCTGGGGCGATCATGTAGCAAGTATATCAGAGGAAAATGGCGGCAAACTACCGCCAGAACTATTAAGTCTGCGACTCGTCTATACGCCGGGAACAGGGTTACAAGGTGATTGGGATAAAGTTAAACAGCTGTTAGACAGAACGTAAATTTGCCAAAAACAAAAATTTTAGAAATTTAACTAATTGTACTTTATTTCACAATGAACATATGCTAAAATAACGCTGTGCCAAGTGATTCTCGGTACACTCAACACTTTCCCCTTTTAAAGCTGTCGCAAGACAGCTTCTTTATTTTTTGGAGATTAAAAGAGTTGCCGCAAAATGCAAACGATAACCTGAAAATTCAGCCAAATGGTTAAAAATGTTTTGCGATGTCTTGTTTAATTGTTTTATAATTAAACAATTAAACTAAATTTGCCATAGTAGCTTATTGAAGGGGAAATAACCATGGCTGATGTACACAATCAGGCCTTATTTGTCGAGACAATTATTGACACTATTCCCAATCCTATTTTTTATAAAGATGCTGACGGGATTTACGTGGGCTGCAATCAAGCATTCGCTGCGTTTCACGGTTTGAATAAAGCAGATATCATAGGCAAAAGTGTTTTTGAATTAGCCCCAATGGACTTGGCCGAGCAATATAACGCGGCTGATCTTGAATTGCTCAATAATCCAGGCGTACAGGTTTATGAGACTTTAGTGAGAGCTGCCGATGGCAGCGTTAAGAGTATCGTGTTTAACAAAGCGACAATTCAAATGTCGGATGGAAGTGTTAAAGGCTTGGTTGGAGTAATGCTGGACATTACACAACGTAAACAAGTTGAACAAGATCTATTGGAAGAAAAAGAGCGAGTTCAGGTAACGCTTAATTCAATTGGCGACGCGGTAATATCCTTGGCGACTGATGGTAAAATTACATTTCTTAATCAGATTGCGGCAGCGCTAATCGGCTGCGAGGCAAATGAAGTTTTAGGCAGAAATCTGGATGACTTGGTATCCTTTGTGGACAAAACTTCGGATGGAAAACTGCAAAACCAGCCCCGGACTTGGCGCGAGGAGGATCTGATTAATGAAAGTACACGGATGATTCGTCGGGATGGTAGGGAGTTTGCGGTCGAACGATCGTTATCCGCGATACGCAAACAAAACGGCGTAAGCACAGGAAGCGTGCTCGTGATACGAGATATCAGTGAGAAAAATAATTTGTTGCAGCAGATTATGTACCAGGCAAAATATGATTCACTGACTGAGTTGCCCAATCGGTACTTATTAAATGAAAGGCTCAACGCAGCCTTAGCCGAAGCAAAACCAAAAAATCACATGGTAGCCGTAATGTTTCTCGATTTAGACGGCTTCAAACTGGTTAATGATACAGTGGGACACACTATTGGAGATATATTGCTGAAAGGAGTGGCTAAACGCTTAGGCAGCTGCTTGAGCGAAAATGATACAATCGGCCGACTTGGCGGCGATGAGTTTGCAATTCTTATGCCGAATGTGCGGGATACACAAGCGATTATTGAAATGGCAGATAAAATTAACGAAGCGTTAAAACAGCCGTGGTTGTTCGAAGGGCATGAATTCGTAGTGACGGCTAGCATCGGGATTAGTGTTTATCCGATTGATGGTTCGAACGGTGAGATTCTTATGAAACACGCCGATACTGCAATGTATAAGGTAAAAGAGCAAGGCAAAAATAGCTATGTTTTCTTCAGTTATTACATGGATCGCAAGATTATGGAAAGAATTCAAATGGAAAAAAGCTTGCGTCATGCGATTAAAAATGAAGAATTTGTCGTCTTCTACCAACCCCAGGTCCGTTTGAGCACGGGGAAAATAACCGGTGTTGAAGCATTGGTACGCTGGAAGCACCCTAAACGAGGGCTGATACCCCCGAATGATTTTATTCCATTGGCGGAGGAAACAGACTTAATCATACCGCTGGGCGACCAAGTCTTGCGCATGGTGTGTGAAGACGTTAAAAGGTGGCACGATGACGGCTTCCCGTCTATTCGGGTGACAATTAATCTCTCAGCTAAACAATTTTTGCAAAAGGATTTATTGGAAAACATTTGCAGTATTTTAGAGGAGTTTCACCTTGCGCCCAATACGCTGGAATTGGAAATAACGGAAAGCGTAGCTATGCGCGATGTAGGTTTAACGCTTGAGCTATTGCACAATCTGAAAGCAATGGGCGTTGGCTTGGCTATCGATGATTTTGGCACAGGTTATTCATCCTTAAACTATTTGAAACGCTTCCCAATTTCAACGATTAAGATTGATAAGTCGTTTATCGATGATGTCGCAACCAATCTAAGCGATGCAGCGATTGTAACAGGTATCATCACCCTAGCCCAGAACCTGGGACTCACAGTTATTGCGGAGGGTGTGGAAACAGAAGCACAAACCAGCTTGCTCCGCGATAAACGGTGTGATGTGATTCAAGGTTTCTTATTTAGCAGACCTGTACCGGTTGAACAATTTAGGACAATTTGGCAAGAAAATCTATCTCCAGCAGCCCCTGATCAAAGTAAACAGCAAGTTAATACACAACAGCCATGTATTATGCGGTAGTACGTTGAGAAAAAATTCGATTCAATTTTGCGCGGTTTATACTTAGTTAAAAAGGGGGATTCATCGATGAGCAAAGATATCTTATTGGAAAGCGGAACAAATGAATTAGAGATTGTGATATTTAAAGTAGGCGACAGTGTTTTGGGTGTTAATGTGGCAAAAATTGATAGTATTATAAATTATCAGCGCATAACCGCAATTCCCAATTCAAATAAAAATGTAAGAGGGGTCATTAATCATAGAGGAATTGTCATACCTGTTTTAGATTTGATTGCAACACTCAAACAAAATTGTCCAAAAGATCCAAAAGACAGGTTATTAATACTAATTAATATTAATAACAGTTATTTTGCCGTCGAAGTAAGCTCTGTAATAGGTATTAAAAGGCTATCATGGGACGAGATAGAGACACCTTCCTCCATCCTGCTAAGTGATAATGAAACACCTATTACTGGTATTGTTAGGATAAATCAAGATGAGATTATTTTAATGCTCGATTTTGAGAAAATACTGTCTGATATTGACCCATCCTTAGCGCTAAAAGAAGCAAAGGAAGCCCATGGACTAGAGGGGAAAAAACTTGTAATAGCGGAGGACTCTACTTTCCTATTAAAGGTAATTAGCGAATCTCTGCTAAAAGCAGGGGCATCCGTTGAAAAATTCCCCAATGGTAAGGAGGCGCTAGATTATTTACAAACAAACTCAATTGATGCCGTACATTGTGTTATTACTGACATTGAAATGCCTTTGATGGATGGATTAACCTTGACAAAAAACATCAAAAGTGACGCCAGATTAAAAGAGATACCTGTAATTCTATTTTCATCGATCGCCAGCGAAGGGTTAAGACACAAAGGTTTGAGCGTTGGTGCCGATGCGCAAATTACCAAACCTGAGATTGATAAGCTCGTTGATTTAGTTAAAACAATTAGAAAAAGAGTACGGTAAGCAAAATAATATTAGCAGGGGGTCTTGGCAAATTTATCTTTGCGAGGCCCCCTGTAATTTTTGCATGAAAAGCAAAAACAAAAGGCACCGCATGTGCGGTGCCTATCTTTTCTATGGAGCCGATGGTCAGATTCGAACTGACGACCTGCTCATTACGAGTGGGAAAAATAACCTTTTGTATAATTGGGTATTATTCGGTGAGCCTTAGAGCTATGCGGTTTTGCAGGGTTTCTGTTTCGGTATAATTCGGTTTTAACTTGTCCCCAAATGTCCCCAATTGAAAAGCCTGTCCCCAAAATGTCCCCATTTTTCGGGTTGCCGTTAGTTTTACTTTTGCCGGCTTAGGCCGCGAGTTAATGTTTAATTTTCCCCATTTGTGGGGAAAGCCTATCTGTGCGGACAAATGCTTCCCAACAAGTTGGGAAAGGCCACCTCTGACATTCGCCACAAGTGGCGAAAGGTCACAAACAATTCTTGTACCCCATTGAAGGGCTATCCCAAGCAATGTTTGTATCAGGTGGGAGCTGCACTAAGCATTTCTTATACCAGACTGAAAATAGGTATCAGCAAATTTTAGTGAATCGCCACAAGTCACATGATAGGGCACCGCTGCCATTTCGGCATGTGTGCCGAAGGGATATAAACATTGCTTACGCCCTCCTCGATCGTGAACGGGTATAAGCAAACTTTACATTCGTAGCCACAAGCGGCAACGGAAATGCAACGGCTATTGATTGTATTCCACCAGGGGTGTTAATTTGTGACACACCCTCTTCATTTGCGCCCCTGAGAGTGCCGCGAATGCCCTAGACGAGGCCTGACCTTTAGTAAGTATGATTACTTACTATTAGGCCCAGCGCACCAGAACGAAGCGGTTCGGCTTACATGGCTAGGCAATTAATCAAACATTGGCTAGCCATTGATTTTAGCAAGGCGTATAAACCAAAATAGCCTGATTTTTCCTGGTGAGCGAAGGAATGGAGGTGGGTTATGCGTGGGCTCATCCTGTTTTCTAATGGAATATAAGCATAAAGCTTGTACGAAGTGACATATATTTAAGTAGCTAAGCCAACACGTTAAAAAACTTATGGACGAGAAACTTTAGAACCAAATTCTACTCATGGTGACGGAGGTTAGAACAATGCTTAGAAACCTAAAGGCTGAGATGGCGCGCCAAGGCCTGTCTAACAAGGATGTTGCTAAAGCTATTGGCATTTCTGACAGAGCGCTTGGCAACAAAATAAACGGCGCCAGCGAACCAACGAGGCGAGAAATGATCGATATAAAACGTATCCTTTTCAACCATCTTTCGATTGTGTACTTGTTCGAGTTAGACGAAGGTAATAGAATAGGCAATCTCTTTACCGACAAGGGGAAAATTGGCTGCCGTAAATAAACCAGTAAAAAGTACAGAGGTGTTATGTGTGAACAGGAAGGCTAAAAAGATGCTTTTCCCTAGACTAAGAGGATTGCGGGCTGAGCGCGGACTTTCCCTTGAATCTATGGGTAAAATCTGCGGTATCTCCGAACAATCCTATATGGACAGGGAAAACGGCAAGCGCGAATTTAAGCGGTCAGAAATGGGTAAAATTCGGGATTATTTTAAAGTTTCAATCGAGGAGATATTTTATAACAGTAGCGAGTGCCAAAACCACGGTAATATTTAATTAATATATATTTTGCACATCGTGTCTCAGGGAGTGCTTGG
>JAJXUE010000057.1 GCA_021783135.1 Bacillota bacterium | reverse complement strand
AGCAGTAGGGTTGTGGATCTTGTTAATTATGTCGCAGCTAAACTATAGAAAGAGGGGCAGACCCCTCTAGTTTTGTGGAAAGGGGACTCCAGATGCAAAAGAAAACGGTCAAAGATTTTGTGGTAAAGGGCAAGAGAGTATTGGTGCGGGTTGATTTTAATGTTCCCATGGACGCCAACAAACAAATCACGGATGACACCAGAATACGCGCCGCCGTGCCTACCATCCGTTACCTGTTGGAACAGCAGGCCATAGTTATTCTGGCATCACACCTTGGCCGGCCGAAGGGTGAGTTCAACCTAAAGTACAGCTTAGCCCCTGTCGCTGAGCGCTTAAGCAGCTTAATTGAGGTACCGGTTGAAATGGCCGCGGATTGTGTGGGCGAAGAAGTCAAGGCCCAAATTAGCCGTCTTAAGCCCGGTCAAGTAATTTTACTCGAAAACGTGCGCTTTCACGCCGAAGAGGAAAAGAACGACCCTGTTTTTGCGGCAAAATTGGCGGAGTTAGCGGATATATATATCAATGATGCGTTTGGTACCGCCCATCGCGCGCACGCTTCTACGGAAGGAGTCGCCAAACTTCTGCCGTCCGGTGCCGGTTTTCTCTTACAGAAGGAACTGGAAGTTATGGGTAAAGCCCTAACAGCACCGGAGCGGCCGTTTACAGCTATAATCGGCGGCGCCAAGGTGTCGGATAAAATTGGCGTAATCGATAATCTACTGGACAAAGTGGATAGCTTAATTATTGGCGGCGGGATGGCCAACACCTTTTTGCAAGCTCAAGGCCATAACGTCGGTAAATCGTTGGTGGAAGCTGATAAATTGGAGTTAGCGCAGAGCCTTTTGGCCAAGGCCGCAAGTAACGGAGTCAATTTATTGCTGCCTGTAGATTTAGTAGTTGCGGAGCGCTTTGCGCCTGATGCTCCTCATAAGATTGTCATGGTTACGGAGATTCCTGCGGACTGGATGGCCTTAGACATCGGACCGGCCTCCCAAGCAGCATTTGCCCAGGTTATTGCGCAGGCAAAAACTGTCTTGTGGAACGGCCCTATGGGGGTCTTCGAAATGCCGGCATTTGCCCGGGGTACAGAAGCGGTTGCTAAAGCCTTGGCTGTATCCGGTGCGATAAGTATTGTAGGAGGCGGGGACTCGGTTGCAGCAGTGGAAAAGGCCGGCTTAGCCGATAAGATTACCCATATCTCAACCGGCGGTGGAGCCTCGCTCGAATTCTTAGAGGGTAAAGAGCTGCCGGGTGTAACCGCATTACAGGACAAGTAATCGGACAAGAAGCAGATTAAGAAGCAGATTAAGAAGCAGATTAAGAAGTAAGTCAAGAAGTAAGCCAAGTAGCAAACAGTAGGAGGAAGAAGATGCGTCAACCGATTATCGCCGGAAACTGGAAAATGCATAAAACAGGCCCAGAAACCCAAGAGTTTATGACCCAATTTCTGCCTTTAGTGGCAGGTGTTGAGCATTGCGAAATAGTATTATGCCCTCCCTATACGGCGTTATCTGTAATTGCTGCGGCCAGTCAAGGAACCAATATAGCATTTGGGGCGCAAAATATGCATTGGGAGTTGCAAGGAGCCTTTACCGGAGAAGTATCGGCAGGCATGTTAAAAGCTGCCGGCTGTAAATATGTCATTTTGGGGCACTCCGAACGGAGGGAGTATTTTGGCGAAAGTGATGCGGTGGTTAACCGTAAGGTGAAAACCGCCTTAGCTAACGCCTTGTTACCCATTTTATGTGTTGGTGAAAAACTGGAGCACAGAGAGGCCGGGAGCACACAGCAAGTTGTCAAGGGGCAGCTTTTGGGTAGTTTGGCCGGCATCGCTGCAGTAGATGTCAGCAAGATGGTGCTGGCATATGAGCCAATATGGGCCATTGGTACAGGCAGGACCGCAACGAGCAGTGACGCCGAAGAAGTAATTGCCTTCATCCGAGCTGAAGTGGGCGCGTTAGTTGGCAGCGCTGCAGCAGAAGCAGTAAGAATTCAATACGGTGGCAGCGTTAAGCCTGACAACGCCGCCGAGTTAATGGCCATGCCCAACATAGATGGCGCTCTGGTCGGGGGGGCCAGTTTAGAGCCGGCTTCTTTCGCTAAGCTTGTCAGGTATAAGTAGTTTAGACGTCACCAAAGGGGGAAAGTTTATGTCCTCAGCAAAACGCACCGTCTTACTTTGCATCCTTGATGGTTGGGGATATAGCGAGAAGGCCAAGGGCAATGCCCTGATGGCAGCTCAGCTGCCGAATTACAGCAGTATGCGGACAAGTTATCCCAACACTCTACTAGTTGCCTCAGGTGAGGAGGTAGGTCTGCCACCGGGGCAAATGGGTAATTCTGAGGTAGGCCATCTCAACATCGGTTCCGGTCGCACCGTTTATCAGGAACTAACTGGAATTTCGAAGGAAATAGCCGACGGGAGCTTTTTTCACAATCAGGTTTTGCTGGATAATATGGCGCAAGCCAAACATACCGGCAAAGCGTTACATCTGATAGGGCTAGTTTCAGATGGTGGAGTACACAGCCATATCAGCCATCTGTTTGCTCTGCTGGAACTGGCGAAAAAACAAGATCTCAAGCAAGTGTTCATTCACTGTTTGCTGGATGGACGTGATGTGCTGCCGGATAATGCCAAAACCTATATCGCGCAGTTAGAGGCCAAATGTGCGGAGCTCGGAACGGGCAAAATTGCCAGCATCAGCGGACGCTATTATGCCATGGACCGCGATAACCGCTGGGAGCGGGTTAAGCTGGCCTATGAAGCCATGGTGCTGGGTCAAGGTGAAATGGCGGCTACGGCTGCCGCGGCAATTGAACAGTCTTATAACAAGGGTGTTACGGATGAATTTGTCCTGCCAACTGTATTGTTGGATGGAGCAAAACCTACCGGTTTACTTGAGACAGGCGACAGCGTCATTATGTTTAACTTCCGGACAGACCGAGCCCGAGAACTAACCCGAGCTTTTGTGGATGAAGATTTTACCGGCTTTGTACGTACCAAGCATCCTAAAGTTAATTATGTCTGCTTCACCAGGTATGATATCACCATTGCGGCACCGGTGGCTTTTCCGCCGCAAAATCTTGTCAACACTCTGGGTCAAGTAGTTGCTGCGCATGGTATGCGCCAGCTGCGCATCGCCGAGACGGAAAAGTACGCGCATGTTACGTTTTTCTTTAACGGCGGTGTGGAGGAGCCTAATCCCGGTGAAGAACGTGAAATGATACCCTCGCCTAAGGTTGCCACATATAACCTAATGCCTGAAATGAGCGCATATCCGGTAACAGATAAAGTTGTTGATGCGGTAAAGGCGGGTAAGTATGATCTCATTATCTTAAACTTTGCCAATGCGGACATGGTTGGGCACACCGGAGTGCTTGAGGCTACTGTTCAGGCTGTGGAAGCAGTAGATAGGTGTTTGGGCAGAATATACCAAGCGTTACAGGCACAAAACGGTGTGATGCTGGTGACTGCCGACCACGGTAATGCCGAGAGTAAGATCGACTTAATAACAGGGGCGACACTTACGGCCCATACTACTAATTTAGTGCCTTTAATTCTGGTTGCCGATGAGTATAAAGGACACAGTCTGCGACCGGGTGGGTCGCTGCGTGATGTAGCACCGACAATCTTGGAAATAATGGGGATTGAGCAGCCGCCTGAAATGACAGGACGCAGTTTGCTTAAGCAATAAAAGGAGGTTCTTGTAACAGTGAGTATCATTGCAGATGTTGTAGCGAGGGAAATTCTTGATTCCAGAGGGAATCCCACGGTTGAAGTAGACGTATACCTGGAAGACGGAATTATGGGGAGGGCTGCGGTGCCTTCAGGTGCTTCTACAGGCGCTTATGAAGCGGTGGAATTGCGTGACGCTGACCCGCAACGCTATTTGGGTAAGGGAGTACTGAAGGCCGTAGATAATGTTAACACCATTATCGCGCCGGAACTGATTGGTTTTGATGCGCTGAACCAAGTTGAAATTGACCAAGTGCTGCTAGACTTAGACGGTACACCGAATAAGGGTAATCTTGGCGCTAATGCGATATTAGGTGTTTCCTTAGCTGTAGCCAAAGCGGCTGCAGAGTTTTTAGGCGTATCGCTCTATCAGTATATTGGTGGCGTAAATGCCAAGACGCTTCCGGTTCCCATGATGAATATTTTAAACGGCGGCAAGCATGCCGATAACAACGTTGATATCCAAGAATTTATGGTGATGCCGGCCGGTGCGCAGTCATTTGCCGAAGCCTTACGGATGGGCGCGGAAGTGTTCCATAACTTGAAAGCTGTACTTAAGGCTAAAGGACACAGCACATCTGTCGGCGATGAGGGCGGTTTTGCGCCTAATCTGCAGTCCAATGAAGAAGCAATACAGGTCATAGTGGAAGCAATCGAGAAGGCCGGCTACAAACCAGGCCAAGATGCGTATATTGCGATTGATACGGCGGCAAGCGAACTCTGGCACGATGGCAAATACGTGCTGGCCGGGGAAGGTAAAACAATGTCTTCGGAAGAACTAATTGATTTTTACGAAGGCCTGGTCAATAAGTACCCCATTATTTCGATTGAAGACGGCCTGTCTGAAGATGACTGGGACGGTTGGGTCAAACTTACACAACGTCTTGGTAAGCGAGTTCAGATAGTGGGCGACGATATTTTCGTCACCAATACGGAAAAGCTGGCGAAAGGAATTGAGCTTGGCGTAGCTAATTCAATTTTGATCAAAGTCAACCAAATTGGAACCTTGACGGAGACTTTAGATGCCATTGAAATGGCTAAACGGGCTGGTTACACGGCAGTTGTGTCGCATCGTTCCGGTGAAACTGAAGATGCGACAATTGCCGACATCGCGGTGGCTACTAATGCCGGACAAATTAAGACCGGGGCCCCTTCTCGGACTGACAGGGTGGCCAAATACAACCAACTATTACGGATCGAAGAAGAGCTAGATGAGGTGGCTCAGTTCCCCGGCATCAAGACTTTCTACAACCTAAAAAAAGCATAAACACCAAAAAACTACTGCTAACAGCCCGAATTTGACCGTTTAGGAATTCAGGGGTGTTTACAACACCCCTGAATTAGCTTGATTTTTATAGGATACTTTGCTAAAATATTGGCATTGGTACTAGTGCACTTGGGAGGTGAGTTATTTGAACATTCTGCTAATTATTTTACTAGTCATTAGCTCCATTGGAGTTATTGCTTCAGTTTTAATGCAATCAGGTCACGCATCCGGTGTTTCAGGGGCAATCACAGGCGCGGGACAAACATTTTTCGGCAAGAAGAAAGGCTTGGATGAGTTATTGTCCAAGGTTTCTACGGTTTTTGCCGCTGTTTTTTTGTTGTCTGCGTTGGCCATGGCTTTTCTAAATAAGTAAACAGTATTAATTTTTCTCCGATACTGTAATGAAGTACGTCGGACTGTATGCATAGAGTAATAGGGTTAACACTTATTAAATAGTAGGTACTTATAATTTCTTTATAGGTTAATCCTTGGCGCTCCTTGCACCTTCGGTCGGGACATTTTCATTCGCTTGCGGAGAAATTTTTTATCAACTGGATAAGGAGCGTGGTAAAGGAATGAATCTAGTCTATTATGCCGTGGCTGCGGCGGTCATTGGTCTCTTGTTTGCGGGCTACCTCACAACCAGTGTACTGAAGGAAAATCCCGGCAACGCACGCATGCAGGAAATCTCGCAGGCCATTCAGGAAGGCGCTATGGCTTTCTTGAATCGCCAGTACAAAACCCTGATCCCATTCGTCGTAGTGATCTTTGCTGTTCTATGGGCTGCTAAAGGATGGCAGACCGCAGTATCCTTCGTGTCAGGTTCCGTTCTTTCAGCCATTGCAGGCTATGTGGGAATGACCATCGCCACCCGGGCTAATACCCGGACAACCGAGGCGGCTCGTACCAGCTTGAATAAGGCTCTGGGAGTTGCCTTCCGTAGCGGCGCAGTCATGGGTATGTCTGTTGCTGGATTGGGACTGTTAGGCGTATCACTTCTCTACATATTCTTTGGCAATGCTGAAACTATCAACAGTTTCGCCTTCGGTGCTTCCGCTATCGCGCTCTTCGCTCGCGTTGGTGGCGGGATCTTTACCAAGGCTGCTGATGTCGGCGCCGACTTAGTGGGTAAGGTCGAAAAAGGTATTCCCGAGGATGATCCGAGAAATCCGGCTGTTATTGCTGATAACGTTGGTGACAATGTTGGCGATACCGCTGGCATGGGCGCTGACTTATTCGAATCCTATGCAGCTACCACCATCGCTGCAATGCTAATTGGTACTAGCCCCAATATTATCAGCGCGCTGGGGTTAGCCGCTCATCCCTTAAACGCTATCCTGTTGCCAATCTTACTTGGTGCAGCTGGTGTTATCTCGACCATCATAGCCAGCTTCTTGGTGCGCACCGGTGAGAACGCTAACCCCCAAACTGCCTTGAATAAAGGCCTGTGGGGCACCAATTTCTTGGTTGCTGTTTCCGCTTTGGGTTTGACCTACTGGTTACTACCAGGCCATGCTATGCAAGTATTTATTGCAGTGTTGTGCGGTCTTGTTGTTAACGTTGCTATCGGATTTATTACTGAGTATTATACTTCCAACCAGAAAAAGCCGTCACAAGACATTGCCGCCGCTTCACAAACTGGAGCTGCGACCAACATCATTGCTGGCTTGGCTACTGGTTTGAAAAGTACCGCTTTACCGGTAATTGTCATCTGTCTCGCGATCATAGTTGCTTATACTGCTGCCGGTGCCGCAGGGATCTACGGCATTGCAATGGCTGCTATGGGTATGCTCTCTACGGCAGGTATGGTTGTTGCCATTGACTCCTTTGGTCCGGTTGCCGACAATGCCGGTGGTATTGCGGAAATGGCTGAACTTGAGCCTAATGTTCGTAAAACAACAGACAAACTCGACGCAGTTGGTAACACCACTGCAGCAGTAGCTAAAGGTTTCGCCATTGGTTCGGCAGCGCTGACTGCCTTGGCCCTGTTTAACGCTTTCAGCGAGTTGGCCAAGCTACAGAGCATAGACATTTTACAACCAATTACCATTATCGGTCTGTTTATTGGCGGTGCTGTTCCCTTCCTCTTCTGCGCCTTTGCGATGGAGGCTGTTGGTAAAGCAGCATTTGAGATGATCAATGAGGTACGTCGCCAGTTCCGCGAAATCGCCGGACTAATGGAAGGAACAGCCAAGCCTGATTATCGGGCTTGCGTTGACATCAGTACTAAAGCTGCAATTAGACAAATGATTGTCCCTGGCTTGTTGGCAGTATGTACACCATTGGTCGTAGGTTTCGGGCTAGGCAAGAACGCCTTGGGCGGAATGCTTGCCGGTGTAACCATCAGCGGTTTGCTGCTGGCCATCTTTATGGCCAATGCAGGCGGTGCTTGGGATAACGCTAAGAAATACATTGAGGCTGGCAACTTCGGCGGTAAGGGTACTCCTACTCACGAAGCTGCAGTTATTGGGGATACCGTTGGCGATCCCTTCAAAGATACTGCAGGCCCTTCCTTAAATGCCTTAATCAAAGTAACTGGTACTATTTCCTTGATTATCGCTCCTTTATTATGGCACTAAATCGCTGAGACTCAGACACCCCTGCAATGCAGGGGTGTTTTTTTGCACTATCCTGAAAAATTAGCTTCGGGTCGCTGGGGTCGAGTTTACTTTCTGCTCCGTTTTGCAAACTACAGCGCCTAGCATACTTATCGGCTCGCTTCTTCACTTCCGCGAACGTAGCCATGAATTGGGGGCGAGCATACGTGCTCCCGTTCGGGCGCTCACCGAGTATGCTAACGGCGCCTTCGTAATGCTTCTCTGCGCAGAAAGTAAACTCACCCTTAGCTAAGCGGCCTTTGTCGCATTTTTCGGGTCGCTGGGGTCGAATTTGCTTCT
>JAJXUE010000056.1 GCA_021783135.1 Bacillota bacterium | reverse complement strand
ATGTCATATGACCGGCACAGCGAGAGTATAGCAGGGTGGGGATAGATCTCGCCGACCTTTTTGCGCAGACCTGCAGTACTTACTTCAATAGCACACCCAGAGGCAGCAATAATCGCACAGGTTTGACGGTACAAATCGGTTAAGTCCTGTTGGGGACGAAACCCGTAGATTTTTACTAAATCAAGATGACCTAGAATGTCAAACAATCCGCTTTGAGCTGCCTTGTGTATAACTCCGAAATAACGGGTATAGACCGCATCAATATCGGCTTTTTGCCAGCGCGGGAGCGTTTCTTCTAGGTCAAAACCCCAGTCATCCAGCCAGTGTACTGAACCTATGACGAAGTCAAAAGGATAGCGGGCGAGGAATTCACCTATTTCGCTTTCTTTGCCCGGAATATAATCAACTTCTATACCTAGTTTAACCGGCAGCCCGGAGGCCTTGGCTGCAGTGATAAGCCTGATGTAGTCAGCAATGTCCTGAGTGCAGCGCGGGGCGCTCCAGGCATTGTCCAGCAGGTGTCCGGCTTGTGTAAACCGATAGCAATGCTCGGAAAAACCAAACTCACCGATGCCTTCAGCCAGTCCTTGGTTTATAAACCTTTGCAGCCAATCCAAGCTATATGGTCCGCGTTCAATATGCAAATGGTAATCGGTTAACATGTTAAACCTCCAAACGTGACGGGTGCGAGTTGGTCTAAGTCGTCGACGACAACTGCGACTGCGCCGTCTCGATCCGCGGTTAGGGTGTGAATGTCAGCCTTGATATTTGCGTGTGTAAAAGCTTCTGCCATTGCTTGGCCAATGTCATTTTCATCTTTATTGGCCGGGACAATCGCCAGTAAGGTCGGTCCGGCACCGCTTAGTACGGCTGCTAAAGCACCGGCCTGCTTGGCTTGCTTGAGCGCATTGGTCATGCCGGGAATGGCAGGGGCGCGATATTGCTCATGCAGGCGGTCTTCCATGGCGGTCTGGAGCAGGGAGTAATTGCCGCTCAGTAAAGACGCGACTAAGAGCCCTGTACGGCCAATGTTCCAAACTGCATCGCGCATTACTACTTGGGGGGGGAGGAGATTCCTGGCTAGCGATGTTGCTAAGGTCATGTCCGGGATTGCTACAACTAATTTAAGTTCGTCCATGTAGCCCAACGACTGACAAATGCAGTGACCCGAAGGTTGGAGTACACTTAAGTTTGCTCCGCCGTATATGGCAGCAGCTACATTGTCCGGGTGCCCTTCCATTTCTGTAGCCAGATCAAGCAATTCTGCCTTGTTTAAAGGGGAATTAGCGAGTAGATTGGCTGCGTACAGGCCGCCAACTATAGCTGCTGAGCTACTGCCGAGGCCGCGTGACGGTGGTATATTATTTACCAAGCGGAGTGTTATGCCAGATGGTTTTTTACCGATATGACGCCAAAAACGTTGTACTGCGCAGTAAACTAAATTACTCGTGTCTGTGGGCAGGTTTTCACGGTAAATTCCCTCCAGTTTAATCTGCAAGGGCTGATCCGAAGCTTCAATTTCAACATAATTATATAAATTTAACGCGACACCCAAGCAGTCAAAACCAGGACCTAGATTGGCGGAGGAGGCCGGTATGCGTGCAAGAGGCATTTGACAACCTCCTTACATAATTGCCTTGATGACAGCTTCTTCGGTTGCCGCTACCGTTTGTAAAGCACCGGAGGCGGTTTCTAAAGCAGTTTCGGGGTCTTTGAGGCCGTTGCCTGTTAGGATACACACAATCGTGCTGCCGACAGGAAACTTGTCACGGAATTTGATTACACCGGCCAGAGAAGCTGATGAGGCCGGTTCCGCGAATATTCCCTCACGCGAGGCCAGGAGCTTGTATGCGGCAACAATTTCCGCATCACTGACCATGTTTATAGCGCCACCGGACTCGCTGGCGGCGTTAACAGCTAAATGCCACGAAGCAGGATTGCCAATCCGAATAGCTGTCGCAATCGTTTCCGGTTTTTCAACCGGATGACCCAAAACGATAGGAGCTGCCCCCTCTGCTTGGAAACCCATCATTTGGGGCACGTTGTCGATTTTGCCACAGTCACGGAATTGTGTGAAGCCACGCCAATAGGCGCTGATATTGCCGGCATTGCCTACCGGGATGCATAGAAAATCAGGTGCTTTACCAAGTTGTTCACAAATCTCAAAGGCGCCAGTCTTTTGCCCTTCCAAACGATAGGGGTTGACGGAATTTACTAAAGTAATCGGATGTTTGTCGGTTAAAGAACGAGCGATCTCTAATGCCTCGTCAAAATTACCTTCGATTGCAAGTGCTGTTGCGCCGTAGAGTAAAGCTTGGGCCAATTTGCCTTTGGCAACATATCCGCCTGGCAACAGTACATAGCACTTGATGCCGGAACGGGCGGCATAGGCTGCCGCAGAAGCAGCCGTATTGCCGGTTGAGGCGCATAGAATGGCCTTTGAGCCAGCTTCAAGCGCTTTGGCCACAGCCAAAACCATACCCCGGTCCTTAAAAGAGCCAGTAGGATTAAGCCCTTCATATTTAAAATAGATGTTTAAATTCAGTTCACGTGACAAATTCTCTGCTTTAATCAGCGGTGTGTTTCCCTCGAGTAAAGTCAACTTAGGCGTATTAGAGGTAACCGGTAAATACTCGGAATACCTGTTGATTAATCCCTGCCAGGCCATTATTGTCCTCCTTCAACACGAATAATATTGCAAATATTAAGCACTTTAGCGTATACCTTCAAATTTTCGACAGCTTGTTGCATTTGTCCTTCTTGGCAAGGGTGTGAAACTAGGACCAATTCTGCTGCCTCATCGGGTTTAGGCTTTTGAATGATGGATGCAAAACTAATACCGGCTTCTGCAAACATCGCGGCCAAACTTGCCAGTACACGTGGTTCGTCCTTAACCTGTAGTCTTACATAATAGGCAGATTTGAATTCTTCCACCGGTTTGATTTCCAGTCGCCGATAACAGGTGCAGTTCAAATTACCGTTGGCCCCCGTTTTCATGTTGCGGACCACCTGCATTAAATCGGCTACCACTGCGCTGCCGGTTGGGAGTGACCCTGCGCCGCGACCGTAAAACATAGTTTCACCTACTGCGTCACCGACAACGTACACTGCATTAAAAACGCCTTTGACAGCAGCTAGAGGGTGTGAATTGGGGAGAAATGCAGGATGTACCCGTACTTCGACCCGTTCTTCGGATTCATTCGCCAAGGCTAAGAGCTTAATAGTATAATCAAGCTCCCTGGCGTATTCCAAATCGGTCTTACTGATACGAGAAATCCCTTCTGTATATACATCGTTGAGGGTTACAGCAGAGCCAAAGGCTATCGAAGCTAATATAGCAAGCTTACGGGCAGCATCAAGGCCGTCCACATCAGAGGAGGGGTCAGCCTCGGCGTAACCAAGTTCTTGGGCTTCTTTAAGGACATCTGCGTATTCACGGCCTTGTTCAGCCATTGCGGTAAGAATATAATTAGTTGTACCATTAATAATTCCAGCCAATTGCTTAATTTGATTGCCGGCCAGACTTTGCTTTAAAGCAGCAATAATTGGAATTCCACCGGCGACGCTAGCCTCAAACAAGAGGTCTTTGCCGGCTGCCGTGGCTGTATCCAATAGTTCGCGTCCGTGCAGAGCTAACAAATCCTTATTGGCCGTTACCACGTGTTTACCGCATTGCAAGGCCTCCAGCATATAGCTTCGCGCCGGTTCAATGCCGCCCATGACTTCAACAATAATGTCAATCTCGGGGTCGCCGATAATCTCAGCTGCGTCAGTGGTTAAGCGAATTGAATCGTAATTGACTTGCCGCGGGAGCTGGGGATTTCTGACTAATGCCTTGGTTATTTCTAAATCACGGCCCAGCTTAATGCCGATTGCAGTTTTGTTAGCTTGTAAAATTTGTACTACACCGGAGCCAACTGTGCCTAAACCTAATAAACCAATCTTTAAGGGCGAAGCTTGCATCGTTTTAACCATCTCCTTTTGTTTACATTACAAAGACAAATGTATTCTATATGTGGACATTATACCTGTTTGAGTAAGTTTTGGCAATAGCTTTTTGTGAAATTTCGAGCTAAAATCCCTTTTGGGGGTTGACATTTTTGGGTAATCTGTAATAAACTAGATAGCAAATATAATATTCTGTATTAGTACACAAAGAAGTGTGCCTAGGGTTCCGGGGTTTGTACCCGGCTGGTCCAAGCGGCACAGGGCCCTAAGCGGCTTACACCGTGGGTAGAAAAGACCCAAGCGGATGGTTCTTGAGCGGTGAGACCTTCCGCTTGGGTCTTTTTTCTTCAACTCTAAGGGGATGATACCTTAGTAAACGGGTGTTTATGTAGGTGAGAATTTGTAGGAGGGGAAGCAAAATGAGTCTGCAAGTTTATTTGAACGGACACTTTGTGCCTGAACAGGAGGCCAAAGTATCGATACTTGACCATGGCTTGTTATATGGAGATGGAATTTTTGAAGGGATTAGGGCCTATCATGGTCGTGTATTCAAACTTAATGAGCATTTAATCCGCCTTTATGAGTCCGCCAAAACCATCGGTCTTAATATTGGTGTCGATATTTCGGAAATGCAGGAAATTGTGCTGGAGACACTGCGCCGTAACAATTTCCAGGACGCCTATGTTCGACTGGTTGTTACACGTGGTAAAGGTGATTTAGGGCTTGATCCGAATAATTGCCCTAAGGCCGCAATCTTTTGTATAACAGATAAGCTTGCGCTCTTTCCCGAGTCTTTATACCACAATGGCATGGAAATTAAGACGGTTGCTACGCGCAGAAATAACGTAGACTCACTTAACCCGCGTATTAAGTCATTAAATTATCTTAACAATATCTTGGCCAGAATGGAGGCCAATTTAGCCGGTGCCGCCGAGGCTGTAATGTTGAACCAAGAAGGGTATGTCTGTGAGGGAACGGGTGATAACATTTTCATTGTTAAACGGGGTGTACTTCTAACTCCACCAATTTATGTTGGTATCTTAGAGGGAATTACCCGTAACACTGTCTTGGAATTGGCTGAGACGGCCGGCATTCCGACCAAACAGGAACTATTTACGCGGCACGATTTGTATAACGCGGATGAGGTCTTCTTAACAGGGACTGCGGCCGAATTGATCCCGGTAATCAAGGTTGACGGCAGGGTAATTGGCAAGGGTGCACCGGGGACACTATTTAATCGATTGCTACCGCTGTTCCGCGATTTAACTAAGGTAGATGGGCCACAAATTTATCCGCAGACACAAAATTTACAGGAAGTATCGGCATAGGAGGGACCCATGAACAGTGATGCAATAACAAAAGGAATCGAAAAGGCTCCACAACGGTCTTTGCTATATGCTTTAGGCCTTACTCCAACTGAAATGGCTCAGCCGTTTGTAGGCATAGTTAACTCATTTAATGAAATCGTACCTGGACACATCCACTTAAGGCAGATTACCGATGCAGTCAAGGTGGGCGTGAGAATGGGCGGTGGTACACCGGTCGAGTTTCCGGCGATTGCCGTATGTGACGGCTTGGCTATGGGTCATCAGGGCATGCATTATTCCTTGGCTTCGCGGGAGTTGATCGCAGATTCAATTGAAGTAATGGCGCGTGCGCATGCTTTGGATGCCTTGGTATTCGTTCCCAACTGTGACAAGGTTATTCCGGGGATGTTGATGGCTGCAGCCAGACTGAATCTGCCTTGTGTCGTGGTAAGCGGCGGACCGATGTTAGCAGGGAAGTTCCATGACAAGGCGGTTAGTTATAGCAATGTTTATGAGGGTATTGGCGAGACCGCAGCCGGCAAAATGTCGTCCGAGGATATGTCGGTTTTGGAAAGAAGTGCTTGCCCGACTTGTGGTTCCTGTAGTGGGATGTTTACTGCTAATTCCATGAACTGTTTAACTGAGGCAATTGGCTTGGGTTTACCAGGCAATGGTACAATTCCTGCTGTCTACTCGCAACGCACGGCCTTAGCCAAAGAGGCGGGCAGAGCGGTAATGGAACTATACCGCAACGATATAACACCGGATAAGATTTTAACGCAACGCTCTTTCCGTAATGCCTTAGCTGTAGACATGGCCCTTGGTTGTTCGACTAACACGGTATTGCATCTGCCTGCTATTGCCAAAGAGGCAGGTATTGAGTGGGATTTAAACATTGTTAATGAGATTAGTGATGCCACACCACAACTGTGCAAGCTTAGTCCGGCCGGCAGCAATCACATTGAAGATCTGTATATGGCAGGCGGCATTCAAGCGTTGATGCACGAATTGTTAGAGCATGGCTTAATTGACGGTTCTGTGCTCACGGTCAAAGGTATTGCTCTTGCGGAACAATTGCAAGGAGCAAAGGTAAAAAATCGTGCGGTCATTCGCAGTGTCAAAGAACCCTATAGTGAACGGGGTGGATTGCGAATATTGTTTGGTAACCTTGCTCAAAGTGGCGCAGTAGTTAAACAGGGTGCGGTAGCGCCGGAAATGTTGGTCCACAGCGGACCGGCCAAGGTGTTTAATGCCGAAACGGATGCGATGCAGGCTATTCTTGGGGGGGGAATTGTCCCCGGCGATGTTATCGTAATCAGATATGAAGGGCCTAAAGGCGGCCCGGGTATGCGCGAAATGTTGAGTCCGACGGCTACAATAACAGGCATGGGACTTGACAAGAGTGTTGCCTTGTTGACAGATGGACGCTTTTCCGGTGCCACGCGGGGTCCTGCTATAGGACATATTTCGCCGGAGGCGGCTGAAGGCGGGATCATAGGCTTAATTCAAGACGGTGATTTGATTGAGATAGACATTCCGGCGGGAAGATTGGAAGTCATGCTGTCACCGGAAGTTTTGGCTCAGCGCAAACAAAACTGGCAACCGTTACCGCCCAAAATTACTGAGGGTTATCTCGCTCGCTATGCGCGTATGGTGACATCTGCCAGCGAAGGGGCAGTGCTGAAATAGTAGCAAAGTATCCAAGTAGGCAATTGATTTAGGAGGTGAGGGGCTATGGAATTAACCGGTGCACAAATACTGATGAAAAGCCTTGAACAAGAGGGTGTTGATGTTGTATTCGGCTATCCGGGTGGTGCGGTTTTACCTATTTACGACGCTTTGCCATTCTCAAAAATCAAGCATTACCTGGTTAGACATGAGCAAGCGGCTGCGCATGCAGCTGATGGTTATGCCCGTGCCACCGGCAAGGTCGGTGTATGTCTCGCAACTTCTGGCCCCGGTGCCACTAACTTGGTAACAGGCATTACTAATGCTTATATGGACTCAATACCTCTTGTAGCGATAACCGGCCAGGTTGGCAACAGTCTGTTGGGTCTGGACTCCTTTCAGGAGGCCGATATTACCGGTATAACTTTACCTGTTACCAAACACTCTTATCTGGTGAAAAAAGCTAAAGATATTCCGCGGGTGGTCAAAGAGGCCTTTTACGTGGCCGGTTCGGGCAGACCTGGTCCTGTTTTGATTGACATTACCAAAGACGCGATGAATCAAAGAATAGAATACGTTCCGGTTGACAAAATTGAGTTGCGTAGTTTCAAAGTGTTTACGAAGGGCAACGGCGGTAAAATAGCGGAAGCAGCGGCTGCCTTGAGTAAAGCTAAGCGACCGGTAATATTCGTTGGTGGCGGCGTGATAACTGCAGGAGCATCAGCTGAACTGACGGAGTTAATGGATAAAATGCAAGCTCCAATAGTGGCATCTTTAATGGGCTTGGGTGCAGTGGATGCAACGAATCCGCTATGGCTGGGAATGCTTGGTATGCACGGAACTGTAGCGGCAAATTACGCTGTTTCCAACTGCGACGTCCTGCTTGCTTTAGGTGTACGCTTCGATGACAGGGTCACGGGGGGTAAACCGGAGGAGTTTGCCAGTCAGGCCACAATTATCCACGTAGACGTCGATCCCGCGGAAATAGGGAAAATTAAGAT
>JAJXUE010000005.1 GCA_021783135.1 Bacillota bacterium | reverse complement strand
ACCCTCTCCTCTGACGCTCACGCACCGGAACAAGTCGGAGAGAATTTTATGCAAGCGGTCAAGTTGATTACAGACACCGGCTACACGTCACTTACCACTTTTGCAAACCGCGTACCAAAATCAGTCCCGTTGCACGCGCAAGGTTAAAACAATATCTACTCAAGCCTGGTTAAGCCAATTTTTTCCCTGCGATTGGTTTGAACAGGCTTTTTTGCGTCTGTTTTACATTGCAAGTGTATAAGTTAATAACAAGCAATTTGTTGTACGGGGGTGGTAAAATTGGCTATTGCGCTACGCGAGTTCCAACCCTTTAATACTCTTCCGGATGATATTATAGTAACGTTAAGCCACAAATTGGTACTTAAGACCTTCCCTAAGGATACCTATATCTTTAACCAGGGCCAGTCCTCGCTGAACTACCTCTTCTTAGTAGTGAGTGGACTGGCCCAGGTCATCCTAAGGCGAGAAAAGGGGGCGTCAAGTGTAGTCGGTTTTCGGCATCCCGGTCAATTTTTTGGTGAGACTGTCCTCTTATCGGACAAAAGGTATCCGGCGTCCCTTAAAGCAGTGAAAGATTTAACCTGTTACCTGCTTGATAAAGAGTCATTTGAATATCTGCTGCAAAACTACCATGAGTTTGCCGGTTTTTTTAGCCATATTATGGCTGATAGGTTAAGGGACTTATATGAGGAAATGATTTTAGAGCAGCCTAACGATATTTATGGTTTGCGCAGTGAACCCTTTAAAATTCACCTAGATGACATTATGTCCTGCCCGATAGTGACCTGCTCACCCGACATGCCGGTAAATGAAATAGCCCGTATCTTTGCCCAGCAGAAGATTAGTTCCGTAGTAGTCACTAACCCGAATGGCAAACTGCTCGGGTTGGTGACCGAACGCGATTTAATCAGCAAGGTTTTAGCTTTAGACAGTAACCCTACCGTAGTTCACGCCGAAGATATTATGGACAAGAACCCCACCACGTTGCCGCATGACTCCTATTTATACCAAGCATTAATTACCATGATTAAGGGCCAAGGCAAATACATCTTAGCGACGGAACAGAGTCGGACTGTCGGCATAGTCACCATCGGCGACTTATCTAAAGCGCGCACAAACAGCGCCTTGCTTATGGTCAAAGCTGTCGACTCAGCCACAACTATAGAGGGGCTGCGCCAGGCGGTCATGCCGTTACATAAGGTTTTAGCCAATATGTTGGCAGAAAAGGCCGCCGCCAATGAAATTTGTGAGATAGTTTCTGAGCTCAAGGACTTACTCACCCGTCGTCTGCTTACGATGGCAGAAGAAGAACTAGCTGATGCAGGTTTAGGCCGACCCCCCGTAGATTATTGTTGGCTGGCGCTTGGAAGCAGCGGACGCAAAGAACAGTCCTTGGCCTCGGATCAAGACAACGCCATCATCTATGCCGACAGTCCGAAAATGCCAAAGGTTGACACTAAAGCTTACTTTACAGCTTTAGCCAAATTCGTAATCGAGGGACTGGCCCAATGTGGCATCGAAAAGTGTCCCGCCCAAATTATGGCGTCCAACCCTGTGTGGTGTCAGCCTCTAAACGACTGGAAAAAGTCTTGTCTCACCTGGCTTAAAGCAACCGATGCGACAACTCGATACGCCTGCAACATTTTTTTAGATTTGCGCACAGTATACGGCAGGCAACACTTAGCTGATGACTTGCGCCAATTTATTTTCCGGTTGTGCCGCATTGATCCGGCAAACCTTATGCCTATGGTTCGCTATGAGCTAGAACAGCGAGTTCTCCCCAGTGAATTGCAATGCGATTTAGACAGTACTTGGTCACGGACACAGCGGGTAGATTTAAAGAGTTCCGGCAGTAGGCATATCGTAAACTGTATCCGAATTTTTGCGTTACGTGAGGGTGTTCAGGAAACTGCCACCTTAGAAAGAATTAACAAGTTAGTCCAGTTGCACGTCTTGACTCAGGATGATGCCGAATATTATGAAGCTGCCTTTCAATCCTTGATGTTGTTTCGCCTCCAAACAAATTTACAAAAACTAGCCGAGGGAGCAAAACCGGATAATAGGCTTGAATTGCGAGGTTTAAGCCCGCGGCAGCGCTCTGTAATACAGGAAAGTTTTCTAGCTATAGGACGCCTGCAAAGCTTCACCGCATCATATTTCGAACTGGAGCAACACATATAAAAAAATATGATATTTACCAACGAAACAAGAGGATTTTTGTCACAGCTGGTCGAATACACCACTTAACCAATTATTTGGTAAGGTGGAAATATGAAAAAAATACTATTTTTTGTGCTTTTATGCACATGCTTTAGCTTCATAGCATTTAATAATGTAGCAGTCGCTGTGGCCGGAACCACAACACCTACAACCCTTATCGGGACACCAAAAGTATTTGTCTCCACTGCACCAACTACTTTTCCTGATGAAATATACTTACCGAATGAACAGTACCCATCGCAAAGTCCGATTCACTCTGACTTTTCTGCCAATACAAATGCGTGTGAGTCCTGTCATCTAGCACACACTGCAGTAGGGCCCAACTTATTGCAGTGGCCTACCAACTTTGATACTTGTACTGCTTGTCATGATGGCACCGTGACTACAACCTATGATGTGGAAAGCGGCACTTTTTTGGCCGAAGATAACGGTTCAACCCAAATTTGCAACGGGGGGCTATTTGGCTTTGAGTATGCCTCTGGCACAAACACCAACAAATTAATTTCCCGTGATGATAATACCGGCGGTACAACTACCGGGCAAACATCAGCCTATCTTTCACGCCACCATGTGGAATCAAATCTTGAGGATGATGCTGCACCTGGCGGCAAAGGGTCGGCTACACCTGACCAATACGGCACTTGGGGTAATAGTTTTGGTTGTGAAGAATGTCACGACCCACATGGGAACGGGCGCAACGCACGCTTATTAAATCCTAATCCGAACGGCATTGAGACTGAGACATATGATCTGCGAGTTACCGCTCAGAATCCGTATACATTGACGCTAGTCACCACAGGTATCCCCATTCAATATATAACTACTGGGGATTCCGCTACTTTCTATACCTTCACAGACGATACCGGCAAGCTAGCACGCGTTCTAAAGGATACGATAGACTGGGCTAATGTGCGAGTTTATCGCGGAACCTCTCCAAGTACTGTACAAATTAATTCAGATAACGTACATGCCTACTGGATGGATGGGTCTGGTACCCAGCCAGGCTACAGCATTATAAAAATTGATCAACAATCTCCGGCCCTAACCGCTTCAGACACTGTCACCGGTTATTTTGTCACAGCTCTTGTAGTCGATATGGATATAACCAATTATTTGCAGTCAAACGAAACTGTTACTTACCGGTCTGGTATTAACCACTTTTGTGGAGCCTGTCATACTGATTTTGCCACTATGCCGGTAAGCGGAACTACCAACAGCACGCTTACTGGCGTGTACAGTCAACAAACGCATCATCCCATAGGTATTGTTATCACCAACCCTGTTCCCGGACTAAAATTCGAAGTTGATCCTGACGGCACTCTGCACCTTAGTTGTTTAAGCTGTCATGTAGCACATGGGGTCAATCAGACTTATTGGCAGGAGACTTTAGTTGACGCTGGAATACCTGGCTTTACATCCGCCAACATCTACGAAACAGCTGGCTCGAGTTATTTGAAGCGAATGCCCAACATGGGGGTATGTGAGGCTTGTCACCAATTTTAATTTAGTCCCTTTTTGTAAATGTATTATTAAGATGAAGCTCTATAGATAGACTCTATAGGGCTCTATTTTTTTCGAAAACAACTTTGCTAATAGTTCTAGCCGCTATGAAATGCATCGGCAGAAAATCAATAAATTTAACTTTTACTTCACCCTCCAACAAGGTGATTGTTAATTTTTGGCGAACTAGTACAAAGCTACTCATAGCGCAGCCTTTGCTAAGACTAATTTTGTGGGTGAAAAAGATGTTTAACCGCGCGCCGGCAAATTCACAGTTTAAAGCTCCAAATGAATTACCTAAACCGCTGCGTATGCTCATTCTAATCGCTGCAACCGCGTTTGTGATCGAGACTGTAATTATGGTGCTTGAGCACTTTTTTTCATATGCACCGCCGTTTTTACTGGTCTTTTTGGACGCCTCACTGCTAACTCTTGGCCTGATTCCGATACTTTATCAATTTCTCTATAAGCCAATGTTGCTCTACATTGCCGAACAAAGCCGTTTAGAAAGGGAAATAACCCGCCTGGACCGTTTGAACCTTTTGGGGGAAACGGCGGCTAGTATTGCCCATGAAATTCGCAATCCAATGACTACTATTCGCGGTTTCTTGCAAATGCTTTCCCAAAAACAAGACTGCCAGCCATACTGGGAACACTTTGACTTGATGATTCAAGAACTAGACCGGGCCAACTCAATCATTACTGAGTTTTTGTTAATGGCACGCAGTAAGGCCCTGGATTTTAAGTGGACCAACTTGAACTCAATCATTCAGTCGCTCTATCCGATGATTTTGGCGGATGCCAACCTGTCTGACAAAAACGTCAGCCTCCAACTTGGTAACATTACCAACGTATATCTTGACGAGAAAGAAATTCGCCAATTGCTGTTAAACCTATGCCGTAACGGACTAGAGGCAATGCAACCCAGAGGAACTCTTTATATCAAAACATTGGGGCAAGGTGATAGTGTTATATTGCAAGTGCAAGACCAAGGCAGCGGTATTAAAGCAGATGTTTTAGCCAAAATTGGTACCCCTTTTTTCACTACTAAGAAAGACGGCACAGGCTTGGGCTTAGCGGCCTGTTACACCATTGTCGCCAGACACAATGCAGTTATGCAAATTACGGACACGCCGCCCGGAACTACCTTTAGTATAACGTTTGCCAAAAATTAACGAGCCTATGCTGCTTAGCAACATAGGCTCGTATACTTTTAATTACCTATTGGCTTGGCACTGACAATGTTAGGATACAGTTGTTTATACTTGGCATAACTTTGCAGCACCTTTTTAACGTAATCCTTAGTTTCCATGATCGGAATCTGGTCAATCTGCCCGGTTCCGGTTAGATAACCCTGTTTAATCCAGTCTTGCACCCTGCCGCGACCGCCATTGTACGCAGCGAGCACTAAAATTGGATTGCCGCCAAACTGCTTCGACAAGTTTGCGATGTACCACGAGCCCAACATGATGTTAACTTCCGGCTGATACAAGTATTCAGACTGGAAATTTTTTAAACCCATTTGTTGCGCGACCCACAGCGCGGTATCCGGCATCAACTGCATAACACCCTTAGCGCCTGCCCGCGATTCAGAGTTGGGCATGAACTTGCTTTCTTCCCGAATCACGGCCGTTACCAGCAGCGGGTCGACTCCGTATTTAGTCGCCTCCTGCTGTACGATACTCTTATACGGCATGGGATAACTCAATCGCTGAACCCATGGCAGCTGGTACATGAGCCACACCAGCACTATCCCGGCAGCAATAAACACCGCCGGCTTAACAATTTTTTTTGCGCTAATGGTTTTGACTATCATTATTTGCCTCCGGCTTTTCCCTTTGAGCTATTGTATGCAGCAACTCCCGCCAGACATGCCGAACTGTCCTATGTGTCTGCTCAGGCGACCCACTATTATCAATTACGCGTTGCGCGAACATCAGCTTATCTTGCAACGGCATCTGGGCATTTATTCGCTTAAGAGCTTCCTCGCGACTAAAGTTATCGCGCGACATTAGGCGTACGAGCTGTAATTCGGGGGGAATACTTACCACCCATACTTCATCAACCATGGTGTAAATTTGTGCCTCAATCAATAAAGCGGCATCGATTACAACTATAGCTCTGGCGTTGTGCGCCGCGATTTGAGCTATCAGCTCGTTAGTACGTGCAATTACCTTAGGATGCACAATTTGATTTAAGCGCCTTAGGGCTGCAGGGTTATGAAATACTAAATCGCCCAAAGCACGCCTGTCCAGCGAATTATCAGACCTAAGCATCCCTTCGCCAAATTCAGCCACAATTTCCTGCCAGGCAGGTGTATTGGGCTGCTGTAGTTCAAGTGTAACTTTGTCTGCATCGATAATGTCAGCACCAAGTTCACGCAGAATATGCGAGACCATACTTTTGCCGCTGGCAATGCCACCGGTAAGACCGATTATTAACATACTGACTCCCTAAGTCCACAATTTAAATAACCCTATGGTTACCAAAACCAAACCCGGCAAGAAGGCAAAGCGCTGACTGATACTTAACGGAATAAATTTAGCGCTCAAGCTCCTCCCTAGCGCTACCATTACCACCTGACACAAAGCAACCATAGGTATAACGCCTAAGGAAAACCCCGCCATGGCTGCGCCGAAGCCTGCGCCGCAGGCATCGAGATTTAGGGCCAACCCCAACAACAAAGCCTCACGAAAATTGATGGCGCCAGACCCGTCCATGTCTGCAACGGCTGGCGTACGAAGAACCTGGATTACTAACCCAATCGGTTTGAGTGAGATTTTAAACAAAACATCCTCATGCAACGCCAGGGTATTACTGCTAAAGGCAGGCACAGCTTCGTCCATTTGTGACCTATGCAAATATGCTTGGCTTAGTTGCCATAGCCCTACAAGCATCAGAATAACTGCTCCAATACTACTAGTATGTATCCCCTTGGCTATACTGGCAATACCGTGGCCGGCAAACATGGAAAGTGCCATTGCTAACATTGAGCAGATGGCAATTGTCATCAGTGAACTGAGCGGGATTTTAATCTTACGGCACCCATAAGCTAGACCCACCCCTAAACCATCCAGGCTTAGGGCTAGGGCCAGCACTACAACTGACCACAACATGCCCCATCCTCCCTGCTATTCCAGGTTGAATCCTAAATTAATATATTTTTAGGCATAAAGGATGGTGCATGTTCAGTTGCTGGTAAAATGACCCCTACTCGGTCGGCTGGCAAGCGGGACAAAAAATACTGGTCCGCCCCCCTACCTTAGCTTTGCCGAGTGCGGTTCCGCACTTGACACAGTTTTGACCGCCCCGGCCATAGACATTGAGGCTAAGCTGGTTTTGACCTTGTTGACCTTCTGCATCAACGTAGTCGCGAAAAGTAGTGCCCTTATTGGCGATACCTTTTTGCAAAACCTCCTGAATAGCATGATGCAACTTTAACGCTTCGGCCGCAGTAATCGTTTCGGCCTTACGCTCGGGGTGAATTCCGGCTAAAAATAAAGCTTCATCCGCATAGATATTACCTAATCCTGCCAGGTTGGTTTGATCCAAAATCAGTGACTTTATCTTGCTTTTTTTACCTTGCAGTAAAATGCACAAAATTTCCGGCGTAAAATCCTCACTTAGAGGCTCCACGCCTAATTTGAGCAAACTATTATACTCCACTAGGTTTTGGGTGGCTACAAGTTCCATCCCGCCAAAGCGCCTGGTGTCCGTAAATCTTAGCTCATTGCCATCACTCAGCTGAAAAATCACATGCGTATGTTTGGCCAGCTGGGTATCAGGTTTGCAGTATACCCAGCGCCCCGTCATCCTTAGATGAACCACAATGCTGGCTGAGCCGTCAAGGTGAGCCAACAAATACTTGCCCCTACGCTCAAAGTCAATAAAAGTTCTCCCTAGCAGCGCTACTGCGAAATCCTCGAATGGTCCTGCTTTGACCACCTTCGGCTGCACAATTTTTACTGCTGCAATTTTCAATCCGGCAACCTTCTTTTGCAAGGACTGACGCACTGTCTCAACTTCCGGCAACTCTGGCATATATGACTCTCCTTCGCTGCTAACAGCTAAATCTTACGCAGATCGTACCAGTTTGGCCCCACTTTTAAATCTACTTTGAGCCGCACAGCCAGCGGAAATGCGTTTTCCATGCAATCACGCACTAAGTCTTGTATTGTTGCTAACTCTGTTTGCGGCACCTCAAAAATAAGTTCATCGTGTACCTGCAGCAGCATTCTGGTCTTATATCCGATCAAAGCCCGGTCTATTTTTACCATAGCTAACTTAATTATATCGGCAGCACTACCCTGAATCGGTGTATTCATAGCGGTGCGTTCACCGGCCGCTCGCACTATCCGATTCGAGCTAAACAAGTCCGGCAAATTGCGCCTGCGTTTGGCAATTGTAGTTACATACCCTTTAGCACGCGCTTCCACGCTTATATTATCCATCCACGCCTTAACCATGGGATAGCGAGCAAAATAATTGTCAATATAGGCCTTGGCCTCGCGTCGGGTAACCCCAATATCGCGTGACAGGCTATAGTCACCGATACCGTACACAAGGCCAAAATTGACCGACTTCGCCCCACGCCGCATCTCAGGTGTAACCTCAGTTAAACTGACGCCGAATATTTCCGATGCTGTCCGAGTATGGATGTCTTCTTCACGTTCAAATGCCGCTATCATATTCGTATCCCCAGCTATATGGGCCAAAATGCGTAATTCGATCTGCGAATAGTCCGCAGCAAGGATGACCATGTCAGCTGCACTCGGAACAAAGGCTTTCCGAATTTGCCGGCCTAAGTCCAGACGAATCGGAATGTTTTGCAGGTTAGGTTCAGTACTTGACAGTCTGCCGGTAACTGTAATTGTCTGATTAAAACTTGTATATACCCGGCCCGTTAGGGGGTCTTGAATAGCTTTAAGCCCTTCAATATAAGTAGAATTAAGTTTGCTAAGTTGGCGGTATTCCAACAGCTTAGCTATGATCGGATGCTGCGGCTCTAGCTCTTCTAACACTTCGGCGTTCGTAGAATAACCAGTTTTAGTTTTTTTAAGCACCGGAAGTTTTAACTTTTCAAATAGAATGACCCCGAGTTGCTGGGGCGAGTTGATGTTAAATTTTCCGTCCGCCAAGGTAAAAATATCCGTTTCTAACTCGTTTAACCGGTTTGAAATCAACTCACCCATTTCCGTCAACATCATACGGTCAAGTTTAATTCCCGCCAGTTCCATTTTAGCCAAAACCGCTGCGAGAGGAAGCTCAATTTCATGCAAGAGCTGCCAAAGATCCATTTCATTCAACATATCCCGGAGGATTAAGGCCAACTGTAAAATTACCGCGCTGTTAATACCCAGATAACCTGGTTCTTGGTTTAAGACCCAATTTAAATGGTCAAGACCCAACGTTGCCAAGTCGTACTTGGAACCGGATGGGTTAATGAGATAAGCGGCCAACATCAGGTCTATTTCAATGGCAGACAGACTCAAACCCTTAACTGTCAAATAACTGATGGCTTTTTTGGCATCGTGTACTGCTTTAGGTTGCCCGTCACCTAAAAGAGGTGCCAGGCACTGCCACATCTCTGCATCCTTTAAAGCCTCATGCGTCAAGTAGCCACATAATCCTCCAGTAATACCAAGTCCAATTATTTCTCCCTCGCGGGCATTGTTACCGCTATACTCAAAGTACAGACCAATCGGAGCCTGCAACTGAGACCAAAACTCGCTCAGTTTTGCACCATCCTTGATTTCCATCACCGCTTGAGGTTGGACAAATCCATTAGGCGTGGCTTGCAACAACCCGGGTTGGACATTTAGTTGCGCTGCGACACTCTTGACTAAGTTTTTAAATTCAAGTTCCTGAAAAATTGCCAGCAACTTGGTGAAGTCTGGATCAGTCAAGGCACAAGTGTCTAAATCGAGTTCGACGGGCACATTTGTGTCGATGGTGGCCAACTGCTTACTAAGCACGGCTTGCCCCGCGAAGTCGGTCAAATTTTGCCGGATCTTCTTGCCATCAACCTGATCCGCATTAGCTAAAACGTTTTCCACGCTGCCAAACTGCCAGAGCAGTTTTAAGGCGGTTTTTTCCCCTATGCCAGGTACGCCGGGGATATTGTCCGAAGTGTCTCCCATCAAGCCCTTTAAGTCAATTACTTGGAGTGGTTCCAGCTGATATTTTTCCCGCAGTGCCTGTTCATCGACAACTTCCAACTCAGAAATGCCTTTTTTAGTCAAAGCCACCACCGTTTGCGGCGAAATTAATTGTAACGCATCTTTATCACCGGTATAGATAATATTCTGCCATCCTCTAGTCTCGGACCTGCGCACTAAAGTGCCTATCAAATCATCCGCTTCATAGCCTTCCAATTCGACAAACGGTATGTCCATAGCTGCAAGAATATCTTTAATCATCCCAAACTGAGGCCGTAATTCTTCCGGGGTCGCCTTACGGTTTGCCTTATACTCCGCAAATTGAGCTATCCGTACATGGGCCTTGGACTTGTCAAAAGCCACCACTAAGTGGCAAGGTTTATGATCTTCAATAATGCGCAGCAGCATGTTAGTGAACCCGTAGGCTGCATTGGTAACCACTCCCTGCGAATTAGAAAGCAGTGGCAGCGCATAAAAAGCCCGGTTAGCCAGGCTGTTTCCATCTAGGACAATTAACTTTGGCATTGTACACTCCTTTGCCAACTCAGGTCATTCAGACCGCCAGCTTGCTTACAAATCTATGCTTTAATACTATCACACTTGGGTGGGCTCTTCCAAGCAACTAGACCGCTTTACGCCCTATTTTGCCTTAATTTATTTGCACTCACGCATCACCATGACTCTACCGTTTACGGTGCAGCAGCCGCGCTTTAGTAATGCTTCCTTCGCCATATTTCTCATTTACTGCATCTAGAACCTTAGTCAGCTTCTCTCTGTCCTGTTGCGGTTCTGCAAACAGCGCCAGTTGCCCGGTATCCTTCTCATTCAAATGATGCAAAGTTAGACCTATTAAGCGCAGTGGTTGTTTAAGGGATACCTCCCGCAACAAAGTGCACGCTTCCTGATAAATTACCTCATCAAGATTGGTAGGCTGAGTCAAGGTGCGCGAACGCGAGATGGTCTGAAAGTCAGAGTAGCGCGCTTTTAAAGTCACGGTTTTTCCCTTAACAGCCGCTTTACGCATACTTCTCCCTACATCACCGGCCAGTTCCAACAAAATAGTTTGCAAGGTTTCTAGGTCATTGATATCCTCGGCAAAAGTTGTCTCGCGCCCTATCGATTTGACCTCGCGCACGCTCTCAACCGGTCTCTCATCGATACCCTGAGCCAGTTGATACAACTGGGCTCCCCATGTGCCAAATAGTCGGGTTAAGTGTCCCACATCCAGTCGCCTCAAGTCGTATACAGTTTTCACATTCATACCACGCAACTGCGCCGCGGTCTTAGCTCCTACACCCCAAATCCGTTCAATGGGCAGTGGATCTAAAAACGCCTGAACCATGTCCGGTTGAACAACGACCAACCCATTGGGTTTGCGTAAATCCGAAGCAAGCTTGGCCAAAAACTTATTACAGGCCACGCCTGCGGAAGCAGTTAAGTTTAACTCTCGATAAATGCGGTCTTTAATCGTTTGCGCTATGATTGGGGCAGGACCATACAAACTAGTGGACGCCGTCACGTCCAAAAAAGCCTCATCAAGGGAAAGCGGTTCAACCATTGGGGTATAATCCAAGAAAATATGTCTGATTTGGTGTGATGCTTCCTGGTACTTCTTGCCGTTAACAGGCAGAAATATCGCCTGGGGACAACGCCGCAAAGCTTCCGCCAGAGGCATGGCGGAATGGACGCCATATATGCGGGCCTCGTATGAACACGTAGAAACAACCCCTCGACTGTGCGGGTTCCCTCCGACTACAACCGGTTTACCCAATAAGGCCGGATCATCCCGCTGCTCTACAGCCGCAAAAAAGGCATCCATATCAACATGGATTATTTTACGCAAATTAGTCCAACTATCCATAATCTTACCTTTAAATCTACTTTTCATTAAGTATAGTCACATCATCAAGTATTAAGTATTTAATTGAAGATTCGGTTGCATTTTAATAATTTCCTGCCTTAATCTACGTTATTGCCAACTTTAGTACCTTTGCCAAATGGCAACTAAAGGTTTGTTTTGCATAATTTGAGCCGTGTAAGCTCTTGCAAAGCAAACCTGCTTATGCTATTATATCAAAGTACTCAATGCCGAAGTGGCGGAATAGGCAGACGCGCTGGTCTCAAAAACCAGTGGGGGTGACTCCATGCCGGTTCGACCCCGGCCTTCGGCACCAAAACGATAATAAACCCTTTAATAGCAAGGCTTGGAGCAATCCAAGCCTTGCTTGTTTTGTTGCGACGAGTCTAGTAGATTTGGCTTGTTTTAAAGGTTGATCTAGTGCTGCTTTATTGTTTCATGGCAGACTGATGAGAGGTTACTAGCATAGTCAGTCTGTTTTGTCGAAGGGAGATTAGTAAGACATGCTCCTTTTTCCGAATAATTAACCGTGTAAATACAGTTATTCGCTGGCTACCCGCGCTAATTTCCTGTAAACTTATTACTAGGGACAAGTTAGTAACAGCTTTAACCTAATACTTTATCTAATTATCATTAAAGCACAACTAAATTAATCAGGGAGGTGGCCTATGGACTACAACGTCCTGGTAGGAGGCGCAGCCGGGCAGGGTGTGGACACTCTGGCAAAGCTGCTCGAGCAAATCCTCAAGAAGAACAACTTTGAGATCTTTTCCAACAAAGACTATATGTCTCGCGTACGAGGCGGGCACAACTTTACGCAAATCCGCTTTGGCGAAAGTCCTCTGTATTCCCAACGTGATGATTTAGATTTGGTAATTGCCCTAGACATGACTACAGTCAATAATCATCGCGCTCGCTTGAGCACTTCCGGCAAATTACTCGGTGACGTAAGCCTGCGCCCTGAACTCGACGCTGATGGCATCTGGCTCCCTTTAAAGCAAACAGCAAAGGCGCTTGGCTCCCCTTTACTGGAAGGAACCGTTGCTGCCGGCGCAGCCTTAAAACTGTTTGCGCTCCAGTTGGCTTCAGCTGAGCCAGTGTTGGAGAGCATATTTCAAGCAGCTATCCGCGCATCCAATCATCAAGCACTGGAAGCAGGATTCAACATGGTGGAAAGCGTCTTTCCGACCTTAGAACCGGTAAATGAGCATCGCATCATGCTTAACGGCAATCAAGCCATAGGTTTGGGTGCGCTGGCCGCCGGATGCTGTTTTTATGCAGCCTATCCTATGACTCCCTCGACCGGTATTATGAATTATTTAGCTGCCAAAATGGCCGAGACTAAAATTGTTGTGGAACAGGCTGAAGATGAGATTGCTGCCATCAATATGGCCTTAGGCGCCTCCTACGCCGGAGTAAGGTCCATGACTGGGACATCCGGCGGCGGATTTTCGCTGATGGTGGAAGCATTAGGTTTAGCAGGTATTACCGAAACCCCTCTAGTTATCGCTGAGATTCAGCGTCCCGGCCCTGCTACCGGTTTGCCTACCCGCACCGAACAAGGTGATCTTAAATTCGTCATTTCGGCAGCCCAAGGGGAATTTCCTCGCATGGTGATTGCCTTGCGCAACCCGCAAGATGCGTTTTACCAAACGGCTCGGGCCTTCAACTTAGCAGAGCAGTTTCAAATACCGGTAATTCTTTTAGGTGATCAATATGTGGGGGACTATTACCAGACTATTCCCCCTTACGACTTCAGTAAAATTACGATTGAACGCCATCTATCGACTGAAGCCACCAAACCATATCGCCGCTATGCCTTGACCGAGAGCGGAATTTCACCCCGGCTTGTCCCTGGGCGCTGCGCCGGTGAAATAGTCTTAGCGGACAGCGATGAACATACGGAATTTGGTCACATTACCGAATCTGCCACTGTGCGCAATGCTATGGTGCGAAAACGCCTGCAGAAGCTCAAGCTGCTTGAAGCAGAAGTTGAAGAACCTTGGTTTTTTGGCCAATCCGAGCCTGAGGTCTTGCTTGTTGCCTGGGGATCGACCGCAGGTCCGGTGCGTGAGGCAGTGGAAACAATGCGCCAAGCAGGTATTTCTGTCGGAGCATTAGTGTTTGGAGATGTATATCCCTTCCCGTCTCGCAGTCTCAAACAACAAGCTGCTACAGCCAAACATATTATCAACGTCGAGCAAAACGCTACCGGCCAACTCGCAGCCTTGATGCGTGATGAGACTCTTATCGCCTGTACCGAGTCCGTGCTGAAATATGACGGCCGGGCAATGAGCGGCGGATACATAGTCAGCCGTGTGAAGGAGGTGCTGTAAATGGCCGAGCAAAATGCTGCCTCAGTATTTGATTCTACGGATGAGATTGCTTGGTGTCCCGGGTGCGGGAATTTTCCCATCTTGAAAAGTCTCAAACAGGCCTTGTTTGATCTAGGCAAACAACCTGATCAGGTGCTGATCGCCTCCGGTATTGGACAAGCTGCCAAGCTGCCACATTACATCAAGGTCAATGGTTTTAACGGCCTGCATGGCCGTGCTCTTCCACCTGCAATAGCTGCCAAAATCGTCAATCCTGGACTCACTGTTTTAGTAAACACCGGTGATGGGGATAGTTATGGCGAAGGTGGCAATCATTTTTTGCATAACATAAGGCGCAACGTTGACATTACGCACCTTGTTCACAACAATCAAATTTACGGACTTACCAAAGGCCAAGCCTCCCCAACCACCGACCTTGGTCAGGTGACAGGGGTACAGACCTTGGGTAATATTGACCAGCCTTTAGACCCAGTCCTAATGGCCATAGCCGTTGGAGCAAGCTTTGTTGCTCGCGGATTTGCCGGTGAACCTGAACACTTAACTGAACTTATCAAAGCGGCAATTGAGCACAAAGGTTACGCGTTACTCGATATTCTCCAACCCTGTGTGAGCTTCAACAAAGTTAATACCTACGATTGGTATCGGGAGCGGGTATACAGGCTAGGAGATGATTATGACCGTACCAGTTGGCAGCAGGCGATGGCAAAGGCCGCTGAATGGGGCAGCAAAATACCTATCGGCATTCTGTATCAAATCGATAAGCCCACCTTCGCCGACCGCCTAACCTGGCTTAAGAATAGCCCTCACTTGGTTGACCGTCAATGGGAGCCCAAAGATGCCGAGCATTTTATGCAAGAACTAGATTAACCGTGCAAATTACCGCTCACACTTTAAAAGGTTCAGACCCCATGTTTGTGGGGTCTGAACCTTTTAACTTAGTTTTACATTAGCACTTTAATCAGGTGCGGTTTTGTGTCATTCACTAACGGAATGCTGTCTCCGTTAAGGACTACCCCGTCCACACTGATTTGCCCAACCCCGGTCATTTTGCCATTGGGGTTCATAACTTCAATAACATAGGGAGTGTCTTTATAGCGGTACTCGATACTATATCCCGGCCAATGTCTAGGGATGCAAGGTTTAATTGTAAGTGTGTCACCGGTCGGACTAAAACCTAAGATTCCCTCCAGCCCGGTTCGGTACATCCAACCTGATGCGCCAGTGTACCACGACCAACCGCCGCGACCTTCATGTCCCGGAGTTGCGTACACATCTCCAGCCATAACATAGGGTTCGACTTTATAACGTGCTACCTCACTTTCTGTACGGCTGTGATTGATTGGGTTAAGCATCTGAAATAATTCCGTAGCCTGATCCCCTTCACCAATCATCGTCCAGGCCAAAACAGCCCAGATTGCGCCGTGAGTGTATTGCCCGCCATTTTCCCTTACCCCCGGCACATAACCTTTGATATAGCCCGGATTGGGTTCGGCGTGGTCAAAGGGAGGATTAAGGAGCAACAACATCCGATCATCACGCCGCAACAAATAATGATCGAGCGCCAACATCGCAGCCCGCACTTTGTCCCTGCTACCCGCTCCGGAAATCACCGCCCAAGCCTGAGCTATGCAGTCAATTTGGCATTCCTCATTACGCACGGAGCCCAGCGGGGTGCCATCGTCGAAGTATGCCCTGCGGTACCAACTGCCATCCCAGCCATGGCACTCCAGGTTACTCTGTAACTCCTTGGCAATCTCGTCAAAGCGCTTAGCCGTCTCAAGGTCACTACGCGTCGCGCAAATCTTAGCAAAACGAGTCAGTGTTGCATAGAGGAACCACCCTAACCAGACACTTTCACCTTTGCCTTTGATTCCAATATTACTAAAACCATCATTCCAATCACCGGAACCAATCAGGGGCAGCCCATGCTCACCAAAGTGCACTGCTCGTTCAATCGCGCGCAGACAGTGCTCATACACGCTGCCACGTTGCGGGGAAACCGTCGGCAGGCCATAGCGCTCAGCCTCATCCTCTCTGAGCAGCTCTTCCTCCAAGTAGCTTGCGCTCTCGTCTAAAATACTGTAATCGCCTGTATGCTCAAGATAATCTGCCGTCACAAACGGCAACCACAACATATCGTCCGAGAACTTTGTACGAATACCGCGGTTTTTTTCGGGATGCCACCAGTGTTGTACATCTCCTTCAAGGAATTGGTGATTGCAATGCAGGATTATTTGACGTCTGGTCAAGCTTGGATCAGCAAAAACTAAAGCCATTACATCCTGCAGTTGATCCCTAAAGCCATAGGCTCCACCCGACTGGTAAAACGCGGAACGGGCCTTAAGCCGGCACGAAGCCGTTTGATACAAGAGCCAGCGGTTGAGCAACAAATCCATGGACTTGTCGGGTGTAGACACCTGTACGGTGCCCAGCAACTCTTGCCAATATGATTTGACCTTTTCAAACGCAGCTTGGACTTGTTCCGGCATTTGATACGCATCGAGCAAAGCTAAGGCTGACTCACGTGTAGCCCCTTCACCCAGGAGGAAACAGATGCTCCTTGTTTCACCTGGTTGAAGATTAATCTCCAACTGTATCGCAGCACACGGGTCGAAGCCAGCTCCGGTGACGCTGGAAAGTTCTGTCCGCTGCATCACGGCGGGATTTTCCAAGCTGCCGTTACGGCCGATGAATTCTGTCCGATCACCCGTAAAGGACATGACTTTGCCACCTGTGGCACCCAGAAAAACCACTCGTCCTGCGAATTCTTCCTGATAAGTATTGCGGATGAGCATGGCGGCGCGTGACTCGTCATACTCTGTCGCAATAAACGGAGCTGTTAAATCACGGGCAACACCAAGCACCGGTTCCATATAGTAAGTTGAACTTAAATGCCGTTCGCTTTCTGTATCGTTACGCAGGGTCAGCTCCAATATTTTCAGAGTTCCCGAGAGTGGCACGAACATTAATAAACTTTGCGCTAAACCCTGGCTATAATGGTCAAACACCGAGTAGCCTTGGCCATGCCTCACAGTGTAACCGCTAGCGCTCGGGACAGGTTTAGGTGTTACTGACCAAAAATCGCCGCTCTGCTCGTCGCGCAGATAACAAACTTCCCCCAAAGGGTCTAAAACAGGGTCGTTTGACCACGGTGTAAGTTTATTAGCCTGGCTGTTTTGCGACCAGGTGTAGCCGGAGCCGGAGTCAGAAACTATAAAACCAAAATCATCGTTAGCAATTACGTTAATCCAGGGTAAGGGTGTAAGCTCCTTAGCTTTAAGTTCGATGATATATTCGCTTCCATCCTGGCTGAACCCGCCGATCCCATTCCCATATTGTAGATTTGACGGGGATATTCTAAGCCGTCGATCTTCCGGCCAAGGCTTGGTCCCCTCTTCGTCCTCAGCCCCCGCGTCGTCCATCTGATCGAGCGAATCCGGCGATACCTTAAAGAACTTCCCTTTACTGCGCATCTGAAAGCTGCAGGAACCTTCTGCACCTATAAAGTTTACTCGAGCTACTGTTGACAGCAAATTGATGTCTTCGGGCGAAACCATATCCTTATAGAGCAAATATACTCCGCCTGGTTTGTTCACCAATTCACGGGCATGCCCTACAGATACAATGTCACGTAAAGAGTCTTGCAAAGTTGTAAGGTAGCCGCTGTGCTCTTCATTTAAAACGACCAGATCGATTAACAAACCCTTGATTCTAAGATATTCATGCACGATGAGAAATTGGCTTACCAAATCAAGCTGCGTCGCATCAGCGAGACGAATCAGCACGATAGGAAAATCACCGGAAATGGCATAAGGCCAGAGCGATGATTGTCCCTTGCGATTTTGCGCAATCACGGTGGCAAATTCTTGGCGGCAAGGACTTAGATAGAGCAGATTGGCGCCGAAATTAAGCGCCTCATTCGCTTGCGCAGGGGACAAGTTGAGATGCTGTAATTCCATCTGGCTGTAAGTCCACGCCAATTCAAATGCGCGTTCCACAGTTCCCACGTTGTGATACTTCAACGCCAGTTCCACTGCTTCATCTCTGCTATTGCCAATACCTGTAGAGAAAGACACCCGTACAGTCTGTCCGGGACGGAGCTTGACTCTCTGTCTGAGACACATAACCGGATCAATTACTGCACCAACTGTATTTGACAGGGGTTGGCTGGAATCTAAAGCTTGAGGATTCGCCAGACTTCTACCTCTGCCAATAAATTTTGCGCGATCCGTTTCATATTGAACTGCGCCAATTCCTTCCCCATCAACTACTACTGTATTCATCGCCCACAACTCGACATCATCTTCCTTACGCTTGCGCCGAGTGGCAAGCAAGGCCTGATGGGCAAATTCTGTTTCCACAAACAAATTGCCAAAAGCAGGGTGAGCCATATCCTCATTCATTGGGGCCAATACTATTTCAAAATAGCTCGTTATTTCCAGAATCCTATCCCGCAAACTGTGATTGGTTAGTGAAATGCGCCGAATTTCAACTTGATCTTCTGGCGAGACGGATATCTCTGTTTTAGTCACAATATTGTTATCCCTGCGACTGAATTCAATCCTATCCGGCGCATAAATAACCTTATAATTTTCACCTGAATTACCACAAGGCTGATGCGTCGCCGACCATACCGTTTCTGAATTAAGCTCCTTGATATAAAAGTATGTTCCCCAAGCATCCCGCGTTACGTCTTCACGCCAACGCGAAACTGCATTTTTACCAAAACGACTGTAGCCGGAGCCGGCATTAGTCATCATTACGGAGTACTGCCCATTGGATAGAAAATGCGTAATTGGCATCAAACTGTCCGCGGTGCCATAGGTAACAAATCTTCTCGCCCACATTTTATCGATTGTTTTACGGTCTGGCTCATTGGGACGTTCTTCGATTTCACCTTTAGCACTGTTTTCAGAAGGAATACGCTCCTGCAACAATAGCTCCGTCGCCTGTATCATAGGATGAGCATGAAAACGCTGTTGCATAATATTATCATGCAACACATTGTCTAAGGCTAAAAAACTCATTCCTTGGTGGTGGACCATATAACTTTTCACAATGCCAAACCCACTTACTGTGGCACGTTCCGGCGTAAAATCAATCGCCTCAAACATCCCAAAGGTACCGGCATAACCTTTAGCCTGCATCAACCGCAAATTTTCAGTCGCTGCTTGCGGTTCAACCATTAGAGCCATAAAGGTCGCATAAGGCGCAATAACTACGTCTTTGGCAAGATTTTGTTTTAACCCCAGCCCTGGTACGCCAAAGGCCCTGTATTGGTAATTGTTCAAGCCGTCTAATTCAAAAAAACCACTTTCAGAGACTCCCCAGGGCACATTATGTTGCGCACCATAGAGTTGTTGAACTCGAATTACGGCGTGATAGGTTTGATCCAACAGGGTACCGGGGTACGTGCGCATTAACAATAGCGGCATCAAGAATTCAAACATGGTACCGCTCCAGGAGGCCAGACTGCGGTTCCCCTTTACCCCTGTCAACGTTCTCCCTAAGCGAAACCAGTGGCTTTGAGGAATATCGCCTTTGGCAATAGCTATAAAGCTAGCTTGTCTGGCCTCAGAGGCCAACAAATCGTAGAATGATTTATCACGAGCTTGGTCATTAATCGCATACCCAATGGAAAAAAGCTTGCGGTTTTCATCATATAATGGGCGAAAGTCTGTTTCCATCGCTATTCTTTCCAAGCGCACCATTATCCTGTCAAACCGCCTCAGGAGATTGTTAATACTGGAAATACTCCACGCCATCGACTCGGGTGAAGACTTGGCGCCAGCCTGAGTTTGCCCATAGTAAGTCGCCAAATCACGCAAACCTAAAGTGTCAACCTGATATTTATTTCCCGAGGTTATAACATCCCCAGCCAGCCAAGGATAAAAATCGTCCAATTCCTGTTTAAATGTCTCGACCATACTCTGCAGGCGATTAGACCAAGGGGCAACATCTTCCGGAAGGTCTTCCGCAAAATCTTCCGGCAGGGCAGCCCATTGCAGCAAGATTGCTCGCCACCCTTCCATGCTAAAAACATTGTCGTCAATGAATTTGGTCAGAGACCGGTTAAACTCGTGTATTTGCGGGTACTCCCTACCCCCAAGCTGTTCAGTCAATACATTAAGCGTATCTTTAAGTCCGTGTGCTAGCTGCATAGAAAGAATAGGTTTACTGGTAAGTTCTTGTATAGCTGTCCCTAAAGTTAGAGCGTATACCACCAGATTACCACTGTCGACTGTAGACACATAGCGCGGTTGCAAAGGCAAAAGGCTTTGGGTGTCATACCAGTTATACAGATGTCCGTTCCAGCGTTCGAGGTTTTCAACTGTATTCAGAGTGTTTTCTACTCGCTCACACACTTGACGCACACTTAGGTAGCCAAAATCCCGCGCCGACATGTTGCTCAATAAGGCGAGGCCGATATTAGTAGGGGAAGTTCGATGTGCAATTCCTTTTGGGGGGTCAATTTGCACGTTATCCGGCGGTAGCCAGTGATCTTCCGCCGTGATAAATTCCTCGAAAAAGGCCCAAATTTTACGTGACCATTGCCTTAATTCAAAGTTTTCCTTTGCTGTAAGCGGAGTTTGCTCTTGACGTGGAGGCAAACTGATACGATAGGCCAGCCAAGGCGAGACAAACCAAAGAACCGCAATAGGCAGGAAAAGCATTGCCTTATGCGGACTGTACAAACATAGTCCGGCAGTGAATAGTAACACCCCTGCCACGATAGGTTTCATTAAGCGCCAAGAGGCCATTTGGCTTTTATCCAGTCTACGCTCCGTCTCAGCAGCAGTCTCCCACTCCAACAATTTGCGGTGACTGACGAATTGGCGCCAGAGACTGCGCACTATGGCATCTGTCATTGTATAGGCTTGATAGGGTATAAATGCAAACTGAAACAAAAACTGAATAAAACCTTGACCTAACTCCAGTTGTTCCCGTTGATCGAGAGGTGCCAGGTAATGTCCGATAAACTCAAATATGAGCGGCAATAGCAGGTTTATAACCACTAAACCTGTCCACAACCATGGTTCGCCGGGCAACAAAGTAAAGGCTAGTAAAATCAGCACTACCTGTGCTGGGGCTTCGACACTGCGTCGTAAATTATCAAAAATCTTCCAATGCGATATTGCGGGCAAGTTTTTAAGTATCCAAGGCATAATCTGCCAATCACCGCGTACCCAGCGATGCAACCGCCGAATATAAGCGTGGTAATTAGCGGGAAAATCATCGATTAATTCTATGTCAGTAACAAGACCTGCCCGTGCATAAATTCCTTCTAACAAATCATGACTTAAAATAGTGTTTTCCGGAAAAACATTATCCGTCACGCCGTGAAAAGCAACTAGATCATAAATCCCTTTGCCGGTAAAACTACCTCTGCCAAAGACATCTTGATAGACGTCAGATACCGCGTTTGTATATGGGTCCACCCCGACCTTGCCGGAAAAAATGCGCGAAAAGAAGGACCCTCCCGCACTTTTGAGTGAAAACCCAATCCTTGGTTGCAAAATAGCATAACCCTCAGCAACCCTGTTGCCGACAATTCGAGGCGTGTGTAACGGATGAGCCATCGCCCCAATGAGTTTTTTGGCTGTACCGCGCGGCAACTGGGTATCGGAATCAAGGGTGATAACATAACGAAAGGTTGGCAGCTCAATTGGAGTGCCGACTTGGGCATAAAAACTTGTTTGTTTATCCCCTAATAATAACCGATTAAATTCAACAAGTTTGCCTCTCTTACGTTCCCAACCCATCCAAACGCCCTCAGCAGGATTCCACAGTCGTTTACGGGCAAAAAGATAAAACCTGCCTAAGCCGTGTTTGCGATTTAAAGCTTCAATGGCATCCTTGGCCGCCGCAAAAACTATGTCATCGGAACTTAGAGTCTCGGACGCTGCATCTACGTAGTCGCCAAGTACTGCAAAATGCAAATTGGCATCCTGATTAGCCAGATAAAACACTTCAAGTCCGGCAATCAGTTCATTTACGCGAGGTACGCTATTCAAAAAAGTCGGTATGACTACGATAGTACGTAATTTTTCCGAGATACCTTGCTTAAGCTCAAGCTTAGGAAAAAAATAGGGTGGAATAGAGCGAGCAGCCAGCCAATTAACTACCGAAATAGCTATGCCGCAGCTTGGAATTAGTAGCGCCAAGAAACCCAGCGTATCCATGAATGGATCAGGCATTGTTCCCCTCAAAGCCAACCTTAGGCTACAATAGAGAAAAATCAGCATGCCCAATGCAATACCGCTAAAATAAGTAAGGCGCGGATATTGCCAGACAAGATGTCGCAGTTTTGAACCTATCTGCACTACATCTGTCCATTCCTTTTGCAGTTCCTGCTCAAGCACTTCATGTCCCGGACCAATTAAATAATACCCCACATGTGCGTCCGCCCCGGGACCGCCTTCATATCCTTTTTTGGCCCAGTCCAGTACTTTCTGCGCTACTGCAATTTCCGGCACATTAAAGCGACGCGAAAAATTCTCTACCTTATGCCTATACACATCGCGCGACTCAAAATCCATCTGGCCGTAAACCCCGTCAGGATCAGCTTGCAATACTCGCTCTATCGGACTAACAGCTTCAAAAAAACTATGCCAGTCTTCTTCGCGCAAAAACCTCAGGCTTGTAATGGCATGCCCCATAGAAACTTGATCCACTGCCTGAAGGTGGTGTTCCTGGCTGGTCAAGCTGTCCGCAGTAGTGCCTTGCTGTTCAAGTACCCGATCAAACCAATGCAAAATGGGCTCTCCCTCATGCCCAAGCTCCCGAAAATTGCGCACCATCCGCTCCACATAGGCTGAGGAGTACGACTTAGTCTCTAGGGACTCTTGGATGGTCAGTTGCCAATCATTCGTCTCAGTCTCCGCCTTAAAGAACTGTTCAATCCACCGGTCTGCCGCCTCTCTCTCACGCAGCGTGATAACCACCTGCTCAGTGAGTTGACGGATATTTTCCAAAAGCGCAATACGCAGCATGATTGGGGTTGCCCACAATTCACCGCTGGACAAAGGCATCTCCGACTGGTAAGAGTTAATAAAGCCGGTAAGGGTCTGACGTTCAATATGGCTGTCCGTATGCTGTATCAGTTCCACCATCAGGTCAAGAATACGTGGGCAGTGCCCAAAACTGGCACCTTTCACACACGGAAGTTGTTTTTCATACTTGCGCGGCAAGCTATTTTGGATTTCCGCTTTCAATTCCTTGACAAGATAAAAATTGTCCATGAACCATTCAGCGGCCGGGGCCACATCGTTCGTTCTTTTAGCGTATTCAATAATTTCTTGATGAGCGTTTTTTAAGTACTCCAAGTTATCAACTACGCGCGAGTGAAAGGAGCGACACGCCTTCCCTGTGGCTAAACGTCCGTGATTGCGGGCAATTTCCATGGCATGAGCGAACAAATCTGCTGCATTGAGCAAACTGTCGCGCATTACTCCCTTATCACTTGCCTCTGTTACATTTGAATTAGAACTGCCGATATGCATTCTACACCCCCTAGCTATTATTTCGACAATAATATAAGGTTTACCTCTAATTTTCTGTGCTCCATCCGCCCGCAGACACGAAAACCCGACCTGAGACTGAGCCAAATCGTGCTACCTTCCCCGTTAAAAAGGTCCTCATCTATATCAGACAAGGACCTCTTAGTATCTAATTTGGCTGCCCATTAAGCAGTATTCACAATCAGTCACATACAATATGTATATTTTATCTATGCGACGGTATAACCTAAAACCAATGCATGGGATAGCTCCGGCGTGGCGAAAGATTATTGGTAATCAGGGCAATTATAATCAAAATCGCTGCCCCTAAAGCGACGGGTGTAAGGATATACATCGGTGCAGCTTTGGAAAGTACGGCCACCAAAGCAGTTGCACCTCCGGGCGGATGGGCGGTATGCGTTAGTAACATTAAAGCGATGGCTGTTGCTGTGGCAATACTGGCTGACCACCAGTTTAAACCCAACAAGGCATAGGCAATTACACCTACAGTGGCCGAGATAGTGTGCCCAAAAAAGACGTTCCGCGGTTGGGCCAGCGGCGAGTCAGGCACGCCATAAAGCAGCACAGCCGAAGCACCAAAGGAGGCCACAAGTAAGGGCATATGGTAGCTCAAGGACAATAGCGCTACAACGCCGATTCCCAAAAATGCTCCCAGCCATGCGATAAAAACATCAAAATGGTGATGCCGCACTCGCGGCTCTAAACGTTTCTGGCCTTTCATTTTTACTAAGTACATTCTAATAGTCAAATATGTTTTACGCTCCATCGCAATTCCTCCATGCAATCTTTTTTGATACACCTTTGTGTTAAGGATTGTGCTCATCAGTCTACCATATAGACATACTCTCTACTATGATAAATGTCGCATTAAATACCAAAAAATAAGGTAACTTTCACCGTTGGTGAGAGTTACCTTATTAGCAAGTATATCATTAAATATAGTAACCGCACTCTTGTAACTTACTTAGCAAGCAAACAGAAACACTACCCCGAGTGCAATTAAAATCAAGGTACCAATAGCAATAGCTCCCACGCCGAACGCGCCGCCAAAGCCCGCAGAAGCGCCATATACAGCGTAACCGTACATAATTCCACCTTCCTTTTCTCTCACGATGTTAGAATACTAAGCCTAAAGCGATTAACAAGAGGATTACAATTACTACTGCTCCAATTCCACCCAGCCAAAAACCGCCACCTGCACCGCCTGCGAAACCCGCTGCCATAACAACTCCTCCTTCTTCCATCTATTGGTTCTAAGTTCATTATATGGTATGATTTGGCAGTATCAGTGGTTCGCGTTGCCTTTGTCCCTTTTTTAACCAAAAAAAGATGCCGTACGGCATCTTTAGTTTCACGCTTATGCTTTAGCCGGAATATACTCCAACCTGTCTGATTTTCGCATAACGCTTATTAAGCAAATCAGTTGTATCAAGGGCACATAAATCAGTCAAATTTGCTTGCAGCGCCTTACTCAAGTTTTCCATCGTAATTGCATAGTCGCGTTGCGCACCACCCAGTGGCTCCGGTACAATTTCATCACATATACCCAGGCGTAATAAGTCTTGGGCTGTGAACTTCATCGCCTCAGCAGCTTCTTTAGCCTTTGCGGCGTCACGCCACAAAATTGCCGCACACGATTCAGGCGCAATAACGGAATAAAAAGTGTGTTCCAGCATCAGCAGCCTATCACCCACACCCAACGCCAAAGCACCGCCGCTCCCCCCTTCTCCGATTACCACACTAATGACGGGAACTTTGAGCATTGACATTTCAATTAGATTGCGGGCAATGGCTTCACCTTGACCCCGTTCCTCGGCCGACAAACCACTATATGCCCCTTGTGTGTCTATAAATGTAATAATTGGTCGGCCGAATTTGTCCGCCTGCCGCATAAGTCGCAGTGCTTTACGGTATCCTTCCGGATGTGGCATCGCAAAGTTGCGACGAATATTCTCCTTGGTGTCCTTACCTTTGGCATGCCCGACGACAGTGACCGGTGTCCCGTTAAAAAAGGCGATTCCACCCGCAATAGCTTGGTCGTCCGCAAACGCTCTATCACCGTGTAACTCAACAAAGTCCGTAAACAGCAGTTGTACATAATCATAAAAATTAGGCCTGTCAGGCTGCCGCGCAATTTGCGTTTTCTGCCATGCCGTGAGATTCCCATAGATACTTCGTTGCAAACTGGTTGCCTTATTCTCAAGGGTGATAATTTCGTCCGAGAGGTCTAGTTCCTTTTCTTCCGCAAAACTTTTTAACTCTCTGATTTTAGCCTCTAATTCCACCAAGGGTTTTTCAAATTCAAGCGGTTGCGCCATAGTTAGCATCCCCCCTGGTGTAGCCGCATTAATTTAGCCAGCATGCTCTTCATTTGGCCTCTTTCCACCACCATGTCAATAATACCATGTTCCAGGTTAAACTTGGCGGTCTGAGCTCCCGGCGGAAGTTCCTGATGCATAGTTTGCTGTAGCACCCGCGGTCCCGCAAACCCAATTAAAGCCCCTGGTTCGGCAATTACAATGTCGCCCAACGAAGCAAAGCTAGCCGTTACTCCGCCAAAAGTAGGATCAGTCAAGACAGAAATATATAACAGACCTGCTGCACTTAAGCGTGCCAAAGCCGCGCTCGTTTTGGCCATTTGCATTAAAGCAAGCGTACCTTCCTGCATCCTTGCGCCACCTGAAGTAGCAAACAAAATAAGCGGTAGTTTCTTTGCGATCGCACGTTCTACAGCTCGAGTTATTTTTTCGCCAATTACCGCGCCCATGCTTCCCATCATAAAATATGAGTCCATAACTCCGACAACCAAGCTCAAACCGTTAATTATACCTTCTCCGGTCAAGATCCCTTCCTGCAAACCGGTTGCGGCTTGGGCCTTTGCCAGTTTATCCTCATAATCCGGGAAGTTCAAAGTATTGACCGAACTCAAATCAGCATCATATTCCACAAAGTCATCCAGAGTAGCTTCAATGCGTTCTCTGGCCGTCATACGTAAATGCGTACCGCATTTCTGGCAAACCTTAAGATTCTTCGTCAATTCCTTATTGTATAGGATTTCTCCGCAACCACTGCATTTAACCCACAATCCATCCGGCATGTCCTTCTTCGGAGCAGTCGGCGAAACTGTGACATACTTTGGCTTACGGAACAAGTCCTTAAGCATATACTACCCTCTTCTTTCCCAATTAAGCCCCGCGGGAACTGATGATTATTTCATGGGCTTCTTCAGCTTCTGATTCCGGAACTAAGATTTCCACCGCACCTGCATCTCCCTGGTTAGCAGTGCCGATTGACCTAAGCTGCACTAATAACCCCTCCTTCTGCAGGATATCCTTATACGTCTCGGCAGTAGTCCTGTTATTGGCGATAAACACTACCGTCCACATGCCGCAGTCCTCCCAATGTCCGTTTCAACGACAATAATTACACTCAATCTATGGTATTGACCTGACCATGGCGGGAGAATATTTGCGCCCGCCCCCTTATTTTAATCGCGGAAGTGTGCTCAGTAAACTGAGCAATCATGACTTCGCCTTTATCGAGCTTCTCGGAGTGGTGAAACTTTGTATCCTTGCCTCTGGTCAGCCCTATGATGGTTACTCCATTTTCAAGCGCCTTAATAACGACGTACTCACTGTTTGTGCAAGCTTCTTCCACCACTGTCACCCCAATCCAATTTTACCTGAAAATTAAACAGCTTAATGATAACACAGGGCTGACCTTTCTGCAATAAAGCCACCTTAAGCGGTCCTATACAGGCCCAATTAGCCAAAATACTTCCTTTTCAGTTCTTCTTCCACCTGCACCGGCACCAACCCAGCAACCGTGCCACCCATACTTACCACAGATTTTATGGCACTTGAACTGATAAAAGAAAAGTCACTTTGGGTCATTAAAAACACGGTTTCAATAGACGGCTCAAGTTTCTTGTTCATTAGAGCCATTTGGAACTCAAACTCAAAATCTGACATCGCTCTTAGTCCCCGGATTACCACTTCTGCGCCCACCCGCTTGGCATAATTAATCGTCAAGCCCTCGAAAGCGTCGACGGTGACTTTTGGCATGTCCCGCGTAACCTCACACAGCATGACAACACGCTCTTGCACGCTAAACACCGACTGTTTGGTACTTTCTTTGGCAACTGCAATAATTACCTTGTCAAAAAGTCCCAGTGCACGGCCTAAAATGTCTAAATGTCCGCAGGTTACCGGGTCGAAACTGCCCGGGTAAATCGCAATACGCATACAATTAACTCCTTCTAGTGCATGAATTTAACCTTATAACTATCCGGACCCCATGCCTCGCTGACAGCTGTTTTAAATTCCTCGGATGGTTCTACCCACAAGTCCGGGTTGGTAGCAATAACCTTGTTTTCGGCGGCAAAGAACAAGTATACAGGATTGGGACCGGGAAAGCGCGCCAAAACCTGTTTTATCTGCAGCGAAGTTGCCGCATCATCGCTGGTAGAAGGAAGTTTAATATATACTTGCTCCAAAAATTGGGACCTTCGGGCTTTGGCTTTAGCCATGGCAGCTTCCAACGGGATAATGTTTTCGGCGAAAACCCTGGACTCCTCATCGTTCTTGGCCAGACGTCCTTCTACCAATACCATACGATCGTCAACAACCTCCAGGCCCAGCTTCAGGAATGACTTCGGAAAAACCAAAACTTCAATCGAAGCACTAAGATCTTCCAGGCTAAAATAGGCCATTGTCTCACCCCGTTTAGTTACCGTCTTACGGCTACCGTTGATCACACCGGCTAAAATAACCTTAAGTCCATCGTTACACTCACTCAGCTCGGCAATTTGATGCGAAGTAAAATCAGAAAGTTTGCCGGCAACTTCATGTAAGGGATGACCGCTTAGGTACAGACCCAATAGTTCCTTCTCCATCGCCAAAATTTCTTTGCGGCTGAAATCAGACACGTCGGGCACAGTTACTCTAACCCCAGCCTCGAGCGTGCCAAAGTCAAACAAGGAAATTTGGCCGCTGGCTAAGTCTCTTTGCCTAGCTTGGGCAGCCTCAATGCTAGGTTCCAGCATCTGTAATAACTGGGCCCGGTTAAGCCGCAAGGAACCTACAGCACCGCTTTTGATTAAACTTTCCAGAACCCTCTTATTTAATGTTTTTCCTTCCACCCTCTGGCACAAGTCTGCTAAAGAGCTATATTTTCCACGGGCTTCCCTCTCGTGGATAATTGCCTGCACTACGCCAATTCCGACATTTTTTATGGCGGCTAGACCAAATCTGATATCCTTATCACTAATACTAAAGCTTTCTCCACTTTCATTAACGTCCGGCGGCAATATCTCAATACCCATCTTACGACATTCTTCAATATAATAAGAAACCTTATCCGGCGACCCAACTACGCTGCTCAGCAAAGCTGCCATAAATTCCAAGGGATAGTTGGCCTTAAGCCAGGCCGTTTGGTACGAAATCACAGCGTAGGCTGTTGCGTGGCCTTTGTTGAAACCATACTCGGCAAATTTGGCCATCAAGTCGAAAATTGCATTCGCCTCGACTTCACTGATACCAAGTCTCATTGCTCCCGGAATGACTACTTCACTGCTCTGCTCATTATCTAAGCCATGGACAAAATTACGGCGTTCTTCGTCCATAATTTCCTTTTTCTTTTTACCCATGGCCCGTCGCAACAAATCCGCCCGGCCCAATGAATACCCGGCTAAATCACGTGCGATTTGCATAACCTGTTCCTGATAAACCATAATACCATATGTGCTTTGCAAAATCGGCTCAATTTTAGGATGCAGATAAGTAAAAGCTACTCCTTGTTTGCGCCTGATAAATTCCGGTATTTGATCCATCGGTCCAGGTCGGTACAGGGCGTTTACGGCAATGATATCATCAAATACCGATGGCTTTAAGTCCTTTAAAATCGCTCGCATGCCAGAACTTTCTAACTGAAATACTCCCGTCGTATCGCCTGAAGCTAAAAGCTGGTAAGTTACTGCGTCGTCCATCGGTATCTTCGCCAACTCAATTTCTCTTCCCTTATTTGCTTTAATCAGGCGGAGAGCACCATCAATAATCGAAAGGTTGCGCAAACCCAAAAAATCCATTTTGAGTAAGCCAATCTCCTCGACAGTTTTCATCGGAAACTGAGTAGTTATCACACCATCTGACGTCTTTTGCAGGGGCAAGTAATTCATTACCGGTTCCTTGGCAATCACTACGCCCGCTGCGTGGGTGGATGAATGCCTTGGCATCCCTTCGACTGCCATGGCCATGTCCAACAATTCATGTACTTCCGCTTGCTGCTGATACATGTCATTCAGATCCGGAGACATCTCCAGCGCACGCTGAATGGTCATCTTTAGTTCACTGGGAATAAGTTTAGCGACTTTATCGACTTGAGTCAACGGTAATCCCATGGCCCGCCCAACATCGCGCACAGCTGCTTTGGCCGCCATTGTCCCAAACGTAATAATCTGCGCTACCTTATCCGACCCGTATCTGGCAATCACGTATTCAATAACCTTTTCGCGGCCTTCCGGGTCAAAATCAATATCAATATCAGGCATGCTTACTCGTTCTGGATTCAAGAAGCGTTCAAACAGCAAACCGTACTGGATGGGATCAACCGTCGTGATCCCCAAAAGATAGGCCACCAAACTGCCCGCCGCAGAACCGCGTCCGGGACCAACAATCACTCCATGTGTACGCGCATAAGCACAAAAATCCGCTACGATTAAAAAGTAGCCGGAGAAACCAGTTTCATGAATAACCCCCAGTTCATAGTTAAGCCGTTCCTTAACCTCCGTAGCAGTCGCAGGATAATATAGCTCCAAGTTGTTCCAGCATTGTTTAGCCAAAAATGAATCAAGCGTATATCCCGCCGGAACAGCAAAAACGGGCAAGTGGGTTTGACCGAAGCTAAATTCTACGGTGCAGCGTGCTGCGATTCTGGCAGTATTAGCCAACGCCTCAGGATATTCACCGAACGCCAAATTCATTTCCGCTTCTGTTTTAAGATAAAATTCATCCGTGCCGAAATTCATGCGAGCAGTGTCAGCCAGAGTCTTGCCGGTTTGGATACAGAGCAGCACATCTTGCACCTTGGCATCATTGCGCCGGACATAATGCAGGTCATTGGTGGCAACCAACGGAATGCCGGTGGATTCACTAAGCTGAATTAAGCCTAGATTTACTTTACGTTGTTCCGCAATCCCATGATCCTGAATTTCCAAGAAGAAGTTTCCCACGCCAAATATGGACTGATAGTTAAGGGCAGCCTGTTTAGCAGCATCCGGTTGATCCTTTAAAATTAAGCGTGGCACTTCACCGCCCAGACACGCACTCAACGCAATAACGCCTTCACTGTATTGGCGCAAAAGTTCTTTGTCTACCCGCGGTTTATAATAGAACCCTTCCAACGATGCCAAAGACACTAACTTCAGCAGATTACGATATCCTGTTTGATTTTCCGCCAAAAGTACCAAGTGAAAAGGTGACTCATCCAACTGCGGCACTTTGTCGCTGCGACTGCGTGGTGCAACATATACCTCACACCCAAGAATTGGCTTAATGCCTTGACGCTTAGCTTCTTTATAAAAATCCATTACTCCATACATAACACCATGGTCAGTAATGGCCAATGCACTCATTCCCTGCTCTTTGGCCGTTGCCACCAAATCTTTAATTCTGGCCGCACCATCAAGCAGACTGTACTCCGAATGCACATGCAGATGAACAAAACCGGAGTCAGCATTTTGCGCAATTTGTTGATCCATATGCTAAATTTCTCCCCTCATAGCGCACCCTAACTAGTATACCAAAACATTAAGCAGGCATCACCCGCAATTTGTTATGGCAATTTGATTTTACCAGTTTTGCCGGCAGCTTGTCTAACCGCAATAACGCGTGGGAGAAATAAAAAAGGCGCGCATCAATTTCCTCTGCGCGCGCTTTTCCTCGTATTATCTTCCGCTGCACTTGCCTGGTTGGTGAGATTATACTTTGTAATAGTATAAAAAATTGGCCGTTACCGGCCAATTAATGCAGCATCGCATTGCTTACTTAGTTATTTTTTCCGGTCGTGCTAAAGCCAAATAGAGCGTATAGGGGGCAAAAACCCATTAGGCCGGTCAAGAGTGGAATCAGCCCTAACAGAGCAAAATATTTGGCATTACCCGACAAAACAAACCAAAGACTTAAAACAACTACGCCAACGATAAAACGGATTACTCGCTCCAGACTTCCTTCATTCACCTTCATCGTACTTCCTCCTTTGCGCCACCATGAATTGTTATTAGGCACATCTTACACCTGCAGATAGAAAAAATCAGTGACTAAGTCACAAAGTCACTGATTTTGCAATATTTTAGCTATATCGTCTCGCTTAATAAGCATAATCTTACCTCGCGCCAGAGTCAATAAATGCTCGCCTTCCATGTTTTTCAGCAAACGGCTAACCACCTCACGCGCGGTGCCAAGTTCAGCCGCCAATTCTTCATGGGTAAGATAAAGTACAGCCTGCCTGTCAGAGGTATGCTCTAACAAAAAACGCATCAGGCGGATGTCTATCCGCTTGAAGACTATTTCTTCCACAAGGGCCATAACACTACTGAGGCGTAGGGCGAGACTTTGATACGTAAAACTCTGAACCGCAGCGTTATGTTTAAGCCAGTGTTGATACAGCTCCACTGGGATCATTAAAGTCTCCACATCCTGCTCAACGATGGCAGTAGCAGGATAAGGAATGTCCCCCAAGGCACTGGAAAGCATAATTATACAGGTTTGACCCGGTTTGACGCGATAGAGCAAAACTTCTCGCCCAGACTTGGCCGTTTTCATTACCTTGATCGTACCTTTAAGTAACAAGGGAATTGAGGCGCTGGCACTTCCTTCGCAGAAAGCACATGCCCCTGCACTTAACTTTACTGGGGCTAAATCATACCCTAAAAACTCTACACCCTGTAAAAAGGGAAAAAGATCAATTGAGCTTGTATCCATTTTCACATCGCCACATTCCTCTTACTCCATACTGCCCTTAGTATACAACGCTTTAACCCGACTGTAATGCCACTTGCGTAAAAAAAACTACACCTCAATTTAGTCGGGGTGTAGTTCAGCAGGAACTAGAACTCAATCCGCTCCTCAATGTAGCGGACTAATTCGGCAATTGGGAGGCGCACTTGCTGCATTGAATCCCTGTCCCTCACGGTCACACTATTGTCAGTTTCCGAATCAAAATCATAGGTGATACAAAACGGTGTGCCAATCTCGTCCTGACGGCGATAGCGTTTGCCGATACTACCGGTTTCGTCATAATCAACTGTGAATTTTTTTGCCAACATAGCATAGACCTTATTAGCACCGTCAGCAAGTTTCTTTGATAAGGGTAAGATAGCTGCTTTAAAAGGCGCCAGCGCCGGATGTAAGCGCATTACCACCCTAATATCGCCTTCCTCAAGTTCTTCCTCCATATAAGCATCGACGAGGAACGCAAGGGCTACACGATCGGCACCCACAGAAGGTTCAATACAGTAAGGAACATACTTTTCATTTGTTTGCGGATCGAAATAGGAGAGATCTTCGCCAGAATGCTCAATATGCTGCTTAAGATCAAAGTCGGTCCGGCTGGCAATGCCCCATAGTTCACCCCAGCCAAAGGGGAATTCGTATTCGATGTCGGTTGTGGCATTGCTGTAATGTGAAAGTTCTTCTGCAGCATGATCACGCAAACGGATTTTACCATCCGTCAAGCCCAGGCTACGCAGCCACTCATGGCAATACCCCTTCCAAAACTTAAACCATTCCAGGTCATCGCCCGGCTTACAGAAAAACTCTAATTCCATTTGTTCAAATTCCCGCGTGCGGAAGGTGAAGTTGCCCGGGGTAATCTCATTCCGAAATGATTTGCCGATTTGACCGATACCAAACGGCAATTTTTTGCGGGAAGTTCCCAACACATTTTTAAAGTTGACAAAGATGCCCTGCGCAGTTTCCGGTCGCAGGAAAACTTGTGCTTTGGAGTCCTCGGTAACCCCTTGGTAGGTTTTAAACATTAGATTGAACTGCCTGATGTCCGTGAAATTATGCGCACCACAATCAGGACATTTGATGGTATTGGTCTGAATATACGTCAACATCTTGGCGTTATCCCAGCCATCCACCAAAGGATTGAGTTCGCCGGTCTGCCGCATAAAGTCTTCAATCAGCTTATCCGCGCGAAACCTTGCTTTACATTCCTTGCAGTCCATTAAGGGGTCACTAAAGCCTCCTACATGACCGGAAGCAACCCATACCTGCGGGTTCATCAAAATTGAACAATCAACCCCGACATTGTACGGTGACTCTTGGATGAACTTTTTCCACCAAGCTCGCTTAACGTTATTTTTGAACTCAACACCTAAAGGTCCATAATCCCAAGTATTCGCCAACCCGCCGTAAATCTCCGAGCCCGGGAAAATATAGCCGCGTCTTTTCGCTAAAGAAACAATCTTCTCCATGGTCTTTTCAACTGCCATTTACAAAAACCCCCTAAAAATAAAATAAATACCCTTCATCCCCGCAAGGGACGAAAGGTATTCTTCCGCGGTTCCACCCTTATTGGCCCATAGGCCCTCTCATAAGTGGTACTCCAAGACGCCTTCACCAAAATCCAATACCGGCCTTCCACCTGCGCCGACTCGCTATGCTTAGATACTTTAGCTACTGTTTCTCTTCACTGCACCAGTTTGCATTTGTTATAAGTAACAAAATAATACCAAATATAAGCAGTTTGTCAAGGTCTAATTTGCTAACTCATCCGCGAAGTAAACATTGCTTTAGCGACAATTTTGTCTCCATCCGTCATCTCTAAGTCAACATGGCAATTCTTTTTAGATACAGATACAATCCTTGCCACAACTCGTATCGTAGTGCCAATTGGCACAGGTTCAAATTGGTAGAGGACGAAATTCTCGGTAATAGCATCCAGACGATGTTGCTTGCGCATGGCAATGTAAGCTGCCATGTTGAGCACCGTAACTAATACACCCGGACTTGCACTGTTAAATTCACTCGTCATAAATTGGGTTATTTCACCTTCAATGGCGGTATCCGCAGCGTCATCCTCCACATATCTAAACCCGCTTAAAATAAGGTTATCGACCGTCTCGCCAAACTGCGGCTGTTTTTGTACCTGTTGAAAGGCTTCAAGTAGATCCTGTAAACCAAGCATGCCAATCAGGCTACCGTCCTCAACTACTACAGCGACTTCCCAGCCTTCCCACAGCATTACCCGCGCAACATGGCTAACAGCATCTTCTTTACCAACCATAAAAGGCTTGGCATTCATTACTTCCACAATTGGTGTTGTCGCATCCTTGCTGGCCACATCCAAGGCATTGACCATGCCCACAACCTTGTGCTCAGCATTTACCACTGGGAAACGGCTATGCTCAGTTTCCGCCGAGAGTTTCTGCCAATCGCTGATACAGGCAGTGTCGCATAAAAAGTTAACATCAGTGACCATAATGTCCTCAACCAAAACTAACTCTTTAGCTATCAAGCGATCATAAATGGCGCGATTAATCATTGAAGTTACGGCAAAAGTGTCATACGGAGCCTGTAAGATAACCAAGTCCAGCTCTTTGGCCTGTGCAACCACGTTAGGGTTAGGTTCCAGTCCTCCTGTGATCAACAACGAAGCTCCCCTGGACAAGGCTAGTAATTGTGCATCAATGCGATTGCCTACGATAAACAAGCAGCCTTTCTCCAGGTAGCGCTCCATCGCGTCAAGTTCCATGGCGCCGATGATAAATTTGGTTGGTTGCACTTGCAAATGTTGCTGACCGCAGATAACTATTCCCTCAACAATCTGCGCAACCTCACTTAACGACAAATCCTCTATCTGGCGTTCCTTGGTTCCCTCAATGCGAATTGTACCTACTTTAGGAATGGAACGGACAAAGCCTTTAGCTTCCGCTTCCTTGATCGCGCGATATGCTGTTCCTTCACTTACTTCCAGCGCCTTAGCAATAAACCTTACCGATACCTTACTGCCAATTGCCAAATCTTCAATAAACTTAAGAATTTGTTGGTGTTTTGTTTGGCTCAACGGACTTTCTCCCCACTGTCCCATAACACGGGCAAAGTATTATAACCTTTTATATTTTACCAGAAGAGCCCGCCGTTTGCCAGGTATTTTAAATTTGGGGTAAGAAAAATGGCCCGTGTGGGCCGCATGCATTTACAAAAAAACTACTATCATTTTACGGCAAATCAGGTTTATTGGGGCGGACAGACTTTAACCTTTGGGTCATATGTCCACCTATTTTACCTGCTTCCCGTGCACTGAGTGAGTCCCAACCGCTATTTTTGACTTTCTCGCTCAAGCCCAACTCTGCGGCAATTTCTAGCTTAAGCGGTTCTAAGGGGTCAACCTTTTTGGGTCTGGTCTTTTGCGCGGCCTTTTTCTTTCCCTCTAGTTTAGGTCCTGCTTCTTGCCTTGGCAAAATTCACCCTCCTTCACTTGTGCTCATGGTTTAGGGCAATTCAGTGTGCATGTTAGTTGGGTTGTGACTGGCGACACGCTGGTCAAAATGGGGACACTCGGGCTGACCCAGAGCATCACGCAGCGCATGCTCTAGCCTACAACGACCACCAGCCCAGTGGATACAATGGCTCAAGCAAATCTTAACAGTCATAGCCATCACCTCATCCAATATTGTCACCATTTATGATTACCCGAACAACCAAAAAATAAACCCCTTTGTCAGTCGCAAAGAGGCATTTTTATGGGTTAAGTTGTGGCTTTATAACGACAATATTACCAATGATGTACTGCCAAAACTGCGGAAAACTTAGCTTCATATCCCAAACCGCAATCCCACTTATGCCATATCTCTGGCCCAAAGCCACCTTGGCTTGCACACTACTGACATTTTCATACCAAACATGGTGTACCGTGCCTTGGGTGTCAGTGTATGTAAAGTGTGGCGACTGCATCACACCATCCCACTGGATTTTTGCACCATATTGCGCCGCCAGCATCCCGGCCTGTGTGTAAGTAACACTTTTTCCCGGCGTCTGATTCAATGGCCAGTCATACCCATACAGAGGTATTCCGAGTAAAAGCTTGGCTGGATTGATTTTGCCGGTTGCATAGACAAGTACCCCATTTACCCAAGGTATGGATGCCACTGGACCCGGCTGGCTTGCCGCCCAATGTTCCTCATAGGTCATTAAAACCACCCTGTCCACTGCTTGGCTGATCGCCGCATAATCAAAGGCCCCCCGCCAGTGTGCTTCTGGCTCGTCTTGTAGTTTAGCCGGGACAGAAATTGTCACAAGTTTACCTAACCGCCTCACGCGTCCGGCTAATTTCGTCACAAATTTGGAAAAAAGGGTGCGGTCGGCGGCAAACATATTTTCCAAATCTAAATTGACCCCATCCAAATTATAGGTTTGCAGCAATGTAAGCAAATTACCTAAAAGCCGTTCTTGCACATCCTCATACCGCAGGATAGTGCGCATAATATAGGGGTTAAACTGAGTGCCCACAAAATTCGATAGCACTAATAAAACTCCAACGCCATAGGCGTGGGCCTGATTGATCAAACTTTGGTCGGGCAATCCGTTAATTTGTCCGTTGGCATCAACTGCGTAATGAAACAGAGCCACGTAGGTAAGCCCTTGATGGTAGGTTTGGAACATACTTAAACCGCGCTTACTTCCGGGCACAGACAAAAAACTTAATACCTCCATTCTGTGCATCCCCCCCAATATTTTATGCAGCTTTGCTGCCATATTCCTTGGGGGGCACAAAAAAATAACCCCGGATATCTGCATCCAGGGTAGCGGAACGGTAGGATTATTTGCTGCCGGAACGGCGGAGAATTGCCTTATGGCTTTTAAACATGAATAAGCCTGTAACGATAGCTGCTACGAGCAAAGTCAGAAGTACAGCCCACTGCCATTCTTCCCGGCTCGCAAAAAGTGCGGCACACCCCAAAATAGCACTAAGTAAGTAAAGTACCAAGACCGCCTCGCGTTGGGTAAAACCAGCATCAAGCAACCTATGGTGCAAATGTCCCCGATCGGCCAAAGCTATGGGTTGACCACGCCACTTGCGTCTGACAACCGCAAAGGTCATGTCAAAAATCGGCATACCCAACGCCAAGAGGGGCAAGACCAAGCCAAACAAAACCGGCGTTTTGAGAAAGCCATTGACTGAAACCCCTGCAATCACAAAGCCAAGAAACATACTGCCTGAATCACCCATGAATACCTTCGCTGGGTTAAAGTTGAAAAATAAAAAACCCAAACAAATCCCCGTCAAAACTGCCATTAGACCAGCCGCTTGCACCTGGTGGATTTGGACTGCCGACCAAAGTAAGACCAAACACGCTTCAACACAAATACCTGCAGCTAACCCGTCCAAACCGTCGGTAATGTTTACAGTGTTTACCAAAGATACAACCCAAATCACCACAAACAGGCCGCCCCAAAGCATACCCCAAACGCTGCCCCATGCCGCGAAATATTTCCATCCTATCAAAGGCAAATTTAGACCAGTCATTTGATAGCCAAAACGCAATAAAATCAAGGCTGCACAAACTTGTCCCAATAATTTGACTATAGGTCTAACGCCTTTAATATCATCGTAAATGCCGACCGCCAAAATCAATGTTGACCCTATAAACAAACCCTTAATTTGCGCGTCCAATTTAAAAAACAGGCAAACAGTAACGACAAAACTAGTATACAGGGCGATCCCGCCTAAACGCGGCGTCGGTTTACTGTGTACTCTTCTTTCACTTGGGTAATCAATTGCTCCAACCTTACGCGCAACAATCATTGCGCCGGGCGTCAGGATTAACGTGAATAAAAGTCCAGTTATAGCATACTTTAAAAAGTCGATATACATAATTTTCACTCCAAAAGTCCCTAAAGTTGGAGTACCATCTTATTACTTTATCAAATTAAACTAGATTAAGCAATAAGGCTTCAGTCCTTGGTAAAAACGTACAGAGGGCCTGGTCCTTCCCGCAGTAGGCCACCTAAATTAGTCCGGGAAAGTCCTGTTGGCGTAAAGCTTCGTATACCATAACCGAGACCGCATTAGACAGATTTAAGGAACGGGTTTCCTGACGCATCGGCAAGCGGCAGCAACGGTCAGGCATCGCCGCAAGTATTTCCGGTGCAAGACCCTTAGTTTCTTTACCGAATATTAAATAGGAACCCTCAGGATAAGCAAACTGATGGTACAGCTTGCCACCCTTAGTTGTCGCTAAAAAAATCTCAGCTGCCGCATGTTTTGCTATAAAATCGGACCAACATTCGTAATAATAAATTTCTAAAAGGTGCCAGTAGTCAAGTCCTGCCCGCTTTAATTGCTTGTCATCAATACTAAATCCCAACGGCTTAACCAAATGCAGTGCGCACCCTGTTACGGCGCATAGTCTGGCAACATTGCCTGTGTTGGGCGGAATTTCAGGTTCAACCAATACAATGTTAAGATTAGCCACCTATTACATCTCCGTTGCTAGCGATATTCGTATAAAAATTATAGATTATTTACCCCAACAAGTCCAATCATGATTTTCGCCTCAGCGAAGCCCCGAAAAGGGCTTGCTAACCAGCAAGCCCTTTTTAACTCTACTTTTCAATTATATCCACCGACTTCATATTAACAGGTTGCAAAGGAGAGCTAAGCTCATTCATGGAGTTGGGGCCAACCTGAACCGCTGCAATCTTTTCAACCACGTTCATGCCGCTGACAACCTGACCGAAAATTGTATAGTTAGGATTTTGATTTAAGCTTGCCACATCAGGTCCGGAACCGATAAAAAACTGGCTGCCATTAGTGTTCGGTCCAGCATTTGCCATCGCAACTACTCCCGGTTCATACTTATGTTTATTAGACAATTCATCCGCAAACTGATAGCCGGGACCACCCGACCCGTCTCCATTAGGATCACCGGTTTGAATCATAAAATTCTTAATTACCCGATGGAACTTTAAGCCATCGTAGAAATGATTTTTAGCTAAGAACACGAAGTTATTAACCGTTTTAGGCGCATCTGCCGCGAACAATTTAAGTGTAATGTCGCCATAGGTAGTGTGAATAATCGCGCTATATGACTTTGTCGGGTCAATTTGCATCGGCGGAGGCGAACTCCACGACCTTACCCGGGTTTGCGCTGCTTGGCTTGGGGTTGCTTGGCTTGGGGTTGCTTGGCTTGGGGCTGTTTGCATTTTGGTTTGAGTATTTTGTCCTGCCGTTGACCCTGTTGCCGGAGTCTGGCTCGCAGTGGGCGCTTTGGCTGCGCAGCCGGTGAGGGCGACAAGCAATACTGTCACTAACAATAACAAAGCCTTTTTCATGTTTTTAACCATTCCTTCCTCCTACATTGCTGACAAATCTATTTTTAATATTTCTTTTTCACATACCAATTATCCTGCCTATACAACTAACAAGTTACTTGCTAAAATACATTATAGATAGAGAATCGAAAGGAGAGAGAATAGTGGCTTTATTTAGTGATAATCGTGATTCGCTCACGCGCAACTTTGAAAAGCGCGGCGATGGCATGACCGTTAGCGTAAGAGATGTTGCCGGTTGGATCCTGGTCGTAAGTTTACTGTTAGCAATTGGTGCCTGGCGTTTAAACTGGATAGGTGATTTAGTTACCGGCTTTCTCTCAATAGCGTTGTTAGCCAGCTTCGTTATCGCCGTAGCAGCTTATCCAATTTCACAAATTATTCATCGTGGCGAACCGCGCGCAGATCACCTCTACGCGGAATTCAAAAAACAATAGCTCAACACTCCCCTCGCCAGTCAGGTGGGGGGCTTATTATTGTATACAATTGCCCGGCTTAAAAACACTTGGCACCGTTTGAAAGTATAAAATGTAGATATTATGTATACATTGAGTCAAAGGGTGGTACTTCCTTAGTGTTTTTGTTAAATTTAACTCGTAAAAGGAGGTATACCTATGCCACAAAATTTAACGGAAAAGATAATTGCAGCGCATTTGGTTTCAGGCGAAATGAAGCCAGGTGAAGAAATAGCTTTGCGCATTGACCAAACGCTTACCCAAGATGCTACCGGCACCATGGCTTATTTGCAATTCGAAGCAATGCAAATACCCACAGTAAAGACGGAAATATCCGTCAGCTATGTTGACCACAACACCCTGCAAACCGGCTTTGAAAACGCAGATGACCACCTTTTTTTGCAAACAGTAGCGTCAAAGCACGGCATCTACTTCTCACGCCCGGGAAATGGCATTTGCCATCAGGTTCACCTTGAGCGTTTCGGCAAGCCGGGTGCAACCTTATTAGGTTCAGACAGCCACACGCCGACCGGTGGTGGAATAGGGATGCTGGCAATTGGTGCTGGTGGGTTGGATGTAGCTGTCGCTATGGGGGGGGGCGCCTTCTTCCTTACAATGCCGCAAGTAGTGAATGTCCATCTTACCGGAAAATTGCAGCCTTGGGTTTCGGCCAAAGATGTAATATTAGAAGTTCTACGCCGACTTAGCGTTAAAGGCGGAGTCGGCAAAGTTCTTGAGTATAGCGGTCCGGGAGTAAGCAGCCTTTCCGTTCCGGAAAGAGCGACCATTACCAACATGGGCGCGGAACTTGGGTGTACCACCTCTGTCTTCCCGAGTGATGCGGTAACCCTAGCCTTCCTCACAGCGCAAGGGCGACCAACTGATTGGCTTGCCTTAGAGGCCGACCCGGGTGCAGCTTATAGCGCGGTCTTGGAGCTTGAGCTTGCGACTTTAGAGCCAATGGTCGCCCAACCGCACAGCCCCGATAACGTTTGCCGCATCAAAGATTTACCCTCACTTAAGGTAGATCAAGTTGCAATTGGCAGTTGTACCAATTCCTCGTATACCGATTTGATGCGTGTAGCAGCGATACTAAAAGGTAAAGCGATTAACGCCAACACGAGTCTGGTCATATCACCTGGTTCAAAGCAAGTATTTGAGATGTTAGCACGTAACGGCGCCTTGGCTGATTTGATTGCCTCCGGCGCGCGAATTCTAGAATCTGCCTGCGGCCCATGTATCGGCATGGGACAGTCACCCTGTTCGGGCGCAGTTTCCGTTCGCACCTTTAACCGTAACTTCGAAGGACGCAGCGGTACGGCCGACGCCGGTATTTATCTGACCAGTCCGGAAGCTGCAGCAGCGGCAGCCTTAACAGGTTATCTTACCGACCCCCGTGCGTTGGCTGAGTTCCCGCTGATTGAGCAGCCTCAACTCTTTTTGCTTGATGATAGTATGATTTTAGCACCTTCTGGCGACCCAGATTCAGTCGAGGTTCGCCGCGGACCGAATATCAAACCTTTACCGCTCGCTCAACCAATGCCAGATAGTCTGGCCTTGCCGGTTTTACTCAAGGCCGGCGATAATATCACGACTGACCATATTATGCCAGCCGGTTCAAAAATTTTGCCTTTACGCTCAAATATCCCTGCAATATCACGCTACGTGTTTAATGCAGTCGACCCTGCGTTCGCGGAACGGGCTCTTAACTCGACCGGCGGAATTATTGTCGGGGGACATAACTACGGGCAGGGCTCCAGTCGTGAACACGCCGCGCTAGCGCCAATGTACCTTGGCATCAAAGTAGTTCTAGCTAAATCTTTTGCCCGTATTCATCGTGCCAATCTGATCAACTTTGGCATTTTACCGCTCACCTTAGTCGACGAGGCTGACTATGCGACAATAGAACAGGGCGATATCCTTGAGGTATGCGGCCTGATTGCAGCCCTGACCAGAGATAAACCTGTTGCGCTGCTTAATAAGACTAAGGGGCAAGAGGTGCAAGCCGCTCACAACCTATCCTTACGGCAAGCTACAATTCTCTTGGCCGGCGGTCTGTTGAATTATACCAAGCAAGCGGAATAATTACGTAGCACTGACCAAAACCGTCCTCACCACTCATAGCGGGGTGCGTCAGGGCGGCTTTTGAATGTTGCAGTTCCTACCCGATTTTTACTCTAGCTTAAGTAAAGTTACTGCTGTATAATAATCGATAATTACTATAAGTGTTTAAGCACAGGGGGATGAGAAATGACGGAAGCAACCAAACGCTCAATTTTAGCAATTTTGGCCGAAAACAACCGTTTAGCACCCGAGGACATTGCAGCAATGCTCTGCCTGCCTGTAGAAGAAGTAACTAACTTTATCCGTGAAATGGAAGAATCTAATGTTATTGTAAAATACAATACCTTGATTAACTGGGAAAAAGCAGGAGAGGAAATCGTCACAGCTTTGATCGAAGTCAAGGTTGTACCGCAGCGTGAAGTAGGTTTTGATACCGTTGCGGAACGCATTTATCGTTTTCCCGATGTAAAGAGTGTTTTTCTCATGTCAGGCGGTTTTGACTTAACCGTGCTGGTGGAGGGCAAAAATATGAAAGACGTGGCACTGTTTGTGGCGGAAAAACTTGCCACCCTTGAATATGTACAAAGTACTGCTACCCACTTTGTCTTGAAGAAGTACAAACAAGACGGCGTCATCTTTGAAGATAAGGAAGATGATCACCGTCTGATAGTATCGCCATGAACCCTGCATCTTTTATTGCCCCGGTAGTCAGGGAGCTTCCGCCGTCCGGTATCCGCAGATTTTTCGATTTGGTAGCTGAAACTAAGGGTGTAATATCTTTAGGTGTAGGTGAGCCTGACTTTGTCACACCTTGGCACATTCGTGAAGCGTGTATGTACTCCCTGGAAAAAGGCTATACCATGTATACGTCCAACCACGGCTTGCTCGAATTACGCGAAGAAATTGTTAACTATCTGGCTAAGAATTTTGCTCTCAGATATGACCCCAAACGCGAAATACTCGTAACAGTAGGAGCAAGTGAAGGTGTAGACTTGGCCATGCGTACCCTGCTGTGCCCTGGGGACGAAGTTTTGATTCCCGATCCTTCTTATGTATCGTACATGCCATGCGTAACCCTAGCCGGAGGGCGTGCCATCAGTGTACCCACCCGTGCCGAGGAAGAATTCAAGCTTAATCCTGCAGTACTTGAGTCTTTAATCACGCCGCGAACCAAAGTATTGGTGCTGTGTTATCCTAACAATCCAACCGGCGCAGTCATGACTGAGTCCGAGTTGCTGTCCGTGGCAGAAATCGTGGAACGGCATAATCTTATCGTGGTGTCTGACGAAATTTATGCCGAATTGACATACGAGGGTAAGCCGGTTTCCTTTGCCGCCTTGCCTGGGATGCGCGATCGCACCGTGTTATTAAGCGGGTTTTCGAAAGCCTTTGCGATGACCGGTTGGCGAATCGGATATGTTGCCACAAATGCCGATTTTTTGGCTGCCATGGTCAAAATTCACCAGTATACTATGCTCTGTGCACCGGTAATGGGGCAAATGGCAGCATTAGAAGCTCTACGCAACGGTGAGACGGAGAAAAAACGTATGGTCACCACATATGATCAGAGAAGGCGCTTTGTCGTGGCTGCCTTGCGCGAAATGGGCTTAGATTGCTTTGAACCCAAAGGGGCTTTCTACGTCTTTCCGTCCATTAAGGCCACAGGACTTAGCTCCGCTGACTTTGCGGAGAGACTTGTTCTGGAGGCCAAAGTAGCGGTAGTCCCGGGCACGGCCTTTGGCAGCTCCGGCGAAGGACACATCCGCTGCTCCTATGCTACCTCCACTCCTCATCTCAAAGAAGCAATGTCTCGGATTAAAGATTTTTTGACCACGCTCTAGCAGTTAGCCCCTATACTTACGATTTTGCGCTTCAACGCAATAGTAAAACCTCAATCCGACAAGGCGGATTGGGGTTTTACTATTATGCAGGTATTATCCGGCCAGCGGCGAAAAGAATTAGCAAGTAATTAGGGCTACTAAAGGAGGATTATGATGTATCAAGGTAATTTGGTTAAGCTTAGAGCTTATCGCAGAGGCGACATTCCCTTAGCTTGGGAATATATCAATGATCCTGAGGTAAAGCGGCTGTTGTCGCCGGGAATCCCCTTTCCCTTGACACTTGGTGAAGAAGAAAAGTGGTTTGAAAATATTTCAGCCTATAACGATACCTATAATTTCGCCATCGAAACATTGCAAGGCGGCAAATATATCGGTGGGTGTGGTATAAATAACGTGGATTGGAAAAACAGTGTAGCTACGGTCGGCATTTTCATCGGTGACAAAGGCTTTTGGGGTAAAGGGTTGGGCACTGATGCTATGCAAATCTTACTTAAATTCATCTTTGAGCAGATGAACCTGAACAAAGTAAAGCTCTTGGTATACTCGTTCAACCCAAGAGCTATAAAATGCTACGAAAAATGCGGTTTTCAAAGGGAAGGAATTTTGCGCCGGGAAATATTTCGCGACGGACAATACCATGATCAGTTTGTGATGGGAATTTTACGCGAAGAATATCTGCGGTCTTAACTAGAAATGATCTTTTTTCCGATAAGCATCTCGAGTTACCCAATTACATACCGTTACGATAAGCGATGTCAAAAATGCCGTGCCGAAGCCGTGAATACTAAGCCCGGGTGTAAAAAATCCTGTCAGCATGATCATCCAAGTATTGACGACCAGAGTGAACAGGCCTAGGGTCAAAACATTAATCGGCAAAGTTAGCAAGAGCAAGATGGGGCGAAGCAGTAAATTCACCAAACCTAAAAATACACCCGCCCAAACCAACGTCGCTGTATTGCTGATGTGTACTCCATGTAATAAGTAGGCCGCGATAAACAGAGCCAAAATATTAGCCAGAGATACCAAAATGGCTTTGCGCATATTTGTAACCTCCTCAGAACAGGTCAACCTGAATTTGATATTTATACTCTTCTATTTCTGCGAGGCGAAATCTGTCTTGCTTGCGCAAATCCGACAGTATTTCCAGGCCTAAATCTAGCGGTGCTTGGGTTGGGAGCGCGGCCACATATGCTATCCACTTGTGTTTGGACTTGTCGCTCAGCCGTTTACTCCCGTAGCGCAACAGAGACTGCCCTAGCCCTACAACATCGTGCAAAGCACGCAGACTCTCTTCCAACGCCCAAAGCGAAATTGGGAGGGTTATTTTTTGCTTGCCCCGAAGGTGTATCCGCACCAGCAATAGGTAATTACGGTGCTGCCTAGTCCACAAATACTTCAACTTTAATCCTTCCTTCGTGGTCATCATCGACATCGACGTCGACTAGTTTGCCGTCAGATGCACCTTCTTGGATAGCAGCGACAATTTCATTCAGGTCCAATTCGGCTAGGTTGATACCTTTGCGCTCCATTTCCGCCTTAGCTTCGGGCGGAACAAAGCCCATTGCGATATTGACTAGTTTTGCCGCCGATCTAATCAAACTAAGGGGAATATTTACATTAACTTTGGCTATTTTGTCCCCCTCCACACGAACCCGGAGGAACCGGTTGGACATTTCACCTGCTCCTCCGCTACTTTGATCGGTGTCATCAATTACCTTAAGTAGTTCCATGCCTTCAGTCGCGGTTATTTTACCCTGTTCAACCATCTCTAAAATCTTGAGTTTCTCATTGCTCATCTGCGACACTCCCTTCATTTGTTTGCAAGCTTCTTGAGCTGTTGGGCTGCTTCCTGGGAAGAAATTTCGCCACGTTCCAAGGCGGCCAAAACCTCACTCCGGCGCTTACTCTCGGCCTCACGGTCAGTTTTTTCCACGTCAAAACCTAAAGCTTGAATTACGGCATCCAAGCGCCCACGCACCGTGGGATAAGAAATCCCCAGTTCCTTTTCCACATCTTTGATATTACCCCGGCACTTAATGAACACCTCAACAAATTCAATCTGCTCGATGGGCAGTTGACAAAATTTACAGGAACTAAAATTCCCTTCGATTTGTGTACTGCAATTTTTGCAGGTTAGCCGGCTGATATTTAAGCCATGACCACATACTGGACACAGACCAGGTGCTTTGTAGTTGATACCACTCACCTCCAAAAGCAAATCTCCCTAAATGTTGCCTCAAGAATATCACTTAATATTAATTTAGTCAATTGTGGTGTTAATTATTTTAATTATAATATTAATATATTTGATAATATATTAATATTATCTTATGCGCAGCCCTTCGTGTGTACAATAGAATAATTTTCTTTAGAAGAGGATAATAGCAGTATTTGTCGAAAAACGACACATACACCGTCAGAAAAGGAGGAAAATTTGAATGGATGTACATCGCACCGGGTTGCTTGTTCTTCTCTCGCTCGGTCTTACCCTTTTCATCACAGGCTGTAGTAACAACTCCGCAAAGTCCCCCTCTCAGACTAACTCAGCAAACCCAAATACCGGCCATGCCAGCGAATTTCCAGCCCCTGCCGCTTTAGCTAAGCTTGGCAATATGACCAACTACGCTTTCACCTACAAAATCTCAGGCGGCGCAACGCCAATGACTTTAATAGGGAAAGTAGCAAATCCCACAAATTACGAAGTTGATTTTAATTCATTTAAGACTATCTATATTCACAACCAAGTATACACGTATATGAAATCTCTTGGCTGGACTAAAGGCGGCGTTGGCTCAAACTATCCCTTTAGAGGTGTAGTTGCCCAGCTCAAGGGACTTTTAAAAGCGTCAGGCACACACGTTAAGCAAACAGGATCGCTCAAAGTCGCCGGTACGTCAGCAACCGCTTATACCATCTACTTAGGCCAACCGCAGGTCACACAAACTTATCAAATTGCCCTATCTAACTCAACAGGAGTCCTTTTAAGTGACAAAAGTGTGGGGGCCGACTTCGAAATAACTCAAATTGGTGGGATTGCTCCTTTCTCCGTACCGTCCAAACTAGTAAACCCATAAAAAGTCCTGATCTGAGGAAAGTAAAGGGGGTGTCTCAATTTACGTTGAGACGCCCCCTTTACTTACATATCCCTCCAAGCCGTGTATTGCAGCACCCAGTTCCTCCCTCACCACCGGATCGGTTTCTCGCTCGATAGCTTGCAGCAAGGCGGCTAAACTGATGTGCCCCCCGATTTGGCCCAAGGCCCATGCGGCATGTCCTCGGATAACACTACGTACGTCTGTCAAACAAGCTGCAATTGGTTGCACAGCCGCGGGATTTTTCAGATTGCCCAACGCAATTAACGCATTGCGTTGCAAAACAGTACGCCCCCGCCAACCTGCAGCAGTCTGCCCAAACAACGCTTTAAACCCTCGATTATTGATTTGAATCAGTTCGAGCAAATCAGGCCTGGCGCTCGCCTGGTTAGGATAGAAATCGCTAATTTGGCTTGGCTTAACATCGCGGTTAACCGGACAAACTTCTTGGCAGGTATCACACCCATACACCTTAACGCCCATCAAATGCCGATACTCGTTGGGCACAAACCCTTTCATTTGAGTCAAATACGATACGCATCGCATCGGGTCAAGCACATACGGTTCACCCAGAGCTCCGGTAGGACAAGCCTTAAGGCATAACTCACACTCCCCGCACTCTCGCGTCAAGGGTCGATCATGGAACAATTCCAATTCGGTGTAGATATGTCCCACAAATATCCAAGAGCCATAGTCCGGGCTGATAACAGCACAATTTTTACCCTGCCAGCCCAAACCGGCCTCAATAGCCAGGGCTCTGTCTACCGGCGGACCGGTATCAACAAAAACCTTAGTGGTGGTACCTGTGCTTTCGCTAATATATTGGGCCAAGGCTTTAAGCTTACTGCCTAAAACACGGTGATAATCTGTGCCCCAAGCTGACCGGCTAAGTGTGCCACACATCCCGCTCGTCCGAGCGTGATTGGCGGTAAAGTAAGATATCGCTGCGGTAATAATTGTGTTCGCACCCGGCAGCAGTAAACGCGGATTAACCCTTAGCTCAATATCCTGCCATTCTAGACTGGTTTGGCGACCTTCGTCGCGCCGCTTTACTAAGCAGCGCTTAACTTCGTCGAGCTCACGCGCACCGGAGAAACCAAGTAGATCAATACCCAACTCTGCGGCCTTTTGCCCAATTACTTTTTTTAGCATTGTTCACCCCCTAAGTACAAGCACGCGCAATATAAAAAAACCCGTTTCTTGCATTGCAAGAAAACGGGCCTGACAAAGCAATCAGTTGAGGCCTAATGGGGTCGCCGCCAGGCTAAAATATGATAGGCTTGACCCTGTCCCCCATGTGGCTGATAGTCGAAACCATAAGTGTGCAGTGTATTCATCAAGGAGTCAGTTTGATGAGCATCCGCATTTTCCACCACAATGTCTACTTTGTCATCCACCCCGATATTAGCCAAATGTTCCCTTAACCGATGATGATCACCCGCCGTGTCAATTTCAGGACAAAAATTAAATTGAATGAAGCTCATTATTCCTTGCTCCTCGTTCTAAAACATATTGCAAAAAATAATGTTCCCCAAAGCAAACCATACCATACATGGTAACCTAACCGGGATTGCGTCAAGCACCCAACGCAGCAAAATAACGACAGTTTTGTTGGAGAGGACAGATCGCGCATTTAGGGTGCCGCGCTTCACACACGCGGCGACCGTGCCATACTAAGCGGTGATGGCTGTTAATCCACTGCTCCTGCGGTATGACTTGCATCAGTTGCATTTCCACTTGCTCAACTTTTTGCGAGTTCGCCAATCCTATTCTGTTCGCCACACGCAACACATGTGTATCCACGCCGATCGCAGGAATGCCAAATGCGTTGCTAGCCACCACATTGGCTGTCTTGCGTCCCACTCCTGGTAAGCCAACTAGCAAAGCTAAGTCCGCCGGAACTTGTCCGTGAAATTTTTGCAACAATTCGCTGCAAGTGGCCAGAATATGCTTCGCCTTAGTATGAAAAAGTCCGCATTCCTTAATCTCAGCTTCCAGCTCAGCTTGACTTAGTTGGACAAAGTCCTCCGGCATGGCATATTTAGCAAATAGCCGCTCTGTCACTATATTGACCCTTTTGTCCGTGCATTGGGCACTCAGAATTACAGCGATCAATAGTTGAAACGGTGAGTTGAAGTTAAGTTCACAATGAGCGTCAGGATAAGCATCCGCCAAAATACGTAATATTTGAGTTATTTGCCCTGCAGTCATAGCTAAAATAGGTGGCATTATTTCGTTTGGCGGAAATAGTCATAGGTCATTGGTTCCGCATCGGCCATCGAATCACCATTTACAATATCCAACAAGAACAGCGTATGTGTACCGCAGTCCATTTGATTAATAACTTTGCCTTCAAGTGAAGCTACACAGTCTTGTTCCAGCAGCGGAACCCCAAATTGGCCTTTCTTATAGGTAAGGCCAGCAAACTTATCCACATTGTAACCGGAACGGTAGCCGAAATTACGGGCTAAGTCCTGCCCGTGTTGACCCAAAATAGAAATCCCCACTAACCCGCTGGCCTCAATTATTGCATGGGTATGATTGTGTTTATTAATACCGATAGCAACACGCGCCGGATCAGATGTTATCTGGAAACAAGTATTAGCGCATTGCCCGGCAAGTTTGTCACCCGCAGCGGAAGTAATAATGAACAGCCCATACGATATTTTGTAGAGTGCCTGCTTTATCCCGTGCTGAATATTTCCGACCGGCGTCGGAACCGGAGCCGGAGCCACGACATGTGCATTCGCTGGGGCCTCAGCTTGCCCGCTTAATAGCTCAAAGAAGCTGGAGTCTACGCCGCAAACTGGGCAAACGTCCGGTGGATTTTCCCCCACATGAATATAACCGCATACTGTACAACGCCACTGTTTCTCACTCATATCATTTTCCCCTTCCAATTCCTCTAATCAACCTTATCTTCGCAACGCAACTATAGTCGCGGCCCCATCCACCGACCATTTTTCACCCGCATAACTCCCCCACCAGTCAGTTGCTTCCCAACCGGTGCCGGCAAATATATTTACTAAATCCTGTCTGGTCAACGGGACGAGATTATTGACTGCGGTCAAAACTTCTTTTGGGTTGGCCGTTTCTAACCGCATGGAAAATTCAATCATGCCAGGCAAATGTTTATAGTAACGCCTAAATACTAAATTCGGCGTACATATTTCCGGTAGTTCGGTAACGTTTTGCGCTAAAATCCGGTCATAGTTTACTACCTGTAGCAGCAAACAGTGTGATTTTACCGCAAACTGTTCCATTGCCAACTGCAATTGTGCTGGCTGGGTTAAATGTGGTAAGGTATTACCGACACAAACCACAGCGTCAAACTGGCCCCGCAAACGGTCAAGCGCAAGCATATCTGCCGCCAAAAACTTCGCGGTGCTCCCTTGCTGTGCAGCCTTGTGACACGCAATGTCAATCATGGCATCACTCAGATCAATTCCTGTGGCACTTACACCCCATGCACTAAGCTCCAGGGCTAATGTTCCTGTGCCACACCCTACGTCCAGGACTGAGTTAAGTTTCTCCCGCTCCACAAAAGCACGCAAAAACTTCCTTTGTTGTTCTTTAAGCGTAAATATCTCATCATAATACTTGGCCAGCACACGATAGAATTCCGTATCAATACCCCCTATATAATCAACCACTATGCCTTCTAGTGTACGCTAGTTAATATAATTATACCGTTAAACAAATCATACTGATAGTATGAGATTGCTCAGAGGTATTATGCTCCGTTATGTTTCACAACCGTAAATAATTAAAAAGCCGCGGATTGCCGCGGCTTAAGTTTCTTAACCCCATTTACCTTTGCTGATGTGGGTAACTATCTCAGCCTTGATTTGTTGCCGTAAGATTTGAGCTTTAGCTGCAGCCTTATCAAAAATGGCTTTACAACCGGGGTCTAGGTTAATGTCCTGGCCTTCCTTGCTCAACACCGCAATTTGCTCCAGCAAGCTGGCGATTTCCATATGGATGTCGTTGGTGCGACTGGACTTAAGCACCAAAGCCGCTGCATCCTCGGCTAGCAGACTGAATTGACTCTTCGGTGCACCGCATTTAGGACAACTCTCCGGTGCTTCATCCCCATGATGGAGATAACCGCAAACACCACATTTCCAAATTTTTTGCATTTTGTTCACTCCTATTCCATTACGCGTTTTCTAACTAGCAATTAGTTGCAACATTAGAATAATTCTCCCCTGGACATAGTTCTCCTGCTAGAATCCAAATTTAATTTTGGCGTCAATACAGTTAACTTGCCCGGCAAGAGCTTAAACTCTAAAGGAAATTCCGGTCCGAGTTCACCATCCAAATCAGTCAGTACTGGGGGAGTGCACGTCACTCTTAGTTCACTGGTTTGAAAATATTCAACCCTCGGGTCATTAACGAGCTCTCCTTTGATCAACTTAAGCAAAAGTGAAAATAATTGACCGATATGACATGGTTTGACCACAATAACATCAAGCAAACCATCCATAATGCTGGCCTTGGGCGCAATATTAGTAAACCCGCCGGCTGCGGCGCCATTCATGACTATAAAAAGCAATACTTCTTGTTTGTATGCACCATTTGCACTGACAAACCCCACTTTGATCGGACTAAAATTAGGCAGTTCCTCAATGCCCTTTAAATAATACGCCATTTTCCCCAATACATTTTTCAGGGTGACATCTGTTTTATACGGAATTTCAGCCATCAAACCGGCACTGGCGGTATTGATAAAATATGTTCCGTTGACCCATCCTACATCAACTTGCATCCGATTCCCCTGGCAGATTACCTGACAACACGCTTCAATGTCAGACGGAAGACCTATGTGCACAGCAAAGTCATTGGCGGTACCTACCGGGATAATTCCTAGAGGCAAATCAAAGTTACCCCCAATAAGCGCATTCACTACATGATGCAATGTTCCGTCGCCACCTGCAACGATCGCTGCATCTAAATAAGGTTCTTGAAGCAGTTTGCCAAAACTTTCAGTATCTTCAGCTCCTGTGGTGCGGTAGGGCAGTACTTGCCAGTTATGAGCTTGCAAGTGGTTAATTATTGTATCCAGTTTGGGTGCTGCCATTCTTTTGCCGGCCACAGGATTGTAGATTAACCTGGCCCGTTTCATACCTCACCCCCGTTTAAGCCGATATGGCAAACTTCACACCTAAAACGTTCGCCTCCGTCCCACCATACTCCTGCCACAAACCTCTAGATTGGACGTTTTACCATATTGCTATAGAGACAGGCCCCCGTCTTGCGGGGGCCATGGATTTAATGCTGTGTCAAATTAGGGTTATTGCGAGTATGATCATTCATACCCGGACCAAATTCGCGTGGATTGTCTGCCTGGCGGTCCTTACCGTATGATGGCATACCGCCGTATTTTTTCTGGGGATCAGTCTCAATTTTGAAATCATTACCGGTATTCCAAGGCCCTGTGGCATTGCCTTGACCGGTTGACAAGTCCATATATTGCTTAGAAAACTCTGAATCACGAAAATCCAGCATAACCTCTTGGCCCTGTAAAGTACTAAGAGCTTCCGTAAACGAAACTGAATGGGACTCCTCCCGACTCAGTAAAAAGCGAATCATGTCTTTTACACCCGGATCGTCTGTTTGCTGCAGCAAACGCTCATAAATTATCTTAGCGCGTAACTCTGCCGCCACGTTCGAACGCAAATCGGAATACATGTCACCCATGGAGTTTACATAATATCCGTTCCAGGGGATTCCATTCGAGTCAGTCAACAACGGACCGCCTAACAACGCCATACTGGGCGCAGGATAATCCTTCGGAACCTCACTGGTATTCCCCAACAACATCGCAATACATTCGCCCACCATTTCAAAATGACTGAGTTCCTCTGCCGCAATATCCTGCATTAAATCGCGTATTTTAGGATCATTAGTGCCTAAACTCTGGCAAAAATACTGCATTGCCGCCTTAAGTTCACCATTGCCCCCACCGAACTGCTCCAATAATTTGATAGCGTACACTGGATCAGGTCTGTCCACATGTACGGTATACTCCATATCCTTAAAGTGCTTAAACATAAACATAGCCTCCTTCAAATTACAGTTTTAAATTAGAGTAATGCAACCACTTGAATTATTATGCCAAGCTGTCTATGTACCATACCAAAAAAGAGGTAATTTATGAAATTATGTCAAACAAATAGTAATTAGTACATTGACACAACCTAGTACTATCCGAGCACACAGTTAGGGGTGAAAGAATGCAGCAACTAAAATGTCTGGGAATTGGGTGCAGCCCGCGTATCCAGGGCAATACCTCCCTGCTTTTAGCCAACGCCATGCAAGGGGCAGCAGAGGCCGGCGCGAAATGTGAAACCATCTATTTGCGCGATTATAAATTTTCCCCGTGTATCGCCTGTGGGGGATGCAATCAAGCCGGTCAGTGCGTATTAAAGGACGAGATGCAGATGATTTACCGGCAATTATTGGATGCCGACAGAATTATCTTGGCTGCCCCAATTTTCTCTATGGGCATGAATGCCCTTGGCAAAGGTTTTATTGACCGGGGTCAACGATTTTGGGCAACGAAATACATCCTCAACCAAGCAGTTGCGCCCAGACCCGACGGCCCGGCACGCCTTGGTTTGTTCCTTAGTGCCGCTGGAACAGATTTGCCGGGTGTGTTTGACTGTGCAATCAGAGGAGTTAAGTATTATTATAAAATGGCTGACATCAAATACCTGAAAGAATTCTGCTATAGCAAAGTCGACGCCAAGGGTGAGATTCTTAATCATCCTAATGCTTTGCAGGACGTTTATCAGGCAGGTCAAGATTTAATCTTAGCGCACTGACAAGAACAGCAGGGGTAAACTTTATCACCCCTGCTGTTCTTGTCATCTTAGCTTAACCTAATATGGTTTTTTCAAGCGTTGCATTATCTGGTCCAGCCAATCGTGGATACGCTCGAAGACTAGCCCGGCCACGAACCATTGCACCCCCATGTCTAAGCGGATAAAACCATTAACAGCATAAGGTGAAGAACTGTAGTCCCAAGGACAAGTACCCGTAAACATTTGCAGCAACCACCCGGCAAAATATTCAATTGTCCAAAACACCCCTAACCAAATAACACCCCTGACAATCCAGGGCAAGTGGCGGATGCGCGCATGCAGCGGCTCCAAAAATACCCCCATGCCATAGACCGGGAACATCCAGAGATAGGTCGACCCCGGAAGGCGCCAATCAGCCCTAAGCAATGAGTCCATTCCGGTGTACAAAATTTCTATAATCCAACCTAACAGGCCGTAAAATACAAAGCGTATTAACATACCTGTAGTGTTTACCGGCTTGCCTGCAATATTGCACCTTCAGGCCATAAAAAATAAACCCTGGAAAGGTATATTATTCCAGGGTTTATTGCGCTAGGTAAGACAATTTGCTTTTGCGCCAGGCCGATTTACTCTTGTTCCGTGGAGGTTTCTGCATCTTCCGTGGTGTTACAACAGCAACCGTGGCGATGCTTATACAGCTGGTGGAAAGGTCGCGGGAAGCCGGCCTTTTCGGCCTTTTCCATGAATTCTTTCCAGGCGGCTACCGCCTCTTTACGTGCTTTAATTGATTCCTCATCGCCGGTAAACTCAATTGTAAAGCCTTTTTCGTTTTCTTTGAACTCGATACCAAAGCGCTTCTTCATACCATTAGCTCCTTTACTTTTTAGTTATTGTTATGCCGGTTGCCATGTGGTGAACGGAGTTGTTTGTCCGCCCGCTTGCGCAAATTAAGGAGAAGCAGCAGGGCGAAAAATACGGTCGCATACGTGGCACCGACGGCTTCCCCAGCATGCCCAGCCAAAACGAACATCGTCCTGATCACAGCCGCTGTGGCTAATAGGATGGCCCACACTAGGCGATTGGCCAGTACAGCTTGAAATTGAATCCCTCTGGTCAACGGACCAAGCTCTGTCTTTACCTGAACCTCACCATTACGCACTTGATGCAAAGTTTTTTCCAACAGAGGCGGAATGTTGAGGAGAGACCCGCCTACAACTTTAGCCCTATCCCATACGATGCCCAGCCAGGACTCGTTTTCCTCCCCTAACACATATTGCGCGTAAGGTTTAAGCATTTCAAGCACATTTAGCGTGGGATCAAGCCCAGCTGCTAGGCCGGATAAAGTTCCAACCGCCCGCCCCAAGAAAGTGTAGTGCGACGGAAACTGAAAGGGTTGTGAATAAATAAATTCACGCATTTCCGCCAATAGACTATCAACATGAAGATTACCCAGTTCATCATAACTAACGGAACGCATTTCCGATAACATCAAATTAATACCCTTGCGCAGTGTAACCAAATTGGCATGCGGCCGAATCACCCCAAGACCAACGAGACCTTCGACCATTATTTCAGGATCGCCGCTAATTACACTCTCAATGATTTTACGAATCGCTGCCCTATCCTTCGGAGTTATACGTCCCACCATGCCAAAATCGATAAAGGTAATGCCTCCGTCAGGCTGCACAAAAAGGTTCCCAGGATGCGGATCAGCATGGTAAAAACCATCTACCAAGACCTGTTTTAAGTAAGCATTGACCAGCGTGAGGGCCAGCTCCTTAAAGTCCAGTCCGGCTCGACGCAAGGAGTCATAATCCGTGATCTTGAAGCCTGTTACATATTCCATGGTGATAACATGGGCACTGCAAAATTGCGGGTATACGGCCGGGGCGGTTATCTTGGAGTCACCGGCAAAACTTTGGGTAAAACGCTGCAGATTAGCGAGTTCTTTGGCATAGTCGAGTTCATCCCGCAACGTACTGGAAAAGTCTTTGTACAAATCATCCAAATCGATGGTTCTATCCCAGTCCGTAAACATCTTAATCATCCACATTACACCGCGAAAGGCGTTGAGGTCAACCTCAATAATCTTATCTACCCCGGGTCTAAGAACCTTAATGGCAACTTCTTCTCCACCCGGCAAACGACCTCTGTGCACCTGTCCCAGCGATGCTGCAGCTAGCGGGTCGGCGTCTACCGCCTGATAGATTTCATTAATATTTCCCAGTTCCGCTTCGATTACCGAGCGAATACTGGCAAAGTCTACACAGGGTACTTCATCCTGTAGCTGGGCTAGCTCGCTCGTATATTCGGGTGGCAAAACGTCAACACGCGTGCTAAAAAATTGGCCGAGTTTAATTAAAAGTCCTTGCAAGTTAAGTGCTGTTTCCCGAAACCGCACCGCTTGCCTGCTGTATATTTTGTGTAGCCTAGATTGAACTTGTTGTTCGTTTTTAAAACGACGCCACACTTTAAACCAAGCTAGTTCCAGAAAAAAACCGGCAAAGAGTCTTAAAATCGACCAAGATCGCCGTGCGTCGGAAAGTCTGGACATAACCTAATCCTTCCTTTCCTCGCTTGGTGCTTGATCCTCAAAGGTCTCCAAGTCGCCTGGAGTAAATTCCTTAAACATTTTTTCCACAAAACTAAACTTGCTCAGCAAAACCTCAGTGAAACGAGCCATGATGTCGCCCTTAAGCAGAATGACCATACCCCGTCTAGGGTTACCAAATACCACAAGCTTTTCCCCGGCCTGAATTCCCAACTCGTCGCGGGCATCGGCCGGTATTACCACTTGTCCACGTTCCCCCACAACCGTAGAACCATAACATTTGCCAGGACCATGCATCCCATGCGAACCGAACGGACCGCCCAGACCATGCTTATGCAACAAATCATCCTCCTATGTATGAAAAATATGATTAGTATGATTTATATAGTAAGAATAGAGCTAATCTGCGTATCTGTCAAGGCAAAGTTATACTCCGTTTGACTAAATGTCTTGTGGATAGCTTACCAAGTTCCCTAAAAGCTATGCTCAGAAAGCAACTAATTGTTGCGGCATTGACAACTTATGGTACTTTGCCAGCATCTACAACGAAAAACCCGCCGCAATTGCGACGGGTTTTTAATTTAGCACACCGGTGAGCGAAATGACCATCTAGGTTTGTTCCATATCCTGACTTCCCATTCCTACGAGTTGTTCCGCCAGTTGGCTGATATGCGCTAAGGCTTGCGTGAGTTCGGTAACACCTATTGCCTGCACTTCACTAACCATAGCCAGCTGACCGACTGACTCAATTAGAATGCCTACCGAATCTTGCACTTTTTGTAAATCACTTTCGATATTTACGGCCGAAGCCTTAGAATGCTCGGCCAGTTTGCGCACCTCATCAGCTACTACCTTAAAGCCTGCACCTTTGACCCCGGCCCGTGCTGCTTCAATAGAGGCGTTAATACCTAGAATATTAGATTGGTCCGAAATACTCTTTATTTCCGAAGCGATGGAGTTGATATGATTGATGTCTTGCCGCACATTAGCAGTTTCACTGTCCATGTTGTGGGCTGTAGCTGCCAATTCTTCACTTTGCGCTGACAGGTTTTCCCCGGAAGCATACACTTGTTGAATCGCAGCCATCAAATCCTCACCCAATCTAAGTAGTCTGTCGTACTTTTCAATTGAAATAGTGATCGACAGGGCGGCCACTATTTCACCATTATCAATTATTGGCGCGGCTATCGCCACGTACGGGATCTTAAAGACTGCCGGATCGTTGACACGCGTTATTACCCTTTTACCGGAAATTAATGCTTTGTACGCTCCCGAGTTATGATACATCTCCATCGGCTGACCTTCGCGCACACCCAAATCCAAACTATTTCCGATACTTACTAATAGAACCTTTTCTGGGTCGACTACAAAAACTGTGATATCTTGGTCGTACCATAGGTGTAGATGCGGCGCAATTTCCAAAATACTGTCCAGTTTCATCTCTTCACCTCATTAATTCGCGTCATTAATTCACTTCATTAAAACCTGAGTAATCTTTAATCCATCCAGCAGATAGTGCATATTCACAAGGTTACATAATATTATAGAGTTTATTTTCAATATAGCAATCATTTTAATATCCTGACTCTACACATAAAACTGAAATTACCTAACATTTCCTAACATAGGATTTGCAACCCTTCAAACACTATGCTGTAACAAGAAAACAACTAAAGTGTATCCGCTTACGGTTTAGAGGAGGTTAATGCTTTGAATCCTAGCCGTCTAATTTTAGTTAATGTCCTAGTCTTAGTGGTCCTAGTTGGAGGCGCGTTCGCAGCTGTTTATTATTATAACCAGTCAGTCAACTACATCGCCACGGATAATGCCCAAGTTGATGGTCAGCTTATCACCGTAATTTCCCCTACGACAGGGAAGCTTACAGCGTGGAGCGGTGCAGTCGGCAACAAATTTAACTCCGGTCAAACCATAGGAACCATACAGTCAGCTGGTGTTCCACAGGTAGCCGCAACTCCCACCAGCATCAATGTTACAATTCCCGCGGCTGGGACTATTGTGCAGCAAAGCGCAGTTACAAACAGTTTTGTTGCTACCGGAACCACGCTAGCCCGTGCCTATGCCATGGACAAGCTATGGATAAGTGCTAACATCAATGAAACACAAATGAACAATCTTAAACAGAATCAAACTGTCGATGTGTACCTTGACGCCTTCCCAGGTACAACGTTAACCGGAAAGGTTAGCCAAATCGGACTGGTCACTGCTGCCCAGTTTTCACTCTTACCGCAGCAAAATACCACTGCCAACTACACCAAGGTTACGCAGGTTATCCCTGTTGTCATTACGCTGGATGGATACCAAGGCGTAAATTTGGTGCCTGGCATGAGTGCTTCCGTGCGCATTCACCTGAGGGAGCAGTAAAGATGATTGTACTGCTGTTTGGGTACCTGATATTCGCCATAGTTGTGTTAGTGGTTGTCAACTTGCTGTTCGCAAATAAGGGCAACTCAGTCCTAAAAACACCGAGTGGTAGTGAGTCACAACCTACCTTAGACGCGTCTGTACTTGTCGAGCCTTCGGCCACTTCCAGCATCTCAGGACCAATCAGTTCCCCCCTTACCCCGCCTCGCGCGTCCACGCCCATTCTGGCCGCGCGGCCTTCAAAATCAGAAACAATTAAGATTGTAACAGTGCTGATGCTGGGAGCATTTGTCGCCATTTTAAACCAAACTATTGACAACGTAGCGATTCCACACCAGATGCTGGATTTTAATGTATCCGCCAGCACAGTCCAATGGTTGGTGACCGCTTATATGCTGGTAAACGGGGTGCTTATTCCCATCAGTGCCTTTCTTATGGAGACTTTCGGCACCCGTAAACTCCTGATTGTGGCTATGCTTTTCTTCTCAATTGGATCTTTTGTTTGCGGTTTATCCCCCACCTTTGCCGTATTAGTCACCGGCAGAGTGATTCAAGCTGTAGGTTCAGGTATACTTCTGCCACTTATGACCAATGTTTTCCTCAGTATCTTTCCACCGGAATCGCGGGGCAAGGCTATGGGAATTATGGGAATAGCCATGATTTTTGCACCTGCATTAGGGCCAACGGTAGGGGGATGGGTCGTAGAAACCTATACCTGGCGCCTGCTGTTTTACGCCATGGTTCCTATAGGCATTTTTGATTTGATCTTAGCTTCAATATGGATGAAGAATGTGTTGGACCGTAGCTTTCCCAAATTCGACTTATCTGGCGCTGTTTTATCAACGATAGGCTTTGGCGGCTTGTTGTACGGCGTGAGTGAAGCCGGAAATAAGGGATGGGGTAACGATATCGTGCTCAGTGCCCTAGGCATCGGTGTGGTGGCGCTAATCATTTTTGTCAGGCGGGAGCTGCGCATTACCGTTCCTTTATTAGAACTCAGAGTATTTAAATATGATATGTTTACGTTAACCATGGTCATTAGCGCGATCGTAAATATGTCCATGTATGCCGGCATGCTGCTCTTGCCTATCTATTTACAAAACATCCGTAACTTTACCGCCCTGCAATCTGGCTTTTTGTTGCTTCCTGGCGCACTGATTATGGGATTTATGGGACCTATTGCCGGTGCTGTCTTTGACCGTATTGGGGCACGTCTTTTATCTATCATAGGTTTGGTTGTCATGACGCTAACCACCTGGGAATTTAGCAAATTAACCTTAGGTACCATGTATAGCCATATTATCACGCTTTACATCTTCCGATCCTTCGGTATGTCCTTGTTACTAATGCCGTTAATGGCAGCTGGACTTAACCAACTACCTCGCGTGCTTAACAGTCACGGTACAGCTATGCGCAATACGGTTCGGCAAGTAGCGGGAAGCCTTGGCACCGCCGTCTTAGTTACCGTTATGAGCACTAGAACGACTATCCACTTAGCTAACTATTCCAATGTAGTCAGCGCTGCCAATCCTGTCATCACCACCCAATTAAGCTCATTAGCCCAAAATTTAGGCTTCCCGCCTCAAGCCGGTCCAGCAGTAGCTGTCCAGACAGTTTATGGTATTGTTGCGAAACAGGCTGCCGTAGATGGTATTAATGATGCCTTCATAGTGGCAACCGGAATTACAGTTGTGGCATTGCTCTTGGCGTTTTTCATTCGCCGCGTTTTTCCGCCTGAAGCCGAATCAACTGATTAGCCATAAACTTAAAATCAGAAGCAGGGATTAACAGCTTAACCTAGAACGCTACAACAGTTATAAACGCACGAAAAAGGTGATGAATTTGCCTACGCTACTTACTGACTTTATGGCGGCAAGGATTCCCACAATCGCTCGCCTGTCCAAGGCCGAGGCTCAGGCCTACTGGTTGGCCACAACCACAGGTGATGCTAAATACGAACAGGAATATGCCCGAGCACGCGAGGAGCTCCTCCACCTGCTCTCGAACCGCGAGGACTTTCAAACTCTAGCAGGCATTAAGGGCTCCCCTGCTGCGTACGAACCGCTTCTCCGGCGTCAGGCGGATGTACTGTACAACATGTATTTGGCTAACCAAACAGACCCGACATTGATCAGCCGCTTGGTACAAATGGAGACAGAAGTGGAAAGCACTTACACTAACTTTCGTGCTGCCTACCGCGGTCAAGCTGTCACCAATAACGAAATTGACCATATTCTACGCGTAGAGACTGACAATCTTAAACGACAGCATGCCTGGGAAGCGAGCAAACAAATTGGTGTAGAGGTTGCCGAGCAGGTCATTGAGCTGGTCAAATTACGCAATCGCATTGCCCGTGATCTAAATTTTTCTAATTACCAACAGATGGAACTTACCCTCTCGGAAATCGATCCGGAGTGGTTATTTACGACCTTAGCCGAATTAAAGCAACTAACCGACACCCCATTCCGTAGACTAAAAGAGGCGGAAGACGCCAAACTAAAAAAACACTTTGGCGTTGATCAACTGATGCCTTGGCACTACAGCGACCCCTTCTTTCAAGAGGTCCCCGCAACAGATGAATTGGGTCTGGACGACTTCTTGTCCAACACCAACATCGCAGACCTTGCCGCTAAATACTATACGGGAATTGGGCTTGACACAGCGAGTATTTTAGCGCGTAGTGACCTATACGAGCGTCCCGGTAAAAATCAGCACGCTTATTGTACCGACATTGACCGTGCCGGAGACATTCGTATTTTATGTAATGTGCGTAATGACGAATATTGGTTGAGCACCTTGTTGCATGAATTGGGGCACGGTGTCTATGATCTCTACCACGACTCTGATCTTCCCTTTTTATTACGCACTCCTGCACACACATTTACGACTGAGGCTATCGCAATGCTGATGGAGCGGCAACTGGCAAATCCTGACTGGCTCACACAAATTGCCGAATTCGATCCACATAAAGCAGCACAATTGGAGGAAAAGCTTACTTACAGGTTAGCACTCGGACAGCTGATTTTTATGCGTTGGGGCCTCGTGGTCGTTTATTTTGAGCAAGCACTGTATGCAAACCCGGAACAAGACTTGAATAAATTATGGTGGGATTTAGTTGAAGAACTTCAGCTCGTACAAAGACCGCCAGACCGACTGACCCCGGACTGGGCAGCTAAGATTCATATTGCCACCGCCCCTGTATACTATCAAAACTATATTTTAGGTGCCCTAACGGCATCCCAATTGCAAACTACCCTGGAAAAACAGTTTGGTTCCCCTTTGCCTGTCAACGATCCAGGCCTTGGTCAATACCTTATTGACCGAATTTTTGCGCCGGCTGCCCGCTATCCATGGGCAGAAATGCTTACCAAAGCCACCGGTGAGTCACTATCGCCACGCCATTTTGCCCGACAATTTATTGCCGTTACAAAGTAATACCAAAGGCTATACAGCAGAGTGTCGCGAAGTCAGTGTGCTATTGCTGCAAAGTTTAGCGCAAAGTTTAGGATGAAAAGTAGATGAAAAGTAGATGTTAGCCTCCGGCGAAAAACTCATGTATGAAGTACTTCCGGCTGATGCAGGTCGCAGAATTCGCCAGCTACTGGCTAGCCGACTTGGCCTTTCCCGCGCCTTAATTCAACGTCTCCGAGAGAATAATCGGGTAAAACTGAACGAGCAGGCAGTCTATTTGACTCAGTTCGCGCAAGCAGGTGATTTGATTAGTGTAGATCTTGTATTTGATGAGACCAGCGCTATTGTGCCTGAGGCTATGGATCTAAATGTCATCTTTGAAGATGCAGACTTTCTGGTTTTAAATAAGCCGCCCGGTATTCTGGTTCATCCAGTTGGCGTACATAACTCCGGCACTTTGGCAAACGGTGTTATGTACAGGTGGCAGCAACAGGGTATTGCCAGCAAGTTCAGACCCATTCACCGCATCGATCGCTACACCTCCGGCGTAGTTGTCGTCGGCAAAAATCAGTTTGCGCATCAGGCCCTCTACAAGCAGCTAAGCGAGCATTGTGTGGACCGGGTATACCTTGGTTTGGTGCAAGAGCACTTAACTCCTCTAAAGGGTACAATCGACGCTCCGATTGCACGCGACCCTAAGAGCATTATTGCGCGCTGCGTCGCCGACACTGGTCAGAGTGCAATCACACACTATGAGGTTATCCGCACTTACCAGGACATATCTTTACTCAAGCTGCGTCTTACGACCGGTCGCACCCATCAAATCAGAGTCCACCTTAGCTACATTGGTCATCCATTGTTGGGCGACACACTATACGGCGGCACAGTCTCTCACCTTAAACGGCAAGCTCTCCATTCCTTCAAGTTCGGGTTTGTTCATCCTCGCACCAAACAGAAGGTATGCTTCACTGCACCCTTACCACCGGATCTGCTACAAATTATTCGAGGCCAATCAGTAACTAACTAGCATGGAGCACAGCAGTTATGAATAATCAAAAAGGAGTGCTAATTCTCACGAATTAACACTCCTTTTTGATTATTAAATCACATTGCATCGCTTATTTCAGCATTGGCCTTATCGATCTGCGCCTGGCTCATTCCGGACTTGAGCAGACGATAGTTCATGGCATCCAACCAGATACGGCTTTTTTGCGCCATCTTTTTGAAGCGCTTAGTCTCAGGTGTCTTACGTTTTGCCCTTTCTTGACTGTTCGCCTCCAAAATAGAGGCAACAAACCGCGCGTTAAGGCTCGTAGTTTGGTCGAACTGTTCATAATTGGCTCCCAAAAAGGCCGTAAATTCTTCGAAGAAAGCAGCAAATTCTGCAAAGGGGAGCTCGGTTTCCATGTTCAGATACTCTTTAAGCTTGGCCAAATACTCTTCCATGCATTACACTCCAGTTTCACTAGGCTTTACTGTAAATATTATAAGCATAATCTGCAAAAAAGCAATAGTTTTTACAAGACAGGCCGCCACAAAGTCTTAGCCACAGCTAAGCAAGTGCCTGAGTTACCCTGCCGTATTGTATGCGCAAATTCATTTAGATCCGCACTATTAACTATCGGCTCAACATCTGTTCTAACCGGCATACCATAGCCTGTTTCCTGTTTATATGCTATTTCTAGATAGCCAAGTTCACAGATTTCATTCACGGCATGCGGCACAGTTTCCAAAATCCACTCCACGTATCGCGTATTATTCACGTGGTTATTAGAATCAATGTCACTACGTCGAACCATAAATTCCTGAAAATCGTCTGACTCAACTTCCGGTAGTTCGCTGTTTTGCACTACCAGGGCCTTAGCCGCATCCAAGCCATAATCTCCCTGAAACGAGTCCGGAATCCGCAGCGGTCGCTTCTTGGCTATATGCAAAAACACCCACAACGAACTAGCTCGACCGATCTCAATTCCTGCTGAATCCGATATGGAAAATTCCCGCGTAGCGTAGAACCGTACAAAACTAGACGGCCAGGTTTGAACCTGTATCTGTTCGTTCCACTTAGGATACCTGTCCATTTTTAATTGCCACCGTGTTAGTACCCAGGCCACTCCGTCAGCTTGTAACTGCTTGATACCCAATCCTACCGCCTCGGAATGCGATACCGCAGCATCTTCCAAGTAATTCAAAATAGAAATCGGCGTTGCATTCTGGTTTTTGTCCACTTCATAGTAGTGGATTAGAAAGTCCTTCTTAAACCTTGTTCCCGCCATTGTGCTCACCCTTATCACTAAATTTACCCCTCAAGCACTGGACTTTCGTCGCGCTCATAACTGCGAAACATCTTTTGGTAGGCTCCCGCGTAGATAAATTGAAGTCCTGCTGTGATATAAAAAGGCAGCGCAAACTGATTCATGTCTAACAAATAACCGGCAATAGTCGGTCCGATTGACGAAGTAATCCGCATCGAAAAAGCGTTGATACTGGTAGCAAATCCCCTCCGCTTATCCCGAGTTAAGCTGGCCCCCAAAGCCGAGCGAGCACCCTGAGTACCGCGGTTAAGGGCATTACGGGCTACATAAATTACCGCAGCGATCGCGAAGTTCGGGGAAAGCGGCAAAAATAGGATAAGTATCGCACCAACTATTCTTACCCATGTCACGGCTGTTACCATGCCAAACCTAGCGGCAAGCAGACCGTTTAAAACTGAAGACACGCTGGTCAATAGAAAGGCAACCGCCATGGTCGAGCCTATCGCCGCCGCATCCACATGATATCTCGCTGCAAACCAATAGGCCATCATCGGTCCTGTCATACCTATCGCCAAGCCGTTAAGCGCGTTAATCAGCCCTAACTTAAACATTGCCCAATTTTCCTTGCGCCATATTTCCGACTCGGATTCCGCCCGTGTGTTGCCCGTGCGATCAAGGGGCGCAATCTGCGCCGAAGGAGCAGTGGGATACGCGTCATCCGACGCTTCGTCCACCGCTTCACTGATGCTGGCAATAATCAAAACACAGACCAAGGATATTAGAGCGATTAACATAAATACCGGGTGGAAAGCAAGATACCCGGGAAACTTATTCTGCCATAATTGAGTTGATCCCCCGATTACCGCTCCTAGTGCCATCCCCAAAAAGCCGATAGCACTGTTATAGCTAAACACCCGCCCACGTTCAGACCGTGGGACCAAACGCGCCATCCAGGCTTGTTCCGCCGGGGAAAATGGTCCGGCAGCTCCGCTCTGTCCCCGGCCAAAACCGGCAATAATGATAGCCAGCGCTAAAAATATCGTATGTGTGTCCCAGATTGCTATGACCGAGCAAAGAACAGTTAAGGCCTCATACACGAGCAAAAATCTCTTGCGCCCATACCTGTCACTCAGCACTCCCACCACCAGAATCAGCGCGGCCCCGAATAACCCTCCCGCGCTAAGAATCGTGCCAATTGCAGTGGCAGACCAGTTTAGGGCCCGTAAATAGAGCGCTAAATCGACAACCATCGCGCCTTGACCTATACTACGCAAACCGCGGACAAGCATCAAGCGCTTGGCCTGTGGATGTATTTTTGCTTGCAATTCGTGCCCTACTCCCTAAATATAGCTAAATAACCGGAAGATAATCTCCCGGTTATTATTGTACATCAAGCAGTGGCTGATTTAAAACTAATTATTTTTGTACTCGAAATAAAGAGGACTAATTACTGTCTTTTGCGCCATCTACGGTATCCCCAATACCCGAGACCAGCCACCAGGCCAAGTGGTAGTAGATAACCAATGCCCACCACTAAGTAATTCAGGCTGTTCCAGGCCACACTGACTGTTTTAAGCACCGCATCTTGGGCGGCCTGCCAGGTGGTATGCCAAGCGATTGGCTGCCAAGGCTCATTCACCTTGACAGGATTGGGGGTCGTCTGCAATTGTACTTGTATTGTCGAATAGGCAACCTGATTATCCCAAAGTTTAAGCTGCCCCTTAAGCTGTTCAATCTGCAGCCTGATGTTATTTAAAGCACTTTCTACTTTGACGATATCATCTACGGTTTTAGCCTGTTGCATAATTTCCAAATAACGTTGTTCTTCCGCTTGCCAGTCTTTAAGTCTAGTGCTGGTATCATAGTACTGATTAGTAATATCCTCAGCGTTAATATTTTCGCTCAGCACCTTGCCGATAGCTGCTAGACTATCCTGCATTCCGGCGAATTTGCCACTAGGAATTTTAAGCGTTACCTGTGCCATAGCTGTGGAGTTATCCGTTTGATTGTCCAGCTGAGAATTAACCGTATAGCCACCCAGCGTCGTAGCCAGATTGTTTAACTTATCGACCGCACTCGGCACGTTTGCTACTTGCAGGGATGCGTTCATATTGCGGGTAATCTTATGTGCGAGATTTGGATCAGCCGGTGGAGGATTCGTTAGCGGCGGCAGCACCCCTATTGCGCCAGATGAATTTGCAGCAGATTGGTAATCTACACCTTTGGTTACCCCTCCAACCATATTCTGTGCGCTTTGCGCCATGTCATGTACGCTAGATTTTACCGTCGGCCCATAAACATGTCCCGGTCCGTTTGCCGTAGGCAGCCCGGTTTGTCCCAGCAACACCACTAACACAAGGGCCGCAGCCGGTAACACCAACTTCCAACCCCAACGTCGCTGCCCAGCTCTCCCTGGATGGGTCAAGTGTGGCGAGGTGTACATTCCACTTTGGCCTTTAGTGTCACTAGACTGAGCTTGCTCTAGCTTGGCTAAAGTAATTTGCTTAATGCGTTCCTTGGTATTACTTTCACTTAGGGTGCTAGCCGCAAAAAATTTGCGTATCATTGCCAGGTCACCGTCCTGTTCCCACAAACGTAACAATTGTTCTTGTTTTGTCATGTGGCATTCCCTCCTGCGGCTTCCACGCAATAAAGTTTGCGAAAGCTTTTTTTGGCACGATACAACAGACTATCAACTGCTCGCCCGCTCATACCGAGAATTTCCCCGGTCTCCGCCGCACTCAAACTTTGGACTAAGCGCAGCTGAATAACCGCTACCTGCGCCTCCGACATTTGCGCCAGAGTGTGACTGACTGAGAGCGAGGTCGCTACCTGCTCGCTAGGGTCACCCTCCGCCGTATCCTCGCCTATCTCCGCCTGCAGTTGGAGTTTAGGCTTAGCCTGTAGCGCGCGGTAATAATCTGCCACTTGATGATAAGCGATGCGTAACGCCCAGGTCGTCAAGGAACTCTTGCCGGCAAACCCAGGCAAGGAACGCCATACCTTGACAATTATCTCCGACGTGACATCATCCACTTCACTTTCAGGAATTCTCAACTTGACAAACCGATACACGGGAGCAAAAAGCTGTTCATAAACTTGCTCAAATGAAGCTTCTTTCGGCACAGCAACTGCGACCTCCTCTCCACTCGTTCGCTAATATAGACGCACTCAAGCGGCTAAATCTGACGCAAAAGAAAAACTGGGCAGCTATCCCAGTCAAATTTTACTTATTTTTGCGCAATTGTACCGAGCTTAAATCCTCAATGCTTGCGGCCAACGCAGCCAGCAGGCGGTGAAAGCCCGACGGATTTTGGGCAGGCACCCGGTATTGCTTGTTTATCTCCAGCTGTACCGCCGGAATGCCCAGCTGTTGCGCCGCAAAGTTAGCTACTGTGTTGGGTCCGGCTGCCGCAAAATGGTTACGCTCGACTTTGCCAAGACCAAACTCGCGCAAATTACGCTCCAATACTTGCTGAATCTCGTTGCACCCTAACAAGTTTTGACCATGGGCTGTGCCCAAGTCCACATCAAACTCATGCTCTCGCGCTGCGCCATGCAAATCCAATACCAGTTTAAGCTTGGTTTGGTCACATATATCGCCAATTCTTGTTTTATAAATACATGGATTATCATGGTTTGGATCACCGCCATACAGCTTAGCCACGGCCAAAGCTGAACAACCCGTGAGCTTATGTAATAGGTAGGCAATCGCGCCTGTGAATTGATCTGAAACCTTGATCTTCTTATTGCGCCAGTGCCGCACACTATGCGGGGCAGATACTAGCACCGGCAGGGTGCCGGGAAAAAACAACATCGGATCTTCTTGCTTAGGGTTGACCCTTTTGTCGGTCTTGTAAAAATATACTCTTTCTACGCTCACAGCTTCTTCGTTCATACGAGCGCGAAAAAACTCATCCAGAACAGTTTGGTCATGCATAGGAAATCATAGCTTTAGACGCAGCATAGAGCGTGTCGAGCTTATAGCCGCGGCTTTTCTGCGTAATCCCCAGCAAATCAAACTTATCCGCTTTGACATGGGTCAAAAATCGCTCCATAGTTGCAAGGCAAGAAACCAAGCCATTCCCGCTCCCACCGGCTGCAGCTATCGCCATAAAAGGTTTGGCCTCAAAGACAGTCTTATCTTGCTTTAAGGCCTCACAGCGCCGCGCTCGATCCGTAAATGCTTTGGCCGACTCGCTCAAGTCTCCCCAATATACAGGCGTAATCATCACAAATGCATCGAAGCCGCTTAGGGAAGCATGCAACTCCTGAAAATCATCTTGTACCTGACATTTATGTTCGTTACGGCAAGTCCCCCAGCCATTACCGCATGCTTGACAGTTGCCAATATGCAGTTTGTTAAGATTGGTTGTAACTACGTTTGCACCTGCTGCCTCAGCACCGGCCTTAGCAGCGTTACTGCAAGCCGCGGTCAGACCTTCGACATTAGGGCTGGCTGTAATAATCAATACGTTCATTTCCCTCATCCTTTGTTATGTATTCTTGCTAGGCTCGCTCCAGTTTGACCCTGCTGCCTGCTCCATCTGTCGACGGTGGTGTAACAAGCAACCTGCGAGCAATCCGATTGCGCAGTTCGGGTACATGGCTGATCAACCCAATCACGCGTTCCTTTTTACTAAGGCGTTCGAGCGAGTCTATCACCGCGTCGAGGAGACTATTGTCCAAGGTACCAAAGCCCTCATCCAAGAAAAATAATTCGAGCGGACTTTGTCCCTTCAATTGTATCTGTTCCGATAAGGATAAGGCAAGGGACAATGCAGTCAAGAAGGTTTCTCCCCCCGAGAGGGAGTTGACCGTGCGGTAGGCGCCGCCATTGGCATTATCCCGGATAATAAACCCGGCATTCGTATCTAGCTCCAAGGCATATTTGTACTTAGTCATAATACCTAGGGTTTCTGAGGCTTTGGCCGCAACATAACGCAGCCTTTCCTCCGCAATATAGTCAATGAAACTGTTATCCTTGCCTCTTTCAGCGCGCAAAAGTTTTTGAATCTGGTCAAATAAGCCGTATTTGTCGTTTTGCTCACGATAACTCTTGTTTAGCTCTACCCATCTTACATGCCTTATTTCAAGCTGCTGAACGTTATTCTTCGCCACTTCATAGTGTGCAACACTATTCTCTTTGGCAGCCAATTTTACCTGGTATTCACTGCTTAACGCTTGCCACTCGTCCGCAGTGATACTGCGCGAAGCCAACTTTTGCCCTAGCATGGCCAAATGGGCCCGGATATTTCCGCTCGCTTCATCATATTCACGAACCGCTGTTTGCAAAACCTGCTGTTCTGCCCCAGACAGCAGGCATTCTTCCACTGCCGCAATATCCTTAAACCCATGCTCGTCAAGTGCCTTATTCAGCCGCTCGGCCTCAGCCTGAAAACTTTCTGTAAAAATTTTGCGTTGATTCTCCAAAGTTGCTCTTTGGCCGCTTAGGGCATTGTGTTCCGTTTCCAGCACTTTAACTGCGTCCTGATACTTCGTATCAAGTTCCACATACTGGGCCAGTTTGGCATCAATTAGCTTGATTTCCGTCTCGATATCCGAGTCCCCTGCCAGCTCCTGCAGCTTGCTTTGCCCTTGACGCAACTGCCTAGTCACGGTAATTCCTTCGGTTTGCACTTCGATGCGTCTATTACTTAACTGTGCGAGCTCTTCCTTTAATTTATCCACAAGCTCCGTCTTTTGCCCGATTAATGCCTGGATTTCCGCCAACCTTTGTTGCAGCACGTTTAATTTGCGGTCGTTATCTGCCAACCTGTTTAATTCTGCTGCCACACTGGCAATTTGGTGTTGCTGCAAAAATTCTTGGTGCTTGTACTGTTTGGCATTAAATATAGTAATAGCTTCATGCTGCGCCTGCTCAGCCTGGAGACGATTTTCCAGGTTTACCTTTAACTGACCAGCAATTTCAGTGGCGGCTACCTTATCTGCCGCCGCACGTTCAATGAGCTTAGCTATCTCAGTCTGATATTCAGTTTGCTGTTGCTGCCAACGATCGCCGTCCGCCAGCTTTTGTTCCGCCAGCTCTTGCATGTTAACCAACTCTAATTCAATTTGAGTAAGTTCAAGCCCTTTTAGCCCCTCTGGCAAGGTAAGCTTAGCAGCAGTATATTCGGCACTTTTAGCCTGCAGTTCCTGCGTAGCTTGGTTAAGCTGTTCAGTTAAGCCTCGCAGCTGTTCAGTGGCGATTAGATACTCTTTGTCCATCACCCTATATGCTTGTTCAGCCTTAGTCAGCTGCCTGCGGCACTCTTCCACCTGCTGCTCAATTACCTCAGACTCACTTCCTTCGCTCCGAGTAGCAGGTTGGGGATGGTGAACCGAACCACACACCGGACAAGCCTCCCCCTCGCGCAGGTTGTCAGCCAGCTGATATGCCGCATTCTGTTCCAGCCTTATTAACGCGTTGTCTAAATTCAACTGATATTTCTCGTGCGTCGCGTGGGCTAGCGCTACACCTTCTGCCAAAGCCAACTTCTTGTCGGTCGCCTCCTGACAAGCGGACTGCAGCCGCTTAAGTTTTTCCTCCATTTGGGCCAGGTCACTGGCACTTAGCTTTAAGCCATGATAAGTATTTTGCAGGGAATTTATCTTTTCTCGGTATTGGAGCACAAAGATACTGTCTTCAGGCTTTGCGGCGGCGTGCTCTTGTTGTGCTACCTGCATCTTGGCCAAGGCCTGTTGTGACTGTTCGAGCTGCGCACTGAGGCCATTGAGTGAATTTTCCAGCCCTCCGACCACCCCATGCAGTAACTCCACACTTTGCCGGCGCTCTGTAACATTGAACTTAAGTGTCTTGACTTCGTTTTCCAGTTCTGCACCCTCAAGCATCTTCTGCCTGTACTCTGGTTCTACTCGTACTGATTCCATTGCCGCGCACAACTGACTTGAATTCTGGGCAAGTGTTACAAGCTCAGCAGCAGAATTGTTGATCGCAGCGTTTTTTGCCGCAATCTGGGCATCCAAACCACTTGCTGCTGCTTTAAGCTCCGCTATTTTTGTTTGCAGTATACTCATATCTGATTTGATGCCAAGGGCGTCGGTAAGCCTTGTCTTATGTTCCACCAGTAGTGGTTGCTCCCGCACTGAGTTACGTTTTAAAGCTTCATATGCATCACGCTTTGCCATCAAGCCCGCAGTTATCGCAGGCAATTTGTCCATTATCTCCTGTAGGTTGTTTTTCGTTACAGCCAGTCGGTCCGTCAGTTCCTTATTACGCCTAATCGGCTCTTGCAATCCGTCTGCTTTTACCGCCTGCGCCAAGGAGGTGCGTTTTAAGTCTATATCACCTTGCGCCGCTATGTGCTGTGCTTCGCGTTGTTTTACGCCCGCAAGCTCCTGAGTCAGCTGCCATACATCCTTAGCTTCATTATATTGAAGCTCAATTGTCTTTAGTTCCTGCTCGAGCGTAGTTTTGGTCGCCATAGCCTCTTGCAACAGGCTATGGGCTTCTGCCAACGCTTCTGCCGAAGCATCACTATATTCCCCCAATTGCATGGTAAGCATATCAAGCCGATTCTTTAACTTTGCCAGCTTGAGTGCCAATTTTTCACTCAGCACCTTGCCATACTTTTCAAGGTAGAATATCCGCTCTAACATTTCACGTTTGTTCTTGTTATCAAGCATGAGAAATTCTTGAAAGCTGTTTTGCGGCAATACTACCGCACGCGTAAAATCATCATGACTAAGCCCCAGTAATTCCTCAATACTATTACTCACATCTGACGCCTTATCACACAGCGGAATTTCCCCAACTTCGGTGATTTCAATCAACCGAACAACCTTAGGCTCACAGGCATTATCTGTGCCCTTTTTGCGTTGATAAGTCCGCTCCACCCGGTATGTTTTTCTGCCGCCTTCTTTCTGCAACTCAAAGGTAAAGGCCACTTTGGCAGTATTAAGATTGGTGTTGATGATACCCTGGGTACCGCGCTCAGCCCGCTTAACCTTACCATATAAGGCAAAAGTAATTGCGTCTAAGACAGTAGATTTGCCACTGCCGGTCGGTCCGAAGATTCCGAACAAGCCGGTCTCGCCCAGCCCATCAAAATCAATTTTTTGCACGTCCCGAAAACTCTGCAGACCTTCAACCTCAAGAAGCTTGGGTCGCAACTGAGTCACCCCCTTCCGGCAGGTCGTCGGACCCGGCATCGTCGTTCAAAATCTCGATGAACGCTTCCAACAATTCCTCCGAAATATCCAGCCCCATCCTGTATTTATAGTAATCCTTGAACAATTCGTCCGCTTTCCTGCCTTCCCGACTTTCCGCCGGCATTGCCGCATAGGCCTCAGTTTTTAACCTGGGTCGAATGTTAACTATCCCGGCGTGCAGGGAACGAAGCTTCTTTTGCTCTTCTGCCGTCAACACTCTATCGGTCATAATCTCCAAATCAATCCAAGCATTTTGATCCCGACCTTCCGCACACCATTGCAAGGCTTGCTCAATGCCGCTTTCCGCCTCCCAGCGCCGCAGCGGTTTGCCGCAACTAAGATAGAGCGGGCTGACTTCTGCCTTCTGACCCGGAGTTATATCAACCAAATAAACCGCCTTGCTATAATCCGCTTCCGAGAAGCTGTACGCCAGCGGTGAACCGGAGTACACCGTCGGGCAGGGCGCACTCTTAATTGTCTGAGGTCGGTGTAGATGACCTAGCGCAACATAATCCGCCCGCTCCGGCAGCACACTGGGGGCAACCGTCAATGCTCCCCCTACCTGAAGGGTACGCTCCGAATCAGATTCTTTACCCCCCATCAGAAAAAGATGACCCATCACCAGGTTTACCGTATCTGCGCGGAACTTCTCACTTAGAGCAGTAAAAATACTGCCGATTTTTTCCGAGTACGCCTTTTGGAGGATTCCCTCCTCGGCCTCAGTTGACAGCACCTCTTCCAAGCGGGCTTCCGACGGATAGGGCAGTGTAATTATTACCGCGTGTTCCGCACATTCCGGCAGCGCAAGCTCCAACCACCCCGGCCCGGAAGCTACTACTTGAATATTGCGTTCACTCGTTGGATATTCTCCCGCATCACTATTTGGATAGCCCAAAAGAATTATACCGTTTTTATAAGCCAACGGGCTGGCCGCACATAGCCGCTCCGGATTATCATGGTTGCCCGCGATTACCACTACCGCCCTTTTGCCTTTAGCATTTAGCCTGTCGATGGCATCATAAAAAAGTTCCTCTGCCGCGGCAGAGGGATTATAGGTATCATATACATCGCCGGCGATTAAGACGAGATCTACAGCTTGTTCCTCTACCATCGCGCAGAGGCAATCGACAAACTCCCGCTGCTCCTCAATGCGGTTAATCTGCTCTAGGGTTTTGCCTAAATGCCAGTCGGAAGTATGTAGTATGCGCATCTGTTCACCCTCCTTGCATCATCTAGGTTTATTATACCGCAAGTGAGCGTCATTTTCTTGCTATGGCATTAACACCATTTAAGCATACATGTACGTGCGCGTAAGTGGCCAATTATTGTTAACCCCCTTAGTAAATAAGAGCTGATGTAAATCAATATTCCCACAATGGAAAGACGCTGCGCAAGAGTTAAGATAAAGCCGCCACATGCGAATAAAGGTATCATCCTTCATCTCTTTAATTTGGGGAATTGCCGCCTCGAAATTTTGGGCCCACAGTTCTAGAGTTCGCGTGTAGTGTTCCCGCAAACTCTCCAAGTCAATTAGATAAAACTTGTTGGCAGCCAACAACGCCACCAATTCTTGCACCGCCGGAATGTAGCCACCGGGGAAAATATACTTGTTGATCCAACTATTCGTTCCCGCTTCTACATAGCCTGTGATACAGTGCAACAGAGATACTCCACCATCGTTTAAGAGCGAATTCACCGCAGAAAAATACCCATTAAGGTGCTCCTTGCCAACATGCTCAATCATACCGACACTTACCACCCGGTCGAAAGTTCTGCCCTTTAACTCCCGGTAATCACTAAGTTGGACCTCAACCAAATCCTGTAATCCCTCGTTGACAATTCTCTCACATACCTTGTCATATTGCTCGACACTAAGCGTGATGCCCAGCGCTTTGACCTGATAATTTTTGGCTGCCGCCATGATCAATTCTCCCCAACCGCAGCCGATATCGAGCAAAGTTTGGCCTGGCTGCAAGTTGAGCTTGCGCAGAATATGCTCGACTTTATTCTTCTGCGCCTGAACCAGACTATCATCAGGTGACTTAAAATAAGCACACGAATAGGTCATGGTCTCATCGAGCCATAGCTTATAAAAGTCATTACCTATATCATAGTGAAATTGCACATCAGCTTTGCTTTTGCGCATTGTATTTGCGAGAACTCTAACCACCTTGATGTAAGCGTTTTTCTGATTAAGAAAGCTATCCTGGTTCTTGAAAAGAGATTCAATTGCTTTTTGGACACTGCCATCCACGTCAATCTTGTTGTGCATATACCCTTCACCAAACGCTAACGATGGATCACGGATAAGCTCCGACTTCGCAATCGGTTCGTTCATTGCAATACGAAACTGAGCCTGCCCGTCGCCGTATTGTACTACTTCGCCATCCCAGAACTGTACTTCACAAGGATCATCAAACAGGTCTTGCATGAGGTTTTGGTAAAAAGCTTTGTCAATATTCATAGTCGACACCTCCGTACAAAAAAGTAGTCTGTTCCCCACTTAACTTCTACGCGAGGGATTATACGATATCAAAACGACAAATATTTCTCTAATTAGGGAACATAATAATTGTACCACTCCCGCATCGAATCTCCAAAATCGGCCATTTAGGGCTAAATATTGTGAAATATTTGCTATTTGGCGTAAAATTACCTATAGTTAATGCTTGAAACGACGTTATTCTAACTTATTTTTTGTTAAATTTTTTTAATATTTATTCAACTGTAAAAATGCGGAGGTACCAATGGGTGTGGAAAATCAGACTAAACCCTCCCAACCTAAGGGGCAGGGTGAACTGAACCTTTTGGGTTTAACTATGCTGGGTTTAGGCGGAGCTGTCGGCTCCGGCATATTTGTCGCTTGTGGCATAGCCATAAATCTGGCCGGACCAGCGATAATCCTATCGTTTATCATCGGCGGTATCATATCTTCACTGGTAATGCTGATGTTGGCAGAAATGAGCGTGCATCATCCTACTAGCGGTTCTTTTAGCGTTTATGCAGGTGAATATCTGGGTCCTACCTTCGGATTTATCTCTGGTTGGATGTATTGGACAGCGGGAATTTTGACCATGGCCACAGAAATGGTCGCGGCTGCATTGATTATTAGGTATTGGTTGCCCTCATGGCCCATCTGGCTCATAAGCCTGATTGTTGCTTTGCTTATCATCGGCATCAGCCTTTTGGACGTGAAGGCCTTCGCTCGCATCGAAGAAATGATGTCCTTTATTAAAGTAGGTATTTTATTAGTTGTAATTGTTATGGGCGTAGTAGTCTTTGCCGGATTATGGCCAGGACTAAGATCACCCGGCCTAACCAACTACATCGGTCACGGCGGGTTTTTTCCCCACGGGTGGCAAGGTGTCTTACCCTCACTCCTGCTGGTCTTGTATACATACGCTGGGGAGCAAGTCATCGGACCGGCCACAGGGGAAACCAAGTCGCCGGTAACCACCGTGCCCAAGGCAGTAATCATCATCAATTTTACCCTGGTGATATTATATTTGGGGTCAATGACTACCCTCGTCGGCATAATTCCCTGGAACCAAATCCCGCAAAATGCCAGTGGTTTTGTCCTTGTATTTAAGCGTCTTGGCATGGGCGCAATAACCGGAGTAATCAACGCCGTTATTTTAAGTGCTATACTATCGGCCATGAATTCCAATATGTATGGCGTACCGCGGATGCTTAAATCCCTAGCCAAACGCCACGAAGCCCCCTCACGCTTAGCCAAGGATGACCGGCGAGGTGTCCCGGTGGCGGCCGTATTGACTTCTGGTGCCTTTTTACTGTTCGTGGTGGGAATATCCTATCTGTTGCCGCAGACAATTTTCGTGTACGTAGCCAGTGCCAGCGGCATAACCCTTGTCTTAAATTGGATTCTTATTGCCGTCACTCATATGCGCTTCCGCCACCGGGTCAAGAGCAGTCAAAACCCGGGGCAAGTAAGATACCCCGGGTTTCCCTACACCACTATTACAGCTCTGGTGTTGCTACTAGTAGCCGTGGCAACGTCTGCCTTGAGCCACAACCAACTGATCGGTCTTATCGCAGGTATTGCCATCCTACTGCTTTTTGCCGGCTTATATTATTTACTACCCAAAGGCAAGCAGCTTGCCGACTAGATACCCCTAAGCTCTGCCTAATCACCTCGAACCGAGGCTTAATGACTTTGGCAACTTCAGGTATCCACCACACCGCGAGCTGCTTGAATAGCTTCAATACCTTCCTTGACCACAAAGTATGTCAAGCCAAAAGATATCACGGCATCTATCCACCACCACCCCAACAAGGCCGTCAAGGCTGCCCCTATTAGCACCGTAATCGCCATATACGCACAGACGATACTGCACGCCCCATCTGCTTTTAACGCTTTACTACCAATTGCGTCACCAATTTGCAGCTTAGCGCGAGAGAAATATAGCATTAATACAGTGGAAACAATAGCCAAGCCTATCCCTAAAGGGCTGGCTTCCGCGCCTTGATGTGTCCATAGTTTATGAATTGCGGCAATTACGATATAGACCGCGAGTAATAACAAGGCAGCACCTACCACCCCTGCTGCAGTTCTTTCAGCTTTTTGCACACGGGCAAAAGTTGCACCACGTGCTTCAATTACTAACCGCCAGAGTAGCACAACCCCGGCAATCAGTTCAATGATACTGTCAGACCCAAAGGCAACCAAAGCCAGCGAGTGGGCCAGTAACCCTGCCCCTATGGCAACCCCAGCCTCAATAACCAGCCAAATTATCGATGCTCCTTCTATATATATCCCTTTTTTAACTACAAGCATATAGCAACACCACTTTAACTTTTACTGTTAAGAATATGCAACTGCTTCCCCAGTCCAGAATAAATAAATATACTTTTCCTTAACCTGCTTCCCCGTTAACAGGGCCAAGGCCCGCGCATAATTGTTAATTTGCACCTTGTAGCGCTCTTTGAGCAGTGCCGTGTTGCCGTCCGGTACGAAATCCGTCTTATAATCTAACAACACAATACCATCAGGTTCTTCAAAATAGCAATCAATTACCCCCTGGAGTAATACGGTTTCTGCCCCAAAGGCGTCTGCGTGTAAATCAGGATACAATTCCGCGCAGGGTATTGCCATATTAAACGGCGCCTCGCGGTAAACATGTTCTGCCTGCAGCACTCTTTGACCCAAGTCCGAGGCTAAGAAGCGCCGAATTTTGGCAGCATTTACGCTTTGAGCTTGCTGTGGGGTCAGCAGTTCCTTCGCCACCATGGCCTCAAGCTGGCACTCAATGTCGTACCGCTTATAGTCAAGGTGTTGCATGACAAAATGCAGCGCAGTTCCGGCCTCGGCAGGACTCATTCCCTGCTTGGCCGCGAGAAACATTGGTTTTTTAACTAAGGTGAAGTTGGCGTCTAGGCTGCCGGTTGCCTCGCGCAGCTCAGCATCAAAGCGCCTTTTTAATTCGGATACCGATACCTTCGCCGGTACTGAGGCAGTCTTAAGGTACGGATACTCCCAGCTGAGCCGCCGGGCAATTGCGGCGGAACAGTCGTCAGTTTCTGCTTGGCAGACTTCCGGTTCCACTGGGTACTTAGTTTCTTTTTCTAGAGTGTCCAACCAACAGCTAAATTCTCCACCATCTTGTTCGCCTGCTGTAGTGGTGTTTTGCACTTCGCTTCTTTGCCACAAGCGGATACTCCATACGGACGGGTCCTCAAATTGCAGCCTGCCGGCAGCAGCGCCAAACTCTCCACTTTCCTGCCAAGGGAGTGCGGCTTTGTGGCGTAATAAAGCTGGTCCGAGCCAATCCAGATATCGCCCCGCCTTTAACATCTCATACGCCGGCAGCTTAAGGGCTTGGGTATTGGCACAAGCGGACCATTTGCTCAGAGCCTTGGCACTGTCCTGCACCGTCCCGGTGATAATCAGCTTTTCCCTCGCCCTGGTTAAAGCGACATAAAGTATCCGCATTTCTTCCGACAAGGTTTCAGCTTTGATTTTCTCCCGGATGGCCTGCTTAGCGACCGAGGGGTAAGCTAAGCGCAGCGTAGGGTCAACCACGTCCGGGCCAAAACCCAAGTCCTGGTGCAGTAGGATAGCTTTATTCATATCCTGCAGGTTAAATTTCTTGCCACAGCCTGCCAAAATTACTACAGGGAACTCCAAACCCTTACTTTTATGAATGCTCATAATGCGAACTACATTATCATTTTCGCCCAGCAGCTTGGCGCTGCCCATGTCCCCTTTGCTACTCTTGAGCTTTTCCACAAAATTAATGAAATTGAACAACCCTTTATAACTAGTTGCTTCAAACTGCCTGGCCCGTTCAAACAGAATGCGTAAGTTAGCTTGGCGCTGCTCGCCGGCTGGCATCGCCCCCACGATTGCGTAATAACTAGTTTCCTGGTAGAGCTGCCAGATAAGCTGGTCAGTCGACGTATACAGAGAACTGTCCCGCCACCTATGTAAATTAGCCAGGAAATGCCCCGCTTTGCGTGCTGCCTCACTCGAGCCATTAGCAGCCAAAACCTTCAGGGCGGCATAAAGCGACACTTGGCGTTCCGCTAAACGCAGTTCAGCCAGCTCATCTGTGGTAAAACCCACGATGGAAGAGCGCAGCACGGACAACAGCGGGATGTCCTGCAGGGGATTATCGATGATTTGCAGCAAGGACAAGATGACTTGTACCTCAGCAGTGCGAAAAAAACCAGTACCTGTATCAGCAAAAGCCGGGATACCCTGCAGAACCATTTCCTCCATAAAAATATTGGCCCAATTCCTGGTCGTGCGTAACAAAATGACAATATCCCGATACTCCACGGCACGATATACCTGCCTGTTTTTATCGAACACGCAAAACTTGTGGCCCTGCGCGTCACTCTCCCTCAGTTGCCCAATTCGTTTAGCCACCATCCGGGCTTCTGCTTGGATATTATCCAGCATTTCCTCATCTTCCGGCGTTTCCGACATTTCACCCGAAAATCCCTGAGCTCCACCTTCAGGCTCTGCTGCTGCTGACGTTGACGCAGAATCTGCATCCGGCTCAGACTCTATATCATTTCTCGCCTCACTCCCCGCCGAATTACCATCGGTTTGCAGCAGATGAAGCTCCGTCTCGCCCCCGACAATGCCGGGCGCCAACGCATCGTCGGGAAACACTGCCCCCGGATGTAGGGCTTCATCATCCAAATAATCAAGTTCACCTACTTGAACTGACATGATTTGCTTAAATATAAAGTTAACCGCATCCACTACCTCATGCCGACTGCGGAAGTTATTAAACAACATTATTTTGCGATTAAGTTCACCTTGTGCAGTAGCGTAACGGTTATACTTTTCCAGAAAGAGCTCCGGCTTGGCCTGTCTGAACCGGTAGATACTCTGCTTGACATCGCCAACCATAAACAGATTGGGCTTAACGGAATCGGTCCTCGAAATCAACTTGAGCATGATTTCTTGCACCAAATTACTGTCTTGATATTCATCTACCAAGATTTCGGCAAAACGTTCTCGATAACCCAAGGCGACCTCAGACGGTTTCAGTTCGCCGGCCTCAGCCGCTTCCGACAAAATGGCAAGGCAGAAGTGTTCCAGGTCGTTAAAATCTACCACGGATTTTTTTTGCTTTTTCGCAGCATATCTAGCACTAAAAGACTTAACTAACTCAGTCAAACACCCTAGCAAAGGGTAGATGCTGTGCATATCCGCCAAGATAGCAGCCGAATCCGCCGTAAAGGCCTTCGCTTGGATCTTCTTAATCTGAGCTTTGACATTATCGCGGGTTTTTTTCGCATACTCCTGCATTGCTTTATCAACATCCTTGCCCAACGGTGGCAGGCGGTTGAAACTAATACTTTGCAGCGCACGAAAAATGGAGTCCCAGTCTGTACTGCCACTACCAGTAACCAGCGTAACCAGTGCCGTAAGATTAGCTAAATCCTGCGCGAAAACTGCCAAATACTTTTCCAAGCCCCCAGCTGAGCGCAACCGATCAACTGCCTGTGCCAACAAGGCGTGCAAGCCGATGAGCTCCAGACCCACTGCCTCCAACAAGACCTTGCCCCATACTGTGGTGCCAAAGTCCTGTCCTTGCGGGACGTCAAAGCCCGCCGTCATAGCGTCTAACCATTGCTCCGGCCAGGGACTGCTTTGCATAAACTTATAAATATTTAACACCATGTCCTGCAGCGCCTGATCATCCCGGTTGCCACCGTAACAATCTAAAAGTGCCAAAAAAGCTTGGTTTTCCGTTTCAGCTTCATACTGGGCCTCAAACAGCTCCTGCAAAGCCTCAAGTTGCAGCAAAGTAGCTTCTGTTTCATCTGTGATACGAAAACCTGGATCAATAGTAAGGCTGGAAAAATTGCTGCGGATGACATCGAGACAAAACGAGTGAATCGTCGTGATTCTGGCCTTACTTAGCAACGTTAGCTGCCTGTGCATATTTACGGCATCAGGCTTGTCCTCAATAACAGCCGTAATGGCTTCGGCAATACGTTCGCGCATTTCCGCGGCAGCAGCATTGGTGAAGGTTACAATCAGCAGGCGGTCGATATCCACAGGCTGCTCGCGGTCCGTAATCTTACGAATGATTCTTTCCACGAGCACAGCGGTCTTACCCGCACCGGCAGCAGCCGCCACAAGCAAATTACAATCCTTGGCCGAAATAGCGTCCCATTGTTCATCTGTCCATTTAGTAGTTTCCCTCGTCACATTTTTCACCTCTGGTCTATCCTGAAATTAGCTTCGCCAACCAGGCGAGGACAGCGGAAGATAGCTTCGGGTCGCTGGGGTCGAATTTACTTTCTGCTTCGTTCAGCAAACTACAGCGCCTAGCATACTTATCGGCTCGCTTCTTCACTTCCGCGAACGTAGCCATAATTGGGCGCGAGCATACGTGCTCTCGTTCGGGCGCTCGCCGAGTATGCTAACGGCGCTTCCGTAATGCTTCTCTGCGCAGAAAGTAAACTCACCCTTTAGCTAATAGGCCTTTGTTTTATTTTCCGGTGGTGCTGCACCCGCGGCATGGGGGTCTATCAAGCATTGCTACCCATATGCCTAAATATCGCTCTCTGCTTGCAGTAAGCGCCAAACCTCTTCGTCCGCACGATCATGCAGCAGCTTAAAGCTATTTTCCGGCCGTACCACATCAAACTGACACACCGCCGCAAAATCGCAATATTGGCAGGAAGTTGCGTTCTGTTTTTTGTACGGCTGAATCGCAACATTGCCCTGCATAATCTCTGTACACAGGCCCTTCAACAGCCGTTTCACATATTGTCTGAGCAACTTAAACTGCGCTAAAGAAGCTGCCGAAGATTTACCCAGTACGTCACCATTATTGATGCGGGCCGGAATAATCAGAGATGACCCCTCAAGCATGTGATCCATTTCCCGCACCAACTTGACATCAGCCAACAGCAGCCCCTTCATTTTTAGCTGCTTCATCAGGGCTTGCTCCACCTCGGCCGGAGCTATTTTAGCGTCATTTCTCACCATCGGATCATCAATCCGGAAATACAACATGCCTCCCGGCAGGACAGGCTGGGTAAGTTCGAGGGCATTACTTTCCCAGATGGCATCCAGATAGGTAATCAGCTGAACTTGCAGCCCGTAGAATACATCCGAAAGCTTAAAGTCTTTGCGGCCTGATTTATAATCAATAATCCTGAGATACGTGCCTGCTTCCGTTTGCAAGGCATCAACCCTGTCAATGCGCCCGGTCAGGCAAATCGTTTCACCTGACTCCAGTTCAAGCGTAATGGGAGGAAACTTTCCTCCCGTAGCAAAATCCACCTCATAGCCGACAGGCTCAAAACTGCCGCGCCGGATGTGCTCGGCAATAACCCAGACGGCCTTGGCAATTACCCGCTTCAAGCGTAAGGTCAAAGCGGTATAGCGGCGTGTGCCTGCCAGCCCTGAACCTTGCATTTTAGCGAGCATGGCCTCTACCACAGCGTCAACCTCTGCGACGCACCATTCCCGCGTGAATTCCCGCCAAGAAATATTTTGGGCGGCAACGCGGCGCGAAAACATTTCAATGGCGGCATGCATGAATGTCCCCACATCCGGCGGACTCAAACGATAGACGTTGCGGCCTTTAGCCCCTAACCCGTATTGCACATAGTAGGCAAACGGACAAGCGGTATACCTCTCCAGTCTAGACACGCTGGCATAGGCAGGGTCACCATACAACTTGGCGATCTTATCCCTGCTAACCGGCTGAGCAATATTTCTTTGGCGAAAGGCTTGACTCACAGCCGTACACTGCTCTTGCCAATCAGTCTGCGCGGCAAACCACAGATAGACGCACCGCCACAGGGGGTGCAGTTCCTTGCCGTCAGCCTTTTGCCGCAAGGCCACAACCATTTGCGCAAAGGCCGGTGTCCTGCCTGCTACCAGTTCAAATTCTGTTTCATCGGCTGCCGGCTTGACGATATTACTTCCTTCCGAGATGTGCGGGAATATTTTCCGCAGCCTGGCTATAATCATGGACGGGCGCATACTGCGTCCTTCCGCATCCGCAATCGGCCAGCTTAACCTGAGGAAGCTGCTTGCTGTCGTCAAGGCCCGGTACACCAGGTATTGTTCATCAAAGGCCTGTGTTCTGGTATCGCTGGCCAATTCAACTCCGGCGGCATTAAGGGTCGCCCGATCCAGATCGGAAAGAATACCCTCTTCTGCGCCAGCCGCCGGAAATACCCCATCATTGGCACCCAAAATATAAAGCGCTCTAACCGCATGGCTCTTAGATCGTTCCACACTTCCGACCAACACCTGATCCAGCGAAGCCGGAATCAAGCCTATTTGGTATTCGGCCAGGCCTATGCTTAGAATATTGGCAAACCTCTCCAGCCCAAAGCTCTCGTCCGCCATAACCTCGACGATCTGATCAAACACTTCCATCACAATATTCCAAACCTGTGAGTATTCGCTAGCCAGGCTAAGCTTACCGCTGGCGGTGAATTCCTTAATGCTTAATTCGATACGTTCCGGCACACCGATTGCGCCGAGAAAATCAAACAAGGCCGTACATATTTCGGCTGCCGTGCTTCTCCCTTTGGTCTTGCGTCGAAAGTCCAGTAGTGGCTCGGCAATGGCGGCACGAATGCTGTTAAGCTCCGCGAGCTCGTCGGCTAAGCGTTCGACATCCCGCTCGTCAGGCAATACGCCTGGACTCATATCCCACGCTTGCCCATTTGTCCAACGCTTACCGCGAATTCCACACGCCAAAACATAGTTTTCCAGCTTATCGATGCAGTTCCGCTCAATGCCTGTCAACCCGGTTTTAAGGTAGCGAAACACTGCTTCGTAAGACCAATTTTCTGTGAAAATCTCCAGCATGGCCTCGATCAAACGCACTAGCGGGTGATTGGCAATATCCACTTTCCGGTCAATAAAACAAGGAATAGCATACTGCGCAAAAATTACTTCAATCAATTGAGCATAGCCCGCTAAATTTCTCACCACAACCACAATGTCGCGATAACGCATATTCTGATCCCGACACAAGCGGACGATGTCACGGGCCACAGCTTCAATTTCCGTGAAAACATTCACGGACGAAAAAAGCGTAATATCCCTGGTCTTGTCACTATATGTAGAATACGGGTACGCATTAAAATTACGCTCCAAATGCGCCAGCTCCGGACTCGCGTGCCAACGAAACAGGGGTTCTTTAACTAACGCAACTGCGGGTTCAAGTACAATACCCGCTTCCTGCGCGAACCGTTTGAATTTCCGATGGGCGCCCTTCACGGCAGCAAACACATCGGTTTCTGCGCAATTATCGTCCAGACAGTCCGTACATAAGCTGATATTGACCCGCCCAGCCTTACGCGCCAATGCCAAAATCAGGTCGTATTCTTGGGGCGTAAAGCCTGCAAAGCCATCTAGCCAGAATTCAGCCCCGGCATATAAGTCAATCGAGTTCAGTTGAGTGGCAGCTATAGTTAGGTCATCATCCGCGTTTCTATATCTTGCAGCTATGGTTTGGTCAAAGGCTGCGTAAATTGCAGTTAGTTCGCTTAATTTATCCTTTAACGGACTGTCTGCCGTTAGTGCCTCTGCGGCACTCGCCAAGTCTTGCGGCGCTATGTTGTAACGTTTAAACTCGGTCAACAAGGCGGACAAAGTGGTGACAAAACCGGGATAGTCCGCCGATTTAGCAAACACTTGAAAACTGTCACGCGTTTTGTCCAAGATGCGGTAGATAAGCATGGATTTGCCGGCGGGGTGGATATGCGGATAGGTGATCCCGCCCGCTTCATTAAAGATACGGAAAGCCAAGCGTCGAAAACTCAACACTTCAGTTTGCAGAATACCCCCCGTCTTCAGCATCGCGATTAAAGCTCGCTCAGTCTGAAAGGAAAACTGATCCGGCACCAAAAGCACCAAAGGCTGAGTAGCGCCGGCAGCAATCTGTTCTTTAATCGCATTCAGACAGTAGTGGGTTTTGCCGCTACCCGACCTGCCGTAAATAAATCTCAAACTCATACTCGCACTCCATATCGGTAATTGCTTTTAACTATTATAAATGTAACACAGATAGCAGACATTATATACAGCGTATGTCCATCTTCCAGCTCCGTAATCCTGGCTGTAGACTAGACAAGCTGATAAGAAAAGCGCGCATCGATTTCCTCTGCGCGCGCTTTTCCTCGTACTATCTTCCGCTGGGGCCGATTAGCTAAAGGGTGAGTTTACTTTCTGCGCAGAGAAGCATTACGGAGGCGCCGTTAGCATGCTCGACGAGCGCCCTAACGAGAGCACGCATGCTCGCGCCCAATTTAAGGCTACGTTTGCGGAAGTGAGGAAGCGAACCGAAAAGTATGCTAGGCGACGTAGTCTGCGAAACGGAGCAGAAAGTAAACTCGACCCCAGCGACCCGAAGCTAGTTTCAGGATAGTACCACAAAAAGCCACCGCTGTGAACGGTGGCTTTTTATATGTCTATTTAGAGCGTCGGAGCAGTGCACCTTAACTGTGCACCTGTGTAGAACGCACCTACCCATCTGAACAATGTTAGCTTATCTGAAGGATGTTATAAATGAATTAAACAAGGTCCTGACATCATATTGGTACTGATTAATCGGGGCAACGGGTTTATTGATGCCCAACAACTGGTACACCGCGATGCGGGCCGCCCGCACTGAATATTCTTCCGTAAATACCACATCATCTGGTATTTCACAAAATTGCCCGATGAAGGCCAGGTTTGTTGAGCCTTCAGGTACAACTTGCGGCCTGTCGCCAAGGGCGCGCGGCATAAATTGCGCCGTGATAAAAGGCATCATGCAAGGAATGCAGTTAGCGGATTGGATGATAGCAGCCATGTCCTGGTCAAATTTGAGATGGTGCAGCAGTTCAGTTAATATTTCTTCGCCTGTACAATCCGACATTCTTTTACGGACATAATCACCCACATTGTCAGGATACAGCCCATAGCCCCAAAACACCTTGACGTGTTCTGGTTGGTTTCTAAAATGCGGTTGGTGCGCTAACACAATCGACATAAACCAGCTTGAATCTTTAAAGGTAACCAGCGCACCGCTTCCGGCTTGATTGCGGGAAAACTGCTCCATCAAATCGAAGAATTTCGCATCCTGACAAGTCACCGTGAAGGATTCCCATTTCGAACCTTGAATGTGATCGTCAAAAGCAGACGGATTGCCTAAACCCGGTTTTTTCGCAGCTATCTTGTCCCATAGCTGCCAGGAGCTCCCCTTACCGTTCAGGCTTGGCGCCTTGGTCATTGAACCCAAGCCATATCCTTCCGTCATCGAGCCGTTCGTAACTATTACCAAGTCATCCGGTGCGAGCTCAATACTTCCGGCTACCCCGCCTTTAACATAGTGAATTTTGCTCACGGTAATATCAGCCGAGGCGGTAAAGTCTAAGTCAGTTACCGTACATTGCATGGCAAAATCAACACCGTGCCCGGCAACGTAGTTCTGTAGAGGCAGGATGATAGAATCGTATTGATTATAAGTGGTTCTGGTCACACCTTCCAAGGTTTGAATGCGCGGGAACTCATGGATGAAGCGCACTAGATATCGCTTGAATTCCACCGCACTATGCCAAGGCTGAAACGCAAAAGTTGTCGCCCACATGTACCAGAAATTCGTCTCGAAGAAATGCGGCCCAAACCAATCATTAATGAGCGCCTTGCCCATTTGGGCCTCCGGCGCAACCATCATTTTCGCCAGAGCAATTCTGTCCGCAAGGTCAAACCCCATCGACAGGACGTCCTCAATTTCACCCTCCTTATTGACCAATCTGGCCTTAGAATGGGTAGGGTGGGCCGTGTCAAATGCAATAATTTCTTCCCTGACTGATTTGTGCGGATCATCTAAAGACGGAATGGACAGCAGCAAATCCCAGGTATTTTCATATACTTCATCATTAAGCATCCTGCCACCGCGAATTACATAACCTTGGTCCGGGTTACCTGCCCCATCATTGCTACCGCCCAGAATATTCATCTCTTCCAGAATATGAATATTGGGGCCGGGGAAATCACAGTCGCGCACTAAAAAGGCAGCACCCGCCAGCGACCCTATCCCGCCTCCGACAAAATATACCTGTTGGTTGGCATGTTTGTTAGCATGTTCCTTTATCATATTAACCACCCTCCACAGTTAAAAAATGCGTGCTAAGAACGCCTTAACTTGGCTGTTCCCAACACCTTAACTATAGAGCGGACGGCTGCAAAAGGGCATGCACAATTGTTAGTGGCTGTCTGGTTTTTAGACAAAACTACAAAAGTGTCAAAAGTCACCCTTTAGCATATCTTTGCAAGGCCTTCAAAAAGTTGCCCTCCAGCAATTCGCTAAGTCGACTGATTATTAGCTCTGGTTTATCTTTCATGCCGTTTTTCATCCACTGAATGACCAGCCCGGAAAAAGCCAGGGTATAGAAATTAGCCAAGAATTTCTTAGCTTCCGGTTCAACCTGCAGGTCAGCGGCAAGTTCAATTACAACGCCCATAATTAATTCAAAGGTTACTGCATACAGATATGTGTCTAGATGATCGCGCCCTAAGGAATTTAAGGTATTGAGGCAAAATGCACGATTTCTTTCAATATACATAAATATCCGCTGCAAACCTTCCGGCCAGTTTGTATAGTTCTTGTAAGCATCAACACTGTCAATAGCCTCAGTGGCGTAGATCCAGCCCAATAACTCAAATATGTCGTGAAAATGATAGTAAAAAGTCTGCCGGTTAAGACCACAGCTGTCCGTGATGTTCTGAACCGAAATCTTATTGAGCTGCGTATGCTGCATTAACTCCTTGAGGGAATTTGCCAGGGCTCTTTTGGTCAGCTGTGAACTAGACATTTTACCTCCCACAATCAAATTAGCATAGCTATATCTTAGACATTTTATATATTCTTCGCAAGCAGCTGTAGCGCTGCATCTTCTGCAACAGGCCGGCTCTTAAAATAGCCTTGATAATAGTCACACCCACAGTTGGTTAAATACTCCAGTTGTGCCGAGGTTTCCACTCCTTCGGCAACGACCGACAAGTCCATGACATGTGCCATGTCCACAATAGCCCCGATTATTTCCTTTTTCGTTCCTGCAGCTATCAGCATATCGATAAACGATTTATCAATCTTCAGAATGTCTACCGGCAACTGTTGCAAATAAGTCAAGGATGAGTACCCGGTACCAAAATCATCGAGCGCCAAGCGAACTCCCATAGTCTTTAGCTCATTAAGATTAGCCAGGCTGTCCTCCAACGAAGCGATGAGGGCATTCTCAGTGATTTCCAGTTCAAGTCTTCCAGGTGCTATTGCAGCTTTTGCCAAGGCTTCCCGTACGTTCTTGATAAAATCAACACTGCATAACTGATAGGGAGACACGTTCACAGCTATACGAATATCACCTAGCCCGCTGTCAGATACCCGCCTGGCAAACAAACAGGCTTCACTTAAGACCCGTTTACCGATGGCATGAATCAGCCCATTTTGTTCCGCAAGCGGTATAAAGGCTAACGGAGGTATCGGCTCGCCAAACGAGCTATTCCACCTGATTAAAGCTTCAAATCCTATGATGGAACCATTGCTGATCTGCACTAGCGGCTGATAGTGCAGGAAAAATTCGTCTTGTTCAACAGCCTTGCGTAGATTATATGATAATAATATGTGCCCATAAGCCTCCATCTGCATCTCTGGCTTATAAAAACGCCACCTGTTTTTGCCGGATTTTTTCGCAGCGTACATTGCGTTATCCGCATTTTTGAAAATCTCCTCGGCGTCAACGCCATTTTCAGGATAACTGGCAATACCTAAACTGGCTGAAACATGAAAGTGCACTCCCAGTACCTCTATCTCCTGATCAAAGAGCTTAATAATGCGATCAGCTGCATGACTAATCTTGAGGGGATCGCGCTCGCCAGGCACGATGACCATAAACTCATCCCCGCCGATACGCCCGACAAAAGTGCCTTCGCCAAATTCTCGCACGAGCCATTGTCCTGCCGTGCAAATGAGCGCATCACCGTACGTATGCCCGAAGGTATCATTTACCAACTTAAGATCATCCAAGTCGATAAAATAGACCACGCCGAAACCTTCACCGCACAGACTCTTGGCCACTTCCTCTGCTAGTTTCTTGTTAATAAAGGCACGGTTCGGCAGACCGGTTAATACATCAAAATAAGCAAGTTTCCTAAATTCCTCATTTTTTTGATTTAATTCTTCCTGGGCCGCGGCGCGTTCCATGATTTCTTCTTCGAGTGATGTCCCTAGGTCTTGTAATTCACTCACAGAATGTTCTAATTGCGTATTAGCTGCTTGCAGGGCCTTTTCCGTCTGTTTTTGTTGCGTGATATCCGATACAAAAGCAGCATTAACGTTCTTTCCATCCGGCCACCTAATTAGTTTCTGCTCCGCAATATAATACCGATCTGAACTGACCTCGTAACGCTCCCAGCATTGTCCTGTACATTGCTCAAGGGGATTAGCCTGGATAGGACAATCCGGGCAGGCCGACACACGGTTAAATATTTCATAACACTTGGCTCCAGTGAAGTCTTGGCCGCTAAGTTCGAACAAAGAGTTGTTAGCATAAATAATCTCAAAGGAGGCAACATTCACGACATAGGCAAGACTGCTGATGCCACTCACAATATTTTTGATTATTTCTTGGTTATAGCGACTTATTTCCAGCGACTGCTCAATCTTACCTCGATCAATCACTTCCCCGATAAGCGGAGCAATAGACTCGACAAACTCAATAGTTGCAACGCTAATCTGATTGGGGAGTGGATCTGCTATGTGAATAACTCCTATAGTAATGTTACGATAAACAATCGGTATTATGGCTAGACTTCGATTCCCGGCATTGACACACGCTGCACGAAAACTATCCCGCTCCTCTTTAGTCAAGCCAACAAAGTTAGCTAATGTGGTATCATTACTTACCAACGCACCGTTTGGATTGATAATGGATTTATCACCTGACAGCACATTTTCGTGTTCCCAAAATTCTTGACTAAAACCAACGTAAGATTGGTACGGAATAAAACCTGTTTCATCCAACATCCGAATGCCAATAAACCGACACCCACTTACGGTTTGAATCAGGTCGACAACGTTATCAAAAAAATCCTGTTCAGTACCAGAAACACTGAAATTGCGAATTAACATTTGAATCGAATGGAAATAATCCTCTCCTAGCTGACTATCCATAACTCATCCTCCTTTAAGTCACAACTTACAATATTTAGTACCCAAATATCTGAAAAAATTTAATTAGCACTTTTCTCTAAATCTATTTACTTTTACTTCTCGTCAAATTGACGTTTTCCTCTATATTTCTTATCAAACCATGTATTGGTCAATACCACATTACCTTCACAGTAATGCCGAACCACACGTAGATTTGCGCAGGACATTTTTCATACCGGTCCGGCAGGATTGGGCCTTATGCGTGCCGCACCGGCTGTTGGTGCAGTAATCATGTCGTTATTTTTAGCACGTCATCCTATCCGTCGGCGCGTTGGACGCATCATGTTTTATGCAGTCATTATATTTGGTATCTCAACCCTAGTTTTTGCTGTATCGACTTCTTTTGCCCTGTCAATAGCCGCGCTTACAGTTTTAGGCGCATCAGATGTTGTCAGCGTTGTGATCAGGTCAGCTTTGGTGCAACTAAAGACCCCCGATGAAATGCGCGGGAGGGTCAGTGCGGTGAATAGTTTGTTTATCGGCACATCTAACCAACTGGGAGAGTTCGAGTCCGGAACCACGGCTGCCTGGTTTGGTACAGTACCCTCGGTCGTGATTGGCGGCATAGGGACGATTATCGTAGCGTTAATGTGGATGAAGCTATTCCCTGAACTCCTTGGCGTCAAAACTTTAGAACAAGAATGAAAATAGGCTCAGCAGGATTACCCTGACTGAGCCTAAGCTATAAAAGTAGCAATGAAACAACAAAATTTACATCCGCATCGACATCGGCAACGTAAACAGGTAAACATTGATAGCCGCCAAGACTACAATTAACACCCCATAGGGCACGAAGCTGCCCGCAGTCTTGCCTTCCCCGCCAAAGTTATGCTTAGCTATTCTATAAGCGGCATAACCGGAACCAATCGTGCCCAGGGCAATCAAGATAAATTGCATGAGCTGAATAGTTGGAGTGGCGACCAAAGCCGTAGATCCGTTCGGAATTGCCTGGCCGAATAGTGCTAGAAAAGTAAAATACACCGACTTTCCTTCTGCTAGAAGGTGAAAAAGATTGTGCGCGATGTGTCCGGCCAAATCCAAGGGAATTAAGGAATAGCCAAAGCGGGCGAAATTTTCCACTGTTTTTTTGCCGTTTGCCAATTTTGCTCCCCAACTAGCAGCGAAAAGGGCCAAGACAGGTAGACCCATCGCAATTATAAAAGTAATTGTAAATGTTATATAGTAATTTGTCGTGCCGACAATATTTTGTAAGGCTGTAAGGATAGGCTGCCAGATGCTTATCATCGTTATATTCTGCACAAACACAATGCCCATAATTATGATCGCTAAAAATGATTCCTCAAATTTCGGCTTATTAATAAACCAAAGGCCTGTACTGGGAATCCGCGTGTGCAACTGAATTGAGTCATTTGGGCAGGATTTAATGCAGTTGGCACACAAGTTACAGCTTGCCATGCTATCCATTGTGCGCGGAAATTCAAACATCGGGCAGCCCGGTGCTTTTTCATTCCCTTTATAGCAGGATTGAGTTTTACAACTAGCGCACTTTTCCGGGGTTGCGCTCAGTTCCAAGCCACCGGAACGGGCATAGTTGCCGGAAAGCCCACCCAAAAAACACAAGTATCTACACCAAGTACGCCGTTCAAAAAATGCCCCGCTGGCAATTACACCGGTAGTTATGAGCAGTAACAGTGTGCCTGAGCCACGTGGATTTTCCACAATCCCGACAACATGATCAGACCAAGTAATCAGGATAAAGAAAATGTCGATTAACCAAATACCATACTTCTTAAGGAACTTGGGCACAGGTCGTTGGTTGCCAACCCACTTTTGCACCCAGTCGCTTACAGTCGCAAAGGGACAAATAGCACACCAGAAACGTCCCAAAACAATTAAAATGATAGGAATTAACGGCCACCACAACACCCAAGTTCCCGCTGTACCAAAATTACCATGGGCATCGCTGGGACCTGCTACCAGTTCAAATACTATAAGAGCAAAAACCAGCAAAACCGGAACCTGAATAATGCCGGGAAACCATGGGCTTTGCAGGATAGCTTTAATTGTTTTGTTATGCAGCAAATTTTTTGACTTTGCGTTAGGCTTTGGCTCTTGGTCTTCAGGTTTGGGACTGTCGGGGACTCTGGCAATGGACATTATTTTACCACCTTTCTACTTAAGGCCCTTGGCCGAGGGCTTGGCTAGGGCGGCTGAAATCACTATTAGGCAATTAAATAAGATGAATCCGCCGACAATATACCAATTAACTCCCTGGGCAGAGGATTGACTAGCCATCCCGGTCATACTGTTTTGGTTGGTGCTCGGCATATTCATCCCGGGCATACTGTTTTGATTGGTGTTTTGGTCTGAGCTGGACATATTCATCCCAGGCATACTTTGATTGTTACCATCCGCTAAGACCACACCGGCAAGGTTAAACAGCAAAACTAAACTTAATAAAATAGAACCGCATACTTTTCGAGTACTACCTTGCAATTTCGCACCTACTTTCTCATTTTTTTGTCCAAATACGAGGAGCGCAATTATTTTAAGCAAGGATCGTGCCAACGTTCACAAGTGGAGTTTTGGGCTGGTTCAGAACACTTGTAACACGGTCAAATTGCAGGCTTGTGCCATATAGCGCATTCTTGTGTCATTTAGCACACGCATGTTAAAAAAGACTCCTCCTGCAGGAATACCTAACAGTAGGAGCCAATGGCTATAAAAAACTATAAATATCATGATCTAGGGGGAAAGACCAAAGCCCGGAAGGCAATTAAGTGCTAGAGTCAGTTTTATCCTTAACTTGAATCGGCAAGAGGATCTCGACCCTGATCCCTCCAGCGGTATTGTTGACCAGAGAAATCTTGCCGCCGTGCTGCGTAATAATGCCGTGGACTACCGACAAGCCTAAGCCTGCCCCTTTATCCTTGGTCGTGAAAAAAGGGTCAAAGACATAGGGAAGAATGTCGACTGGGATACCGGGGCCTTGATCACTAACAACCAAACCGACAAATCCGGGGGCCTGATGGCCTTCAAGGGTAATTACACCGTCTTGTCCTTGGGCTTCGATGGCATTAATTAAGACATTGAGCATAACTTGTTTCATTTGGTCAAAGTCCACTTCAACCACCTGCTCTCCGACCCCTCCCAAGTTTTGCTCAAAGCGAATTTTGGACTGCCGCAAAAGCGGTATTGCTAAAGCTGTTCCCTCTTCTACTACCCGTTTTAAAGCCATCCGTTGCCGGATCGGCTCCTTCGGACGGGCAAAATCCAGAAATTGACTAACCATACGGTTGAGTCGACCACCCTCTTCTTGCAGAACACGGCAATATTCACCCACCACTTCATCCTGAGGTCTTTCACGGGTGAGCAATTGAGCGGTTACCTGAATTACGCCTAAAGGGTTACGAATTTCATGGGCAAGCCCGGCACTCAGGTGGCCTAGCGCCGTCAACCGCTCCGCCCGTCGCACCTCTTGCTCCAGACGCTCGCGTTGTTCACCTTCGCGTTTGAGCTGTTCTACGAGATCACTTTGCACCGCCAGCGCGTGCCGGTAACGCCGCGTGACCTGGCGCTCCTGGCGGATTAAAAATCCGGTTAACCAACCAATCACGTTAATCAAAATAATTTCTACCCACTGCGTATACCACGCAGCCAGACTTATAGTGCGAAAATGGGCTAAGTGAGGCAAAAAGAGAATTGTAATTACCAAACCCGATGCAATACCGCCGGACGGACCAAACCGCATAGCAGCATATATGACCGGAATGTAGTAGCCAAATTGCAACAAAATGTGGTAGTCAACAGCATACTGATAGGAAGTATAGTGAATATAGGTTAGGACAATGATGAACAAAAAAATGATAATCAAGTCTATAGCATTTCTTAAGTGGCTGGGCTTAACCGAGTATGGCTCGCTCATGTTGCTTTATGACTCCTTCGTAGGATTTTTTTGTTTACCCGTACCGACTTCCTCCTGATGATGTGCGTCAATTTGATGTTTGCTCAGCCTGTACAAAAAAGAATACCTGGATAAACCCAACAACCGGGCAGCTTTGCTCTGATTGCCCTTGGTTTGTTCGATAGCTTGCTGCAACAAGGATTTTTCTAACTGTTCTAAGGAAATACCTTGGGGGGGTAAATTAATCTGTGCGGACTCTCTGCCTAAGCGGGGTGATAAGATTAACTGAGGTAGATATTCCCGTCCGATTTCGCGCCCGGGGCATATAATCACCATCCGTTCCACGAAGTTTTGCAGTTCACGCACGTTTCCGGGCCAAGTATAGTTTAAAAGCGCCTCTAAGGCATCAGGCGTAAGTCGTTTATCTTGGCCCTGGGAGTATACTGCGAGAAAATGGTTCACTAATAAAGGTATGTCATCGCTGCGTTCGCGCAGCGGTGGTACTGTAAGAGGAAAAACATTCAGCCTATAAAACAAATCCTCCCGGAAGCGACCTTCCTGCATTTCGACACACAAGTCACGGTTGGTAGCCGTAATAATCCGCACATCAACCGTGATTGTTTTCTCGCCGCCGACCCGTTCAAAGCTCCGCTCTTGCAAGACCCTTAATAATCTGACCTGAACATGGGGCGATAACTCGCCAATTTCATCGAGAAATAGCGTACCGCCGTCCGCCAGTTCAAAACGCCCCGCCTTGCGAGCTATTGCTCCGGTGAATGCACCCTTTTCGTGCCCAAAGAGTTCACTTTCCAAGAGAGCCTCGGGTAAGGCCGCACAATTGACCCGAATAAAAGACCTATCCCGGCGCGGACTCAACGCATGAATGGCATGGGCCACTAGTTCCTTGCCCGTTCCCGATTCACCTTGAATCAAGACAGTAGCCGAGGTAGGCGCAACCTGCTCAACTAACTTATACACTTGCGTCATGGGTGCGCTGGTACCTACGAATTGGCCCCACCCGGAACGATCGTTAACTTCCTCTTTGAGATAATCAACCTGTTGCCGTAAATTTTCAACCTCGAGCCCCTTGGCAACTGTCAACAGCAGTTCCTCGATATCAAACGGCTTCATGATATAATCATAGGCGCCTGCTTTCATTGCCTCAACAGCATTTGGGGTACTGCCATGAGCAGTCATTAAGATAACCAGTAAATTCGGATAGTGACTTTTTAACTTCTTCAGGGCGTCCAAGCCATTAAGCCTGGGCATTTTATAATCAAGCAAAACCAAGTCGGGACAATCACCTAAAGCTTGTTCGACAGCAGACTGCCCGTCTTCTGCAGTTTCCACCTCATAGCCGGCCGTTTGCAAGGCCCGCTGGAGAGCCCATCGCATATTAACTTCGTCGTCCGCCACCAAAATCCGCTGCATTAGTACACCCCATTTAACTTATAGCCATCTGGCTCTTGTGTAAGTCAATTATACCAAATTATATTTGTTCTGCACGTCACCATAAAACTGCCAGGACGTATATGTCCCGGCAGTTCTTTTCTTGCTGCTTTTTTTCCTGCTAGTTTCGTTTACTCACGTATTGTTTATTAAAATCCGGGATTATGCTTAATAAAATTTTGCCACATGCCTGCGGCGCCTGCATCAATTTCATCGCGCGAAGCTCGAATTGTTCTCTCCGTGCCGGCATACCCTATTTCCTTATCTCCATTGGCCAAGCCGGTAAACACGGCGTCAGCAAAATCATCCACCGGTACGCCAAAGGTATGTAGTCCAACCCCGCCTAAATCCGTATTAACCGCAGGAGGTAACACTTCCACAATATTTACTTTTGTCTCCGCCATTTGCAACCTAAGACTCATGCTAAATGAATGCATCGCAGCTTTGGTGGCACTATAGATAGGCGCCCAAGCCGCAGGTGTAACGCCTAAATTGGAGGAAACATTAATAATTGTCCCAGCCTCTTGCTGCAGTAAATGCGGCAGAAAGAGCAAAGACAGGTGAATCGGCGCCTCCAAATTGGCCGCAATTTCTTGCTGATAATAACTCCAAGCAGCGTTTGGTTGTTTGAGGTTGATGCGTTGCTGCATCCCGGCATTGTTTACGAGAACGTCCAAGCTCGGAAACTCATTAACAACCCAAGCAAACAGTGCTAGCCGCTGGGGTTCATCCGCGACGTCACATACCTTGGTAACTAGCTTGGGAAATTTAGCCTTGGCCGCTTGCAGTCTTTCCGAGCGGCGTCCACAAATAATAACTGTATTGCCGGCTTGATAAAAACGCTCGACCAGAGCTAAGCCGATGCCAGAGCCTCCCCCCGTGATTAAAACCATCCTGCCCCTTGTTTGCATGTTAAAAGCCTCCTATTGTTTTATTTATTTCACTAAGACGCGTACTTTAACACGCACTTGCCGAATTGGTGTGTTAAGTTGTGCAAAATCAAATCACCCCGGTTTGACCAAGCTCTTTAATGCGTGCTTCAGTCACACCCAAGCCTAAAAGCACCTCGCGGGTGTGTTCACCCCAACCCGGTGGTACACTGTCTCTCTGCTGCTCCACCTGATACTTAAGCGGTATGCCAACAACGTCAACCTCGCCGGCCAGGTGATGGGTGAGTGGACTAAATAGCTCGCGCGCAAGCACCTGTGGGTGCTGCTTGACCTCAGCCAAATCCAACACAGGCTCTAAGCATAAATCATGCTCAGCTGCTATCCCCTGCCATTCCTCTCTGGTTTTGGCCTTAAAGATTACCTCTACCTCACTTTTCACCCAAGCCTCCGGTGAAAACTGCTGACAAATAAGGTCTTCCCTACCCACGACTCGGCAAAACTCCTGCCAAAATTTATCTTCCAGAGCTCCGATACTCACATATCTTGCATCCTTGGTCTCATAGACAGAGTAGCAGGGAAGCCCTCCGTTTAACCAGCCCTTGCCGCGCTTAGCCGTCGGGTCATTCACCGCCAACTGCATGAACAGCATCGTCATCCAAGAGACCACCCCATCCAACATCGCAACGTCCACATATTGACCCTGACCCGTATTCTGTCTGGCGATACTGGCTGCCAACACGCCAACTGCAGCCATCAGACCTCCGCCACCAATATCGGCAATCTGCACAGCCGGAATGATTGGAGTGCCTTCTGCCGCACCGGTTTGACCCAACGCACCGGCGATAGCAGTGAAGTTGATGTCATGACCCGCTCGTTGCTTATAAGGTCCATCCTGACCATAGCCGGAAATAGAACACATAATAACGGCCGGATTAGCCTGTTTTAATTGCTCATAGCCCAAGCCTAGCTTCTCCATTACCCCAGGTCTAAAACCCTCCATAACAACATCGTAGGTTTGTAAGAGCTGAAAAAATATTTCCTTACCCGCTTCACTTTTTAGGTTAAGCCTAATACTTTTTTTATTACGATTTAAACCCCAGTACAAAGCACTTTCTTCACTGTCCGGAAAATGTACACCTAGTTGGCGCATATAGTCGCCCTGACTCGTATCCTCAACCTTCAATACTTCCGCCCCTAAGTCACCCAATAGTTGAGTAGCGTAGCCTCCCGGTAGCAACCTGGTTAAATCTAGAATGCGCATACCTTGCAGCAACGGATACATACCATCACCTCGCTAATTATTTATAACTACAACAAGACAACCCCATTTAATAATGCATACCATTACTTGTCAATAGTTATACAAAAATGGCTATTCACAGCTATTAAGTACATCCGGAATCCTGGCATGTAGCTCTGATAGTAAGTTCGTCAGCCTTTCACGTTCCTCCCGTGCCAGTGCCAACTCTTCTTGAACTATGGCTAATTCACCCATTACTGCATCATGGGTTTCTTGATCCCTCAGTTCCGCAGAACGCCCCATGACGTTTTGCCCTACCATCAGCAACGGTAAAGCCCAGAGTTGCACCCAACCTGACCAATAGAAGATTTGGCTTTGAAAAGCAGATATTTGTGGAATCAGAGGTAATAACCCATAGACAAAAAAGGCATAAAACATCCACATCGTGCCGAATAAAAGCGTTGATTTTTCAGCGACAAAATCATTAATCTTTTTAACGTTCACGCTTAACATGTCACCCCCTTTGCGTCAATTATAGCAGAACGAAAAACAAAAGGTACTAGCCCCTCTCACCGAGACGGTTCGTACCTTTTGTTTTTATGCTTTATTACTATTAAAATATGGAATTTGCCAAATTACCTGTCCAGAGGCACCGATGACAGGCCGATGCCATAGGCTATTTTAGAGTAAATCATGTTAGCTAAGGCTAATGATCTATGACCAAGCGTCGTATACCCATAACTAAGCTTTAGGAGGTGTTAGCTCTGACTCAGAAGTTTGCCCTAGGTATTGCAAAAACTGTCCATACCACTCCGGCCTGCTTCGCGCAAACGCTACGAGGTTATCGATTGCGGCTATAGTCGCAGCACATAAGTAATGTTCCATAGCTTCAGCCTCCGCCTCAACATTACAATCACTACATATTAGCGTCAAAAACTCCAGTAGCAGCTTGTTGCGCTTGACCAAAAATGTCCCTTTGTCCCGCCCCATTTCCGTCAACTCGATTTCCCCATAGGGTTCATACTTGATGTAGTTTAAGTCTTTGAGCCGATGTAACGCCTTGGTTACTGACGGCAGTTTAACATGCAGCTTAGTGCTTAAATCCGTAACACGAACAGTTGGGGTGGTTAAAGAGAATCGGTATAGTTCTTCCAAATAATCCTCCAAACTGGGTGAGAGCATACTTTCCCTCCTTAACCCACCTAATCCGTGTGGCCTTAGTTAGGTATCACTATATTCCTGCCCAAAAAATTTTAGAACTACCATTACAGGAGGAGACGCACAAGTGAGTGAAGGAATTAACGTACCGCGTAATGTAGCCGTACCCCTAAATCTCAATTTGACTTGGCAAGAAAAGCTGCGCGCACTGTCCAAATTCCTCGGTCCGGCCTTTATAGTGAGTGTCGCCTACATAGACCCTGGGAATTTTGCAACCAACATCAGTGCCGGGTCAAATTTTAATTACGGGTTGGTTTGGGTTGTGTTGTGGAGTAACTTAATGGCCATTTTCCTGCAAACTTTGTCCGCAAAGCTCGGAATTGTAACCGGGGAAGACTTGGCAACACATTGTGGCAAGGTTTTTAGCCGCAAAACCAACATATTGCTTTGGACGACTATGCTTTTTGCCGCTATCGCCACCTATATGGCAGAATTTTTAGGTGCCACCTTAGGACTGTATTTGCTTTTCGGCATTCCCTTAGTTACTGCAGGATGTATCACGGTTGCACTTACATTTGGCATTGTATTTCTGCGTCGCTATGGACAGCACGTAGTAGAAAGGGTAATTATCGGCTTAGTTGCTGTAATTGGCATCTCATATCTGGCCGAAATATTCTTGGCTAAACCAGACTGGGGTGCCGTTGTATTCCATACCTTGGTACCGAATTTAGGTCCGGAGAGCATCTTGGTCGCAGTCGGCATGCTCGGCGCCACAGTAATGCCCCACGTGATCTACCTGCACTCTGACTTAATGAAAGCACGACGCAAATCGGACAGTATCGAAGAAGCTAAAAGTCACTTTAAAATGGAACGATTTGACATAATTTTTGCCATGAACATTGCCTTTTTAGTCAATGCAGCCATGGTCGTGGTTGCTGCGGCAGTATTTTACGGTCAAGGCTCACCTGTTGACTCGATTGAACAGGCCCACCAATCTTTAGCTCCCCTGCTAGGAAGTTTCTCAGCCGGGGCATTTGGCCTGGCGCTTTTGGCCTCTGGGCTTTCCTCCTCAACCGTAGGGGCTATGGCAGGAGAGTGTATGCTCAAAGGATTTATCGGTCTCGATATCCCGATAAGTGTGCGCCGCATCATCACAATAATCCCAGCCATCGTGTTGTTGTGGTTAGGGTTTAACCCGATGAAAATTTTGATTATGAGTCAAGTGACGCTAAGTTTCGCCTTGCCCGCAGCAATAATTCCCTTAATGTTAATCACCAAACGCAAGGAAATTATGGGTGCTTTCGTCAACAAATCAATCACCAATTGGATTGGTGTAGTGATTGTAACGATGATCGTGTCCCTCAATGCCGTATTGCTCTATCTTTCTTTTGCGGGCTAAACAACAGGAAGGCATTATCGGGGTACAAATAAGTTTACGTTTTTTTGTTTGATTTTGCCAAGTAATGTGCGGTTTAGAACTAAGGTTAGTAGCAAATAACGCGCCAAATAGGGACGGCTGGGCATCTCTCACAACCGTCCCTATTTCTAGTGCACAAATAATCTATTTAGTCATCTGTATAATTAATTGAAATATGTGTTGCGTCACAAAATGGCATATTGCTTGATTTGCCACAACGACACAGCGCTACGCGATTTCTTACTTCATAAGTAAATCCATGGGCAGATTCAAGCGGGATATTCCCCTTCACAGCAATTGGTCCACTCGCTCCTTCTTCAGGATCTTGCAATATTTCTATGGCCGGTGAATACTCAGGTTCAATTGCTTGACCCGATTTGTCATACGGGACTAACCTTCCTGCCGGACACTCAACGGCCGCAATAATTGCCTCTTGCCGCAGCTTAGGAATATCCGAGTTTTCGGTAAGCTCCCATACATTTCCGTCTTCCCGATGACAAAAGCGGGCATATGCACAGCGATTATCATCCAGAAGATCAAGCTCCGGTCCTTCAAGCACATCAGCCCTAGCTGCGAAATTTTCCCTTGATGCCCGCTCAGTTCCAAGAAAACCTACCCTTTCATGCGATCCGTCACAAAAGGGAGCATTTTGCGACTTGCCACATCTGCAGAGTGCATATACTTCAGCTTGCGGTAATATGCGGCCATCCTTTAATATTTTGGTTCTACCCTTGGAAACTATGATCTTTTCCGACAAAGGAACATTTCCTGTGACTAAGTAAGGTCCATTTTGCAGTATTTTAATCTTATATTTCTGTTCATCATCCATCATTGAACATCGCCCTTCAATCTTTAAGCATCAAACAAAACTATAACGACTTTATCTGCCTCTTTTCTGCCCTTCACTAACTCGCAATGACGCAAGACAGCAATTTGTTTTTCCAATTCCCAATCCGGCAGCTTAAAGTGGTCCATTAGCTCTTGTCTGGTCAGCTTGCCCTTAAGTTTGATAAGATTATAAATCTCCCTTTGGTGCTCACTCAGACCTTCCGTACCTGTTTGGTCGGAAAGTTCCCGATGTTTTTTCGCCAAATGCACTGCTGTCACATCGCAAGATTTCGGCGGTTGCAAGGCTCCCACATAACAATCTTCACAAAGGTTCTTGCCACGGTGATTGTAAACTTCTCCTTCGACCAAAAGATCTCCACATCTTTCGCAGTTCATTGTAAATATCTCCTCTCTAACAAGCCGTAAATTAGAGATTTTGCCACTCAATGGCTACGTAGTTTCCTCATATAGATTTCTACGCATTGAGGTTGATTCCTTTCGCAAAAATACGTTGCTACTCCAGAAAAATCTTTTTATACTGGAGTAGACTATTATAAAACTGATAATGGATGAGAGATTGAAGGAGCTTACAGCATGAGTATGAAATTTATCCAGGAGATACCTAGCGTTGAAGAAATTATTGCCCAGATGCCCCTACCTGAGCAGGCTAAAAATGCCAAGCTAAACAGAGATAACGCAATAAAAAAAATCTTTGAAAATGAGGATCAAAGACTATTACTTATTATCGGTCCTTGCTCAGCGGACAACGAAGATTCTGTTTGCGAATATATTAGCAGACTGGCAACAATTCAAGAAAAGGTTGCCGAGCAAATTTTGATTATACCCAGAATCTATACCAATAAACCTCGCACCACCGGAGAAGGTTATAAGGGCATGGTACATCAACCTGATCCCTCGAAAGAACCGGATTTGCTCATGGGCATCAAAGCTATCCGCAAGTTGCATATCCGCGCCCTATCAGAATATTACATGCCTGCAGCCGATGAAATGCTCTACCCTGAAAACTATACATTTCTCTCGGATATTTTAGGCTATGTGGCCATTGGTGCCCGTTCCGTGGAAAACCAGCAGCACCGTCTAACATCAAGTGGCATTGATACCCCTGTTGGCATGAAAAATCCTACCAGCGGCGACTTTTCCGTCATGTTGAACTCAATTCGCGCCGCCCAGAACTGTCATAGCTTTATCTATAATGGTTGGGAAATTGAAACCAGCGGTAACCCCTTAACACATGCGATCCTGCGAGGGGCAGTCGATTCTTACGGCCGCAATATCCCCAACTATCATTATGAAGACTTAATTCGCGTTGCTAATGAGTATGAAAAACAGCAGTTGTTAAACCCAGCCATTATTGTGGATACCAACCATGCCAACTCTATGAAATGTTTCTCCGAGCAGCCTAGAATTACGCGGGAAGTACTGACGAGTAGAAAGGATAACCCATTACTGAAAAAAATAATTAAAGGTCTAATGGTTGAAAGCTATCTTGTTGAAGGCAATCAAGGTATTGGCGCCAACATCTACGGCAAATCAATTACAGATGCCTGCTTGGGCTGGGCCGAAACAGAACGGTTAATTTATTACATTGCCGAAAACGTTTAATATAACTTGTACTATAACTTGTACCCGTACCCTTATTCCCCTTACCCGTACCTAGTATGTTCCACTTCCTTAAGCTCCTACGTCGATATCCTGAGTATTTTGTTCACGATTTGAAAAGGCGTCAAGAAATACTTGTACCAAAGTTGGATCAAATTGCGTACCCGCTCCGCGCACCAGTTCAGCAGCGGCATCTGCCTCACTTGTAGCTAAGCGGTAAGGACGGTCGTTAGTCATAGAATCATACGCATCCGCAATGGCGAGTATCCGACAAGCCAACGGAATCTCCTCCATTTTAAGTCCAATAGGATACCCTGAACCATCCCACCATTCATGATGTTTTAAGACCCACTCCGCAATTGGCAGCAATTCCGGTGAAGACACAGCAATTCGATAGCCGATCTCACTATGACGTTGCATATCCTTTTGTTCATCATGTGTGAGCGGTCCTGCCTTAAATAGGATTCTATCCGGTATCCCTACCTTGCCGATATCATGAAACTGCGAAAAAAGCCGCAAGTCTCTCAGGCTTGAGTCAGGCAACTGTAGCGCCTTCCCCATCACATCCACTATATCTTGCAGCCGTTCGGCATGTCCTTCAGTAATAAAATCTCTGGCTTGCAGCGTTTCAGTTAAGGTTCGAATGATTGCGCTGTGTATACTTTTACTTTTAAAAAGTTTTCCTCGGTACATATTATCATCAGCTTCTTTGAAGAGATTCCTTATGTCTACGACACCTTCACTATAAGCATATCCGACTGAAAGACTAAGGGAAAGATCCACATGCTTTTCATTAAAGGCCACTGCTTCGTTTTTAATTTTCCGGTAAATGTCTTGCATTTGCGTTGCACTGGTACCTTTTAGTAGTACTGCAAACTCATCACCGCCAACCCTGGCTGCAATGCCAACGGAACCAACTGCCCTCTCCATTGCTTGACCACCGGCAAGAATCAACTTGTCACCGGCTGCATGTCCGAAAGTGTCGTTTATCAGCTTTAAACCGTCAATGTCAGACAGGATAATGCCGACCGCTTCATCTGTCTTGTTTTCCAAGCGTTCCATCTCGCGTTCAAAGAAAACACGGTTAAACAAGCCTGTCAAAGGATCATGGAAGCTTAGATACTCCAACTTTTTTAAAACCCGCAGGTCTTGTCCTATTAGGATTAGTCCCGCTAAATCGCCCACACCGTCTTTAACAGTTTTTATGTATAAAAGCAGTGGTATGCTTTCCCCTGTTTTAGCGCGTATGTACACTTCCACCCTCCTGGCACTTTCTCCGCCATGGAAAAGGGTCAGAAAGGTTGCTTGGAGTTCTGTGGCATCTGCTATGAAGGTCTGAAAATGCTTTTCTGCCAGTTCATCGATGGTATAACCAAGAACCTCCTCGGTCTTCGCATTCACTCTAATGATTTTACGTTCCGTATTTAACAAGAATATTAGGTCTGTTACCTCTGCCAAAATTTCGTCAGCGCTTACCAACGCGGACAGGTTAAGGAACTTGTACTTAATAATCGCTTGCCTGACTCCATATGCCCATACAAGAGCCATAAGTTGTCCACTGGGAGGGAATTTGTCCATACCCAACAAAGGCATAATCGTTTGAATTACAAAGCCACTTCCAAATGAAATTAAACCGGCACTCACAATGAGCCTAGCCTGGTTCCTCTCAACGCTCAGCGGGGACTTATGCCCCCACCACCAAACGAGCACCAAACTCGCAAAAATGCAGGTAACATAATACAAGCCATCTAGTAACACGAAGATATCATTAGCATACGGAGGATGGAAGGTAGGGCCAAAGAAAGCCAGCTCCGCAGCCAAAACAACCACGCCCGGGCCGTAAATTAACACATAGGCTAACTTATTGCGCAAAAAGCGTTCTTTATGCGTCAATTCCAGCGACAAGTGGAGCGCAATTCCGCAATAGACAGACCAACCAAAGGCAGCGAACTTATTCCAAAACCAAAATTGAGCCGTTGTTTGATTAAAATAATGGTAAACAAAAATAAACCCAAATGACCAAATAGCAAGACTTACGGTGAAAGCTAGAAATAACCTGTTTAAACGAGACTTACGGTCAGCTTGATACACTTGTAACCCCAAGAGCAGGTAAACGATACAAGCTAGCAAAGATAGAAGGGAGAAAATCTGCATAGCTAAACCCCCAAATTTATGATGCCGGCAATTTTAATCTACTTCAAACTTGCCATTTTCTTTGTTATAAATATAGACCTCACCTGTTTCGATGACGTAATACCAGCCATGAATCTCAATTTCACTGGTTTTATATTTATCACGAATAAACGGATAGGTGAGCAAGTGTTTGAGCTGTTCCACAACGTTGATTTGCTCCGTCATCCACTCTCTGGTTTGTTCGTCCTCTTCATGCAGTTCGTCTAAGACCCTCTTTTTTACATCTTCAGCTAATTCTAGCCACTTCCTTGTATGTGGTATTTGACTTAGAAGGTCGTCAGAAGCATAGATTGCGTGACAACCTCCACAGTTGGAGTGACCACATACGACGATGTTTTGTACATCGAGCACATTTATAGCGTATTCGATAGCCGAAGTAGTAGCCAAATGTTCCTCCGATTTTCGGTAGGGCGGAACAATATTAGCGATATTTCTTACTACAAACAATTCGCCTGGAAGGGTCTGCGTGATTAAATTAGGTACTAATCTTGAATCAGAGCAGCCGATAAATAATGTATGGGGACTCTGTTGTTTTTCTAATTGACCAAATAACTCCTTATGCTTTTCAAAATCTTCTTTACGGAATCTGATTAGCCCTTGTAAAAGCTTTTCCACTCGCAATCACTCCAAAATTAAGGTTATATTTTTCGGTTCAAGGAAGCATTGCTTCAGATACTGTTGCACCATCCATAGCTCTGTGCGAAAATAGAAGTTAAATTGATATAAATAAGGTGATAAAATAATGGGTAACTTTGCCCTATCTACGCTTGCCTCGATTTTTGCAATTATGAATCCAATTGCCAATGTGCCAATTTTCCTGGCGCTTACCGCCAATCAGTCTCAAACTGAAAAAAGAATTCTCGCCCGCCGTTCCACGCTAATCGCTTTTTTTATCGTGCTTTTTTTCGCTGTATTCGGTCAAATCATTTTAAAAATCCTAGGCATCACCCTGAACGCCTTTAGGATTGCAGGTGGCATTCTTCTCTTCTTCATTGCCTTTAACCTATTACAGGGTAAAACATCAAAGGTCCATGATCCCAACCAGGACGAACACGAGGAGAGTATGGTGAAGGAAGATCTCGCCATAGTACCACTGGCTACCCCCATTCTAGCCGGGCCAGGCACAATCACAACAGTTATGGTTTTGTCCGGGGGGTACTCGTCCATTTTTACAGGAACACTGATCGTGATATTGGCTACTTTGGCCGTTCTAGTGGTTACATTCTTCCTCTTTTACCATGCCCTATGGGTGCAGAAGCATTTGCCTCAAACAACGATCAATTTGATTACCAGGATGATGGGGCTTTTGCTAACCGTAATCGCCGTACAAATGGCTGCAACCGGTCTGTCCGGGCTCTTCCCCATTCTTCGCTAATCGCAAAAGCAGATGCCAATGAAAATCCTCAAGTCAGCAACTTCCCCAGCTCTGCAGTTTCCTATCCATTCTATCTATCTTATTATACAAGTCCCTTTCCAGTTCCTGCACAATTTTTGATTCCGTTAACCTTAAATACTAAATGGAGGTGTCCAAGGTGATGTCAAACCACTCCGCACTCCTAGTTATGGACGTTCAAAACGGTATAGTATCACGTTTTACAGAAAAGCCTGAAGCCATAGCCCCTTTCCAAGTTGCTGTAAACGCGGCCCGTCACGCAGGCATCCCGGTAATTTTCGTGCGTGTGGCCTTTCGTCCGGGCTTTCCAGAAGTTAGCGCCAAGAACAAGTCATTCTCGGCTATCTCAGGACGTGGAGACATGACAGTTACCGATTCCACAACACAAATTCACGCGTCAGTCGAACCTCAGCCGGATGAACCTGTGGTTACCAAACTGAGGGTAAGTGCATTTGCCGGTAGTGACCTTGAGGTTATCCTACGTTCCAGGCAAATTGAGACACTCATCCTAACAGGTATTGCCACGAGCGGCGTGGTGCTTTCTACTCTGCGGGAAGCAGCTGATAAAGATTACGGGCTAATCGTTTTGTCTGATGCTTGTCTCGATGCTGATCCTGAGGTTCATCGCGTATTAATCGAAAAGGTATTTCCCCGCCAGGCGAATGTAATGACCGTAAATGAATGGACTCAAGGATTATAGGCTCAGCTCATTATGCGCCCAAATTAGCCTAAACGATTTTTACATGGGTAAAAATTTAACCCGTCCAAATTTGGACGGGTTTTTGCTTTAGTCAAACGTATTTGTAAAGCAATTACCAAAAACTCAGTTGTTGGTAACGGTTATATGTATAGTATAGGTTTAGTACAGTATCTAATTGTTGACTGACTCGGACAACCTCCGGATCAATCAACTTTCTCTCACGCTCAAATTTGTATAGTTCCTTACGCAGTCTCTCGATTCTTTTTAAAAGCCTAATTTCCATCCTCTATCACCTCTTTTTTTGTACAAGCACTATTTTATTACATTTTATTACTATTTTAATGGCTACACAATAAAATATATTCCATTATTTAGTAACATTTTGTCGACTCAAAAAGGTTAACAATCACACAAGGCAAAACTTGTTGTCCTCACATTATTTCGTCACATTATTATGGACAGAAAAAAAGGCTACTATATGAGTCAATTTCATAATGTTTGATTTCCGAAGGCGAGACCTCCAGAATCTAGTTAATAAATTCTTTTTGAAAACCTAAGCAGCAATCCTTTTTGACTTGTTTAGATGATCTACGGCTAATTTACCAA
>JAJXUE010000004.1 GCA_021783135.1 Bacillota bacterium | reverse complement strand
AAATACGGATGTATATGATTTATATCGTGAATTAAACGATGCACGCATTAAATATTATAAAACCCCACGGAATTTGGCTTTATCTAAGAGCTTCGAGTTTGCATTTTTAAAAGCGAAGGGTAATTTCATATTTTCTTTAGGCTCCGATGATGCTGTTTTGCCTTGGGGGTTAGAAGTACTTTCCCAGGTATTAACGGGAATTCCCAATGATGAGATTATGATGTGGGATAGAGGATTTTATGCATGGCCTGGATTTAACGGCGGACAACAAAATCAATTTGTTATTCCAAGGCAATATCAGAAAAGTGATATTAAGGTTGAGAGAATAGACGCCCAAACTTTGTTGGCCCAGGTTTTATGTAATCCGGATGATATGTACGGTTTGCCTATGCTTTACATAAATTCCGGTTTTAAAAGAAGTTATATGCATACTCTTTTAAGAGAAACCGGTAGACTCTGGGACGGAGTGTGCCAGGATATTTATATAGGTATAGTGAACATTTCAATTTATAAAGAATTGGCCATGATAAAGTATCCGTTAACAATTGCGGGTATGACCGGTGCTTCAATAGGCATGTTGTCTAACAAAAGTATTAAAAATAATATTGAACTGAACGAAGTCTTAGTCGATAGAAAAAATACGGACTACATAGGTGGTTATGCTGACTCCTCAATTGAAAGGCTGTTACCGGCTTACGATACTGATCGTTCATCCCTGTATAGGAGTATTTTAAGGATGATCGCGAGAGGATCGCTTCCTTCAGAGTTAATAAACTACATTGATTGGAAAAAGACATTTCTCTTTATTGCTCAGCAGCTGTCAATTGATGATGTACAGATAGACCGAAAATTGAATTTGCTTCGTAATAGTGCAAGCCGATTTAATGAAGATATTGCACGTTATGTAAATGAGGAATTATGTAACAAGTTAATTAAACCTGTTAAAGTCTCGAAAATTCCAATCAATGATTCAAAAACTTACAAAGAAGGCTTTACCAAAGAAGGCGGACTTATTTTGGACGCCAGTAAATTTAATGTTAGCAATGTCTATGATGCAGCTAAGCTATTTGAAAATTTAACTGGATTATAATGGAGGATTACATAATACTGGCTATATTGTAACTCTAATTGTATAGCATTGTAATAAATACGGATAAGTCCTTGATATCGGTGGATCGAGTCAAGGATTTTTTATCAGATAGCTACTTAGTTGGATTATTGAGGAAGGAAATGCTGGATAGATGTGGAAATATAAAAGAGGATCATCAAGGGATGTGAAATTCTCTTTGTTGCTCAGCACAAAATGCTTTGGCTCAGTAGCTAAGAATACAACAGAGTATTGATATGGAAGGGATATCAAATGGAAAATGATAAGAAAATTGCAGTTTTAATTGACGCCGACAATGTGTCGGACAAATATATAAAGTATATATTTGATGAAATTTCCAACCATGGGATACCCACCTATAAGAGGATTTATGGAGATTGGACAAAACCTCAACTGGCTTCATGGAAAGCGGTACTACTTAATTACTCAATTACCCCAATTCAGCAATACAGTTATACCACTGGCAAAAATGCGACAGATGCTGCCTTAATAATTGATGCGATGGATATTCTCTATTCGCATAATGTTGACGGCTTTTGTATTATTTCAAGTGATAGTGATTTCACCAAGCTAGCGTCCCGTCTAAGAGAAGCCGGAATGTATGTTATTGGTATGGGCGAAAAGAAAACGCCTACACCTTTCATAGCCGCTTGTGAAAAGTTTAAATATCTTGAAGTTTTATCGGTAACACCCATAAATTACGATAATGCGCATACCGGCGATGGACTGAAAGCGCAAGATGCGCAAAAAGAAGGTATGGCGAATATTGCAGAGCTGATTGACACTATAAAAATTATCATAGCGGAGAGTTCAGATGAAGATGGCTGGGCCGCGTTGGCTGAAGTTGGAAAAAGGCTCAATAAGCGTTACCCGGATTTTGACACAAGGAACTACGGGCACCCAAAACTTAGCCCGCTTATATCGTCCCTAAAGCAATTCGAAATCCAATCGCGGAAAACTAATAATCCACACATTAACCATTACTTTGTTAAAAATAAAGTAAGTAAGTAGTCAATGAATCGGGTGGGTGTGATATAGGTATGGTCGGCGACAAAGTTATTGCCAGATCGTTATTTTGGACGGTCCGGCTTTTTTTATAGGTTGCTTAAACGATAGATGAATAAATTGAATAACAATCTAAAATCTGCAGTAAGAGGAGGGTTATCTTTTTTTAAGAAGAATAATGTAAACAGAAGCATAATTCTAAACGCTTACGACTTTGAGTCAATAAAACTTACAAGGTGGGATTTCTAAATGCTGGGGTGGGATGACTATTACAGAATTCTGCAGGTACATTACATTGCAGAACCTGAGGTTATTGAAAGCGCATATCGAAGGCTGGCAAAGAAATACCATCCGGATGTAAATAAGTCAATAGCTTCTGACTTAAAGATGAAGCAAATAAACATTGCGTATGATATTTTAAAGGACTCTGTAAAAAGGAAAAAATATGATGCTGATTTGCTTAGGAAGCAAGATAATACTGCCAATGAAGCTCTCAAGCAAGAAACGGACTCTGCAAGTTGTATTTCCGCAACAACGGCATTGACGGAGTATTTCAACCATATTAAAAATAAAAATTTCTCGAGTGCATATAAACTCATATCCAGCATGGATAAACACAAAATATCGCTAGAAGACTTTCTTAAGTGGCAAAACATAGTTTCTAAAATTTTTCGCATCCAAGACTTTGAGTGTAAAGCAAGTAAGACCGATCAAAATATTGAGCTAAATGGTTTGATATATAAACAAGGGGTAGAATTTATAATAGTAACCGTAGAACATAACATACTGATGAACAGATCGGAAAAGGACATATTTAAAAAAATAGTTGTGCTTGATAAAGATGGCTGGCGTATTTATATTGGGTATGAAGATGTAAAGCCTCACATTGCTAAATTAGAGGAACTTGAAGAATTGTTGGCTGCAAAGTTAGTAATTAGTGAAATGGTCGAACTTTATAGCAACATTGATAATTTAACAGGCCTTTTGAACAAAAAGGGGTTTATTGAAGCAGCAGAAAAGGAAGTATGGAGATATGGCAGGTATGGCAATATATTCTCGCTTATGCTGCTTGAGATTGATTGTAGTAAAGTTGCAACCTGTGATAATGAGGAGATGAAGCGTTGTTCTGTTGCGTGGGCCGGCCAGCTATTAAAAGATAGCATCAGAAAGCTTGATATAATAGGAAGATGGGGAGAAACAGGGTTTATTATTCTGATGCCAGAAACAGAGTTAACCAGTATGGTTAAGGTTGCTGTTAAAATAAGGGAAATATTCGAAACAAGAGAATTTGTGTACGATAATATAACGCAAAAAGTAACAGTAATTATCGGAATTGATGAGTTTAAGGATACTTTGGCAAGCACCATAGAAATGTTAAATCATCACATCGATGTTGCTAAGAGCTGCGCAGATACGGGTATAGTACATTTAGAATATCCCAAAATATAAAATTCCCTGTTTTATTGTATACATAACCAACTACAGACATTTCATAATGAAATAATGGTGTGTTTGGGCTATAATTAAGAAGATGTAATGAAAAAACTCAGTTATTTAATTCAAAAGTTTATATGTTTATGTTACAATTTCAAACATAGAAAATCTGTAGACTCTAATAAAGGGTGGGTATTATGCAAAGTTTTGGTTTACCGAAGAAACAGGGTCTTTACGATCCTGCATTAGAACATGATGCGTGTGGAATGGGGTTCGTCGTTAATATCAAGGGTGAGAAGTCGCATGATATTATTGATGAAGCTTTAACTGTACTGGAAAACTTAAACCACAGAGGGGCCAGCGGAGCAGATGAAAATACCGGCGATGGAGCCGGAATACTGCTCCAGATACCGCACGATTTCTTTAAAAGGGAATGTGATGTGCTGGGTTTCGATTTGCCTGAAAAGGGCAGCTACGGCGTTGGTGTGGTATTTGCCCATAAGTATGATGATTTTAGAAAAACGCAGATGGAAACTTTCGAAAAAATCGTCCAGGAGGAAGGCCAGAGGATTCTCGGCTGGAGAGAAGTTCCCATCGACGTAACGACCATAGGTGAAAGTGCCAAAGCCGTAATGCCCAGATTCATCCAAGTTTTTATCGGCAAGGACGCTGGCATAACGGATGAGATGGATTTCGAAAGAAAGCTCTATATCATAAGAAAAAGAGCAGAAAAAGTCATTCTGCCGATGTGTGAAGACAAGGGAGGCACATTCTATATTGCCAGCCTTTCCTCAAAGACCATCGTGTATAAAGGTATGCTTACAGCAGAACAACTGAGAAATTTCTATCTTGACCTGGCAGATCTTGATTTTACCTCTGCGCTGGCTATGGTTCATTCCAGGTTTAGCACCAACACCTTCCCCAGCTGGGAGAGGGCCCATCCCAACAGATACCTCGTGCATAATGGCGAAATTAATACAATTAGAGGTAACGTTAACTGGATGAAGGCGAGACAGAAAGCCATTGATTCCCCGCTTTTTGAGGATCTTGCCAAAGTTTATCCGATCGTGGACGAGTCTGGCAGTGACTCTGCGATGTTCGACAATAGTCTTGAATTCCTTCACCTTACTGGTAGGTCGCTCCCGCATGCTGTGATGATGATGATTCCTGAACCTTGGGAAAAAAATGAGCTCATGTCTAAAGATAAAAAGGACTTCTATAAATTCCATGACTTTTTAATGGAGCCATGGGATGGTCCTGCGGCTATGGCCTTCTCTGACGGTGTGGTTGTCGGTGGCGTATTGGACAGAAATGGACTGCGGCCTTCGCGTTACTATGTAACAAAAGATGACAAGGTTGTTATGGCCTCAGAGGTTGGGGTCATGGACATAAAACCGGAAAATGTCAAATATAAAGGTAGGCTGGAACCCGGCAAAATGCTGCTTATTGATACGGCAGCGCAGCGAATCATCTCGGATGAAGAACTGAAGAAAAGTGTATCTATGGTACATCCATACGCCGAGTGGAACGATCGGCACATCGTCAACCTTAGTGACATGCCGATTGAGCAACAGCAGGAAGAGGAAGTAACGGGAAATCTGCTGCAGCAGCAAAAAGCTTTTGGCTATACGTTTGAGGACATAAATAGTACGATTCTCCCCATGGTGATTCAAGGTGTTGATCCAATTGGAGCCATGGGAATGGACTCGCCGCTGGCTGTATTATCTGAAAAACCCCAGATGCTGTATCTATATTTCAAACAGCTTTTTGCTCAGGTCACCAACCCCCCTATCGACGGAATCAGGGAAGAACTCATAACTTCAAGCAGCATCCTGCTTGGGGATACTGGAAACCTGCTAGATCCCGACAAAAGCAATTCTGCCAGTATATTTTTGGAGCATCCGATACTGACTAATGAACAGCTTAATACGATTAAGAATCTAAATAATGACAAGTTTAAAACTACTACGATTTCCATGCTTTATAATGCCGCTGAAGGGGCCAAAGCAATGGAGAAGGCCTTGGACAGGATTTTCAAGGAAGCTGATAACGCCATAAACGAAGGCTCTAATATCATTATCCTTAGTGACAGAGGTGTTAACGCAAGCTTCGCACCCATCCCTGCTCTTTTGGCGTCTTCTGGTCTACATCAGCATTTGATTAGAAAAGAGATTAGGACCAATCTCGGCATCGTATTGGAATCTGGCGAACCAAGGGAAGTACACCATTTCTGCACCCTTATCGGTTATGGGGTCACAGCAATCAATCCGTATCTAGCATACGAGACGATTAAGGATCTTGCCGAAAAAGGGCTCTTAGACGGACTGTCTTATGCAGAGGGCAAAAAGAACTTCATCAAGGCTTCTGTCAAAGGTATGCTTAAAGTTCTTACTAAAATGGGTATTTCAACAATACGCAGCTATCACGGCGCTCAAATCTTTGAGGCGGTAGGACTGAGAAAAGATCTTATCGATAAGTATTTTACGATGACACCGTCTAGGGTGGAAGGGATAGGACTTGAGGAGATTGCTTTAGAAAATCAGATGCGGCATGATAGCGCCTACCTGGAAAATTCGCCGTATGCAGATACGCTTGAAGTAGGCGGATACTTCCAGTGCAAGGATGACGGGGAAATTCATACCTACAATCCGGAAACAATCTATCTGCTTCAGAAAGCATGCCGTGAAGAGAACTATGCTTTTTACAAGGATTTTTCCAAAAGGATCAACGACGAACAAATTTACAGCTTGAGGAATCTCCTCGATTTCAACCTCTATGCTGGGGATACTATTCCTGTCGAAGAAGTGGAATCCGTTGATTCCATCGTTAAAAGGTTTAAGACCGGGGCAATGTCCTATGGCTCCATCAGTAAGGAAGCCCACGAATGTCTTGCTATCGCTATGAATAGACTGGGCGGCAAGAGCAACACAGGTGAAGGCGGCGAGGATATCGCAAGATTCACCGCTATGCCAAACGGTGACTCGAAAAAGAGTGCCATCAAGCAGGTTGCTTCGGGACGTTTTGGCGTGACCAGCAATTACCTGGTGAATGCGAAAGAGATACAGATCAAAATGGCTCAGGGAGCAAAACCCGGCGAAGGCGGACAGCTTCCGGGACGTAAGGTTTATCCGGCAATTGCCAAGGTAAGGCATTCAACTCCAGGGGTGGATCTTATTTCTCCACCGCCGCACCATGATATTTATTCAATTGAAGACCTGGCAGAACTTATCCACGACCTGAAAAATGCTAATAGGGATGCTAGGATAAACGTCAAACTCGTTTCTGAAGTCGGTGTTGGCACTATCGCCGCAGGGGTAGCGAAAGGAAAAGCTGACGTCATCTTAATTAGTGGCTATGACGGCGGGACAGGAGCGTCCCCTAGGACGAGTATCAGGAACGCTGGACTTCCATGGGAGCTTGGACTTGCTGAGACGCATCAAACTTTAGTGCTTAATAAGCTAAGAGACAGAGTAGTGCTGGAAACAGATGGAAAATTGCTGTCGGGCAGAGATGTTGTCATTGCGGCCATGCTTGGAGCAGAAGAATTCGGCTTTGCCACAACCCCGCTGATTGCCTTGGGATGCGTGATGATGAGGGTCTGTAACCTTAATACTTGTCCTGTAGGAATAGCCACTCAAGATGAAAGCTTAAGAAAGAATTTCACTGGAAAACCGGAGTATGTGGTGAATTTCATGCGATTTGTCGCTCAGGAAATGCGTGAAATTATGGCTAAGCTGGGCTTTAGGACCATCGATGAAATGGTTGGGCGGACGGACAAGCTCAAAACGAAAGAGAATGTAAAGCATTGGAAGGCATCCCGTCTGGATCTTTCCCAGGTTCTGTATCAACCGTATGCCGGTGCTGATGTCGGTCGATTTAACATGCAGTCGCAGAAGCATATGCTGGAAGAATCATTGGATATGAAAAAGCTGCTTAGAATGTGCAAACCGGCGCTTGAAAATCGTAAATCAATCAGGGCTAAACTTAAGATCAATAACGTAGATCGGGTTGTCGGCACGATAATCGGAAGTGAAATATCTAAGAATTTCGGGGAAAACGGACTCCCAGAAGATACAATCAAACTTACATTTGTCGGCTCTGCCGGACAGAGTTTTGGAGCTTTTATTCCGCAAGGGATGTCGCTTGAGCTTGAAGGCGACGCCAACGACTATTTAGGCAAAGGTCTTTCCGGTGGTAAGATTGTGGTTTATCCTCCCGTAAATTCCGACTTTGAGCCTGAAAAGAATATTCTGATCGGAAACGTTGCCTTCTACGGCGCTACCTCAGGGGAAGCCTATATCAATGGAATCGCAGGGGAAAGATTCTGCGTCAGGAATAGCGGGGTTAAAGCGGTTGTTGAAGGTGTGGGCGACCATGGTTGTGAGTATATGACCGGGGGTAAGGTAGTTGTCCTGGGCACAACAGGTAGAAACTTTGCAGCAGGAATGTCTGGCGGCATAGCGTATATTCTGGACTTTGACGAAATATATTGCAATAAGTCTATGGTGTTACTGGAAAAAATCGAAGTTGAAGAGGAACTCAACGAAATCAAGAACATGATAGAAAAACATGTTGAATATACCGGGAGTCCTCAGGGCAAGAAGGTTCTTAATGACTGGACAAGCTATTCGTTAAGATTTACCAAGGTAATACCTAAAGATTATAAACGTATGCTTGCAAACATTGATAAGGCTCATAAGGCAGGCTTAAGCGGTGAAGAAGCCTTGATGGCTGCATTCGAAGAGAGCCTTAAAAATTAGGGACTATAGGATTAAGGTGGGACTTACAATGGGAAAAGCTACTGGATTTTTAGAGTTTGAAAGAATAAATCCACAGAAACGATCTGCGGCAGCAAGAATCAAAGATTGGGATGAACTTAGGCTGCCTCAGGATCCGGAGGTTGTAAAAACTCAGGGCGCGAGATGCATGAATTGCGGAATTCCTTTTTGTCATGGCGGGGTTTTGTTAAATGGCATGGCTGCGGGATGTCCTGTGCACAATCTTATTCCGGAGTGGAATGAGCTGGTTTATAAGGGTCAATGGGAGGACGCTTACAAAAGGCTGATTAGAACTAACCCATTCCCAGAATTTACGGGTAGAGTATGTCCTGCCCCCTGTGAAGGTTCATGTACAGAAGGCTATATTATGGAGCCGGTTACAATTAGCAGTCTTGAATATGAAATTATTGAGAAAGCATTTGCTGAAGGCTGGGTAGTACCGAAAAAGGCTAAAGCTACAGGGAAAAAGGTAGCGGTTGTCGGTTCAGGCCCCTCAGGGTTGTCAGCCGCCTACTATTTAAATGCAGTAGGACATGATGTGACAGTGTACGAAAGAAACGATAGAGCTGGCGGATTGCTGATGTATGGAATACCCAACATGAAGCTGGAAAAAAGATTCGTGCAAAGGCGCCTTGACCTCATGCAGGCATCCGGAATCCGCTTCGTACTCAATACAGAGGTAGGCCAAGACATCTCGGCGCAAGAATTGGTTGACCAATATGATGCTGTTGTGCTGTGTGCAGGTGCAACCAAGGGACGTGGTCTGGATGTTGCGGGAAATGACCTTAAAGGTGTTTACTTTGCGGTAGATTTCCTCAAAGCTAATACCAAAAGCCTCCTCGATACCAATCTTAAGGACGGCAACTATATTAGCGCCAAAGGCAAAAATGTCATTATCATTGGCGGAGGGGATACAGGAACCGACTGTGTAGCCACATCTATCCGGCATGGTTGTGAGAGCGTCTATCAGTTTGAAATTATGCCTGAACCGCCTGAGAAGAGAATTGAAGCGTCTAACCCTTGGCCGGAATGGCCGAAGAAGCTTAAAGTGGACTACGGTCAGGAAGAGGCAATAAGTCTCTATGGCAAAGATCCGAGAAATTACCTTATCTCTACCAAAAAGATTGTGGGAAATGCGAACGGTGAGGTAAAAGAAGTTCACACTGTAGAAATCACTTGGGTTAAGAACGCCTCCGGTAGACTGGTTCCGCAAGAAGTTCCCGGCAGCGAAAAAGTATGGCAAGCTGACCTCGTTTTGCTCGCGATGGGATTTTTGGGTCCGGAGGATACGATTCCCAATGAGCTTAAGCTTGAGAGAGATTCAAGGAGTAATGTGCAAGCAGAATACGAGGTTTTTGAGACCAATGTGGAGAAAGTATTCACTGCAGGCGATATGAGGCGAGGACAGAGTCTGGTTGTCTGGGCTATTCAGGAAGGAAAGCTGGCCGCAAGGGAAGTTGATAAATATCTTATGGGCAAAAGCGTGATCTAAAAAAAGAAACCAGAGGATGAGCAATTTGCTAAATTGTCTCACCCTCTGGTTTTTTAAAACAAAGTTTAAAAAGTTTAAAGTGAAGCTTTATTTTGTGCCTCGAACGATTTCTTTGTACTTGAGGAAAGTAAATTTGGCTACTTGATAAAGCCATAAACCTATTCTTTGAAGATATGACCACAACCCTTGGCGAAATATCCAAAGTATCCAGCCTATTATTATTGCTAGATATATTGCTATTGCTATAACCAACGTGGTGTATTCTTTATACACAGAGATAGCGAACATTTGCCCTGCAGCCAGATATCTATCGATTATTTGATTAGGCGGAGATGGCAGTTGCACAATCTCTAAATAATTTTCCCCGTTTGTGATGTGAACGCGGATATAGTGATAATAGCTGTTTTTAGTTAATAGTTCGGCTCCGGCTCCTCCGGTTATGACATAGCGTACGTTATCTTTCACAAAACTGTAAAAGCTGTGAATGTGCGATAAGAAAACCGTATCAACCTTGTACTTCGTCATCAGGTCTTCGAACCTTTGGGCTTCCGCCTTATCATTAAAGGCATGATCAATATCACTGGTACCGCTTAGCTTATCCATTTCATTTTGCAGTAAGCTATTTTTTTGCGCAAGACTCAATTCGGGATAAGTATTTTGCGTTACGGTAGCCCTAGGGTCAGTGGGAGGAATATGGGAAACAACAAAGATACGTTTCCCCTCGGCTCTTTGCAAATCAGATTCAAGCCATCGATACTCTGCTTCAGGAATGGCTCTTTTCTCTGTCCAGCCTCGAGAACTGTCCAAGAAAACAAAGTGGTTGTTTAAATAGTCAAAGGAATAGTAGGGAGGCCCGAAAAGCTCAGTATATATCTTGCGTCCGTTGGCCCGAATGTCGTGATTTCCCAATGTAGTGTAAAGAGGAACGTGAAGTTTTGCAACGGTCTGATAAAAAAGCCTATACCTGTTGGGCTCTCCCCCATAGACGAGATCGCCATTGTCAACAACAAAGGCAGGGTTGATGGCATTGACCTGGTCAATGATCTGCGAAAACGTACCATAGCCGTTTCTATTGTCACCTAACATTACAATTTCTGGATTATCGCCTGATTTTAGCGTAAATTTAATAGTTCTCGTCTGCCTTGCGTTTAAGGTGACCGTAAATGAGATAGTATGTGAGTCAATGACCTTAAGATTATCTATTCCGTTACCTGGTTGGCTTTTGGTAAGGCTAATGTTTTCTAGTCTAATCAGATATGACGTATTAGAGCTGCTGTTAAGCGTAATTATCGGTGTGGGGGAGAGAGAACGCAGTAACAGACTCTCTTTATTACTTGTTTCCACAATTTTACCTTTGACAAACCCGCCTTGGATGCTAACCTTGTTTCCCTGCCAATCATAGACGGAAGTGGAGGTATATGGATCAAAAGATAACGGTAAAGGTATAAAACCTTGTTCGACCTTGAAATTGCTATAGCTATGCCAGATGAAAGCGCTTGTAACTAACAAACCGAGGATAAGTAAAAGTAGGACTAATCGATTTTTGTTCATCATCTTCCTATCTTACCCATTTTATGGAAATAATAACCACGGGGATGTTCTTGATATAAAATTCTTGCTTACATCTAAATAAGTTGATACAATTGAAAACATGATTGATATTGTTAAAATCTCTCAAGCGCTGAGCGATCCAATTCGCCATAAGATTTTACTGATGCTACTGAACCATAAAGAATGTACTTCACCACGCTGTCCAACTGACCTAGTGGGAGTGTGTAACTGTGAAATTATGGAACAGTTTGGCATGATCCAGTCTCGAGTGTCTTACCACATGAAGGAGCTTGCGGAAAGTGGACTCGTGACCGAAATACCACAGGGTAAATGGAAATATTATGATCTAAACAAGGAGGCTCTAAGAGAATATATTAAAGAATTAGGGGTTATTTTTCAGCTATAACCCCCTATATTTTGCCTTCATTCATCAAAATAACTTGATGTTTTACATTCGTGAATTAGAAGAGGGGTTGTATTTTGGAAATTATCACTAGGAGAGAAATAAAAATCACTCAAACATCGACTGAATTGACAATGCACGATATTTTTGGCGCTTGGAAGGTCAGATGGGGTATTAACCGAATGAATTATAAAGTTGAGCCGGGACTTTATAGCGTGGGCAACCCTGATAGTAATTCACCTGTGCTGGTAACGGCCAATTACAAATTGAGCTTTGATAGTTTGAGGAAAGAACTTGACAGCCTGAAAGCGTGGATTCTAGTGCTTGATACCAAGGGAATAAATGTCTGGTGTGCTGCCGGCAAGGGTACTTTCGGGACCACAGAACTCTTAAACCGTATTGCCATAGTCCAACTAGACAAGATTGTAGCTCACAAAAATCTGATATTGCCACAGCTGGGAGCATCAGGCGTGAGTGCGCACGAGGTATTGAAGTATTCCGGTTTTCGGGTAAACTATGGACCGGTAAGGGCTGAGGACATAAGAGAGTTTATTGATGCTGGGAGTAGAGCTACTACAGAAATGCGAACGGTTAGGTTCAGCATCTATGACAGGCTGGTTCTGACTCCTGTAGAACTGGTTAATTCGTTAAAGATGTCGTTAATGATTTTTGGGGTACTCTTTGTGTTGAATCTTATGGGCTTGGGGCCGTTCGGTTTAGTCGATTTTTACGGCTATGAGGGTGCATTGATAGTCGGATGTGTTTTAACGCCGCTATTGTTGCCATGGATTCCTGGCCGGGCTTTTGCTTGGAAAGGCTGGTTATTAGGATTTATTTGGGCTGTCAGCGTTAATATGCTTAATGGTTGGCCTCTTGTACCCCAATACAGTTTGTTACGGGCCATAGGGTATTTACTCATATTCCCGTCAGTATCCGCCTTTTTTGCTATGAACTTCACAGGGTCTTCAACTTTCACCTCCTTTTCAGGCGTTTTAAAAGAGATGAAAATAGCGTTACCTGCAATTATTATCTCCATATTTTTAGGGTCCGTTTTGATTTTGATTAACAGTTTCATCTAAACAGATTAAGGAGTTGTGTAATGAAGCATAGGTACTTAAAAAATGTCTCGACATTAAAACTGGAATCGGCAAAATGTACGGGCTGTGGAAAGTGTATTGAAGTTTGTCCACATAACGTTTTTGTATTGTGTAACGGTAAATCGGTCATAGCTGATCAAGACAGATGTATCGAATGCGGCGCCTGTGTTAAAAATTGTCTCTTTTATGCCTTAGAGGTAAAGCCGGGAGTCGGTTGTGCCTCTGCGATAATAAAGGGCTGGCTAACCGGAACTGAACCTAGTTGTGATTGTTCAGACGGTAGCTGTTGTTAAATTAACGGTCCATTGCCAGACCCACAGAAAAATAAAAAAATAATTAGAGGTTTTTGTCGAATTAAGGCTGAATAAGTAGATAAAAGATTCTTAGGCATTTTCGAGGTGTGACATGCGGTTTGTCAATGTTGAGCATTTAAAAGAGGGAGATGTCCTGGCTAAGCCGGTAATCAACAGTCAGGGCAATATTTTGTTGCATGCGGGGGTTAAACTTACTGCATCTTATATACAACGTATCCACCGCATGGGTTTCCAAGCGGTTTATATTGTCGATGAACGTTTAGGAGACGTTGCCAGACATCACACTATTAGTCCAGAGACTTTGCAGCAAACCCACAAAACAATTATGACCATAGCTAAGAGCCTTGAAAGTAACGAGGGTGTTTTGCCAATTGATCAGGTGCGAAAAACAGTTGGTCGCGTTGTGCAAGATTTGCTATCCTGCCACGATGTGGTGATTAACCTCTCGGAAATAAAAGGTCATGATGAAAATACATTTACGCATTCAGTACATACGGCAATTATCGGTCTATCGCTTGGATTGGCACTAAATTTACCTGTGCAGCGCTTAACTGAGCTTGGTATAGGGTTAATTATGCACGACATTGGGAAAACCAAGATTCCACCCAATATACTTAATAAAAAGGGAAAGCTCACTCCGGAAGAATTTGAGATAATAAAAGGGCACCCTGAACTAGGTTTCGAAATTTTGCGGAAGAATAAGGATGTAAATCTCTTATGTGCGCACGTTGCCTTTCAGCACCACGAAAGGTGGGATGGACAGGGGTACCCGCGTGGGTTAAAGGGCAAAGAAATACATGAATATGCGGCAATAGGCTCGGTAGCTGATGTTTATGAGGCTTTGACTAGTTGGCGGGTGTATCGTGGACCAATCGAACCTTATCAAGCTTATGAATACATAGTTGGCCATATGGAAACCCATTTCTCTCCGAGCATTGTGCAAGTGTTTCAGAAATCCGCGGTTATTTATCCTAACGGCTCGGGAGTGTTATTAAGTAACGGCCAACGTGGTAATGTTATTGCACAAAGCACAGGCTTCCCGCAACGCCCGCGAGTACGTATTTTTTCCCAGGGAGAACAAAAACTGCAACAGCCACTTGAGTATGATTTACTAGAGCACCCATCTTTAATAATTGTTAAAGTAGAAAACCTTTAAGCAATCTCCCAGGGGTAGCTGATAATTTTCTCCGCTACGTTAATACCAAGAACATGCAAACTCGCTGTTGCGAGGTGCATGCTGGCGCTAGAGTCAAAGAGGATATTGGCTCGAGCGGGCCCTTCCTCGCCGGCAAGCCACAGGATAAAAGCCAGTTCCAGCCTTGGAAAAACAGGTATGGCATAGGACAGGTCCCCTATGGTCAGCTTTTTGCCGCCAAGGTTTTGGCAGATAAGTTCAAACTTAGCGGGGGAGGAACCAAAGTGTTTTGCCAAAGGTTCCATTGCTTCCAGTCTAAAGGGTGCAAAGTGGTTGTTCCCAGCGGGTAATTCTCTAAAGGAGATCCATTTACCGCTGGGTGGAACTCCACAAGCCTCTGCCAGGTATTGGAGCATGAGAATATGGTCAGTTATATCCACCCGAGCCCCAAGTTGCCCTGCTTCGTAAGGACTTATTTCGCCTCCGGGGTGTTGGACTTGGTATAACTTTCCTATGTAGCGGATGAGTAACCCAGACCGGCCTAGAGCTTCTACGCCGGTTACTTCCAGCATGTTATTTAAGCTGCGCTTAGCAAATTCCTGCTTGGCTTGTGCCAAAGTATCACGATATTTCTTCTGATCTTCTTTTGCCACCTTTATTCCCCCTAGCTTAGTGTTCTCGACATCACTGAGTCACACTAATTACTCTTAATTAAGAATAACCTTATGTCAGTCTGTGTGGCAAGAGGTTGTTTTATAGTACCAAAGTAATATAGAAAACTGGGGTTAAAACAGAAGGAATTGGGCAAAAAATATGGAATGTTGGAGAATAACGTTAGGATATTGACATGCGAGGCATTGTAAAGGCAATTCAAAAGGAGGTTAGACAAAGCTCAAATATGGGCTTTGGAGCAGAATGAATGTAGCTAAAGGTGTCGAAACTATTGAAATTACCATGAACGCGATGGGTAATCAAAGTTTAATTCATCCAACTCTCATCTGGGATGAGGAAACTGTTATTTTAGTAGATGCGGGGATGCCGTCAGAACTGCCGCAAATTCAAAAGTCCATGGAGAGTCTTGGCATTTCCTTTAGTAAGCTTAATAAGGTGATTTTAACTCATCAGGATTTAGACCATATCAGTGGGTTGCCACAAATCTTAAAGGTTGCAGATCATAAAATTGAAGTCTTGGCCCATCGCGATGAGGCCCCATATATTCAAGGCGATAAACCTCTAGTTAAACTAAATCCGGAAACTATGGCCAAAAGATTGCAGTCTCTGCCAGAGGAACAGCGGGAACAGATGCGGAAAGTATTTGAGGCGTCAAAGCAAATTAAAGCCAATGTGGATAAAACCATTACTGACGGTGAGGTCTTGCCTAATTGTGGCGGAATCACAGTAATACATACGCCTGGACATACCCCAGGTCACATCTGTTTATATCTTAATCAAAGTAAAGTATTAATCGCTGGTGATGAGCTTAATGTAATTGATGGTCAATTGGTTGGACCAAAACAGGAATATTCGGCTGATGTGCTTGAAGCTAAAAAATCTCTTAAAAAGCTAACTTTACTCGATATTGAAGCTATCATATGTTATCACGGTGGAGTCTATCGAGACAATGTAAATATGCGCCTGCTGGAGTTAGCGGCGCTAAGCAAGACAACTTGATGCTGCTGTTGGAAAATTATCGGCAGATGACGCTATGTTTATGAAGAGGAGCAAAGAACGATGGGTAGTATGTTTTCGGATCGAATATCAGACGTGCCTAGGTCATTTATCAGAGAAATTCTCAAAGTAGCGATAGATGAATCAGTGATTTCATTTGCCGGCGGCCTCCCGAACCGGGACCTTTTTCCGGTTGAACAACTGAGAACTGCAACTAACAAACTGTTTGATACTGCAGGGAAGGATATCCTTCAGTATAGTGAATCTGAAGGCTACTTGGGGCTGCGTGAATGGATAGCTGCCAGGTATAAAGACAAGAAAGGTATCGTAGTTGATCCAAAGAACATCCTTATCACTACAGGCTCACAGCAGGGTTTGGATCTTTTGGGAAAAACATTTCTTAATGAAGGAGATAGCGTAATTCTTGAAAAACCGGGCTATTTAGGCGCTATTCAGGCCTTCTCAGTTTACAAGTCGCGTTTTTTTCAGATTCCTGTTGACGCAGACGGGATCGATTTGGGCTTACTTGAGAAAATAGTACAAAACCAAACTGCAAAATTGTTTTATACCGTACCGAACTTTCAGAACCCCTCGGGAATTACTTACTCAGAGCAAAACCGCAGAAGGATTGCCGAAATACTTCACCAACGCGAAATAATCCTTATTGAGGATGATCCCTATGGCGAACTACGCTTTCTCGGCACAGACCAGCCCTCTTTTTATAGTTATATGCCCGAGAATACAATTCTTTTAGGATCGTTTTCTAAAATAATTGTGCCATCCTTTAGAATAGGCTGGATTGTAGCTAATGACGCCGTCATGGAGAAACTATTGGTTGCGAAACAGGCCTCAGATTTGCATACGAACTATTTTTGCCAACGGATTATTCATCAATATCTTGCTGACAACGACATAGATGAACACATCGAGCTCATTCGGCAGGCTTATGGCAAACAACGCGAGGCCATGATTAACGCGATAGAAGAATATTTTCCACCCGGAACGAAGTTTACTCAACCGGAAGGCGGCATGTTCCTTTGGGTTACTTTACCTGAGGGATTGTCTGCGCTCAAGGTATTTGAACGGGCTATTGAGCACAAAGTGGCATTTGTTCCGGGCGACCCTTTTTATGTTAATGAAACGAATGTTAACACTATGCGCCTGAACTTTTCCTGTGTCGATGCGGAAAACATCAGAATAGGCATAGCAAGACTAGGCAAAGTACTAAAGGATATGATTTGAGACCAATAAACGTTGTGGGCTTTCACCGCAAGCTGTTCAGTCGCAATTGTGCAGGTTGATAATTATATCTCAGGGCCTGTGTGTAATAATCTTTGGCCTTTGTAATATTACCCATTACTTCATGGTAAACGCCGAGATTATATAAAGGATAGAAACTACCTGTGCCAATCACGCTGTTGTAGGTTGAATCTTCTCCAATTTCAAGGCATAAAAGGTATTCCGCCTCTATTGATGGGAAAAGGTTAATATACTTTTGCGTATCCTTAAAGGCTAGCTCCATAAAGAGAATTCCGCTGACAAAATGAAAATCTGTGTATCCGGCCAGCACATTTTTTTCACGCTGGAACAATTCCAATCCTCTGGTTAAATTACCGTGACCGATGGTGTTGTAGATGTAGCGCACAATCATTTCAGGGCGATATGCTTCATTTTGCGGGATAAGGTCATAGCATTTGGCAAAATATTTGTCAGCAATACCATAATCTTTAGATAAGTGATATTGGGTGCCGGTTTGAAATAGCATGTAGGGGTCGTTAGGGTTCTTCTTGAGTGCGCTTAAAAGCATGCTGAGGTTTCTGCCAGATTTATCTACGCCGAAATAACCGTCGTGTCCGATGTCTGCCTTGACAATGACTCGGGGTAAGGTGGATATTACTTGTTCATGAATTTGACCTTCGTAAATTGTGCCTTTCGGCATTAGCCTAGAAATAAATGCCTGAGCATATTTTTCCTCCCCGTTTTGGAGGAACTTATCAAGTCTGCGCAACCTGCCAATGGCCTGTTGTGATGTTGTAAACTCTCGGATTGCTCTCTGACAACCGTCGATTACGTACTCGTCTGCATCTAATACGAGATTCCAGTCGCCGGAAGAGTTTTGTAAGGAAAAATTTCGGGCTATGGAAAAATCGTTTACCCACATAAAGTCAAAAACTTTGGCGCCGTAGTCTGTTGCTACGGCTTTAGTTCTGTCAGTCGAGCCTGTGTCCACAACTATAAGTTCGTCAACCAGGCCTTTTACGCTGTCGAGGCAACGAGCTAAGCGCGACTCTTCGTTTTTTACGATCATAGCTAAAGATAGACGTGTCAAATTTACCTCCATATGGCATCCATCCATGTGGTTTGGATTTTCCTAAACGGTTTAAGTGTAGCATTTTAGTAATTTATTATCAATGAGTGGCGAAGTAACTTGGCAAGAACTTAATTGAGGCTGAAAAGTGGTTATTTAACTTGTCATTAAGAGCATTGTGTTGTAAAATACCACTAACTGAATTATAGTTACAGGTGCCCCAAATGGGGAGAATAGGGAACCGGGTGTAATTCCCGGACGGACCCGCCGCTGTAAAGAGGAGCCTTGCGCAAATTGCCACTGGGAAACCGGGAAGGTGCGGGGAGGCAATGATTCGTAGTCAGAAGACCTGCCTGTAACAAGCTTATACATGGGCAATGGTAAAGTTCATGGTCAATTTGCAGTTACCCCAAGCATTTGAACGGGGAAAGCAAAAAGGCTGTGGACTTTTTTATTTTGCCAAAATAGTGTCAAGGAGCGTGATGCGATGGGCTATCATGGACGTGATGTGGAAGTAACCTTTGCCAATTCTATGGGTTTAGTAGTAGCTTGTGATTCTTGCGGTGCTATTGGCGAAAAAGAACTAGATGTGGTCAAAGTATCCGCTAGGCTAACCGGGAGATTTGCGGCTCGGGTAGCTCTGTTGGAGGTGCTGGCCACAGGAGCTTTGCCGCAGGTAGTTACAGCGGCCATTTGTAATGAGCCTGACCCGACCGGAACCAAGCTGTTGGAAGGAGTAAAAGCTGAGTTAGAGACAGCCGGGCTGGGGACATTGCCGATTGCCATAAGTTGTGAGAAGAACATGACCACTAGACAGACCGGCATTGGCATTACGATTGTGGGCTTAGTTGAAATACCAGCCCTGCGTATTGCGAGCACTAAAGAAGGTGACAGCCTTTACTGTTTGGGGCTGCCTAAAGTCGGACCTGAGGTAAACAATCCGGATGATCCTGAAATTGTGCATGCGACTGATGTACTAAGACTTTTGGCTAACCCGGCTGTTCACGACATTATTCCTGTGGGGTCCCAGGGAATTCTGGGTGAAATACATCAGCTGACTGAAGCAATGGAGTTGGAGTTTGCCGTCGGGGAGCCAAAATTGCTTGAGGTTTATCCCGTGGGGAGTGCCAAATCGCCGTATTTTTTAGATATTTACAAATCGGGCGGCCCGGCTACCTGCTTAATTTTTTCGGCCGAGCCAGGATTTGCGCCCGAATGCTCTAGGCAGTTATTTCACTTGGGCAAAGTTGTGGCACGCCAGCGTCGTTAACTGCCTCTACTTGCACGAATTTTGGCTGAGCTGAGAGCGACGCGTAATACAGATAATATTGGGAGGGTGTTTAAGATGAGTAATGTTAGTTTAGACAAGGAAGATCTACGCAAGGGAGACTTACATAAGTCAGCGTTGAGTGTCAAAAGGATCGCGATTATGGCAGTATTTATTGCGCTTAGTGCAGTTGGAGCCTTAATCAAGATTCCCAGTCCCGTTGGTACCATAGGGTTGGACTCCGCCCCCGGTTTCTTTAGTGCGATTGCATTTGGTGGCGTGGAAGGAGCAGTCATCATCGCCATGGGTCATATGCTGACTGCGGCAGTAGCAGGTTTTCCGCTTACGCTTCCGATCCATATTTTTATAGCGTTCCAAATGGCTCTGTGGGCCCTGGCCTTTCGTTGGGTTACCAAAAAACTAGGTCTCATTGCAGCAGTTATTGCCGGCACAGTGTTAAATGGTGTGGTGTCGTCTTTCACGATGATGTTTTTGGGTGGGTTCGCGGCCGTAATAGGTGTCATGCCTTTCTTGGTTATTGGTTCAGCCATTAACGTAATCATCGCAGCAGTTGCCTACCGCGTAATTAAGGAAAGCAAATTGATCTAAGTTCGAACTTAAGCGGAGGTGAAAGGGGGGCATGCTGTGCCGTATGCTATTGAACTGCGTGATGTTTCATACCGATATCCGAACTCGGAGGAATGGAGCCTTAGACATATTAACCTAACCGTAGAAAAAGGAAAATTTGTCGCGGTCATGGGGGCAAACGGAGCCGGCAAAACCACCTTGAGCCTTTGTTTAAACGGGTTGATTCCTCAGTTGACAGAAGGGGAAATGAACGGACAGGTTCTGGTTGGGGGCATGGATACTGGCAAATTCCGGGTTCAAACGCTGGCAAGACATGTTGGCCTTGTGCTTCAAGACCCTGAGGCACAAATTTTCGGCCGCACTGTTTGGGAAGATGTAGCGTTTGGCCCCAGTAATTTTGTGTTTCCACTGGCTGAGATTGCAGCCCAGGGAAGCAATGCTTTGCAATTGGTTCGCTTAAACAATTTTGAGCAGAGAAATACCGCCGAATTATCGGGCGGTGAAAAACAACGCTTGGCGTTGGCGGGCATCTTGGCTTTGACACCGGATATTTTGGTGCTTGATGAACCCACGGCTGAACTTGATCCTTTGGGCCGCCAAGAACTGTATGCTTTGCTTGACAGGTTGCGGCGCGAAAAGGATTTGACAGTGATTGTGGTGGAACATCTCACAGATGAGGTGATGTTCAGGGCAGACGAAATTGTAGTTTTAGACAAGGGTGAAATTGTCTGGCAAGGACTACCGGGGCACCTGTTTGCCGATACATCATTGGTGACAAGGTTTGGGCTGCGTCCGGCCGGAGTCAGCCACTCAGATCGTACCCGCACTGACGCGGCGATAACGCAGGAATCGCCGGAACCTGATGCCAAAATTGAACCTGTTATTGAATTAAAGGGCCTGACCTATGGTTATGATCCAGTGCGATCGGTTTTGCACGGGCTGGACTTCAAGGTTTTGCCGGGGGAATTTGTGGCATTAGTCGGTCCGAATGGTGCAGGCAAGACAACTCTGGCAAAACATCTGAACGGACTTTTAAAGCCTGGGGATGGCGACGTGTGGGTGGCGGGTAGGAATACCAAGGAACACACAGTCGGCGAGTTAGCCAGCACCGTGGGCTATCTGTTTCAAAATCCAGATCACCAGATATTTGCTATCTCTGTCGAGAAAGAAATTGCCTACGGCTTAAAAAATGCCGGCATAGATGAAAAAGGTATCAACGAACGCATTGCTGAGGCCTTGCGTTTCACCGGACTAGCTGAGGTACGCGAGCTTCACCCCTTCACTCTAAGTCGGGGTAATCGCCAATTACTAGCGATTGCTTCGATTCTCGCCATGGGGCCGCAGATTTTGGTGATTGATGAACCGACAGCAGGTCTGGATTGGACTGGCGTGCAAAAGCTGATGACTTTAATTCGTGACTTGCATCGGCAGGGAACAACCGTCATCATGATTAGCCATGACCTCGATTTGGTGGCTGAATATGCGCAACGCGTAGTGGTCATGCGGGAAGGTAAGGTGTGGCGCGATGGTCCAGTGGCAGAGTTATTTGCTGATCCCCTAATCTTGAACCAAGCGGCTTTGGTGGCGCCGATGGGTTCAGGTGAAGTGCAGGGGGAACGGACGCCAAAGTCGGTGATACCAAGTGTTGCCACAGGCCAGCCAAACTTGGAGCCGCCACATGCATCAATTTGGCGGCGTTTGGATGTTCGCACTAAAGTAATAGTTTTTAGCAGTATGGTTGTGCTTGCCTGTTTATTCCATAACCCAGTTTTAAACCTGATCTTAACAGCAGGCATTGCTATGATTGCTGGGTGGAGCGGAGTACGTCTTAAGCGAGTTGCTGGAGTACTCTTACCGTTGGTGCCGGTGTTTGTGCTGGTACTTGGCGTAAATGCAATCAGTTTTACCCATGGGTTATCCGGAAGTTATTATCTGGCCCTCACGCTAAGTGGCATAAAGCGTGGTATTACATTTGTGCTAAGAATATTAATGATGGTTCTGGCTACGGCTTTTTTAGCAGTTAGTACCCCTGTGGATGAAATAGTTCAACTACTGCACAAATTACGCTTTCCTCCGTCCATCGCTTTTGTCATCACCACTGCGATACGCTTTGTTCCGGCCTTAGACCGACGTCGGACCCAGATACTTGAGGCCCAGAAAGCCCGGGGGGCCAAACTTGAGGTGAAGGGGATCATCAGTCCGATACGGGCGTATATTCCAATTATGGTGCCACTGCTTATTTACTCCATTACCGTAGCAAACTCCCTGGCGATGGCTATGCTGGATCGAGGGTTCGGATTCGCTAAGGAGGTAACGCAGCTTGGGGAAACGGCTTTTGCCGGCAGAGACTATATGCTTCTTGGGTTGACCGTTATCGTGTTAGGGGGATTTATCTATGCCGGGCTAATTCTGCGCATGGGCAGGTAATGTATTTTTATTTTGCGACGTAAGTACTAGTGTAAGGGGCTGTATAATTAAGCATACGTCGCGCACCAAGATAACGCTGAGTCCAGTAAGCATTGGTTATATTGTCAAAGCATACCCCAAACGCCTCGGAGTCAATCATAATATTATTGCCTATATAAATTCCAACGTGTGAAGCACCAGGTTCGTATGTGCTAAAGAAAACAAGATCACCCGGTTTAAGATCCGATTGCGGGATTGGCACTCCCTCGGTATATTGATCTTGCGATACTCGTTCTAATGGAATGCCAAATTGGGCAAATACATACTGCACAAACCCTGAACAGTCAAAGCCTGGTTTGGGAGAAGTTCCACCCCAAACATAGGGGGTCCCTAAAAATTGTTCAGCATATGACAAGATCGGCTGTACATCTCCCGATAAAGCAAGAAGGTTAGCAGCTTGAATTTTAAGTTGCGAATTTCTAGCCGCAAAGTCGACAACCTCACTTGGGTTAATTCCAGCCTTACGCCCGTCGGTAACTAGGCTACTCTCCAAAGTTTGTTCTTGCATCAATTGTTGTTCGGAGTTGCTAATGTTTGACTGAGCTGAAATCGCTGCCAGCACAGTTGTTTTTGCTTGGGAGTTAATTTGCTCTAAGGTAGCTTGCTGACTTGCCAGCAATTGGTGTTGTGATTGTTGCAGTTGCTTTTTGGCTTGGAGCTCGGATTGGATCGACGCTATTTTTGCTTTAATTAAGGTTTGGGCGTGCGAAATATTTTGGCTTAAACTCCCAATATGCTGATTTATTTGATCAAAATAATTGATGATACAAGATACGTCTTCCCAGCGATCGATAAAGTCAGTAAAACTGGTAGATTTGAGTAACAGGTGCGAGTAAAATAGTAAGTTTTCAATTTCATTTCCGTTTTCAGCTTCATAATCAGTTTGCAAGAGGTTAGCAAATTTTTTAAGTTCCTGCTCTAGTTGTCTTTGTAGTACAGTCTGTGTGGTTTCAAGTTGTTGCAGTTGTTTTTGTTGCTCGGCGAGGTCCTCTTGCGCATTGGCTATCGCTTCATCTACGGCATTAATAGACTGTTGTAACGCGAGGATTCTTTTAGTTTGGGTAGATTCTTGCTGTAGTTGGCTATTTAGCTGGCTGTTAGCATGAATTTCTTGTTGCTGATATTGCTGCAGTTGACTCTGCAGAGAATTAGCTTGAGTTTTGCTTGAGGCTTGCGTCGGGGTCATGGCTAGGGTTTGAGCCGGAGATTGAGCGAGAGCTTGGAGCGGTAAGCCTAAACAACAGATTATGCTAATACACAGTGTAATTAAGTTCTTTTTACGACGCATTATTCCCCTCCGACCGACGATAATATTACATGTGTTTATTCGATAAATAACTTTAGAAGTCTTTTGAGAAATAAAGGATACATAAAAGCTACAGCCCTCGTGTTTCGACACGAGGGTTAAATTTTGCCCGATATATGAGTCATTTTTACATTTAACTTTTTCGTAACCATTCTTAAGTATTTTGTAAAGCACTAAACTAAGAAATTTAGTATCGTAGAGTGCAGGAACCTTTATCGATTCTTCGGCTGTAATTGCGTGAAAAACGGAGAAAAATAAGTTTATGTAAGGGTTGGAGAGTGGAATAAGTGAGCAGCACCATTAGAGGAGAGCAAAATGTTCAAAAAGTTAAAAATCAACAAGTGTCTCTGAATGAACACAAACCTAGTCGCTACATGCCCGGTCTAGATGGGCTGAGAGCTTTGGCTGTGTTCGCGGTGATTGCTTACCACCTCAACTTCGCCTGGGCCCCCGGAGGGCTTTTAGGGGTATGTTTGTTCTTTGTACTGTCCGGTTATCTCATCACAGACCTACTGGTTATGCAATGGAAGCTTTCAGGGAGCATGGATTTAACCGGTTTCTGGTTACGGCGAGCCCGACGGCTGTTGCCAGCTTTATATGCGATGTTGGCAGGAGTCATGGCTTGGACTGCGCTCTTTGCGCCTGCAAGGTTAGCGTCTTCTTGGCAGGATGGACTGGCAGCGGTATTTTATATCAGCAACTGGTGGTTCATATTCCACCACGTCTCCTACTTTGCGAGCTTTGGGCCACTCTCACCATTTGGTCACTTGTGGTCTTTGGCTGTAGAAGAACAGTTTTATCTTGTCTGGCCCTTGCTACTGTGGCTTGGACTGCGCTTTGTGCCAAGTCGGAGACGCTTGGTTGGGTTGACGCTTGTAGGGGTTTTGGCGTCGGCCATCGCGATGGCTCTGCTTTACCAGCCTGGAATGGATCCTAGCCGTGTCTACTATGGTACGGACACACGAGCCTTTGCCTTGCTCATGGGGGCAGTGCTCGCTATGGTGTGGCCTAGTCGCAAGCTATCCGCTACGCTGCCGTTGAGGTCTAGCATAGTGCTTGACTTGGTCGGTGGGATCGGATTATTAGTTGTGCTCCTGATGATTTGGCAAAGCAATGAATATGAGGAATTTCTTTATCGCGGCGGACTCCTGCTGTTTTCTGTGGCCGCCACGGTGCTAGTGGCGGTGCTTGCGCACCCTGCCAGCCGGCTGGGCAAGTCCTTTGCTTGGCCGCCTTTGCGTTGGCTTGGCGTTTGCTCCTATGGTATCTACCTCTGGCACTACCCGGTCATTGCGTTGACAAGCCCAGCCGTAAATACAAGCGGTCCGGACCTCCTGGTTGCTTTTGGGCAAGTGGTGGCGAGTATTGTACTCGCGGCATTATCCTGGCGATTCATCGAGGAGCCTGTCCGGAACGGAGCGTGGCGAAGACCGTGGCAGCAATTGCGTAGCTCGAAACGGTGGTCGAATCTCGTGGCGTTCAGTGGTAAGGTCACTTTAATTAGCGTATTGTGGGTTCTCGGGGCATCTTGTCTAGTGATAATTGGCGGGCTTTTAATTCTAAACGCCAAACACGCCGACTCCCCAGCTCCAGTCATACCATCTTCGCAAGCAAACGAGGTTAGAATAGAGGGTCAGGCAAGTGGCAAGTTGAACACGGTGTCAAGGTCTCACATTCAAGTCCAAGCTGGCACGGCGTCAGCTCGGAAGCCTGGATCCGGTGCTCCGGTAACTGCGGAGATTGGCAAAGGGGTTACCGTCATTGGAGATTCAGTCATGGTCGGTGTAGAACCTGTCTTGAAAAAACTTCTACCCGGTATTGTGGTTGACGCGAAAATCGGTCGCCAGATGTATCAAGCGACAAGCACAGTAGCCCAGCTCAAAGCACAAGGTGAGTTAGGTAAGCGAGTCATTATTGAGTTAGGCACGAATGGCGCCTTCACCGAGGAACAGTTAACAACGCTGTTGCGTTCGCTCGGACAAGCTCAACAGATCGTGTTAGTGAACACCCGTGTCCCACGACCATGGGAAGGAGTGGTCAATCAGACTCTGGCCCAGGAGGCAGCGACTTATCCTCACACTACTCTTGTCAATTGGTACTCAGCCAGCAGCAACCATAACGCTTATTTCTACCCGGACGGTGTTCACCTCAACTCAACAGGCATTCAGGCGTACGCAGCACTTGTAGTGAATGTCATTAAGCCGCAAGCAGCTATTAATTGAAACTAGTAAAAAAAATACCTTAAGATGCGTTAATTAGATTAAAATAGAAGAGGCAGGAACGAACTTAACTTGTAACGCTCGATAAATGGAGTGGCACGATGAATGATATAAAGACAAAAATTTTGGTAGTAGAGGATGAAGAATCGATCCGGCGTTTTATTACGCTAAACCTCAATGCGGCAGGATATCAGGTGGGCGAAGCGTCAACAGGCGAGGATGCCGTCACTATGTTGAAGAGTTTTATTCCGTCAGTTGTTGTGCTCGATCTGATGCTGCCCGGTATTAGTGGGCTGGAAGTATGTCAACAGATTCGTGAAATTATGCCGGATACCTTGGTGATTATCTTGACAGCCCGGGGGCAAGACACCGATAAAATTCTTGGCTTGGAACTGGGTGCGGACGATTATATGGTGAAACCGTTTAATCCGCTGGAATTAATTGCCCGAATCAAGGCTGTGCTGCGGCGTAGGGCTAGTTTTGCAGCCACAAAACAGGTCCTTAACTGTGGAAGTCTTTGTTTAAATATTATTGCTAATAAGTTTTTTAAAAATGATCTCGAAGTGGAGTTAACGCCTATTGAATTTGCTTTATTGAAGGTTTTTATGGAAAACCCAGGGAGGGCACTAAAACGTAATGAGATGCTAAATGCTGTCTGGGGGGAAGATTATTTTGGCGACACTAAAACTTTGGATGTACATATTAGGCGCTTGCGGGAGAAAATCGAAGACAATCCATCCCAACCTGACTATATTAAAACGGTTTGGGGTTCCGGATATCGTTGGCAGCAGTAGCCCTAGGACCCGTATATGAAGGGCATTAGAGCACGTTTGACGGCTAATTTTATGATCGTTATCATCATTACGGTCACGATACTTGAAATATTACTTATTTACACTGTACGGCAAAATTACTATGGCAGTTTGGAAGGTAGTCTCACCAATCAGATTAAGATATCCGCTGATTTATATGCTAAGTATTTTTCGGACACTTCACTGCAGGAAAATGTGCTATATAATGTAGACGCCTTTTGGAATCAAAGCAACGCCGAAGTGGAGATCGTAGACAAGGCTGGCAACATTGTAATGGATTCCCAGGGAACGATTCCACCCCAAAATAGATCTATTAACGATATCAAGGATGCATTAAACGGTATGACCGGCGAGTGGATCGGAAGTCTAAATGGGCAAAAAGTCATGGCTGTCGCCTACCCTCTAAAATCTAATAGTCAAATAGTTGGAGCATTGCGCTTTATTGCTTCTTTGAGTGCTGTTGACCAAGATATTAAGAATACTGCGGATATCTTTATTTCAATCGGACTTTTAGTCGTCCTCATTGCCGGCCTGATTAGTATCTTTTTGGCTAATACGATCATAGTACCTTTGCAAGAAGTTACGGAAGCAGCTCGAAAAATGGCTGTAGGTGATTTTCAAGCACGTAGTAAAAAAACGCATGAAGACGAAATAGGCAAGCTCTCAGACACATTGAATTACATGGCAGATGAAATTGTAAAGAAGGAACAGCTAAAGAATGACTTTATTTCATCGGTATCACATGAGTTGCGTACTCCACTCACCTCGATTATGGGTTGGGCTATCACTTTGCAAAATGAAAAATTTCAACACAAAGAGATGCTTAACGACGGGCTAAGTATTATTGCCAAAGAGAGTGAACGGCTGACGCATATGGTTGAAGAACTATTGGACTTTTCCAAATTTATCTCCGGCCATATCAAACTCCACAACGAAGACGTTAACTTAGGTAATCTGATGGAATATTTTCGTAAGCAATTGGCCCCACGGGCTGTGCGGGAGGATATCAATTTTACCGTCTCATACCCGGAAAATTTGCCACATCTCTACACAGATATTAATCGTCTAAAACAGTTATTCATTAATATTTTGGACAATGCGTTTAATTTTACGCCTGCGGGAGGCTGGGTTAGGCTAAGCGTTGAGCTTCAAACAGATGCGTTTATATTTGCGATTACAGACAGCGGCTGTGGCATAGGCCCTGATGAGTTGCCACTGGTTAAAGAAAAGTTTTATAAAGGGAAAAGTTCTCATTCAAAAAATGGGATTGGACTTTCAATTTGTGCAGAGATTGTTAACCTTATGGGAGGTAAGTTGGAGATTAGCAGTGAGCTTAATCAAGGGACAAACGTTGTGATTACCATACCCAAAGGGGAGAAAATCGATGGTTAGAGCGCGTAAACTTCTAGGGGTCGTGCTGGCTATGCTCATGCTGGGCGGTTGCTCAAGTCCTGCATGGGTGACAGCAGGCAAAATTATGCCTCCGGTTAATAATGACTGCCCATTGGAAGGAAAATGGAAGGTACTCGAGAATTTATCTGCAAACGCACATGCCGGCCGGAAAAATCAGCAATGGGTTGGTGATTCTGCACAGTTCACGCGAGGAGTTGCCATGCTGGGTGGATATGTTTGGAACAACCCTACCTATAAAGTAAAAAACGTAAATTCTGCGGCCTATTTAATGACCAAATACATTACGTTGTCAAGCACCTTAGTACCCAACAATAAAAAGGTTGATGTCATTACTGTATCTGCCGCTGCGAATTTCTTGGGTGAATTCATGAAAATTGACAATACGCAAATTATTGCCTTTGTGCAAAATAATGCGCTATTACTTCAGAAAGTGTCAGATCGTGTGGATATTTCCATTGCCTCCGCTAACTCTAATGTCTTTGACTTAAACAATGGTAGCAAGGCAGGGGCGTCAGGTGTCTTGTTGGGCTTGAAAGTACCGCAAAACAATGATTACACGTATCAGACGATTTGGGTTGCCGCGGATAATAAAAAACTTCATCCGCTTTTAACGGAAAATAATATTTTTTTTCCACGTATAAATGGTTTTTGGGTGCTTCAGGTGCGCGATGTATTAAATCAAGGAAATAGGGATGATGAGTTGTCGGCGCATGATGTTTCGACTAAGGTTCCTGTAACCCAAGCGTCGAGTATGTCAATTAATCAGCGGCAAGTTCCGGCGGAAACCAACAGACGAATTATTGATTATATTGGCAATGACTATGTCACAATAGACAATGACATTGGCGGGAAAAAATGGTTGCAGGTTTTGCCTGTGGACAAAATTTCTTCTGAAGTAGGGATTAAGGTGTCAGACTTGCTTGGGACCAGGGGATTAAGTGCCTATAATAGCGCCAGGGATCAAGCGGTGAGGGCTTTAAAAAACGCAGGTGTAACCTCGATCGATGAGGATAAATCTGAGGAAGATTTCGGCCTTAGTCGTAAAAATGGTCATTGGTATCTACAAGGAAGAATTAATTATCAAAAAGATGGTTCCTCGCGATTTAAAGACTTTAATATCGATTTGATTCCCCCTGCCAATTTAATTTTCTTCGATACATTATTTCTCAATTGGCAGAACATAAAAGACCGGGTTCCGGATGCAATCGATGCATTTACCTCGCCTAATCGTGATATTGCGCTGATTAAAACGAAAACAAAGCTGTTTGTTTACGGAATTAGTGACGATCAATTAGACAACGACCCTTTAGCCCAAATAGAGTTGAAGGCAGGAGAGAATATTATTATGGCCGAGTGGGCTACCGGGTCTTACGTCGATAATTGGGAAAAAGCATTTTTGGACAATGGTGCCAAACTTTATGGCAAATAAGTCACAAGCCCACTATTTACGCACAGGTAAGATTGGTTAGCCTGTGCTTTCGTGTAAGGTGGAACTTTTGTATTAGGTGTTAAGGGGACGAAAAAATGGTATAGTATGGGTTAGAAGATGAAATCATTAAGCAATGGGAGGTATAGTATGAGTGTACCGGCTGGCACCCAACAGGATTTTTTGTCTGTGGACGTAAACTATATGATGGCGGATTTTTTGGGAGGGACGCAGGGAATTTCTGCGCTGGATTTGCAACGCGCGCAAGCTTTAATTGATAAGGCTGGGCAACGAATGCAACAAAAACGGTCTGAAATGGTATGGCGCGAGTTGCCATACTCGCAAACTGCCGTGGTGGAGCAAATATTGGCGTACGCGGCTCAGGCGAAGGGACAGTTTGAAAATTTTGTTGTTTTGGGCATTGGTGGCTCCGGCTTGGGGCCAACGGCAGTGCATCAGGCCTTAAATCATCCCTATTATAATGAGCTCAGCGCAGCTCAACGAGCGGGATTTCCTCGTTTTTATGTCGTCGATAATATTGACCCTGAACGCTTTGCAGGGTTACTCGATGTAATCAATCCTGCGACAACATTATTCAATGTTATAACCAAATCCGGCAGTACCTCAGAGACCATGGCCCAGTTCCTAATCATCCGGGAAATGCTGCGCCAACGCCTGGGTACTGACTATGCTGCTCATATTGTTGCTACCACGGATCAAACTAAGGGTAATTTAATCGCTATAGCGTGCGAAGAAGGATATAAAACTTTTTTTGTTCCTGACGGGGTGGGTGGAAGATTTTCAGAGCTATGTCCTGTCGGTTTGTTGCCGGCTGCGATGACCGGGGTGGACATCAAGCAGCTTTTGGCCGGTGCCGCTGCTATGGACGAATGGTTAAGTAATTGCCGCACCTGGGATAGTAACCCAGCATACTTGCGCGCAGTTTTACAATACTTGGCTATAGGCAAGGGTAAAAATATTTCAGTCATGATGCCCTATTCTGAAGCACTTAAATATTTTGCGGATTGGTATGCGCAACTTTGGGCTGAGAGCTTGGGCAAACGGGTTGATTTAGCGGGAAATGAGGTCTTTGCCGGTCAGACTCCGGTCAAAGCCTTGGGTGTGACGGATCAGCACTCCCAGGTTCAGCTATTTACGGAAGGACCGTTTGATAAAGTAGTTAACTTTTTGGCAGTCGGTGAATTTAAGCAGGAAGTTGCTATTCCTTCAGCTTTTGGCACTATACCCGGTGTTGCATTTTTGGGCGGACATACGCTAAATGAGCTGATGCAGGCGGAGCGGCGAGCGACCGAGTTTGCCCTGCTTAAAGCCGGGCGCTTAAATAATACGATTATGCTGCCTGAAGTGAATGCTTATACGCTGGGGCAGTTAATTTACCTGCTGGAAGTTGAAACTGCCATGGCCGGTGAACTACTGGGGATTGATGCTTTTGATCAACCCGGCGTTGAAGCGGGTAAGAATGCCACGTACGGTCTGATGGGCCGTCCTGGGTATGAACAAAATAAGCAAGCAGTTGACCAAGAAGCGCCTAAGTTAACTAAATATATATTACAGCGTTAAAACTTTGGTCTTACTTTAAACAAACAGGAGGAACTTAACGTGCAGTGGGATACTATAACTAAAAAATATGAGCCTGATTTGTTGCAGGATTTACAGTCAGTTATTAAGATAGCTAGTGTAAAAGACGCGAGCACAGCAAGACCGGGAGCTCCTTTCGGTAGTGAGATTGCCCGGGCTCTTGACTGGTATTTGGCGCGGGCCGAAGCAATGGGTTTTCGAGTGAAGAATGTGGCTGGATATGCCGGACATGTAGAATACGGCCAAGGGGAAGAAATTCTCGCCATTTTGGCGCACCTTGACGTAGTACCGGCCGGACAGGATTGGGATGTCGATCCATTTGGCGGTGTAATAAAAGACGGTAAAGTTATCGGGCGTGGAGCCATGGATAATAAAGGACCGGCTATGATAGCTTTGTATGCCTTAAAAGCAATTAAAGACAGCGGTGTAGCGGTTAATAAACGAATTAGGATAATTGTTGGCACAGATGAGGAAAGCGGTATGGGCTGCGTGGAATATTATTTGCAGCATGAGGAAATGCCGACTTTAGGTTTTTCACCTGATGCTGAGTTTCCGTTAATACATGCTGAAAAAGGTATCCTGCAATTCCAGGCGACTTGGCAATGCCCCGGACCGCTTGTGTACGTGTCCGGTGGGGAGCGTCCCAATGTTGTGCCGCAAATTGCCGAAGCAAGACTACGTGGGACGGATTATGCCGCGGAATTGCGCCGGTTATCAGAGGGTGACGCCGATTTTAAGCTGGAGGTAGAAGGTGAGGAGCTCAAACTTACCGCCTTTGGCCGACTCGCTCATGCCAGTATGCCTGACCGTGGTAAGAATGCAATTACCCATCTGCTTCGGTATCTCGCCCAATTGGACCTTGGGCCGCAACAAAAGCTGCTTGAAGTTTTGGCTGCAGCCGGCACGGGTATTTATGGCGAAGGACTGAATATAGCCTTAGCGGATGAAGTCTCAGGTAAATTGACCGCAAATGTTGGAATTATAGATTTTAAGGAAGATACAGGCTACATCGTATTCGATGTGCGTTCGCCTGTGACCCTGCCATTACAGGATACGCTCAATCGGGCGGAACAAACTCTGCACCAGAGTGGCTTCAAGACCCAGGTATTGGAGTTTGAACCCCCACATTATGTACCTAAAGACAGTCCGCTGGTGCAGACTTTACTTCGGGTATATCAGGAGTTTACCGGGGATATGAGCGAGGCTCTGGCGATTGGAGGCGGAACCTATGCTAAAAAATTAAAGGGTGGCGTAGCCTTTGGGCCTTTGTTGCCTGGACGGGAAGATGTGGCCCATATTTCCAATGAGTATATGTCCATCGCTGATATTAACTTGAGTTTTAAAATATACACCAAGGCAATTTTAGAACTAGCCCAAACCTAAGCATTACTAAACATTACTAAGGCTTTAATTATTTTGGGCCACAAGTGCCCTATTAGACGAAATATAAGATTTGACTGTCCGGAAACAAACTCTGCGTTTGCTGGCGGAGCCAGGTCTCAGCTGAGCTTAAGGTTTCTTTGGGGTACACGTATTTACCATACCCGAACTGACCGTATTTATAGCGGCGTTCTGCCGGGGTCATTGGTAGGGTAGATTCAGGAAAGACTGCATTGATTCGGGTTTGGGCGGCAGTGGTAAAGCGGTGCGAGATAAACTCAAAAAATTGCGGCTGTGCATTTAGGGTTTGGCGCAGAGTGTGGAGTAAAGCCAAATATTCCTCTTGCCAGTGCGGCAATAAGAATATAGGTGCTACGATAAAACCCAGAGGATACCCCGCAGCCATAATTTGTTGAGCTGCTTGGACACGCAGCGCCAGTTTGGGAGTAGCATGCTCCCATTGGTCGATAACTCGTTCCGTATTAATACTAAAACGAACTGTAGTGTGTCCGGCATGCTCTAGGTCCAGCATAGGTTCTATGGCCGTAAACTTAGTAACAAAGCGAAAGCGCCCTAAGGGTTGCTTAGCAAAGAAGGTAATGGTCTTAGCTAATGCGCCGGTATAAGCTTCCAAAGGAACCGGGTCTGAGGTCGCTGCTCCCTCAAAGACGGTTAATTCGGGGGAGCGGCGGTGAATGTATTGTTCTGCCTGGTTGAAGATTTCCTCTAGGTTGACATAGGTGCGAAGATAGGGTTTATTGCCTAAAGTCGTCATCAAGTAACAGTATTCGCATTTGCCGGGGCAGCCCGTATACAGCGGTAATTGGTAATGCGCTGAAGGTTTGCAGGTGCTGAAATCAAGTGTCTTGCGCACACCTACTACCAGGGTTGCTTTACCCTCTCTCCAAGCGTCCACAGGGTTCTTGCCGGGAATACCAGTAACCCTGTTGTGTGAGCCGATCATGCTAACAGGCACTTGTTCATGCTTAAATCGTTGATATAGTTGGCTGCCGAGCGGATACTCCAGCGCTGCTTGCTCAAACATTACCCGTTTTGGTTTAAATGCCATGTATATACTCCTTCGTGTACCAATCATCGTCTAAAACTTATTTTGCGCTATCCTTAAAGGTACCATTCAGAAGTAGATGTGGGACAGGAAATATCGGGATTACACCGAATTAAAATAATACGGGTAGCTGAGCGAGTTTTAACAGCGAGTTTTAGCAGTGAATCTTAACAGTGAGTTTTAATTAGAGAATCTGCAGTAGAACAGACAGGAGAGAATGACTTTTGAGTAAATTGCCTAGTCCTGAGCAAAAGGAAAAGTTCGTCAAGCAGACATTCAATGACATTGCCAAGAGTTATGATTTATTAAATACCTTAATGAGTCTGGGCAGAGATAAGGCGTGGCGCCGTTTTGCGGTTAAACGCTGTCAGCTTCACCCGGGGGATAAGGTCTTAGATGTGTGCTGCGGTACCGGCTATTTTAGTATGGAATTAGCTAGGGCGGTCGGACCAGCTGGTAAGGTGACCGGGCTTGATTTTTCGGAAAATATGCTGGCAGTCGCACGCACCAATACGGCAGGTTTTGCATTGCAGGAAGTAATTACGTTTACCCAGGGCAATGCCATGCAACTTCCGTTTGCGGACAATAGTTTCGATGGCGCTACGGTGGGCTGGGGGTTGAGAAATTTACCGGATCTAACCCAGGGGGTTCAAGAAATTGTGCGTGTAGTTAAACCTGGTGCGAAGGTTGTCTCGCTGGACATGGGCAAACCGAAACTACCAGGATTTAAGCAGGGCTACTGGCTCTATTTCGAAAAGCTTGTTCCCTTTATGGGTAAAATATGGTCAGGTCGCAGGGGGGCATATCAGTACCTGTACGATTCTGCCAAGGAATTTCCGGAACAACAACAATTGGCGCAGACCTTTGCGACCTGCGGGTTAGTTGAGACAAGATATTTTAACCTCTTAGGCGGAGTTGTCGCGGTAGTCGAGGGTAAAAAACCCGCAAGCGGTCAATAAAATATGGTGGGATGAAGCAGGCGCGAAACTTTTGGTTTTGCGCCTAAAAAATAAATAATGTTTAAATTAATATTGACATGTGATTATAATGAACATATAATAAAATCATAAGGACAAAGTTGTTTGAACAACTACTGCCTTGTACTGGACAGAAAGAAAGTTTACAATATTAGCATGGGAGGGGTTGGAGTGTAAATACCGACTGCCAATATTTAGCGGTAACAATAAAGAGGGCATAAGCGCATAAACATTTTGGAAGATGTAAATCAAGGGAGGCATTAGCATGGGATTGTTTTCACGCGTCAAAGATGTAATGCACGCTAATTTAAATGATTTAATCAGTAAAGCTGAGGATCCGGAAAAAATGCTCAACTTATACATCGAGCGTGCGAGTGAGGAATTAAGAAATTTTTCGGTGCAGGTTAACAGAGCTGCTGCCGACAAGATTCTATTGCAAGAGAAAATTGCTGGGGCCAAGAAGGATATTGCCGAGCTAAGCGGTCAGGCCGCCCTCGCTGTACAGCAAAATCGTGATGACTTGGCACGTACAGCTCTAAGTCGTAAACAGCAAACTGAACAAAGTTTAGCGGATTTCGAACAGCAATTAGTGGAGCAAGAGCAGGTAGTAAAAGACTTGCAAGATAACTTCCAACTGCTGACCGAGAAGATGCAAAAGGCTAAAGCGGAACGCGATAATCTGGTGACGCGTCAACACCGTGCTGAAACCATGAAAAAGGCCAGCGATACGATATCCGGCTTGGGACAAAACGATCCCTTAGGCGATATTGACCGGATGCGAGATCGCGTTGAGCATCTGGAGGCGGAGGCTAAGGCATCACGGCTTACTACTTCTGCCAGTTTTGAAGCGCAGATGGATGCATTAAAGCAAAGCTCAAGCTCTGTTAGCGTAGAAGATGAGCTTGCCAAACTTAAGGCAGCGATGGATGAAAAGCAAAATCAGTAAGAGTTTGGAGTGAGACATTGAGATGAAGGCACGAGGCTGGGGAATTCTGGGGGCGACAGTTTTATACTGGGGCCTCCAAGCTTCCACTGCCCTGGCGCGGGGAGGCGGCGGCTTAGGCGGCAGCTTCTCCGGCGGTTTTGGCGGGGGAGGTTTGGGTGGTGGTTTTAGTGGCGGCGGGCTCGGAGGTGGCTTAGGTGGCGGTTTTTCCGGCGGCTTCTTTCCGTTCTTCTTGCTGGGTGGCGGAGGAGGGGGAGGCTCTTCAATATTTTCCCTCATAGTTATGGCAGTTATCGTCTTCTACGTCTTGCGGATTTTCGGACGTGGGGGAATGTTCAACTCAAGGCGGACCCAGCAGCGACAACAATACCAACCTTTACCGGGTGAGCCGGTAGATGTTTCCGGTCGACCCATTCGTAACGAACGAGGTCGTTTTGGGGAAGCGATTAACTATACGCGTAAAAATATGGACTATTACGCCACGAAATTTCCGCGCTGGGACTATGGATTGCTTAACGGTAGGGTCCATCAGGTATTCTTTTACGTCCAGGATTCATGGTCACGTCAGGACCTTAGTCAGGGCGCACAATATCTCACCCCCGAATTGCTGACAGATTACGAGAGCAAAATAGCCGCGATGCGTGGGCGGGGTGAACGCAACATGATTAAGGATCCGGAGTTAAGTACTGAGAACATTGATTTTGTGCACAGTGAGCTGGAATCTGGTAATGAAACTTTTGTCGCCCGCATATTTGCCAGTTTAATCGATTATACAGTAGATGCATCCGGCCGCGTCATAGCGGGCGATGACACCAACAGGCTTTATTTTACGGAATTTTGGCAGTTTATCTGGCAGGACGAGCAATGGAAATTGAGTGCGATTTATCAGGAGGATTCGATGGAGGCGGCACGTTGGGCCAGAGGTGAAACACTATAATAAATAGGAGCGCCCGGTCGTCACAGCGACAGGGCGCTCCTATTTGCCGCTACCGCGAATGAGCCGTTGTCCGAACGGTGCCAAGCCTTTAACTAGAATCATGCCGTCTTGCCACCAGGCGTAATTGCCCTGCTCGGTTTGTGGTCCGGGTGTAATAAGGCTGCCACCTTTAATAAGGCCAAAATGATTACCTAAGCGCCGACCGGCTTGTACGCACTGAATGACATTGTTGCCGAACATACCTACATTGGGATAGACAGCCATAGTACCGGCATAAAAGATGCGAAGTAAAGTAAAGAATATACCCACCCAAACCATCCTCCTTTACCCTTATATGGTAAGATATGGATAGTGGCAAGCTGCGGTGCTTGCCTCCACCTGGGTCACGCATCAATTTCCCTCTGGGGCCGCTTAGCTAAAGGGTGAGTTTACTTTCTGTGCAGAGAAGCATTACGGAGGCGCCGTTAGCATACACGGTGAGCGCCCGAACGAGAGCACGCATGCTCGCGCCCAATTTATGGCTACGTTTGCGGAAGTGATGAAGCGAACCGAAAAGTATGCTAGGCGCTGTAGTCTGCTGAACGGAGCAGAAAGAAAACTCGACCCCAGCGGAAGATAGTACAAAAAAGGACCGCGAGTGCGGTCCGAACAAGGTTAAAACATTTGCGACGGAACATCGGTAACTTCGTTTAACGGGGTGTAGGGAAGTCCCAGAGCCTCGGCAACCGGCTGCATCGTCAATTTTCCATGCAACACGTTTACGCCGCGGGCTAGCGCCAAATCTGTGCTAATGGCAGCTGCATAGCCCAAATTTGCTAATTTTAAGGCATAGGGCAAGGTGGCGTTAGTCAAGGCAAAGGTAGAAGTACGAGCCACAGCCCCAGGCATGTTGGCGACGCTGTAGTGGATTACTCCATATTTCTCATATGTCGGTTCAGAATGGGTGGTTACACGGTCAACTGTCTCGATACAGCCGCCTTGATCAATCGCTACGTCCACGATCACGGAACCAGCTTGCATCGTTTTGACCATAGCTTCGCTGACCAACTTGGGTGCTCTGGCTCCGGGAATCAGCACGGCGCCTATCAACAAATCAGCCTCTGCTACTGCGTGCTTAATATTGTAACTATTGGACATTAAGGTTTTAATGCGAGCCCCGAAAATGTCATCGAGGTAGCGCAAACGGGCAGGACTTAGATCAAGAATGGTGACATCAGCCCCCATACCGATCGCTATTTTCGCGGCGTTAGTACCGACGATGCCTCCACCGACAATGGTCACTTTCGCTGCCGGCACACCTGGAACACCACCCAACAACACACCCTTACCACCATGTGGCTTTTCTAAAAATTGCGCCCCAATTTGCACACTCATCCGACCAGCTACTTCACTCATCGGGGACAGCAAAGGGAGGGTGTTGTCGGAAGGTCGGACTGTTTCATAGGCAATTCCTATGATGTTTTTTTGGAGCAGAGCATGAGTCAATTCCGGTTCAGGTGCTAAATGTAAATAAGTGAACAACATTTGTCCGTCTTTAAATAAGGCATATTCCGAGGCCAGCGGTTCCTTAACCTTAATAAGCATGTCTGCCGCAGCAAAAACTTCCGTGGCAGTGGCCAGGATTTCCGCTCCGGCAGCAACGAATTCAGCATCGTCAATGGAACTACCTGTACCGGCGGAGGTTTCAATTACTACCTTGTGTCCTGTTTTACGGAAAGCCTCTACCCCTGCCGGAGTGAGTGCGACTCGGTTTTCGTTGTTTTTTATTTCTTTCGGTACGCCAATAATCATTTTCAAGACTCCTCTCTCATTGAACGCAAGCTATATTCTAATCATCGCACAATTTTGTGAATTTTCCAGTCAAAACTATGTGCAGTTGTTAAATAATATTGTCAGACTTTTCGCGGGAGTTTTAGATTTCATGCGGTAGAGTAATAAAATTATGCGCCCTAATACCTTTGCGGCTGCGCATATCATAATTTAAATAGTATAATTAAAGCTGATGATATGCTTGTTAGCAGGAGGTTGTCTGTTTGTTTAAGGTATTATTGGTGGATGATGAGGAACTTGAACGCAAGGTGCTTGGTTTTACCCTCTTAAATAGTGGTCTGCCGCTGGAGATAGTCGGTGAAGCGACTAATGGCAGGGAGTGTTTGGAGGTAATGTCGCGCGTCAGGCCGGATTTAATCATAATGGACATCAAAATGCCTGGGATTGACGGCATAGAGGCGACCAAAAAGGTCAAAGAGCTTTATCCCGCTACTCAGGTGATTATACTAACAGCATATGGCAAATTCACCTACTCCCAACAAGCAATTAAGGCACAGGCAGCGGATTATCTCCTTAAGCCTGTCCAACCACGTGAGCTGATCCAGGCGGTACAACAGCTGCTGGAACGTAAAGAACGTAACACCTTTCACCCGTTGTCGATGCCGGATCTATCTGATTATGTAGCGCAAATCAGGTTTGGCAATCTAATGGAGGGTAAACGCGAGGTGCGTCGATTGCTGCAAGCGACGGGTAGCTTAGCGCAGTCTAGGCCGGAATTTTTGCATTCCTTTGCCTGGCGGTTGCTGGTAATTTCAGAACAAACGCTTGTGGCGGAAGGGGTTGAACCGGGAGAATTGGCTCGGTTGGAACAGGAGTCAGTTGAAAGCTTACCAGCCGTAACAGATTTGATCACAGTACAGGAGTGGTGCGAGGCCGTATTTGTCCAATGTTTAGACATCCTGTCCAAGCGGCATCCCTCCCATGACCAAGCGATTGTACATAAAGCTATTGAATTTATTGCCCATAACTTTGCCCTTGAACTTTCGCTTAATCAGGTAGCAGCGCAGGTACATTTGAGCCCTGCCTATTTCAGCCGCATTTTTCGTAAAATGACGGGTGTGAGCTTCTCCGAATACTTGGTGCAAGAACGCATTAAAGCCGCTAAAAGCCTCTTGTGGCTGTCAGAAGAAACAATTGAGAAGATTGCGGCGCGGTCAGGCTTTAGTTGTAATAGCTATTTTGCATCTGTATTTAAGAAGCATGAGGGTATCACTCCCTCTGAGTACAGACTGCAAACCAGGGTCTAAAGCGAAATGTGAAAAAAAGTAGCATAATTCATGCGTTAATGGTAAATACTATCCTCTGAAAGGAGGGATTAGTATGCCAGATGAAGATATTCGCGACCGGATAGATATGGGAACCTTTGGATTTCTCCGTTCCGGTTGGTGGGTGTTGCACGTTGTCGCCATCGTTGCAGTTGCCTACTTAGGTTATTACATCTTTAGGTGGATGTGGGGTTAACAAAAGCACTATTACTGAATATTATGTGAGAATAGCGCTTTACCACAGCGTTATTTTCATACTAGCAGAAAGTATAATCTCGCAACCAGGCTAAGGCAGCGGAAGGTAGTACGAGGAAAAGCGCGCGTAGAGGAAATCAATGCGAGCTTTTCTTGATTTTAAGGAGCAAGTTTCCACGAAATTAGAGATACTCATGTATAAAATCTAAATGATTAGGAAATAATGGTAATACATAGTGAATATCAAACCATAGTGAATAAAGGAAGCGGATGGTATGAAGTCAATACTTAAATTGATTGGCATGATCTTGGTGGTAGTGATAGTCGGAGCATACTTGATTGATTTACAGCCGGTAAGTAACGTGCTGCAAACAGGACAGAAAAGTCCTGATCCATTAGTTGCCGGAGCTCGCTCGGTCAAGCAGGAATTGCGTACCCTGACCGATAGTCAGCACCAAGCGGTATATTTTGGCACTGTTAAGCAAGGTCTCAAAAAAGCTGCTGATTTGCTGGACGGACTTGCTGGCGACAACAATGTGACACCGCCGGTACCAGCCCCAACGCGCCAAGACTTGGGCAATAGCTTATAATTCGTGCACCTTTCACGCCACTTTGGGGCGTGTTTTTTTTATTACGCTCCGCTTTGCCGGCAGGAAATTTTGGCCCTTTGCAGAATTATTAAGTGTATATTAACAATATACTGATCTCACGAGAGGAGGCGATTAAACCTAGCTTTAGACTGGTAATTGTCAGTGAAATATTGACGAGAGGTGCGTGGATGTTTTGACAGATTTAGGTAGAGGGTTGCGCATTGAGTTGAGCCATATGGCCAAAAATCTTGGCATGAAGTTTATTGGCTTTAACCCCACGGATCGTAAGGTGTCAGTCGAACAGAAAGGTAAAGGAGCAACATTTACGCTGGAAGATTTTAGAGATTATTATCGCACGCAAAGACCGCTTGATGCAGGACATATGAGCTAAAAATATTTAGCGCTCCCGATTGGGAGCGCTTTAATTTTTTGTTTGGTACGAAGTGTAATTCCTTGGCGACTATACTTCCCCACCGATTTTCTTAATCATCTCGAGGTAATTATCTTGGTGTTTCATAGCTCGATTGGAAAAAAGCAAAAACAGGTCTTTAAGTTCGGGGTCGTGGGCTTCTTCGGCTGTACTTAAATAGGCCACTGCGGCTAGACGGCTATCCTTTTCATAATCGATTAGCATATCCAAATCGTTCATCGAAGATCGAATTTCCATTACATATTCTCCTTTCGTGCGCTACATGTACCGGGGGGTTATTTTTTTCATTTTTTCGATTGCGGTGTCCATCTCATGAGCCGTATTTTCGAATAGGCTACGCACACCACCATCTTGAGCAATGCTGGCGTACAGGCGGCACTTCTTTCCCACTACTTCGGCTTCAAGTAAAGCTTTGCGTAGTGATTCGCCGTCTTTGACATCGTTAATTGTCTCTTGGTTTAATTGCACAGAAATCACTCCTTATCAAGCATCAGTGTTTCATATTGTAGTTTTCGTTATAAAGAACGAAATTATACGATGGAGGCAGTGGCACGTGGACAAAAAATATTATGTACGGCAGGGCAAAAGTCCATACCTATGTTTAAACATGTTAAACATAGGCTGTTGATAACGACAATAGATCATTTAGGTGAATTCATTACATGTGCAGCAGAAGCTGAAGCTAATACACACATCTGTCTGGATATTTTAGATAAAAGCCAATCTGCCTTTGGCTTTCAAGGCCAGAAGTGTTCAGCTGGTTCACGCGCGATTGTGCACCAGGATGTAGTCTTACAACTTGTATTGGACCGCGTACGTAAGCTGAAAGTGGGACAGGCTGAGAAAAACTACTTGATAGGACCGGTGATTGACGCTATAGCGCAGCAAAAAATACTTAACTATATTAATGGAGGCAAAACAGAGGGCAAGCTGGAGATTGGCGGGCATGCGGCTCCGGGCAACGGATACTATCTCATGCCGACGGTTTTTTCCGGCGTAAATCCCGAGGCCAGGCTTGCGCAAGAGGAGATATTTGGACGGTGCTGGCGATAATCAAGGCGGTAAGCTTTGAGGAGGCGATAACAATTTTCAACGGAACTGCCTATGGGTTAACCGGTTCACTATATAGTAACGACCGGAACCATTTGGAGCAGGCGAGAGTGGGTATGCACTGTGGCAACCTCTACTTTAATCGCAAATGTACCGGCGCGCTGGTAGGAGCTCATCTATTTGGCGGATTTAACCTGTCCGGCACTGATTCCAAAGCCGGTGGTCGCGATTATTTGCACTTGTTTAGCCAAGCTAAGCTCGTTTCTGAACAATTCTAGGCGCAAGCGTGACAATAAGGAGGTCTTAAGACCCTGTCTCGGGGCAATTTATCGCTCCTAGGGACAGTGTTTTTACATTTTTGGGTATAGCTGCCGAACCGTTCGCAGGCAAATACATTCATTTGACACCGCAAATTGTGCATTTAGACAGAATCTTCTTAAAATTCACCAGATTATCGCTATAATTATGGTAAGGACTAATCATACTTTAAAAAAGGTGGAGTTAACCGAAGCAACGGCTAATTCGCGATGATGCAGTTGAATTTGGTTAAGCCGCCGAGAAACGAGGAGGAATTATATTTATGGCAGATGTTTATGAAATTCGTGAAAGCGCCATTGGAGACCCCGGCCCGTTAGGTCTTGCCGGTTTTGCACTAACTACATTTATTCTCAGTATGTCTAATGCCCATCTCGTTCCAGCTGCAATCGGTACCCTTTTCGTTCCTTTGGCCTTGTTTTATGGCGGTATTGCCCAAATGTTGGCAGGAATGTGGGAGTTTAAGAAAAACAATACATTTGGGGCAGTAGCCTTTACTTCTTATGGTGCTTTCTGGTTATCCTTGGCAAGTGTTATCATTTTGTTAGGCCTTAAATTAATTGATTTAGGCACTTCAGTTGATTATGCGTTGGGGTTATTTTTAACCGCATTTACCATCTTCACGTTTTACATGTGGATTGGTACCTTCCGAATCAACAATGCACTTTTAGCAGTTTTTAGTTTCCTTATGATTACTTTTATTCTTTTAGACTTAGCAAACTTTGGTTTCATCTCCAGTGTTCCGGGTGGTATCTTCGGTCTAATCACTGCAGCATGTGCGTGGTACGCCTCAGCAGCCGGTATTATTAATCCTCTATACGGTCGGGCAGTTCTGCCTGTTGGTTCCCGTTCAGGCAAATAAGTTTTCCCTCTATTAATATAAAAAGCTAATCCCCGGGCAGGTAAGTCAGGGGATTAGCTTTTTTTTATGTTAGAGATTGGTAGCGAGACTGGATTCAATTACGCTGATTAAAAACTCAAGATGTTCTTGTCGGTGATCCGGCAGTATTGCGGGAAATAGGGCTAGACCGGAAAAAAATAAAGCAGCTAGCTGTTTAATGCGTAAATCATCGGCATTAGACCCTGCTTGTTCTGCGAACGTTTGGGCTAAAAGGCGGAGATAGGGCTCAAGCAGTTCATTCGGAAAGCCGCCCTTTGGGTTGTGCGACATATCAAATGAGGAAGCGGTAATGGCGCGAAAAACGGCGCGATGTTGGTCAGTAAATTGAAGATGTAATTCACCAATGCAATAGAGCTTATGTCGGAATGCGTGGTCTGAAGCGGATATTTCTTGCACCTTTTGTTCTAAACGTTGCCATTGTTCCCAAGCGATCGCATGGAACAAGCTAAGCTTATCGGGAAAATGGTTGTAGATCGTGCCTACTGCAGTGGAGGCTCGCGCGGCAATGGAGCGCATGTCTGCAGCGTTAAAACCTTTAATGTGGAATTCCTCTGCGCCAGCAGCTAGAATACGCTGTCTGTAATCCAAGTCCATACTCAATCCCCCCGAACACTGGTTCATTTATCATAATAGGGGAGAGTGTACTATCAGTCAAGTAGTCTACGCGGGCTAGCTAAATTATAAAATGTTTTTTAAATTTAAGGCTTCCTTGTCGGACATATGGTCCATTAATCCTTCTAACGTAGATAATTCGCCCATGGCCAAGATACGTCCCTTCCCGGCGACGTATTTTTCCAGACGCTGCAGGGTGATGTCGATAGTGTCGATCTCACGATGATCAACGAGCAGGGACCACCAGCTTTTATCTCTTGCCCAGACTGTTTGGGTTACGCGTAAGCTCTGGCTTGCCTGACGCCAATTATCCTGAGCAATAGATGCTTCAATAGAGTTAAGACTGCCACCTAAATTACGTGCGGAAGTGCTTAGCGCCATGTACGAGTATATGGATAAAGCCACTAATAATATAAAACCGATTCCGACGTAGGTAATAGTCCGCATTGCCACCACCTGCCTAGTGTAAAATTTTTGCGTCCGAGTTTTTGGCCTGAACGAACAGTTTGCCGGTAGAATCTAAACTAGCCACTACAACTTGTGATATGCTCGTAACATTGTAACGCTTTAATTCATTATCCAACCACTGCCTGTCCAATTTCGCTTTAGCCAAATTTTGTGTTTTCACTTTGCCGTCCAAAATCAAGGTAAATGGTAAACCCTCGTACTTTGTAGCCAACTGTAAATCTTCAGGAATTACCGGCCTTTTTTGTGATTTGGGAATGATGCTGAGCTCACCGTTGGTCTCGAGAATGGCAAATTCGACATCGCTGATGTTTGGTATGTTCTTAATTCTCAGTTGTTCGAGCATGTCGGTCATACTGTAACGTAACTTTTCCATGTCTTGGTACATGATTTGGCCCCGATCAATCACAACCGTGGGTTTGCCACAGATTATGGCCCGCGCCCGTTCGCTTTTTAAGGAAACGTAGGATATGGTAATACTGGCCATGAGTAAAAGCAAAATCGGTATGACTCCGGCGAAAAGGGGTATGCCTGTATCCTCCATCGGGACTGAGGCCAATTCAGATATCAAAATTACAACCACTAATTCATACGGTTGGAGTTGGCCAACTTGCCTTTTGCCCATCAAGCGCATAACTACGACGACCAAGGCAAACAGTACAAGTGTACGTACGATAACCAGTAACATCGAAGGTCTCCTTTCGTAGATAGGAACGATATTGACCAAAATAAAAGAAAAATCAACTCTTATTCTGCCCGGTGTGGCCAGCACTATTCTTGCTAGTAACCAAAATAGCGGTTTGTTTAAATAAATATAGCTGGACTAAAAAACGTTAGCCTTGAACTGAGGCTAATTTTTTTAGTTCCTCGGGCAAGGATATACTCGGCAACTTGAGGCGAGCATACCTATCACGGGCACTAAAATACACAGGCTATGCAGGAAAACGTAGCGCGCATTGCTTAAGACCCTTTTGCACGTCAATGGGTATAAATAAGCTATTTGTGGAAAGATAATGTAAAAAGTGAGATGGACAAAAGATGTTTAAACAGGTACTGCAAAAGGTGCTGGGCGCCTCTGGCAAAAATACTACGGCAAATTCTGCTAAGGAGCCCAAAGAGCAACGGCCTCTAGTCGCAAACATAGCCGAAAACCTTAAAATTTTACATCAGGTTTTTGATTTGTGCGGTGATGTCGTTTTTCGCGAGTTTCAACTTAATACTAAGCCGGCCTTGAAAGCGTGCGTTATTCACATAGATGCGGTTGCTGATGATTCGTTATCTAGTCAACACTTGATGCAGTCTATTTTACTGGATAACTCAGCGCTTACTGCGGATATGCAGCTAACCAAACACAACGCCCCTCAAATCCTGCGTGACAGGCTTATCACCCTAATGGAGGTCAAGACTTCAACAGATGTATTGGAGCTGACTACCCATATATTGCAGGGGAATGTGGCTTTGCTTTTAGAAGGCTCAGCTACAGCCCTAGTTGGCATAACTCCAGGCGGTCAAGGTCGAGCAATTTTGGAGCCGGTTGTTGAACCAGTGGTCAGAGGGCCACGTGATGGGTTTGTGGAAAGCTACCGGGTCAATGTCGCACTGGTGCGTCAAAGGCTTAAAAGCAGTAGATTAAAGGTAGAAGTACTACAGGTCGGGGCAATTTCCAAGACATCAGTTGCAGTGTGCTATCTTAAAGGGGTTGTCAATGATGGCACTGTGGCTGAGGTAAAAGAGCGGATTCAAAGAATTAAAATTGACGGAATTATAGATAGTGCGGTTATTGAAGAATTTATTTCCGATGAGCCCTTTACCTTTTTCCCGCTAGTGTTGGCAACGGAACGCCCTGATAAGACTGCCTCAGCCTTGTTAGAGGGGCGCGTAGGTATCATTGTGGACACTACACCCGTAGCCCTAATTGTACCTGCAACATTTGTAACCATGTTGCAGGCTAGCGAAGACTCCTTTAACCTCTACATTTATGCTAGTTTTATCCGGTTGCTGCGTTTTGTGGCACTAAACTTAGCCTTGCTTCTCCCGGCAATATATATTGCTATAACTACTTATCATCAGGAAATGCTTCCAGCCGCATTATTGACATCAATTGCACAGGCGAGGGTCGGGGTGCCCTTTCCCGCTTTTATAGAAGCCTTAATCATGGAACTTACTTTTGAACTGTTGCGCGAAGCTGGAGTACGTTTGCCACACAATGTGGGTCAGGCGGTCAGCACGGTGGGGGGGCTAGTCATAGGTCAGGCAGCTGTACAGGCTGGGATTGTTAGTTCCAGTATGGTAATTGTCGTGGCCTTAACTGCATTAGCGTCATTCACAATTCCTAACATTAGCGCCAGTTATAGCATTCGAATTTTGCGTTTTGCTCTGATGATATGTGCAGCTGTGCTTGGTATGCCTGGAGTAATGTTGGGCTTGATGGCGCTATTGATTCATCTGTGTGGGCTGCGCTCTTTTGGTGTGCCGTATCTGTCACCCTTTGCACCGCTTAGTCCCAAGGATATGAAGGATACCTTTGTCCGGGTACCGTGGTGGGCGATGTTTACCCGACCTCATTTTTCCGGCGCCAAGGAGCCTGCGCGGCAAGATCCCCAAGGTGGTCCGCAGAAACCGGGCGAAGGAGGCGAGAATTCATCAAACAAGTAAAGATTTCTGGTCGTCAGTTGGCAGCGCTCTTATACGTTGTTGTGCTGGCTACTGCTGTATTGTTCGTTCCTGCGATTACCGCGCAAAAGGCGTATCAATCAGCCTGGCTGGCTACTTTGGTACTGCCCACAATTATTGCTTCAGTGGTGCTTCTCGCAGTCTGGAAATTAGGGATGTATTTTCCGGATAAGACTTTGGCGGAGTATAGCGAAGTTATCCTAGGCAAGCTTCTTGGCAAGGCTGTGGCAGGTAGTTACGCCCTATTCTTTCTGGTGATGAATATCTTAGTGGTTAGAGAGTTCGCCGAATTCCTGACAGTAAACTTCATGCCGGAAACCCCTATCTGGGCTTTTTGCTCCTTGTTGGTATTGGTAGCAGGGTATGCCGCCTATAAGGGTGTAGAAGTTATTGCCCGGATGGCGCAATTTATTTTACCCTTGTTTTTGCTGACTTTGCTCATAGTTGTGTTGTTTACGATTCCCGATATGCAGTTGGGTCGCTTGCAACCACTGCTGGAAGGTGGGGTGCTACCTATTATTCAGGGGTCCTTCGTACCTGCATCTTGGTATGGTGAGATTGTGGTGCTTGTGATGCTTCTGCCCTCTATTAACAAACCACAGGAAGTAGGGAAAAAGGTCCTAATTGCTTTGTTAGCAATGACCATAACCTTTACTGCCGTAACCTTTACTGCTTTAGCCGTTTTTGGTCCGTATTTGACCGGTGATCTATTATTTCCGGTCTTGGAACTAGCTTCGTATGTCAACATTGCCCGCTTTATCCAAAGGCTAACCATCCTAATTATGACTTTTTGGGTGAGTGGAATTGTCGTCAAGTCATCGTTAACATTCTACGTAATCTGTCTGACTTCAGCCCAAGTAAGCGGTATTAAGAATTACAAGTATGTCCTGGTGCCAAGTGCGCTATGCCATATACTCGGGTCCGCATTCCTGTTTGCCAATACTTTACAGTTAATGGAGTTTCTTGATAAGTACTGGACCCCTATGGCTTTGGTATTTGAACTGGTGTTGCCTCTACTGCTGTGGCCGGTGGCGGCAATAAGATTGCGTAAGAGGAGGACGAGTAAGTGAATCAGCGTTTACGCGCCCTAGCCTTGCTATTACTAATCATATGCTCTTCCTTTATCCCAGGCTGTTGGAGCCGCAAGGAAATAGAGGATTTAGCTATTGTCACGTTGCTTGGCGTCGACAAGGTGGCGGGTCAAAACAACCAAGGTCAGGATGTGTGGCAGGTATCAGCCAAGGTACTGCAGCCTCAACCGGCAACACAGTCGGGTGGAGGCAATAATGGAGCAACTTCCACCGGTGGGGGAGCAGGAGTCGGGCAGGCATTGTTGTTCAAAGGTACGGGTGCAACTTTACAGGAAGCTACGCGGGACTTGATGATTCGCTCGCCTCGTTTTATTTTCTTGGGGTATGTAAGCGGCTTAATCGTCGGTGAAAAGGCGGCACGGGAGGGAGTAGCCCAAATAGTTGATTTACAGGCACGCTTTCGGCAATTTCGTTTACGAACCTATATTCTGGTTACACCGGGTGAGGCATTTGATGTGTTACAGGCTCACCCGGAAGTGGACGATACTCTGGCCAAAGAAATTCAGGGCCTGGAGGAAAATAAGGTAGATAGAATAGGCATCTCCTGCGGCATAGATAGCAATCAGTTTATTCAAACTTTGTTAAGCCCCGACCGCGATCCTGTGGCTGGGGAAATTTATGTGGTTAAGCCGCAAGAAGATCCTACTGTTGCGGTAGACAAGGCCGTAGTTATCAAGGGGCTAGCGGTCTTTCACGGTGATAAGCTGGTAGGCTGGCTGAACAAAAAAGAGACCTTTGGCTACATTGTTAACTGTGGCGTGAACAGTGCCATGATTCCTATTACTGTAATTGATGGGGATAAGGTGGCAACATATTTGATAGGTAAAGTCGAGAGTAAGATTGAAGCTAAGGTGACAGGAGGGGAAATAAACTATCGCGTCAAAGTTAAGACGTGGGGTGAGGTAGATGAGGTTAAGGATATCCAAGTCACGCCGGAGGCCTTAGCTAAGATTGAGCAGATGGCCTCGGCAACAGTGCGGAGTTGTGTGCTAGCAACTATAGATAAATCCCGGCAATTAAATGCCGATATACTTGGCTTCACCCAACAATTACACCGTACTGAGCTTACAACTTGGCAGACTCTTGGCCCTACCTGGCGCGACAGCTGGCGTGAGGCTGATATTGAGGTAGAGGTTGACGCACGAGTCATCCAGAGTGGTAAAACCGGGCGAGAGCTTATGATTAAGAAATAAGATGCGACGCAAATTTTTAGCTTTGGCGCATTTGGGTAGACATATTTTCAAGCCTGCTCAGCTTGATTTACAATGTACTTGAGTTACAATGTAAAGGAAGTAAAAAACAGGAGGAGTGGGCATGGAAACTTTTACAATCCGTTTGAGCAGGCCGGAAGATATTCCTGCCTTGCGCGAGATATATAATGAACAGGTGTTGCGCGGGACTGCAACCTTTGATACGGAAGCCAAGAGCATGGCAGAACGACAAGAATGGTTTGCTATGCATCAAAACCCCAAATATCCGTTATTTTCCGCGGTAGCAAACGAGCAAGTTGTCGGGTGGGGAAGCTTATCCCCGTTTCATACGCGGCCAGCATATGCGCCGAGTGTGGAATTCTCAATTTATGTGCATCAGGCATATCGGGGGCAAGGTGTCGGGGCTCTGTTGTTAACGCAACTGTTGGCAGAGGCCCGTGATTTGGGATACCACTCAATTCTTGGGCTTATAGCCGGGAACAATGAGGCCAGCTTAGCCCTGGCAGATAAATTTGCTATGGAACGCGTGGGACGTTATCGCGAAGTGGGTAAAAAATTTGGGCGCTGGTTGGACGTGGTAATTGTGCAATACATGCTGGAAGGCCCCGCAGAGTTTGAGGTGGATTAGGAGGTTTAGATGGAAGGCCAAAACGATAATCTACTGCAACTAATCGAGCAGGACAAGTTAATCGACATTATCAAAAACTTTACGCAAGCAACCGACATCACAATTGATATTAATGATGCGCAGGGCTATCCGGTAGTCAAACACGACTATTTTTACGGGTTTTGTCAAGCCATTCGTTCTACGTCCCGCGGTTTAGAGCGCTGTATTTGCTCTAACGCAGACTTAGGCTTGCAAACCGTTAAGGCTGGCGATTACTGTATGGGCAAATGCCACGCCGGTGTCATGTTGATGTCGGTGCCGATTGTGGTTGAAGAACAGTTTTGGGGTTCGATTACTTGTGGACAAATGCACTTGACACCTCCGGAGCCCCATGAGATTGCGGCGATGCTCATGGCTACAGCAGACTTAGGACTTGAAGCCAAGCTTCTAGAGAGATCCTTCCAAGAGATTAAAATCATTAGCATGGACAGGTGTCAGGCGGCTGGTGGGTTGATTCAGGTTGTAGTTAACTATATCGTGGAGTTGGTATATCGAAGCAAGATGCAGGAAGAACTCAGCCGCCAAAAACTAAAAACGGCGGAGGAGGCCAGGATTATCGAGGAACTGGAACACACCTTGCACAAGGCTGAGCTAAAAACCCTGCAGGCGCAAATTAAACCGCATTTTTTGTTTAATACGCTTAATACGATTACCGGGTTAATAACTCTAGGGGAACATGAAAAAGGAGTCAACACGTTGTATGCGTTATCGAACCTTTTGCGCCATAATTTAGATCGCCCAGGCGAAATGGTTACGGTACAGGATGAAATTAACTATGTGGAAAATTATTTGCTGATTCAAAAAAATCGTTTTGGAGCCAAACTTAGGGTAAGTATTGCTGTGCCGCCGGAATTGCTGAGGCTTCGTATACCTTTCCTGAGTCTGCAACCCCTGACGGAAAACGCCTGTGTCCATGGCTTGGAACCTAAGGAAACTGTAGGAAATTTAACTATTCGCGGTCAAATCAACGGGACTCAAGCTGAAATAGCTGTATGTGATGACGGTGTTGGATGGAGGGACGCTACCGACACCGTAGCGACTCCTGATCAAATTAAGTGCGGGATAGGTCTGCACAATGTACATCGGCGCCTGCAATTACAATTTGGTTCCGCCTACGGAATTAGAATGTCTTCTCAGCAGGGCAGGACGACAGTAAGTTTAATCATACCGGTAGATGAATGTCCCACAGCATATGAAGAGGCCTAAGGGATTGCCTGGTTACAACTGCCATGAAACTATCAGACGGTAGTGCATACGCAAGACCCTACAGAAGGTGACTGTAGGGTCTTGCGTTTTTATTGCCTCGCCAACTAGGCGAGAGCAGTGGATGATAGTACGAGGAAAAGCGCGCAGTGGAAACCGATGCGCGCTTTTCTTGGCAGTGCCTAGAAATGAAACTGGCGTAGTACTGAACTAATACGGGAAAGGATAGGCCCGGTAATAGGCGGGATACGGTCGGGAATACGGGGCATATGCCGGGTACGGGTAATACCGAGGAGCAATCGCGCTACCTAATAGGGTACCAAAAACCAAGCCCGGGAAAAAACCAAAGAAAGGCATTTGACTACACTCCTTCCACGTGGCAATTTATACCATATATCATATGCTTGGGTGCTGCAAATGTAGCTAAAGATAGCGCTAATGGTGCACTTGAGTCTTTTTAGGGATGTTCGACCAACGGCTTGCATATCTTAGATTTTGACGGAAAGGTTAAAATTGGAGTGGGAGGTAAAGCATGTATCGTTGGATAAAGTTTGCCATGCGCAATGCAGGTTTGATTTTTTTGGCTATGATTATGATTATAGCCGGAGGTCTTTATGCCAACGGCGCAATGAAAATGGAGGAGATGCCTAACGTTGACATACCGTATTTGCAGGTGGTTGTACCGTATCCGGGTGCCACGCCCGCGCAGGGACTTGATAATGTCGGCAAGCCCTTGGAACAGGGGTTGGCGGGCTTAAAAGGTTTAAAGAATCTCTATTTGACTTCCGGCAGTAGTTATGTGGCTGCAACTTTAGAATTCGACCTGAACGTGGCGATGGATCAGGCGGAGAAGGATGTTAACAGTGCTTTGGCTACCCTTAAATTACCTGACGGGGTGCAAAAACCACAGTTGTCGCTCGAAGGACCTAATGCAGTCCCGGTTGTTTCCTTTGGCATTACCGGTAACGTTGAACAGTCCATAATCCAGCAATACGTTGATGAGCATGTGAAGCCACTGTTTGCTTCGGTGCAAGGAATTGCGGCTATCGATGTTCAGGGCACAGCCGTTAAACAACTTAATGTTAAGCTGGATCCGGCTAAACTCAAAACTGAACAGTTGAGCCTGGATCAAGTGAAACAGGCTTTGCAGGCTAATAATATTGGAATTCCGGCCGGACAAGTTACTTTAGACGGCAAGGCCTTAAATGTGGAAGTGGGCAGCAAACTAAAATCCATTGCAGACGCGCAAAATATGAATCTGGTTATTGTTGAGCAGGACATGAGCAGTCTAAGCAACGCCTTTAAATCAGTAGGCGATGGATTTGGTGCAGTAGGTGATAGTCTCAGCAAAATCGGTGCAGGACTGGGTAACCTGACGCAAGGCCAAATGCTGTTACAGGCCCAAATCCAATTGTCACAGGGAATTAGTGGTCTGACTGCTAAACTGGCACTTGAACAGACAACTTTGGCCGGTTATGCCCAGCAATTGGCGCTTGCTCAGCAGGCGCAACCGCAAGATTTGAACAAAATAGGTTATCTACAACAAGAAATTGCGCAGACTAAAGCGACTGCGGTTAAGAATGATGCCCAGCTAAAATCCTTGCAAAAACAACTCAGTTCTATTCAAGCCCAATTACAGCACACTGGCGCTGACACGGTCAGCGTTTTGAAAAGCTTACCTGACAACGCCTCGGCTAGCGGTGACAGTGCTCTTGAGGTTAAGCCGGTCTTACGCATTCGTGTCATCAAGCTGGGCGATATCGCGAAGGTAAGCTATGCCGCTGACAAGGACTCGGTAATCAACCGTTTAAATGGTCAACCGGCAGTTGTGTTGGGTATTGAGGCCCAAGCAGGAACCAATGTCGTGGATTTAATTAAGCAAGTCAATGCCAAGCTCGCAGAATTAGTTTTGCCGCAAGGCTACAAGCTGACTAAGCTGCGGAACAGTGCCCAGCAAATCAAATCTTCTGTTAGCTCGATGCAACGGGAGGCTATTTTAGGCGCATTGTTTGCCATGCTGATAACGTTCGTGTTTTTGCGCAATTGGCGTTCCACTATTGTGGCGGTGTTATCGATACCTTTGTCCATATTTGCCTCGCTGATTACTTTATATCTGCTGAATTACAGCCTGAATATTATGACCCTTGCCGGGATAGCCGTGGCAGTGGGTAGAGTAGTGGATGATTCTATCGTTGTAATTGAAAATATCTACCGGAGGGTGAGGCTGAGTGAAGAGCGGTCACCCGAACTCGTGGCTCAAGCTACCACAGAAGTTGGGCAGGCCGTAACCTCGTCAACGATTACAACTGTAGCAGTTTTTGCTCCTTTAATGTTTGTGCCGGGGATCGTAGGAAAGTATTTTAGGCCCTTCGGCATCGCAGTGATGGTTTCAATCATATTTTCATTGCTGGTAGCGATGACCGTAGTTCCATTGGTCGCGAAACTGTTTCTACTCAATATTAAACAGCACGAATCGCGGGAAAATACCCTCCAACGTGGATATCGTCTATTTTTGCGTTGGGCCTTGCGGCACAAACTCCTGGTTACCGGGATAGCTACACTCGTATTTGCCGGTTCGCTATTGTTGTTGCCCCAAATTCCTCAGAATTTTTTACCGACGGAAAAGACTGTCTCCTACAATCTGCAGGTAACAATGCCCGTTGGTACAGCGAGCGAAAAAACAGATGCGCTGGCTTCTAAAGTGGAAAATTTTTTACATGGGCGCAGCGATGTAAAGAGCTATCAAACTCTAGTAAGCGGTGAAGAACTTGCTGTATCCATCGAGATGCAAGACGAAATTGCAAAAGTGGATACTAACAAGTTTGAGCAGGATTTGCAGCAGGCAACTGAAAAATTTGACTCTGACGCCACTGTAGCCTTGACACCCGTAGGAATTGCTTCTGGCTATGGCGGGTTGGTCATGATCCTTAAAGGAACGGATATAAGCTCGTTGCACCAAGCAGGAGATATGATCGAACGAAGTATCAAAGATGTCCCCGGCTTGTCGAATGTGCATACTAATCTGTCTGCAGTTAAACCGCAACTTTCTATCGAGGTTGATCCGGCAGCAGCGGCCAAGCACGGCTTGAATCCGGCTATGGTGGCCATGTCAGTACGCCAGATGCTTGAAGGAGACAGTGTAATGACAGTGGAGCTGGCGGGCAATCCCGCCGAAGTCAACTTAGGTTTGCAGGCAGATGGGTTGGATACCTTAGATACGATTCGTAGCTTGCATATCACCAACATGACAGGTGAACGTATCAAACTTGCTGACATTGCAGCAGTGAGCATCCAGCCAGGCCCTACTTCTATCCAAAGGCTGAATCAACAGGAGTATGTTTCAGTGGAAGGGCGCTTTACGACTGACAATTCTTCCGGAGTACAAAAAGCGGTGGAAACCAGGGTTAGCACGCTTGTGCTTCCGCCTGGTGTGAGCTATAGCTACGCAGGAGAATCCAAGGAAATGCAGGACGGTTTTACTAATCTGGGGTTAGCCATGATAATTGCGGTATTGCTGGTTTATATGGTTATGCTGGTTGCATTCGGCGAAATGCTTGCTCCCTTGGCTATCTTGTTTGCGTTGCCTTTCATCATGGTGGGTGGTTTGGCTGGACTTTACATATCAGGCGAATCGCTGGGGGTACCAGCTATGGTGGGTTTCTTGATGTTGATCGGTATAGTTGTTACGAATGCGATAGTATTGGTCGATCGGGTACTGCAAAATCGTCAAAGTGGCATGGAACGGGAAACAGCGCTGCTCGAGGCTGGGGTAACCAGACTAAGACCTATTTTAATGACGGCCGTGGCCACAGTTTGTGCCCTATTGCCATTAGCAGTTTCATCGGAGGGAGGACTGATTTCGCGGTCGATGGCAATTGTAGTAATCTCAGGTTTGGCTACTTCAACTATTTTAACTCTAGTTATTGTGCCCGTAGCATATCAAGGGCTAGACGGTGTGAGGACCAAATTGCTGGGCTCTGCTGATAAAGGACTTAATTCAATTAAGTGCGACGCGAAATAAGGATAGGCCCCAAATGTTGCAATCCCTCAATATTATAAGCCCTCGAATAAGGAAGGCCTTCAAATAAAAGTAAGGCCCGGTTTGTTGGTGACATCCCGAACCTATTACTAATTTAAACCGAGACCTTATTCCCAGCCGGTAGGAATACTGGAATTATCCATGTGACGTAGCTCCTCGAGCGACACAAAACTATAGCCCATTGAACGCAAGCGGGTAATAATTGTGGGCAGGGCAGCAATAGTTTGCCCCCGTCTATCTCCTCCGTCATGCAAAAGAATGATTGATCCCGGAAATACGTTGTCAACAACTGTACGCAGAATTTGTGTAGGCCCAGGGTTAACCCAGTCTCGACTGTCCAAACTCCATAGGGTAAAAATATGTCCGTTGGTTTTAACAATTTCCAGCTGAGCTTTGGCAACTATTCCGCCCGGTGGCCGATAAAAATGGGTGTGGGCGTGGGTGGCAGCAAAAACAACCTGGTCGGTTTTGGCAATCTCTGTTGCTAAAGTGCGTTGGCGATAGTCATGAGTATAACTGTGGTTACCAATGACGTGACCTTCACCGATAATACGCTGCAAAATTGCGGGATTGGCTTCAGCTGCCTTGCCAATGACAAAAAAAGTTGCCTTGACATTCTCTTCTTTGAGAATATCCAGTACTTGTGGCGTAAACAGCGGATCAGGCCCATCGTCAAAAGTAAGCGACACTACTTTATTTTGCGTGTGCACCATATAAAATGTTCCTGGGGTGCGGATAAGGGTGGGCTCAGAACGGCACGAAATCAAATATAAAATTATGCCAATGATGATAAAGACGAATGGTACGACAATTGCACCTCGGCGTAGCGAGAAATACAAGATACGCATCAGCTCACCTCCCGTTGTTACTATACATACGGGAAAGGAGTTGCTGGTATGCCCATCTACGTAATATGAAAAAAACCCGCCTTGGCAGGCAGGTTTGTGGGTTACTAAGCTTGTTCCATAGGGTGGGATGGAGTTCGACAGACGACGTCAATGGATTTAACTAGGGCTGTCAAGACCTTAGTATTATCGGGTGGTTCGCTAAATTGAAAATCAGTAATTACTTCGCCTTTATGTGAGGTCACGTAACGGGGCGGAAGCTGGTTGAGTGTAAGCGCCAAAATATCCTCCTCGCACTGAAGGCAGTCGCAACATTGTGGGCCGTGCTCTTTAACATAACGTTGAAAAGCCTCACGAACTTCTTTTTCGGTATAATTAATAATCACTTTATCCACCTCTTTAATTGTATTTTAATCCATATCTGGTAAAACGGCAATTTAAACTTTCAATTGCATTACGTCCAAACGCTTGCATTACTGCAAGCGTTTGGCTGATTAACCTATTGGTTGGCAAGATGTTCTTTGATTTCCAACCATTGCTCTCGTGCCAGCTTTAAGCTTTGTAAATCGCTGTTGCGGTTTGGATGTTCGACAACTTTGGAAAAGTAAAGCGTTGCTTGTTGATATAAGCCCACGCGGCGGCTTAATTCACCGATTAAGTACAGTATTTTTGGTTCGGACATCCTGTCCGGCTCCCCTTGCGAATATGCAGTTATGTAGTGCTCTAAAGCAATTTCCAAAAATCGCTTTTCCTGTTCGACATCATTTTGCGCACGGTAAAGACCTGCGAGTCGCAGGCTTAATCCCGCGATAACCAATTGTTTTTCCTCTTTTAATTCCGCTGCATAAAGTGCCAATTTGTAGGATGCAACCGCAAGCGGAAAATCGCGGATTAAACCGAAATTTTGTTTTTGCCATTGTTGGGTAATTTGGCTGGAAATTTGTTCTTTGGCTTTAACGCTAAAGTAGTTGCTGAACTGATCCGTAAAGGCAAAGCCGCATTCCGGGCAAATGCTTACAGCGTAATAGTAGGGATTGTTCTCGGGTTTATCATAATATACAAAAAAGTCACTGTCGGTTTTGACCGGGTTGCAAAAACTCGAACGCACTTTCATAGTTTTAAAGGGTTTAGCACAGTTTAAGCATGTAACCTTCTTTTCGTAAAGGGAGTTAACATCGGTGGTCATATTTGCCAGCCTTTCATTGTCACAAGTAAATAAATCTGTAAATAATTATAACACATTATAGCTCTTGCGTCAGGTAAGGGCGCAATGTCAGTCAATTTTATCCGTTCTGTGCGATCAAAGAAAACCCGCAATGACTTCAGACTGCGGGTTTAGCTGGGGACAGTTCATTTACCTGTGCTTACTCCACCTAATCTCTATGCGATATATTGCGACCTAACAAGAACATGCCGCCAATAGCGATGGCATGCAGAGCGAACCAGCCGGGTTGCAGAAAACTAAAACTACCTGGATCCACCTTTTTCATAGTAACCCTCCTTTATGAGGCTGCCTTGCTAAAACCTTGCAGAACTATTTTGAGTAATTGCAGGAATAAGTATGTCACTGAATACAACTTTTTTTGTTAACCTTTAAGCAACCGCTATAACCGTTTAACGGTTAAATTAGGCATTTCACCCTTTGCCTACTTCCATTCGGTTGCATTATTAGGTATAATGTTATCAGAATTATCAGAATAGAAGTTAATTGGGGGGTAGGGAAATGGTTAACGCACGGGAACTCGAGTTTGTACTTTATGATCATCCTGCTGTATGGGATGTTGCAATTATTGATAAGTCACAAGATCATCTAGCTGTTTTTGTCCAACCAAGGGCGGGTCAAAAGGTAGATTCAGAAGAACTCGCTCAGTTTTGCCGTGAAAGGCTGGGTGACGATAAAGTCCCAGAGGACTTTTATGTGATCAACAAGTTACCAAAAACGAAAACCGGTAAAATCTCGCGTCAAGATCTTTTGGCCTTGATTACCCCTGTACCTAGTCCACTAAAAGTCTTTAATCTTTAATTGTTGATATGGACGTGTTAAACTCGGTAACTTACTCTTATTAGATTCCTTAGATTTCTTGTTATTTTGATAATGTGATACTGTGATACCCTGTATTATGGTGCTAATGTGATAGCGCTTGATTTACTGTGTTAGTGTTTGTCTTATATAAATATGGGTTGTTCGTGAGTATGACGACTGGCTGTTTTCAGTGGCGCTAATTCCTTTGGGAATTGGCGCCTTTAAAGTGCGTATACACTGCCAGGGGTTGCAAGCTATTGACAATTGATCCTTGTGTCTCTCTGCCAGGAGGCCAGCACCGCGACCTACACTGTATATCTAAAGAAGTTGAAGTTATCAAATATTTTTTGAATAAATGTGATTTTCCTCACGCAAAGGTTTAAATATTTACGTTATAATGAAAACATCACATAGACATGAGAATGTTTCTGTTAGGAGGTAAAAATTATGAAGGTTACAGTTGATAAAGGCACTTGCATCGGATGCGGCGCATGTGAGGCGGTATGCCCGGAAGTTTTTCGGCTGGGTGATGATTTGGCCGAGGTAATCTTAAATGAGATTGGGCCGGAGCTGGAAGATGGCGTGCGGGATGCCGCAGATTCTTGTCCGGTTGGGGCAATTAGCATCGAAGCGTAGATTTTAAGCTGAGAAAAGGAGAAATAGTTATGAGCGAGAAAGTTAAGTATGAGTGCAGCAAATGCGGCACTACCAGCGATGAGACCGCGATGATGTCTTTTGTGTTCAAAGGCCAGACCTATTGGGTGTGTGTCCACTGTTTACCCGCTTTAATTCATGGGTAAAAGTTTGCGGAGTACTTAACGCCAGAGGCCTTACAGCCTCTGGTTATTTTTAGTGAGGGGGATTTAAATGAAATTTACAGCTGATACCAAAATCAAGGATGTGCTTGCAGCCAATCCTAAGACTGCTGAAGTTATGCTATCGATGGGGTTGCACTGTTTAGGCTGCGTTTCTTCTACCAATGAAAGCATTGCCGGTGCAGCAAGGATGCATGGGATGGAAGTAGATACTTTACTGGTCACGTTAAATGAAGTAGAAATGGGTGAAATGAATACCGCAACTGCGGCTTTGGCTCAACCAGAAGGTGCAATTTTGCAAGCGGATCATGCCACCTATGCAGTAGTGCCGCACATACCTGCCGGTATTTGTACGCCGGACATGTTGCGTAAAATAGCTGATGTTGCAGAAAAGTATAAGTCAGCTGCCCTAAAACTAACCTCAGCACAACGTATTGCCATTGTCGGCCTACAAGCAGAGGACGTACCGAAAGTATGGGCGGACTTGGGCATGGAGTCCGGTCAAGCTGCCGGACTATGTGTGCGTAGCGTTAAGGTGTGTCCGGGCACTACCTTCTGTAAGCGTGGTTTGCAAGATTCCGTTACTTTGGGTCTGGAACTGGACAAACGCTATCATGGCGTTGATCTGCCGACAAAATTCAAGATAGGTGTGGCCGGCTGTCCTAACAAGTGTACCGACGCGGCCAATATTGATTTAGGGTTTATGGGCACGGCTAAAGGCTTCCATATTTATGTGGGAGGCAACGGCGGGGTTAAACCGCGGGCCGCGGATTTGCTCGCAGAAAACAAGACTGCTGCTGAAGCGTTGGAAATAGCAGAGAAAGTAGTCAGTTATTTCAAGGTTATGGGACGGCAGGAAGAACGCTTGGGACGCATGATTGATAGAATGGGTTTTGCCAACTTCGCGCAAGCTGTTTTGGGTTGATGCAAAGTTATTGACATTATGTTCCGGTTTTGATACCTTTGGTGTAGTTAAAGGGTCATAGCTGAGCGCAAGAGACCTTTAACACGAGTTATTCCGCGAGGAAAAACGTGTTGAAGGTCTTTTATTCTGCCAGCCCCTTAAAATTGCGTGGGAGGCTTTGCGGTGGGTGCTCTGGAACATTTTTTAACTGTTGACGTGGCGCATTTTGGCTTGTTGGCGATATTCATTACCATGACTTTGGAAAGCGCGTGTATTCCCATTCCAAGTGAAGTAATCATGCCATATGCCGGAATTCTGGTGGCGCAAGGGCGATTTCCGCTCTGGCAGGCGGTTGTGGTGGCATCTTTAGCCAACCTTGTCGGCTCTGTCATAGCCTATGTTGTTGGAAGCACAGGCGGACGTCCCTTTATCCGTCGCTATGGTAAATATATCTTTTTGTCGGAGCGTCATTTGGATTCGGCGGATCGTTGGTTTGCCCAACGCGGGGAAATAACGGTTCTGCTTGCCCGCGTTTTGCCCGTATTTCGCACTTTCATCTCGTTGCCAGCCGGGATAACCCGGATGAATTTCGCTCGTTTTGCACTCTATTCCCTGGTAGGGGCTGTGCCTTGGAATCTGGCCTTGGCATATGCAGGGGTTGTCTTTGCTGATAATTTCGGTGTTTTGCAAGCAAACCTCCATAAAGCAAATCTCGTGTTTTATGCTTTGTTAGGCTTAGTGGTAGTCGGCTTGTTTACAAGATGGCTGCGTCGCCGCAGACACTAAAAGCATAACTTTTCTCACGCTGTACAGTGATACTTATCACATCAAAGGTCTGTGATTTGGACTACAATAATAACAACAGAAATTGATTAGTCCGAATTATGGAGGTGTTATCACTATGGCGTTACCCGTTGCATTGGCTAGCTTAAAAACCGGGGATGCGGAATTTTATGAAGTGTTAAACGCGTTAAAAGAAATGTCGTTGGACGCGGCTGTCTTGGATAAAAGAACTAAGTTCCTCATCGGTCTGGCAGTGAATTTTAGTCTGGAACGAGCGGATAAAGTTCAGTGTGCTTTAGCCCAGGCCAGAGCGGCAGGCGCGACAGAAGAGGAAGTCCGCGAAACTATGCATCTGGCGTACTTCATTAAAGGTCTGCCAACAGCACAAATCATGGCCCAGGTTTTTAAGTAGTAAACATTTTAAATTGGTTTAACTTGCAAAGTGATTGTAAAAATGACGTCGGTCACAATATATGTGACCGGCGTCATTTTTTACTTTCAGAATGTATAGCCTCGCCAACCAGGCGAGGACAGCGGAAGATAGTACGAGGAAAATCGCGCAGAGGGAACCGATGCGCGTCGCGCGTGAGTGCCGTCCGCGGAATTTTTTGCCCGGTGCGAAAGTATAGTTAACTAGAGTTAGATGCCTTGGGGGTGGGTAAATGAAAAAAGGATGTCCGTACGGGACCCACCGGGTTTTAGAACCTCCCGGTGTATTACCGCAACTGGCCTGGAAACTGGATAATCGGATGGAAATCTATGCTAATGAAATATTGCTTGAGGTTGAGGCCTTGAATATCGACTCCGCTAGTTTTGCCCAAATCAAAAGTGCTGCAGGCGGCGACACCGACAAAATCGCCCAGATAATTATGGAGACGGTGTCCACCCGCGGTAAACAGCACAATCCAGTAACCGGATCCGGAGGAATGCTGATTGGCACGGTAGCAAAGATTGGTCCTGCCTGGCCCAGTGGCAAGGATTTACAGATTGGGGATAAAATCGCCAGTTTAGTATCTCTTTCCCTTACCCCGCTCAAGCTTACCGATATCAAAGCAGTGCATCTTGCGTGTGAACGAATCGAGGTTTTGGGTCAAGCTATTTTGTTTGCCAGTGGTATTTACGCCAAATTACCGGCGGATATCCCGGTGAATTTAGCTTTAGCAGTGCTGGATGTTGCGGGCGCGCCTGCCCAAACGGCGCGCTTAGTGCAGTCAGGGGATTGCGTGGCGGTGTTTGGCGGCGGGGGCAAATCAGGATTGCTTTGTCTCTACGAAGCTAAGAAGCGTGCGGGTGTGACCGGAGTTGTCATCGGCTTGGGCCGCTCAGAAGCGGCCTGTGTCAGGATGGAACGGTTAGGGGTTTGCGATCATATCCTTCAGCTGGATGTGAGGCAGGCGTTAAACGTCTATGCTAAAATAGCTGAGGTGACTGCAGGTCGGCTAGTCGACGTAGCGATTAACTGTGTCAACTCGCCCGGGACCGAAATGGCTACAATCCTAGCCACCAAGGAGAGTGGTACGGCATACTTCTTCAGCATGGCAACGAGCTTTACGGCTGCAACTCTCGGCGCGGAGGGTGTAGGCAAAGACGTTAAGCTCGTGATGGGGAATGGTTATTGTCGTGACCATGCCGTGATTGCACTGCATTTGCTGCGAGAGAGCCCGGAGTTAAACGATTTATTTAGTGAATTGTACATGGGATAAAGTGGTGGCCAGCTTGGAACTGTTGGGTTTAGCGCTTCGGCATAATTGTAAAGTGATAAGCGTCGTCGGCATGGTTAAAAACGCCGGCAAGACCGTAACCTTAAACCGATTAATTAGGGAAGCGACTCAAACAAATTTGTGCTTAGGACTAACGTCTATGGGGCACGATGGGGAGCATAACGATGTGTTGTGGGGTAATGCCAAACCGTCAATCTGGGTACCGCAAGGCTCGCTGATCGCTACGACCGAGAAATTGGCATCACTGACACAAGTTGGGCAGATACCGGCACAAGCCAGGCTAAAGTTGCTAGCTCTGACACCGTACGAGAATGCGCTTGGGCGACTGTGCGTCGCCCAAGTAATGGCGCAAGGTTTGGTCGAGCTGGCCGGTCCTGTCAAGCGGCGTCCGCTGGCAGCTATTATCGGTATATTGCGTGGCATGGGTGCCGACTTGGTATTAGCGGATGGTGCTATAGACCGAGTGGTGAGTGTGGGAGCCGGCGTCAGCGAGGGCATAATTTTGGCCAGCGGTGCCAGTCTGGATCAGTCGCAGCGAGAGGTAATCCACCGCACTGTAGTCCGCGTGGAGCAACTGCTTTCACCAGCCGTGACGGAGAGCCTTGGCGCAGCAATACGCTCTGTCGAGGCGGCTGTAAGTGTGTTAGACCACTCGGGTAGCATTACTGCATATGATTTTCCTTCTGTACTAGGGTATGAGCTGCAAATCATGGCTCGGTTGAGGGAAAACACATCGCTGAAAGCGGTGTTAGTGCAAGGAGCTCTAACTGACAAACTGCTTACCGCGTTAAGTATCTATGCTAGCCGTCAAAGCGACTTTACAGTTATTGTGTCCTGCCCATGTAACATACTTGTGTCAGTTGGGGTGTGGGAGAGCTTTAAGGCAGCAGGTGGCAAGGTTGCCTCACTTGACTCAGTGCGAGTTTTAGCCGTTACGCTTAATCCCTGCTCACCCTGTGGTTGGCAGTTTGACGCAGCAAATTTTCTGGCTGCCGCGCGGCAGACTATCGCCCAAGTATCCTTACAAGTGCCTGTTTATGATGTCTGCCAACTTGAGTAATAGCTTTCGCAACTTTAACGAGAAGGTGATCAGGTGGGGAAACTAAACATCGACCGAGGTTTGGTTCGTGCCGCTAGAGTTGCAGCGGAAGAAATTGCGCGCGGGGTAATCACCCGTGTGAGCGGCAAGACAACTACAAGTATTGAACGCGCGGTATTGCGGTTGTTGGGCGTGGACGGAGTTGACAGTCAAGGGGTACCGCTACCAAATGTAGTGTTAGAGCAGCTTAAACAAAGTGGTAAGCTGGGCCAAGGTGCTGCCTATTGGTTGGTCAATGCGATGTTAGCATATGAATTGGATGTGCCGGAGTTAATCGAGGCAGCAAGTAAGAACGCAATTAACTTAGGCGACGCACCAGCGCAGGAAAAAGGCCGCAGCAAAGTGCTAATGGATAGACTAACAGCACATGCCTTGGATCATATTGCCCAGACACGCCAAGCTAGGGAGAATTATCTATGCAGCCTAGGCGAGGGGAGCTTGCCATACCTCTATGTAATCGTGGCTACCGGTAATATCTATGCTGATGTCATCCAAGCTCAAGCCGCAGTAGAGCAGGGAGCGGACATTATTGCAGTGATCCGAACCACGGCTCAAAGCTTGCTGGACTATGTGCCTTACGGACCCACTACAGAGGGATTTGGAGGCACCTATGCCACGCAGGCCAATTTCCGTATCATGCGCCAGGCATTAGACGACGCTGGTGCAAAGGCGGGACGCTATATTCGGCTTACAAACTATTGTTCCGGGCTGTGTATGCCGGAAATAGCGGTGATGGGAGCCTGGGAACGCCTGGATATGATGCTAAATGACAGTATGTACGGGATTATCTTTCGCGACATCAATATGCAACGTACCTTTTTGGATCAGTATTTCTCTCGTTTGCTTAACGGGTGGGCCGGGATAATCATCAATACTGGCGAGGATAACTATCTTACCACCGCGGATGCAGTGTCCGCGGCGCATACCGTGCTGGCTTCCCAGTTCATCAATGAACAGTTTGCCTACCAAAGCGGTATGCCGGACTCGCTCATCGGGCTTGGGCACGCTTTTGAGATCGATCCAAAATTAGAGGACGGATTTTTGTTGGAATTGGCACAAGCTCAGTTAGTGCGAGAGATTTTTCCCAACGCGCCACTCAAGTATATGCCACCGACTAAATATATGACCGGCAATGTCTTTCAAGGCCAGGTCCAGGATGCTTTATTTAATGTTGCGTCAATAGTGACCGGACAAACAATACACTTGTTAGGGATGCCTACAGAAGCCATTCATACACCATTTGTCATGGACCGGGCGCTAAGTATTGCTAATGCTCGCTATGTATTTAACACTATGCAACATTTAGAGGCGGAAATAAGTTTTGTTCCAGGCGGCAAAATTCAAGCGCGCGCGGCCCAAGTGTTGGCGGACGCTGTTAAGCTGTTGGAGTATATTGCCCAAATTGGTTTGATGGAGGCAATTAACCGAGGTACATTTGCTGCCATCACACGTTCGCCCGATGGGGGCAAGGGGTTAGACGGTGTTGTCGCTAAAACTGAGGATTATGTCAATCCGTTTTGGGAGCGCATGTCCCAGGGGAGGGCTACAATATGACGCAAGATCTAAACATTATAAGGCCGTATGGCGACACTTTAAATGACGGACTGATACAGTTGTCATTTACTCTACCTTTGGCTAAGAGCGCCCATACGGAGGAAGCTGCGAAACAGCTGGTACTGAAGCTGGGCTTGGTGGAACCGCAAATCGTTTACAGCGAGGATATTGGGGCTAACTTCACATTTTTTATCGCTTATGCTCAAACTAATTTAAGTGTGAATGTAAATGAACTTAGGGTAATTCCGACCACAACTAAGGTATTGCGCAAACAAGAAATCGAGGCTTGTATTAAGGCAAAGTTGGGGCGCCAGGTGGTAGTGCTTGGCGCTTGTATCGAAAGTGATGCCCATACGGTGGGGATTGATGCGATCATGAATCTTAAGGGGTATAACGGTCATAAAGGCTTAGAAGCCTACCAAAGTATTACAGCTATCAATCTGGGTGCCCAAATCAGCGGTGAAGAGCTCGTGGTCAAGGCGCGCGAATGCGGCGCAGATGCGATTTTGGTGTCGCAAGTGGTAACCCAAAAAAATATTCATATTGCTAATTTGACGCGTTTGGCGGAGTTGCTCGAGGCGGAGAATGTGCGAGAAAGGGTAATACTTGTTGTCGGCGGGCCGCGCATCAACCACCAGTTGGCGCAAGAATTAGGGTATGACGCAGGTTTTGGCTCTGGGACCTATGCTGAAGATGTTGCGACTTTTGTGGTAGAAACATTAATAAAGCGGGAGGAGTTGGGCAATGCAGGCAGTTCAGGCAAATCAGGCAGTTCAGGCAATGATTCGCCTCAGGCTGAGTGAACATGATGCGCACTATGCCGGGGGATTAGTGGATGGAGCAAGGCTTTTAAACTTGTTCGGTGACGTGGCAACGGAGTTGTTAATTCGCTGGGATGGGGATGAAGGATTGTTCGCTGGATATGAAATGGTGGAATTTTGCGCACCTGTATTTGCCGGCGACTATATTGAAGCGAGTGGAACAATTATCGCCGTTGGCAACACCTCACGCAAAATGGAGTTTAGCGCGCAAAAAGTAATTACTTTAGCCATGCTGCCGGAACAAGCCTCAGCTGCAAACGTCTTAACAACGCCTGTGGTCGTATGCCGTGCCGTAGGTACGTGTGTTGTGCCTAAAGCTAAGCAGCGGCGAAGCGAAGGGTAAAGTTGAAAAGGGTAGGTGGAAATGGTGAATAAGCTCGTTATCACCGCGGCCATAGTGGGTGCGGAAGTCAGCAGACAGGATAATCCTAACTTGCCGCTTAACCCGGAGGAAATAGCGCAAGCTGCTATTGCTGCAGGTGAGGCCGGCGCGGCTATAATTCATTTACATGCACGGGACAGTAACGGAACACCTACGCAAAGCAAGGAAGTTTTCCGCCGCACCATGGACTTAATTAAACGATATTCCAAGGTGATCCTTCAGGTGTCTACCGGCGGCACGGTTGGGATGACGCTGGCAGAACGCCTGCAGCCAATCAGTTTGCGCCCGGAAATGGCAACCTTGACTACGGGCAGCGTAAATTTTGGGCAAGCGGTCTTTTGTAATTCGCCCGAAGACATTAGAAGCCTTGCCTTGGAGCTTGCGGCATATGGGGTAAAGCCGGAAGTGGAAGTATTCGAGGTTGGCATGATCAATAATGCCTGGGAACTGGTGCAAAAAGGCGTTTTACAACTGCCGCTACATTTTGACTTAGTGCTGGGCGTGCCGGGGGGGATTCCGGCAACAGCCAAAAATTTGCTGCATTTGGTAGAGTCTTTGCCCAAGGACAGTTCATGGAGCGTGGCCGGTATCGGTCGGCATGAATTGCCCTTAAGCATTTTGGCCATCAGCATGGGAGGGCACGTGCGCGTAGGCTTCGAAGACAACGTATATTATGCTAAGGGTGAGTTGGCGCAAAGTAATGCTCAATTGGTGCAACGCATTGCGCGGCTTGCCAAAGAAATGGGTCGGGAGGTTGCGTCGCCGGATGAAGCCAGGCAACTTTTGGGATTGGGTCATTAAAATTAGACCTCACCGCACTTTTAGGTGCTGTGAGGTCTAATTTTAATGAGTTGGGCCTACAATGTATTTCGCCTTACGAAGTATATCTTGCATAACACGACAGGCAAAATTATAATGTGCTTAGACGCAATTAAGTGAGAGTAGCGGACTTGGCGTTAGGCATCAGACCGATCAAGGCGGTAGCAATCACCAGGAATAAAGCAATCATGCCGACTACGCCGGGCCAACCAAATTGGGTCAGGAGGGAACCCCCCAGGGTTCCTGCCACACTCGAACCGGTGTAATAAAATAGTAGGTATAAGGAAGAAGCTTGAGCCTTATTCACCGTTGCATTAAGACCGATCCAACTGCTGGCAATCGAATGGGCACCAAAAAAGCCAAAGGTGAATAACGCAATACCAAATATCTTGAGCCAAAGGTTAGGCAGCAAGGTGAGACAGGCTCCACTAAGCATAATGGCAATACTGCCCCATATGACGGTGCGGCGCGTGTGACGATCTGCCAACCGTCCCAGCCAAGTTGAACTGAATGTACCTACGAGATAAATGAGAAAAATCCAGCCGACTAGGCTTTGACTTAGGTTATACGGTGGTGCCATTAACATAAATCCCACGTAATTATATAGAGTAACGAAACTTCCCATTAACATAAACCCGGTTAGAAAGAGAAACAGCAAAGCTCGATTGCGCAGATGGTGTCCCAGTGATGCTAAAAGTTGGCGTACTTGCAGTTGACGCGGCTGAAAGTTAGCAGAAGCAGGCAATGCCATCCAAAAAAGTAAACTTGCAAGCAGACCTAGGAGACCGAGCGCGCCAAACGCGGTGCGCCAGGAAAAATAGTCTGTCAGCTGACTGATAATAATCCGTCCACTCATACCGCCGATGGAATTGCCACTCACATATAACCCCATGGCCAGACCAAGGCTGCGCGGGTCCACTTCCTCGCTGAGATAGGCCATGGCTATAGCAGGCAAGCCGGCTAAGGCTATACCTTGCAAAATTCTTAGCAGCAAAAGAGCAGCGAAGGATGGGCTGAAGGCGGCAGCAATCCCCAGAACTGAGGAGAGAACGAGAGAAGCAGACATGATGCTCTTGCGGCCCAAGGCTTCGGAAAGGGAGCCGGCGATAACCATAAACAGTGCCAAGGCACCTGTAGTTACGGAGAGGGAAAGGCTGGCAACAGTGGGGGAAATGTGAAATTGACGCGTGAATTCCGGCAGTAGCGGCTGCGTGCTGTAGAGGATAGCAAAAGTGACAAAACCACCGCTAAATAAAGCCAGGTTGACCCGACGAAAACCAGGCGTCCCCTGATGTAAGTGACTCACGTGATTACCTTCTTTGAATTAAAAGTACCAATGTTTTTGATTATTTCGCTTATCTAAATAAATATGGTACTAGTAAAGGGTAATAGTGTCAATTGGCAGCTGAAAAAATAAGGATTATTTCATAATAATAGAAGTTAGTATTGCTAAAGGCAAAGTGCAACAAGCTAAAAGTATGCGTGGCATTTATAAATGCGAAGCGAGACGATTTGGGTAGTTGGGCTGTTGATTGGAGGACAGTGGCATGATGATAGGAATATTTAGTGACGTACATGGTGATTCTGCAGCTATTGCTCTTGCCTTGGATGCAGTAAAAAGCGCTGAACGAATATTCTTTCTGGGTGATGTGCATGAGTTTGTACCTGAAGTAAAGCAGTGTATCGATATGCTGCGTGCTGCCAAGGTGACTGCGGTCAGGGGGAATTGTGACCGGCATGGTGTGATCGGCGATCGAGATGGATCATATCAAGCTTGGTTAGCCGGCTTGCCGAAAGAATACCGGCAGGATGATTTGGTTTTTGTCCATGAACCGAAGGACCCCCAGACAGCCTTTGGGCGTGAGGGCTTCCATATTTGCTTTTGCGGCCATACGCATCGGTCCTTTGTGTTAACAGAACACAACCAGGTGAAACTAGTTCCGGGTCAGATAGTAGTACTTAAATCGGAACAAAAATATATAGTGTGCATTGGTTCAGCCGCAAAACCTAGGGGCGGCGAAGCCAATGTGGCTGCGCTCTATGATACCAAAACAGGCCATTTGGAATTAATTGCACTCTAATAACCTAGCACCTGTTCAAAGCATACCCCCTAAGCAGGACTTTAACAGCAAGCTTAGGGGGTATGGTGTGTGATATATGTTTAGTCCTTATGCAATTTTTGAACCATGCCCTTATAAAACATCGTATCCAGCATTTTGGGGGCAAAAAAGTTCATGACGTGCAAGAAATGCCCCTCCACCTTTTCGCGTTGTTCAGAAGCTATAACTTTAAGTATACTTGCCACTACTGTTTCGACCTTGGCCATTTTGCGGGTTCCGCCGCCCATTTCCATGCTGACTTGACGGCGCGAATTGCGATGAAACTCCGTGTCAGTTTCCGGGGGGCAATAGTTTAATACGCGGATGCCATAAGGTTTAAGTTCCAGGCGCATCCCGTCCGAAAGGGCATCAACCATGCTCTTGGTGCCACCATAAGCAGATAAATAAGGCAGCGAACGTTTGCTAAGTCCTGAAGAAATATTGAGAATTATACCGTGGGAGCGTTTTAGATAAGGAATTGCAGCTTGGCTCATGTGGAGGAGTCCATAGATATTGGTTTTAATAACCTGGTCAAAATCATCCATGGACATCTTTTCTAATGAACCGAAATAGCCTAAACCAGCATTGTTAACGAGTAAATCAATCTGCCCAAAATGGTTAAACACCTTTGTTACGGCAGCCTCTACTTGAGATCGGTCCGTAACATCGGTAGGAACAAGCAAGATGTCAGGATTAAGTGCGCCTAGTTGGTCAGCTAATTTTTGCAGTTCTTGCTCGCGCCGAGCTAACAAAGCCAGTTTGGCCCCGTGGGCAGAGAGTGCTTGCGCCAGCGCTTTACCAATGCCGCTTGATGCACCGGTAATCAAGCAAACCTTACCTTTAATGTCCATAAGTCTATCCCCCTTGTCGTGCGACAAATCTGTTCTCTACTTCTCTACTATTTCTCTACTATAAATATATAACCTTTTTTTGGCGGGACTAAGCATCAGGTTCTTCTTTAGCCAAGTTGGATACTTGAAGTAAGTAAATATCCCAGTCGTGGTATAATATAGTTTGAACGGTATAAGGAGGAAATATAGTGGACGAAAAGTTACTTAACAGCATGAGGCAAGTTATTGAGGCAAAAAAACAAAAAAGCGCCAGTCAAGGTAATGACAGGCGTGCTCCGGATAAAATAGGCGGTGCCCGCGTGGGTATCAAAAAGCATAAAAAGGGCGGTCTGTTTGACAAGTAAGCAAGGCGGTGCGATGAAAATGAAGGCTTTAGTGCTGGCGGAAAAACCCAGCGTGGCCAGGGAAATTGCCCGGGTCTTGCAATGTTCCAGCAAACAAAAGGGTTTTTTGGAAGGACCAAAATATGTTGTAACTTGGGCTTTAGGTCATTTAGTTACCTTGGCAGAACCTGAGGATTATGACAAAAAATATAAAGAATGGCGTCTCGAAGATCTGCCGATGGTACCGGAAAAGATGAAACTAAAAGTTATCCAGCAAACCTCACACCAGTTTAAGGTCGTCCAGAGTCTAATGAAAAGGCAGGACATCAGGGAATTGGTGATAGCCACGGATGCGGGGCGGGAGGGTGAACTGGTCGCGCGTTGGATCATGCAACTAGGCAATTGGCAGAAGCCCTTTAAACGATTGTGGATTTCCTCTCAGACCGATGCCGCCATTCATGAAGGCTTTGCCAATTTAAAACCGGGTCAGGCCTATAATGGCTTGTTTGACGCAGCAGTGTGTCGTGCCGAGGCGGATTGGTTGATAGGCTTAAATGTTACGCGGGCTTTGACCTGTAAGTTCAATGCGCAGTTAACTGCTGGCAGGGTGCAAACTCCAACATTGGCGATGATTGTGCAGCGCGAAAAGGAAATTAAAGAGTTCAAACCCGTTGATTACTGGACTATTAAGGCGGACTTTGGCGACTATTTTGGGGACTGGCGCGATAAGTCGAACAATGGCCGCCTGTTTAACATTGCCCAAGCTGAGGCAATTCTTGCCAAACTACAAGGGCATAAGGGTGTCGTGCGCGAGGTACATACCGAAGGCAAGACTGAGCCTCCGCCACTTGCCTACGATTTAACCGAATTGCAACGCGATGCCAATCGGCGTTACGGATTTTCGGCGCAACAGACTTTGGCAGTCCTGCAAGGCTTGTATGAACGACATAAACTTGTGACTTATCCGCGTACAGATTCGCGTTATCTCACTAGCGATATGGTTGGGACATTGCCAGCCCGATTGCGGGCTATGGGCATTGGTCCTTATGCCGAACATGTAAAAACCTTGCTGCAAAAACCGCTGCATACCACTAAACGCTTGGTGGACAACAGCAAAGTATCTGATCACCATGCGATAATACCTACAGAACAACCGTTAAACTTAAGTGGACTCAAAGCCGATGAGAAAAACCTCTACGACTTGATTGCGCGGCGTTTTCTGGCCGTACTGTATCCACCATACCGATACGATCAAACGACTATCATAACAGAAATTAACGGAGAAAAATTCTATTCGCGCGGAAAAATAGTTAAAGACCAAGGCTGGCGGGCCGTGGCCTATAAAGTTGCGGAAAAAGAAGAAGGCAATACAGAAGTTTTGCCGGAACAACTGCTTAAACAGCAGAAACAAGGTGATCAAAAAGAAGTAAAAAGCTGCAAATTGCAAAAATCCAAAACCAAGCCACCTTCCCGCTACACTGAGGCCACCCTGCTTACGGCCATGGAAAGCCCCGGTAAATTCATTGAAGATGAAGAACTTCGCGAGACCATGAAAGGGTGTGGGCTGGGCACACCGGCGACCCGCGCAGAAATTATTGAGAAAATTATCAACACTAATTATGTAGAACGTAATGGCAAAGAACTAGTGCCCACTTCCAAGGGGGCGCAGTTAATTGAATTAGTGGCGACCAAATTAAAATCACCCGAACTCACCGCTCAATGGGAACAAAGCCTGACTGACATCGCGAAAGGCCGGGGTAACAAACTGCACTTTATCGCTGGAATTCGTGAAGATACAAAACAATTAGTTAAAGATGTTGAGCAAGACACTGCAAAATATCAGGCTGATAATATCACGAAAACCAAGTGCCCGATGTGTGGCAAATATATGTTAGTGGTTAAAGGCAAAAGGGGCAAAATGTTGATCTGTCAGGATCGGCAATGCGGCTATCGTCAACCTGAGAAAGATAACGGTTTTGGCAGTTCGGCTAAATCAAGCCGAACCAATCAAAGGTTGATAGCGGAATACAGCGAACAAGGGACAATTGGCAACAATTTAGGCGAATTGTTTAAAGCCGCGTTAGCGAAGAAGAATAATGACTAGGTGACCTTAAGGAAGAACCAGTGATGGGAGTACAAAATGGCACGAATCGAATTAATTGCAACAACGGCGTTTGGTTTAGAATCAGTGGTTGCCCGTGAAGTCAAGCAGTTGGGGTATGAAGAAGTCAGTGTGGAAAACGGTAAAGTTACGTATTGGGCCGATGAAGAAGGCATATGCCGCAGCAATTTGTGGCTGCGCTCCGCTGATCGAGTATTGCTTAAATTTGGCCAATTTAAAGCGACTAGCTTTGACGAACTGTTTGAAAAGACCAAAGCCTTACCCTGGGCAGAATGGCTGCCGGAAAATGCCAACTTTCCAGTTGACGGTAAATCGCATGAATCAAAACTATTCAGTATTTCCGATTGCCAAGCTATAGTAAAAAAAGCAGTAGTGGAAAAACTGAAGCAGGCCTACAAACGGTCATGGTTCGACGAAGACGGTCCGCTGTTTCCTATTGAGGTCGCAATGCTCAAAGATATAGCTACATTAACTATCGACACCAGCGGTATCGGCCTGCACAAACGCGGTTATCGCAAACTGGTGGGTCCGGCTCCACTCAAAGAAACCCTGGCCGCGGCGCTGGTATCCCTAAGCCGCTGGCGTGAGGATCGGGTCCTAATTGATCCTCTGTGCGGAACCGGAACAATTCCGATTGAGGCAGCATTAATTGGTTTAAATATCGCTCCAGGCCTCAACCGAGAATTTGCCGCCAGTAATTGGCCTAACGTGCCCAAAGAAATATGGAAACGCTCTCGCCAGAAAGCCTTAAGTGAGATTCGCAATGACATAGAACTAAAGATTATCGGTACTGATTTTGACGAAGAAGCTCTAAGCCTGGCACGACATCATGCCCGCGAAGCCGGGGTTGAGCCGCACATTCATTTTCAACGGATGCCATTGGCGGAATTGCGCTCCCACGCAAAATATGGCTGGGTGATAACTAACCCTCCGTATGGTGAAAGGCTGGGAGAACTGCCGGAAGTAGAAGCCTTGTACAAGGAAATGCGCAAAGTGTTCAGTACTTTAGACACTTGGTCATTTTATGTTATTACGTCCTATCCTGATTTTGAAAGACTGTTTGGTCGCAGGGCGGATAAAAAACGTAAGCTATACAATGGACGAATTCAATGCAACTTCTTTCAATTTTTTGGCCCCAAACCACCCAAACAAGAGATTATTTCAGCAACACCGGCTCAAGTATAGAGCCGGTTTTTTTATGCCCTTTGCTATTCTAAAACACGCTTTAGATGGTAAAATAATGCAGCAGAGGTATAAACAGGAAACGGTGGATTACACATAAACCAGATATTCCGGATGCATATGTTATGGCCTGTGAATTAGTCCTAGGTGCTTTGAATGAAATAAAAGGAGTAGTTACTTTCTAATTCAGAAACCACGGCATTCACAAAACATATAGACCATCGCGCGATTAGGGATGGTTTTAGGGGAGACTTATGGAACAGGTATTGCTTGACGAGCTAAGAAATTATTTGGTGAACAAATACGGCTGCCATTTAATAATACTCTACGGTTCTTATGCGACGGGTGAGTACACGGCGGAAAGTGACATCGATGTAGTTTGCTTTTGCGATGATGTTGGTGTTGAAAATGACACGACCGTCCTTAGCGGCAGACAGTTAGATGCTTGGATTTACAGTACGGGTTCGCTGAACAATATCGAACCATATTTACATATTACGGACGGAAAAGTTATTTTCGACCAACGAGGTTTAGGTGGTGCTTTCCTCAGCCAGATTGCCGAACGTTATGCAAAGGAACCAGAACAGCTGAGCGAAGAACAGAAACAGTTTCTTAAAAGATGGCTACAAAAAATGCTGAGAAGATCTACTAAAGGTGATCCGGAAGGCGATTATCGTTTTCACTGGATGTTAACGGACAGCTTAGAAATTTACTTCAAGATTAAAGGGTTATGGTTTATGGGACCCAAAAAGTCATTGAAATGGCTGAACCAGAATGACGCCTATACCTATACGTTATTCAAATCTGCATTAGTCAGAGGTGCAACATCATCGGATGTTGCAAGACTAATCCATCACATTGTGGAATTGTGAAAGCATGTACAGGCCAAATAAAATTAGTAGCGCTGGATTTGAATTTGTCTTTCCAAACTTTAGGTAATGCTGAAGAAAGTTGGATAATAAATTTTGGGGGAAGTTGAGTGATAGGTGGAACCGTTTAACGCCTGAATTCTACGATTGAGCAACCAGTTTTTACTATTAACAGAAATAGTAAATAATTTACAAAAGTTTCCTGATATACTTCTCTTAAATAGAAAGGGGGTATATATATGTCTGAGCATAGTTCTTCAGCTCGATGGGGTCAGCCACTGTCTGGATTTATAGCTTTTATAGTTTTGCTCGGCATCGCGCTCATCTCGTGGATAGTTCTGGCATCTCCAGCTGGCATTTTTAAGCTTTACGAACACCCGTTTATTGAATTTCTGGCGTGGATGATTCTTGTTGGGCTATGGCAAACAATTATCTTTGGTAACTGGCCGTTTCAGAAACTGGCGCCTTTACAGCGTGGTTTAGTGCAAATCGTAATCAACATTGCAGCAACCTATGTAATAATCTATGGTGTGTTTCAAAGCTGGTTAGGCAAGACTATCCTGCCATTATGGAGCGTTGAAGCACTCGTGGCACGGGGTATTCCGCATGAAACTGCGATTGAATACACGGGCGGAGCAATTACAATGTTCGTGTTAATGGGATTCTTTACCTACGCCTTCTGGACTATTCTTTTTGGTAAGTGGCCTTGGGCAGGGAAATTGACGCAACCGGCCTTAGGATTAGCAGAGTGGAGTATCACAACAGTTGTTACTCTTTTTGCCTATGGCTCCTTAATTTATCCATTCTATGTGGCGGTGGCCTTGAAACAACCGGTAGCAGCCGCTGCTCCGTGGTGGGGGGCTGTAGATGGGGTAGCCCACCTCAATTGGGTCGTAGGAATTTGGGAGTGGGCAATAGTTTATTTATTTATGACTGCTAATATATGGGCAGGGAAGCCCTGGAATCTGGTAAAAAAACAACCTTGGAGTGGACTATTCGGACTTGTAAGTATATTCGTATTGTCGTATATTACGGTACACGTCATACTTATGGGGATGGGTGCGGTTTGGGGAGCAGTGGATCCAAAGGCAGCTGATGGGCCTGCGTCATTGGCTTGGCGATACTATCATTGCGCTTCAATAGCAGGGTTCACCTTATTTCCGTTCTTAATTTGGAACCATTATTTTGACAATTGGCCTCAAAAGTGGGGAACAGCTGTCGGCTGGGTAGTTCGAACTGTAGGCGTTTTTGTTTTGGCAGCCATTGGTTACTTCCTGTATTATGCCTTAAGTGACTCAGTCTTCGGCCTAAAACCAGAATTATCTAACCACGTTAATAAACCGTTAGTATGGCTATTCTGGGCGATAATTCCCTTGCTGTTCAATGACTGGTTTATGGAGAAAGTACCATTTTATAAACCTGCCGGAGCAGTATATAGTACTAATAAGGGGAACAACAAGACAAAAGGTATGTAAAAGCAGTTAAAGTCTCTGCCAAATATTTGACAGAGACTTTAACTTTTTATGAAACGCATGCTAACGAATAATTAATGGCTTAATTTAACAAAGAGTGGAAGGAATCGTTTCAAGCTGTACCGAAATTGTTATAATGTTCAGTAAACTTTATAAATCCTCTTTGCGTGGCGTTGACAATGCGTCGTTCAGTTCTCCTAAGCAGTCGGATAGGCGTATCAAGTTATCTCCAAATTGTAAGGTTGACTGTAAAATCCAGTTATTTTGCCTGTCGCATAAATTGGGCATTGCTGACATGAGAGGAGAGTTGTCCACATGAAATCAATTCACCTAAAAAACGGACAGATGGTGCTACTGCGGGAGGTCGTCAAGGATGATGCGCCTGAACTAATTGCCTATTTGCATAAGATTGGCGGAGAGACCGATTTTCTTACCTTCGGACCAGGTGAACTTTCGGTTAATATTAGCGATGAGGAAGCCTTTCTCGAAGAAAGCCGCAATGTTCAAAACGGGCTTATAATACTCGCCTTAGTTGGGAACGAGGTAATTGGTTGTTTACAATTTACCGGTGGAGCGCGGTCACGGACGCGGCATGCGGGGGAATTCGGTGTCTCAGTGCTTAAAAATTACTGGAATCAAGGTATTGGTACAGCAATGTTATATGAGCTACTTGAGTGGGCGAAAGCTTCGACCATTATCCGTAAACTAAACCTTAGGGTTAGAAGTGATAATATTAGTGCAGTTCGTCTATATAATAAATTTGGCTTTGTTCAGGAAGGATTAATTAGCAGAGAATTCTTTATATCCGGAACATTCTATGATTCTATTCACATGGGTCTTAACCTTGACTAAGGGCAAAAAAAAGGCCAATAAATTCCTGATTAGTCTGGCCGGTTGTTTAGTTTAACGCTTCATCTAATAAATGAACTGCTTGTTCCTGAGCAAGTCCTTTTACTTCCATCACTTCACTGACAAAAATTTGACGAGCATTGTTGAGCATGTTAGTGTCATCTGCCCCCAACTTATTCCGTTGTCCCTTACGCGTTAAATCACGAATTATTTCTATACCTTTGTAGATGTCGCCACTTTTGATTCTCTTCTTATTTACATCCTTGCAGTACCGTTGGTTTTCAAAAATGATAGGGTCTGTATCCCCAAGGTTAAAAATGGTAAGCACATTTTCTAAAATCTCAGGCCTCACCACTTGACGAAGTCCTAATTTTACAGCATTGTCTTTAGGAACTGAGATTTTCATTCTTGCTTGGGGGATGTTCAAAATGTAGCAGAGTTTGTTTTCGCCTAATATCTCTTTTTCTTCAACGGCTTCAATAATGCAAGTTCCAATCATCGGATAAAGAATTTTGTCACCGGCTTGAAACATAAATCCACCTCCCAGTCAGAATTATTCTAAGTATAGCATGACCAGGCAAATTTTGCAAAAATATATTTTAACATAACACAATTAATAATGTCAATAATTTAACCAAAAGAATTATGCCGTCCTTACGCAGAGTAATAAAGTCGTAAGCGTTTCGACTAGAATGTGGCAACAGACAACTTTGTAAGCAATCACGGTGTGACATACCTTCGTTCTTATTTATAACCAATGGTCATAAAGTTTTACGAATGTAGGTAATTTAAACCGAAAAGAGTGATTGATATGGCAGTGAAATCCTTACGTAGCTGGTTGGAAGTACTGCAACAACAGAATACTCTCAAGGTTGTCAACAGGGAAGTCGACCATCGCTTCGAACTATCAGCCGTAGCTAAAAAAGCGGATGGGTTTTATGCACTTAAATTTAATCACGTGCGCGGTTTTAACATCCCGGTTGTTACCGGTATTGCTCATAGTCGTGAATTAATTGCCTGGTCTTTGGGTGTCCAGGAAGAGCAGGTAGCGGAAAGGTTTGCATGGGCGCAAACGCATCCCTTGCAATGTAGTTTGGTTGCTTCTGCTCAAGCCCCAGTAAAAAGTGTGATTTCCCAGCCAAATTTAGATGTGATTCCTATTCCGGTCCACCACGAGAAGGACGGTGGTGCCTTTATTACGGCAGGACTTGTCATCGCTAAAGACCCCACGACAGGTATTGCCAATGTATCCATCCATCGCCTTCAAGTCCTATCTTCCCGCCATCTCGGTATCCTTATGTTGCCCAGACATCTAAATCAAATCTACCACAAAGCGGAATCAATGCAGCAACCACTCGATATAGCTGTTGCGATTGGAGTGGATCCTATTCTGCTGCTTTGCTCGCAAGCCCAGGTGCCGCTAGGTTATGATGAGTTCACTGTGGCTTCAGCGTTATACGGCACACCTTTGCAGTTGGTTAAGTGTGAAACTGTTGATTTGGAGGTTCCAGCTCAAGCTGAAATAGTTTTTGAAGGGCACCTTTTACCTGAAATTCGCGAAATGGAAGGTCCCTTTGGTGAATTTCCCAAGACATATACACCGGCTTATCCTAAACCAGTTATTGAATTAACTGCGGTAAGTTCGCGTCAAAGTCCTATTTACCATACAATTGTACCCGCTACTTACGAGCATTTTCGTATTGGGGGAATCCCGCGCGAAGGCGGATTATTAACCTTGATGCAAAGGACTGTATCCGCGGTAAAGTCGGTCAATTTTAGTGTTGGTGCCATGCAACGCTTCCACGCCATCGTTTCAATAGACAAAAAACACGACGATGAGCCGCGTAAGGCTATCCAGGCCGCTTTGACCGGTAGTCAGGATATTAAGCATATAGTGATAGTTGATAAAGACATAGACATATTTAATCCAGAGGATGTGGAATGGGCAATCGCCACCCGAGTTCAAGCGGCGCAAGATGTTATTATTATCCCGGATGCTCCTGGTAATACCCTGGATCCTTCGGCTAGGCGAGGTATCAGTGACAAGATGGGCATAGATGCGACCGTGCCGCTGGGGCAGACTGAACGTTTTGCTAAAATACAGGTGCCGGGACAAGAACGAATTCGGTTAGATGATTATCTTTATGGACGGTAATAGATGGTGACTTCCATGAACTACGCCAAATAAGGAATGATTTGCTAATTGGAATCTGTCATAATGGTTATACAGTTCAGGTTTGACCGGTTCAACAGTTTTAAAGGTACTTTTTCAAATAGAAATTATAATAAAAAGGATAAAGAGTATGGAAAAAATCTTAAATGTATATATTTTGGGCCAGATTTGTATAATCATTCTCGCACTTTTAGGATTGATATTTTGGGACAAGCGATATCGCAAAAACCATGGATTACATGTTCCCTTGGGATTCGAAAAAACCGATGAAATAAACATCGACCCCAGTAATGGGAAAAGGTTCAGAGTGTACTACAATAGCACAACCGGTGAAAGGTTCTATCACGAAGAAAAGTAGCAGCAGATACATAATCGAACAAGTGCTTTTTCTTACGGATATTCTGCCAACGTCATACAGGGGTGTAACGCAGGGCGGGGTCCAACCGGGGGACACAGTTGTAATTTTAGGCTGTGGTCCGGTTGGACAACTGGCACAAAAGTGGGCGGCCTATGTGGGCGCAACGCCAATAATAGCAGAGATAAATCTTGACTCCAGGTTGGAGCATGCCCGTAAGTTTAACGACGTTGAAGTGGTTAACTTTAGCAGATATGATAATACCGGGGAGTAAATCAAGGAGATAACTCACGGAGATAACTCACGGTGGAGCAGACGTTGTAATCGATTGTGTTGGTATGGACGGAGAAACGTCCACTCTTGAAAATTTGGCAACAATGCTCAAATTACAGGGTGGCTCTATCAAAAGCTGGATAATTGCCTTAAAGTTGTGCTCAAACCTTAGGTTACATCTAGGTTTATACTCACTAGGCAAATGCCGGCTGGGTGCTATAATAGTGATAAAGAAGACCAAAACAAGGGTGTGACTTGAACAAGCCCGGCACATACCATGAGGTTTGAACAAAAGTTGTACGAGTGGTCGGTTATTGGTAAGTTGTTAGGAGTATAGATGGATGGCCATTTTCGTGTACGGACCAGAGGAAATTGCATACTTAAAAAGCAAGGATGAGCAACTGGGAGCCGCCATAGATAAGATAGGCATGCTGCAGCGCGAGCTTAAGCCAGACCCGTTTAGCGCGTTAGTGTCAAGCGTAATAAGTCAACAGATATCAAACAAGGCAGCCGCTACGGTGTGGCAAAGGTTTCAGCTCTTATTAGGACAAATTACGCCGGAAAACATTGGGCAGACCGATATTGCTGACATTAAAGGTTGCGGTATGTCAGAAAAAAAGGCAGGATATATCAAGGGGATAGCTGCTGCTGCGTTGGAGGGTGTTATCGATTTTAAGCAGTTGCACACCATGGCAGATGCAGAAATTATTCAAAGGTTATCGGCGCTTAAAGGGGTTGGAGTTTGGACTGCTGAAATGTTGCTTATCTTTTCACTTTGCCGACCTGATGTTGTAAGTTTTAGGGATTTGGCAATCTGCAGGGGGATGATGAAGTTATATGGACTAACGGAACTTCCCTCGGAAAAATTCGCGTGGTATCGACAACGATATTCACCGTATGGCTCGGTGGCATCACTTTATCTATGGGCAGTGGCGGTAAGTTAGGGTAGAGAGACAAGTGTAGAGAGAGGTACGTTAGTGGGAAATCCCTGTGGCACTACTCGGGCCAATGTCGTGGCCAAAACTGAGGTAAAGGGCATACCGATTTACTGGGGTACCGGGGTCAATCCTGTTAATTCTCCGGCACAGTTTTTTGTTGCCTGGGGAAATCGGGTCTTAACTGGTGGGGTTATTCATACTTTTAACAGTGATGCCAAGCAGGAGGGTTTCTTATGGTTTGTGGATGAAGATGAGGCTGAGGCCAAGTATAAGTCTTTGCTGTTACAGTTGGCACAATAAGGCTAATATGACAATGTCTATAAGTACGAACACAAACTCAAATACAATTCTAAAATAAGATTACTTGTAAAATAGCCACTTTCTATGGTAAAATTTGCATTGAGACTAATAATATGTAGGTTAAAGGAGGAAATTATGAGTACGCAAGACAATTTAAAAGCAGCTTTTGCAGGGGAATCCCAAGCGAACCGAAAATATTTGGCGTTCGCACAAAAAGCAGATGCTGAGGGTAATCATGGTGCGGCCAAACTTTTCCGTGCGGCAGCAGAAGCGGAAACAATCCACGCGCTGAGCCACTTCAAGGTTCTACAGGGCGTTAAATCTACGGCTGAGAATCTCCAAGCTGCTATTGAAGGCGAAACATATGAGTATACCGAGATGTACCCCGGATTTATCGCTGAAGCTGTGGCTGCGGACGATAAACTGGCAAAACGGACGTTTGACATGGCTAACGAAGCCGAAAAGTCGCACGCAGCTTTATATCGGAAAGCTCTCGCTGCCTTGGAACAGGATAATGAGTACTATGTGTGCAGTGTGTGTGGTTATATTCATGAAGGTTCAGCACCGGACAAGTGTCCAGTATGTGGGGCACCTGCTGATAAATTTAAAAATATCGGTTAATCACATTAAACAGGAATGGAAAGCCATACATGGATTTCCATTCCTGTTTTTCTCAAACGGAGGGGAGCAAGGTGGACCTATACGTTGAAGTGTGCGGTAATATGGCGGGGCCAACAATGGTTTTCATCCACGGTGGCGGGTTAAGCAGTTGGATGTGGGCACAACAATTTGCCTATTTTAAGGATTATCATTGCCTTGCACCTGACTTGCCGGAACATGGTAAAAGTATTAATGCCGGTCAAATCTCCCTGCGGGATGGTGCGCAACAGATTGCTAGGCTAATTGAACTGCAGGCGCATGGCGGGAAAGCATTTGTGATAGGGCATTCATTAGGGGCAAAAATCTTGGTTGAATTATTAAATCTGCGCCCGGAACTAGTCAGTCGCGCCGTAGTGGCGAGCGCTCTTTGCCGACCCGTTCCCAGTTTGAAATTATTGCATAAGCCTATAGTGTATAGACTCACGCATAGCATGCTGCAGGCGCGCTGGATCGCGGAGCTGTCCATCAAACAATTTGCACTGCCGGACAAAAACCTCAACAACAAGGCCATAAGGGAATTTCAGGTCCGTACTGCAGACAGCTATTATCGTATCTACGACCAACTATATCAAAATTTAACCTTGCCGAGCACCTTAGCCGCTGTTAATGTCCCTACCTTGGTGGTCGCCGGCGCGCAAGAGATGAAGGCTATGCGCACATCGGTTGCCGATATGGTGCAGCTCATGCCGCAGGCAATCGGTATTCTTCTTAAAAATGGACAGCACAATTATCCCTGGGTTATGGCGGATAAGTTCAATGCGCTAGTGGACGCGTGGATCACCAATAAACCGATAGACAATGACTGGGTGCTCAAGTTATAACTTTATATGCGGAAGTTCATTGGTGGGGTGGAACATGAAACTTAAAGGTATCATCTTTGATTTAGACGGAACGTTATTAGACACATTACCCGTTTGCTATTTTGGCTGCGCGCTGCGCTAAAAAAGTTTGTCGGGCGTGGAACCGTTATGTAGTTTATGACATGGGTGCAAAAAGAGTTTGGATGTCTGCCAGTACCTGTGCGACATGCCCGTTGACCCTAACCTTTTTATATACCTTGACTATTACCCCTTGTTCATCGATTATGAAAGTTGTTCTTTCGACCCCCATAGTTTTTTTGCCATACATATTTTTTTCCTTGTAGACATCGTAAGCCCGGATTACGGCTAGCTCGGGGTCGCTAACTAACAGGAAAGGCAGAGCGTATTTGGCGATGAACTTATGGTGGCTCGTTATGGGATCTTTACTAACGCCAATTACTACAGCCCCGGCGGCAGAGAAGTCTGACTGATAGTGACTAAAATCATTGGCCTCCGCAGTACACCCGGAGGTCATGTCTTTGGAGTAAAAATACAGTACAACCTTCTTGCCACGAAACTCGCATAATTCAATTGTTTGGTCATTACTGGCTGCAGCCTTAAAATTAGGAGCAATATCGCCTACTTGAAGCATTGTTCTCATACCTCCTGCATTGAATTGAAATTACATGGAATTTAGAAGCTTTTGGCCGTTAGGTCAAAGGCTTTTTGGTTATAAGCCCTTTGACTGGTAAAACGTTACAAACAGTTCACATGGCGTTCAAATAAATCTAACACTTTGCCGCTAAAATTAACGGAGTAGAAAAGCTAAGGAGGACTTGTATGCAACGCGACACATCAGGCAAAAAACTAAAAACACTACGCCATATTTCCCAAATCAGCTTAGTTGCGCTAGTTGTCTATCTAGGGTTTCGCCATCAATATGGTACAGGGATCTCTCCCTTGGATTCCTATTGTCCGCTCGGTGGAGTTGAGAGTCTTTATACCTGGGTGACGACAGGTAAAATGCTGCCTAAAACCGGATTTTCTAACTTCATCTTATTGGGTACTCTGATTACTGTTACCCTGGCCGCCGGGGGAGTATTTTGCGGTTGGTTTTGTCCGGTAGGCACGGTGCAAGATTGGCTTTACGTCTTACGCCGGAAGGTGGTTAAAGCACCGATTCAGATGCCACGCAAGCTTGACAAAGGTCTGCGTGGCTTGAAATATGTGGTGCTCATTTTGGTATTAGGTTTCACGATTCAGGGCGTAACGTTGTGGTTTGCGGACTATGACCCCTTTAAGGCCCTTTTTGCCTTTGAACTGAAAAACCCAGTAACATATGTAGTGCTGGGGTTAACTATTGTGTTTAGCTTACTGGTCGAACGATTTTGGTGCAAGTACCTGTGCCCTTTAGGGGCAATTCTGGCACCTCTAGCAAAGTTGGGAATTTTGCAGGTAAGCAAAACAGAGGCGTGCAGTCAATGTAACACTTGTCTGAATGGTTGCCCGATGGGGCTAAGTGCAATCGGTGAATTAGGCTGTGTTAATTGCATGGAATGTGTCAGTAGTTGTCATAAACCACAGGCTACCGTAGTTCAACTGGGAAAAATAAAGCGTCCTTTAGCACATGGCTTAGTGCCGGTTACGGGAGTTCTGCTGGGGGTTGGACTTGTCTTGGGGTCGATGGGAATGGGAATTTGGGAAACCAGGACGACAATGAGCCGGGTAGCTATTCCCTCGAGTATCGCCAGCAGCACCAGTGAGTATCCGCCTGTAGAAAGTATTACAGGTATGACCTTCTTGGATGAAGTAGCAAAAACCTATGACCTAGAAGCGGGCGAAATACTGAAAAAGGCCGGCTTAGACCCAAACCAAGATCCACATCGGCCGGTTAAGGATATTACCAAGCCATTAGGTGTCGAAGTTGAGAGCGTGCGCGCGGCCGTGAGTGAATTAATTAAGTCTAAGTAGCTACATGTTCGAAGGTAAATTTAAGCGTTTTTGAGGACATTGAGTACCTCAGCAATATCAGGTAGTTGGGGAATGTCATAAACTTTAAGCCAAAGTACTTTGCCGTTGGCGTCAAGAATAACGTTGGCTCGTTCCGAAAATCCTTCCTGCTCTCGGAACAGACCATATGCTTGTGCTACACCGCCGTGTGGCCAAAAGTCGGAAAGTAATTTGACGTTGGCAATTGCCAGTTCTTTGGCCCAGGCGTTCTTACACGGGTATGCATCAATACTTAAACCGAGAGGTACAGTCCCAAACTCTTCGAAGCTGGCAAGATTACTTTCTAGGGCTTTCATTTGTTCAGCACAGACCGCAGTCCAGGCTAAGGGATGCCATGAAAGTAGGACCTTTTTACCTTTGTAGTCGTTAAGATCGATTAAGTTACCGCGGTTGTCATTTAACGCAAAGTTCGGGGCGATGTCACCGATTGAAATGCGCTTTGCCATATAAAACATCTCCAATCTTAGGCTTTATGCAAGAGGCCGTCCTCATGTTTGATAATTCGTTTACTTTTCAGTAGACCGCCAACAGCACGTTTAAACGCGGCCTTGCTCATGTGAAAAGTGTGTTCAATCGCTTCCGGGCTGGCTGATTCTGTCAGAGAGAGTACACCTTGGTTGGCCTCCATGGCAGATAGGAGGGTCTCAGCATCAATGTCAATTTGTTGATAGGAAAGTTGGCGCGTCGAGAGGTCAAGCTTGCCGTCCTCTCTGACTCGAATGACGCGGGCTTCCACAACAGTTCCGTGTTTTAGCTCAGCAAAATACTCATTGGGGGGAATTAACCCAAAGTATTTATTGTCAACTGCTACAAAGACGCCGAGTTCCTTGTTCACTGAGTATATTGTACCTACTACTTTATCATCTTTGTGGTAAGGTCCATTCGAGCTTAAATGCTTGTAGATGTCAGTTGTACAGCTGAGACGTCCGCTCTTGTCGACGTAGACATATACTAAGTAAGCTTGTCCTATTTCGAGGGGAAATTTTTGCTCGCTAAAGGGTAAGAATAGACCTCGCTCTAGGCCAAAGTCTAAAAAGGCGCCAATTTTGGTTTTGGCAGTAACTTTTAGGTAGGCCAGATCGCCAACTACGGCCAGAGTTTTGCGAGTGGTTGCAATTAATCTATCCTCCGAATCGCGATAGATAAAAACGTCCAGATAGTCCCCTTCGTGCATGGTTGCGAGCACTTGCTTCTTTGGCAGTAAAACGTTGTCTGCCCTATTGCCTGTTTCAGCGTCAAGATAAACGCCGAAGTCAGTAGAATTAACTATTTTGAGATGATTAATCTTGCCGACTTGGATGATGAAAAATCCCTCCTTACAGAGTGGCTATTTACTATTATTTTGTAACTATTCCCCCAAATTATAACACATTATGTGCTTATTACTCTGCTGGCAATTTAAATTTGTCACTTTAAGCAGTATATATTTACCTACTTTGGCAAAGATTTATAACGTTAAGCCAAATTGGGATATAGTGATAGATGTTTAAGTAGGTGGGGTTGATTATGGATAGTTTTAAAGCGTTAGCAGCATTTGCTGTTGCTGCTGCATTAGTGTGTACCGGTTGTGCGAGCACAGGATCAAATTTAGTAAGACCTGTTGACAGTTATGCTGCGGCAAGCAACGTAGCAACAAGTGAGGCAGCGCAGGCGGTTAGCAAGCTGGAAAATGGCAACAAAAGGTTTATCGCAGGTACACCGGCTAATAAGGATATCAGCAATGCCAGACGCCAAGAGCTGGCCTTGCAAGGACAACACCCTTTTGCCGTCATTATTAGCTGTTCAGACTCTAGAGTGCCACCGGAGTTAATTTTTGACCAAGCTTTGGGTGAACTATTTGTCGTTAGAGTAGCCGGGAATGTGCTTGACCCAGTAAGCCTGGGCAGTGTTGAGTACGTTGTCGAACATCTGCATACGCCCCTGATTGTAGTCATGGGGCATGCAACGTGTGGTGCGGTGACTGCGGCTGTTGACGGTGGTAAGCCCCAAGGTAATATGGATGCTTTTATTTGTAAGATCAACCCTGCTGTCGCCAAGGCGGCAAGTTCCGGCCTGCACGGGAATGATTTGGTGCAAAAAGTTGTGGAATTAAATGTTGCTAATTCTCTCACTGAGGTAAACAAGAGCGTACTTATCGCCGAATTGATCCAGCGTGGCAAAGTAAAGCTACTGGGTGCAGAATATTACTTAGAATCTGGGCAAGTAAAGTGGTTGAGCTAGACTTTAGGGGTAATGGTATGAAATTGTAATTGATACGCATTAACTTCGTAGTACACGCCAAAAATCGCGCCAGGATACCTTGCCATACATCAACACGCCTACCCGATACAGTTTCCCGGCCGCCCAAATCAAAATCACTGTGGCAAGCAACATATCAACTATGCCCAGGATAATACCGCCAGGTGGAACATGGGTAAGAACTATGCGGGAAAACAAAACCATAGGTGTGAAAAACGGCACGTAAGAGAAGGCGATAATCCAAGGATTGTTCGGGCTGTAGAGCGAAAACATAGCCAACATAAAACCGACAACGATCAACATGGTCATCGGACTAACCGCTTGGTTAGTATCCTCGACTCGGCTAACCATCGCACCAATACCTGCATATACAGCTGCATAAAGCAAAAATCCAAGCATAAAAAAGATGCCGAAAAAAATTAGATATACTGGGTTAAGCGTGGTTAACTGAAAAGTCACACCTGATCCAAGGGTAAGGTCACTCCCTTGCAGAGTAATCAGGGCAATTCCCGTACCAATCCAGACAAAATACTGGGTGAGACCCACCGCACCAATCCCAATTATCTTAGCGGTCATCATGGTGGAGGGTTTAACGGTAGAGAGCATCATTTCCATGATACGACTGCTTTTCTCTTCGATTACGCCATTTGCCACATACATGCCATATACAATTAAAGAAAAATAGAGCATAAATAGTAAAAAATATACTAGGGCCATGTTTTGCGCTTGCTGCGCTGCCGTGGTCGCCTTTAAACCTTCCGGCTGAACATTGAAGTCCAAAGGAGTGAAAATGGCGGCAAGTTGACCTTGCGGCAACCCGCTGTCGTTAATGCGTTGTTGCGTATACAATTGCTGCAGCACGGTTTGAACTGTGGCGGCAGCACCGCCGAGTTCGATTTGTTTGGAGTGCCAAATTACTTTATCTGACGCGCCAGGAGGGGAGACTTCCAAAACGGCAGAAATCTTGCCTGTAAGCAGTTCGTCAATAAGTTGCTTTTTTTGACTCGCCCATTCTGCATTGTTTGCCTTTGTAGCTGTAAAGGTGAATTCACGTTCTCCGTTAGGTAATTTGTCTTCTAAGTGCTCAGACAGATAGGTAGTCACCTGTCCCGTTTGTTCTAGGACTGCTATGTAAGATTTGTCGGCGGACTTGATCTTGTCTATGATAACTGGGGCAAAGGAAAGGCCAAGAATCACCAGTAACCCGATCAAAGTTGATATGATGAAGGTTTTACTGCGCACCCGCTCGCGGTATTCGCGGGCCATTAAGAGAAGGAGTTTCATCTCAGCGGTCACCTCCAACCAAGCTAATAAATACATCGTTCAGCGATGGGACACCAAGCTCAAAACGTATTACATCGCCGCGTTCAAGTGCCAACCGCAAAATACTCTGCGGGTTTAGTCCATTCGGTAAATCAAACTCCGCATGATTAATGGCCTGGGAAGCAGCGGACGCTTTAAAATGATTAAAGCGAATTTTTGCTGGATTAATTGGCAAGTCACGGAGAAAGTCAAGGTTGCCTATGAGGCTCAAACGAATGATCTGGCGCCCTGTCGAACTCTTTACATCAGTCAAGCCCCCTTGGGCAATAATTTTCCCCTGATCGATAATACACAATGAACTACATAGTTCTTCAACATGTTCCATCCTGTGGCTAGAAAAAAGAATTGTACGGCCTTGTTGGGCGAACTCTCCTAGGGCAGATTTTAGCAATTCCACGTTGAGCGGATCTAAACCGGAGAATGGCTCATCTAAAATCAAGAGGTCGGGATTGTGTACGATGGCGAGAATGAACTGCACCTTCTGCTGATTTCCTTTAGAAAGTTCACTGGCTTTCTTTTGCACTAAGTCGCCTAACTCAAAACGTTCGACCCAATAGCTAATGTGCTTTTCCGCCTCACTGTTAGATAGTCCGCGTAGGCGGGAAAAAAACTTCATTTGTTGGGCTACCACCATTTTTGGGTATAAACCGCGTTCCTCAGGCAAATATCCAAAGCTGTTGGCGCTATCTAGTCCTATTTTGTGGCCCAACCATGTGATCGAGCCAGTATCGGGCCTGATGATGTCTAAAATCATGCGCATGGTTGTGGTTTTGCCTGCCCCGTTAGGTCCCAACAAACCAAAGATTTCACCCCGCGGTATAGTGAGGTCAAGATAGTCGACAACAGTTTTTTGCCCGAAGGATTTGTATACCGAGTCTAATTTCAGCGACATGTGGATCCCCCCTGATATTACTCACCTTCTAGCTTAATCACGACGCAGTAAGAGTATAACTTAACGGGGGAATCAATTGAATCGATTTGTCATTATTTGACATTTGTAGCCTATTTTCCGCATAGAAAAAGGGAGCAGTGCTTAGCACTGCTCCCGGATAATGTTTTAAGTTGACAGGGTTAGTTGTACATGCTTTCTAATAAGGCTTTGACGTTTTCATTTTCGATATATTCGTCAAAAGGCATTTGGCGATCAACTAAACCTTTAGGGGTTATTTCAATGATGCGATTAGCAATGGTCTGGACAAACTGGTGATCTTGCGAGACGAATAAGGCGATGCCGTCAAAACTTATTAAGGCGTTATTTAAGGCCGTGATTGATTCCAAATCGAGGTGGTTGGTGGGTTCGTCGAGCAGCAAGACATTAGCACCGCTGAGCATCATTTTGGCAAGCATACACCGCACCTTTTCGCCGCCGGAAAGAACATTGACCTGTTTTTGCGACTCGTCGCCGGAAAATAGCATCCGTCCGAGAAAGCCACGCACAAATGATTCATCGGGGTCTTTGGAAAATTGCCGCAGCCAATCGACCAAATTGAGCGTGGAATTAAAGTATGCAGAGTTGTCTTTGGGGAAGTAAGTTTGCGAGGTTGTAATCCCCCAAATAATTTCGCCACTGTCAGGTTCAATTTCACCCATTAAGGCTTTAAACAAGATGGTCTTTGCGTGGTCATTAGGTCCGACAAAGGCAATCTTATCTCCGTTATTGACGGTAAATGAAAGGTTATCGACTACCTTTGCCCCAGCAACGGTCACCGTAAGATCTTTTACCGTCAAGATGTTGTTGCCGGCTTCACGGTCAGGGCTAAAGGCAATATAGGGATACTTGCGCGAGGAAGGTTTGATATCATCGAGGGTTAGTTTATCGAGCTGCTTCTTACGGGAAGTAGCTTGCTTAGCCTTTGAAGCGTTAGAACTAAAACGTTGAATAAACTTTTGCAAATCGGCAATTTTATCTTCTTTTTTCTTGTTGGCATCGCGCATTAAGCGTAGTGCTAGCTGGCTTGACTCATACCAAAAGTCATAGTTACCAACATAGATTTGAATCTTACCAAAATCAATGTCCGCAATATGTGTGCACACTTTGTTCAAAAAGTGCCGATCGTGCGATACAACGATAACTGTACTGGTAAAGTTGTACAAAAATTCTTCAAGCCAGGTTTTTGACTGCAAATCCAAATGGTTAGTGGGCTCATCCAGCAGTAAGATATTAGGGTTGCCAAATAACGCTTGAGCGAGAAGCACGCGAACCTTTTCATTGCCGTTAAGTTCACGCATTTGCTTCGTGTGCAGTTCTTTACCAATACCTAAGCCCATTAGCAATTCGGCAGCCTCTGCTTCTGCCTGCCAGCCGTTAAGTTCGGCAAATTCAGCCTCCAACTCGGAAGCCAGCATTCCGTCTGCTTCGGAAAAGTCGGGCTTCGCGTATAAGGCATCTTTCTCAGTCATAATTGCAAATAACCTGGCATGGCCCATAATTACCGTGTTTAAAACTTCAAACTCTTCAAATTCAAAATGATCTTGCTTTAGCACCGCTACACGTTCGCCCGGAGTTATGATGACTTCTCCACTGTTGGAATCAATTTCACCAGAGAGTATTTTTAAAAATGTCGATTTACCGGCGCCGTTCGCTCCGATTAAACCATAACAGTTGCCGGGAATGAATTTCAAATTTACGTCTTCGAATAACGCTCGCTTCCCAAATCTTAAGGTCAATCCGCTTGTACTAATCATTGCTTACCTTTCTAACTTAAAAACTATTTTGCAAATTATTATTATAACAGCTAACGGAGTTAAATAAAATAGATATTTGTCACTTTGTAATTACTGCTGGATTTATAGCAGGTTGTTTGAATGCAAAAATGAGCTAAACCACTGTAGGTTAGCCTCCTGGCGAATGAGACCGAAGCTTAGTTAATGTCCCCGGGAAGCCGTTTAAGCATTCGATATGTAGTATAAGTGTAAGCTAAAGTAACAGTTGGCGGAAAATAACGACTGTTAGGGAAGGTTTACATGCTATTTGGTTAAATTTAGTAGTTTAACAATATGAGTCAGCCTATAATATAAACAAGGACTATGGTAGACAGTCAGCTCGAGGGTATAGGTGCAGGAAGGTGAGAGAGAATGCAGACAATAGAAGATCCCAGTATCGCGATGATTATTGGCAACAGCCCGCAAATTGTCGATCTTAAGGCAGCAATAGTGAAGGTTGCGCCGCGCAATACGACGGTGTTGTTGACCGGAGATACCGGAACAGGCAAGGAGTTGTTCGCCCAGGCAATTCACCAGGGAAGTTTACGCCGTTACAAGCCGTTCGTGCGAGTCAATTGTGCCGCTATTCCTGAGGCCTTACTAGAGTCCGAATTATTTGGTTACGCTGCAGGCACTTTTACAGGCGCTAAAAAGGGCGGCTACATAGGTAAGTTTGCTCAGGCAGACGGCGGAACCGTATTTTTGGATGAGGTAACTGAATTACCCTATCATCTCCAGTCCAAACTGCTACGCTTTCTGCAAGAGCATGAAATCCAGCGCTTAGGCGAGTCTTATCCACGTCAGGTAAATGTTCGGATTGTCGCTGCAACTAATGCTAATTTGCCCCAACTCGTAAAGTATAAGAAGTTTCGGGCAGATCTTTTTTACCGTCTCAATGTAGTCGCTATCGAGATACCTCCCTTGCGCAACAGGCGTGAAGACATCCTGCCTCTGTGTCGAAATTTCATCATGCGTTTAAATGATGAGTTCAATTATCGTATCTATCACCTTCATCCTAAAGTACAGGGGCTTTTGACCAGTTATAATTGGCCCGGCAATGTGCGGGAATTAGAAAATGCGTTAGAAGCGGCCTTTAATTTGTGTGACGGCAAAGAAGTGCTGCGCTTGGAACATTTGCCCCAGTATTTGCGGCACTGGTACGAACAGCATGTCGGTAATTTTGCGCATCCCACTGAGGCTGACGCGCTGCCGCAGGTGCAAGATCGAGGTGGTAATGACGCAGACTTTCATAGTTGGTCAAATTACGTTAATAGTATTGGCAAATACAGCTTAAATGAGATTGTCAATAAAGTAGAATCGGACATTTTACAGTATGTTTTAGGCCAAGAAAAGAACAGATCACGTGTGGCAACGGTTTTGGGACTGTCTAGACCGGCCTTGTATAAAAAAATGGCTAAATACTCGCTGCGATAAAGTGTTAAGTTTAGTAACAACTCTTATAATACATGTGGCTGACAAATGGAGGAAGTTTCTCCATTTTTTCTTATTCGACCTTGAATTTTGTTCGTTCAACCGCTGTTTTCTGCGGTTGATGGCAGAATGGCTTGGAACTGGCAGGCAATTTGCTTATTGAATTAGGCAAAACCAGGCGATTGCAAGGTCAAAAGTAAGTTTTAGAAGAGGGAGGGTAGCAAATGCGTAGCGCACAATGCTAGAAAGCCGGGGGTAAATATGTAGGAGGTGTTGGGATGTGACAAGTGCTTTAAATGTTACGATCGGTGAACTGTTAGATGAGGTTAGTAACCGCCTGCCTGACAAGGAAGCTATGGTATACGCGGACCGTCCCGTGCGGTATACCTATCGCGAACTGCAGCAGGCCGCAGAACAAGTCGCCAAAGCACTAATTGGCCTGGGTATTAAAAAGGGTGATATGGTCGCGCTGTGGGCACCTAATGTGCCTGAATGGATTTTGCTTCAATTAGGCAGCGCTATGATGGGTGCAGTCTTAGTAACGGTTAACACATCCTATCAGGCCAGTGAACTAGAGTATTTACTCAAGCAGTCAGACAGTGTAGCCATCTTCCTGGTCAATGGGTTTAAAGACCTTAACTACTTGGAAACTTTACGGAAGGTATTGTCAGGTGGTAAATCAGACCCCAACAACCTCTATCCATTTGAGCACATTCCTAAACTTAAGCATGGCATCCTTATCTCGGACGAGCGTGTTGCGGGCTTGCTGAATTGGGCGGAGTTTTTGAAGCATGGGGTGGGGGTTAGCGATACGGAATTGCGCCAGCTGCAAGCAGAGAATTTACCGGACGATGTGATTAACATTCAATATACGTCAGGTACTACCGGATTTCCCAAGGGAGTAATGCTAACTCACAATAACATTGTTAATAATGCCAATGCTGTTGCGGATGCAATGAATCTCCAACAAGAGGACCGCCTCTGTTTTCCAGTGCCCTTGTTTCATTGTTTTGGCTGCGTGATGTCTTCCTTGGCCTGCATTAGCAAAGGCGCCACCATGGTGCCTATCGAGTATTTCGAGCCGAACAAAGTACTCGCCGCTGTCGAGAAAGAACGATGTACGGCCTTACACGGTGTACCGACGATGTTTATTGCTGAACTGGAGACCTTAAAAACAAAGACTTATGATATTAGCACCTTACGCAAAGGTATCATGGCCGGGTCTCCTTGTCCGGTAGAAGTTATGAAACAAGTAATTAACAAAATGGGAATGGAGGAGGTTACCATAGCCTATGGTCAAACCGAATCCTCGCCGGTAATTACCCAAACCAGAATTGATGACTCCCTCGAACTCCGAGTAAGTACGGTTGGCAGGGTGTTGGATGGTGTTGAAGTTAAAATAGTCGATCCGGCCTCCGGCGAGACTATGTTGCCCGGACAGCAGGGGGAACTGTGCGCGCGCGGGTACAGCATTATGGCCGGATATTACAACATGCCTGAAGCAACAGCTCAGGCTGTAGACAGCGAAGGGTGGCTGCATACCGGTGATTTAGCCGTGATGGATGTGGCTGGTTACTGTAATATTACCGGTCGACTCAAAGACATGATTATACGCGGAGGCGAGAATATCTATCCGCGCGAAATAGAAGAATTTTTGTATCGGCATCCGAAGATTGCTGATGTTCAGGTCGTGGGTCTGCCTGATCTGAAATACGGCGAAGAGGTTCTTGCGGTTGTCAGACTCAGAGAAGGAGAGAAATTGTCCGAGGATGAAATTAGACAATTTTGCCAAGGCCAAATTGCCAAACACAAAATTCCTCGCTACATCGAATTTGTGGACAGTTACCCGGCAACAGCCAGTGGTAAAATTCAAAAATATCGTTTGCGGGAACAATATGTCAGTAAATATGGTTTGCAGGGAGCGGCAGCAAGGGTTATGGCCTAAGAATGTGCTTAAAATTTGTGAGGGGGAAAGTAAATGAAACCAGTATATATGGTAGCCGGAGGAATAACTAAATTTAGCAAAGCTTCACCCAAAAAGGATTTTCGCTATATGGTCAAAGAGGCGTTTGATGCAGCGATGGCTGATGTGCCCAATTTGACCCTTGATCAAATTGATGGCTCGATTACATCTTATTTTTCAGATCACTTTACCCGCCAGCTAATGGCAGGAATAATGGTGCATGACTATCTGGGGTTAACACCTAAGCCTTCCAAACGGATTGAATCAGGCGGAGCTACCGGAGGAATGTGTTTACAAAGCGCTTGGGAAGCCATTGCCAGCGGCCGCATGGACGTATGCTTAGCTGTAGGTTTTGAGACGATGTCGCATGTTAACACCTGGAAGGGCAATGAATTCATCGCCTTAGCCTCTGATACTAACTTTGATTACCCTGTAGGTGGTTTTTACACCGGTTACTACGCCATGATGGTAAAACGACACATGCATGAATTTGGCACCACTGTGGAGCAACTAGCGGCCGTATCGGTTAAAAACCACAAAAATGCGCTGCATAATCCTTATGCACAATTTCCGGCTGAACTAACCATAGCCGATGTGCTCAATTCCGAGATGGTTGCGGATCCTTTGAAGCGGCTAGACATCTGTGTGATGTCAGATGGCGCTGCTTCCGCAATTCTGTGCTCAGAAGAGATGGCGTTTAAACTCACAGACAAACCTATCTTATTAAGTGGGGTAGGGACCGGCACAGATGCGATGCGGTTAAGTGACCGCCCATCCCGCGAAGTAATCCTCTTGCCGCACGAGAATCCGGAGGATTATAAGGACTTAAAATACCCGGGAGTACACTCCTTCCGTGGCGGCAGAGCAGCTGCTAAACAAGCTTATAAGATGGCTAATATTCAGAACCCGTTGGAAGAATTGGATTTCGTGGAGCTGCATGATGCGTTTACGTCTTCTGAAATTCAAACTTACGAAGATTTGGGCCTGTGTAAGTATGGCGACGGCGGCAAGTTTATCGAATCCGGGGCGGCTAACCTTGACGGCAAAGTGCCGGTGAATCCTTCTGGTGGATTATTAGCTTGCGGTCACCCAGTAGGGGCAACCGGATTGATGCAAGCTGTTTTTTCCTTCTGGCAGTTACAAGGCAGCATCGCACAGCATTTTGGCGGAGATGATACCTTGCAGTTGAAAAACGCGAAACGCGGTCTGATTCACAGTCACGCGGGAACAGGTACCTACATTACGGCCACAGTTATGGAAAGGGGGTTTTAAGTGATGACACAAGCAGGAAAAACAACGCCTAAACTGGAAGAAGTAGAGCAGGGGTGCGTGCTGTATAATCTCGATCCCATTATCATGAAATATCACTATGAAGTTGATTATATTCATAGCTATGCGCAAGACTCTCCTTTTTTTGCCGGACTCAGTAAAGGGCAGTTGATGGGCAGCAAATGTACCAAATGCGGCAGCACTTTTGCTACGCCGCGCAGTCACTGCATGAATTGCGGCGAGCCAACTGAATGGATGGACTTGCCGTTAGAAGCAAAGGTTCATACTTACACCACGTGCTATTTTGGTGGGGAAGAGTTTTTAGCAGAGACACCGTTTACGTTGATCTTAGTGGAGTGGCCCGGTGTAGATACCTTCTTCCTGTCGCGTTTGATTGGGGTTGCGCCGGAGGATGTTTATATCGGTATGCCGGTTAAAGCCAAGTTCCGGCGGTTAAGCCAGTTCAAACCTACTGATGTCTACTTTGTCACGGAATAGGCGGGGGTGGTATGAATGTTTGACCTTACCGCCGAACAGAAGGCCGTACGGAAGATGGTGCGGGAATTTGCCCAGGAAGTAATTGCACCGGGAGCAGCCGAGCGCGATCGTTCCGGCGAATTTCCCCGCGAGATTGTCAGCCAAATGGGGGAACTAGGTCTATTAGCGTTGCCATTTACTGAAGCGGTTGGTGGTAATGGCGGGGATGTAGTCAGCTATGCTTTGACCGTTGAAGAAATCTCACGCGCTTGTGCTTCCACCGGGATAACCTATGCTGCTAATTTGTCCTTGGGTATTTCGCCTATAGTAAACTTTGGCACGCCGGAACAACAGGACAAGTATCTGCCCCAACTGTTTGACGGTACATATCTGGCTTCCTTTGGCCTCACAGAGCCGCAAGCAGGGTCTGATTCAGGTGGCACCAAAACCAGAGCGCGCCGCACGGATAAAGGCTGGGTGCTAAACGGCAACAAGTGCTTTATTACCAACGCCAGTTTTGCCGGGGTGGTAACAGTCACGGCCCTTACAGATGCCAGTAAAGGTACACGCGGTATCAGCTCCTTTCTGGTCGAACCGGGTACCCCGGGGTTTACAATCTCTACCCCTTATGACAAGATGGGACTAAGTGCATCCAACACTACAGAACTTGTCTTTGAAGATGTAGAAATTCCTGCCGAGAACCTTTTGGGTCAGGAAAACGCCGGATTCAAACAGTTTTTACAAATTTTAGATGGCGGACGGATTAGTATCGGGGCGATGGCGTTAGGAATCGCACAGGCTGCTTTTGATGCAGCGCTTCAGTATGCCGGGGAACGACAGCAGTTTGGCCATCCGCTCAGTCATTTCCAGGCGATTCAGTTTAAGTTGGCTGACATGGCCACCCAAATCGAGCTTGCGCGCCTGATGGTACTGCAAGCTGCCCGCCTCAAAGATGCCCACTTGCCTTTTGGCAAGGAGGCGGCAATGGCTAAATTATACGCTTCGGAAACAGCGGTAAGGGTAGCTTTGGACGCGATTCAGATTCATGGTGGCTACGGTTACATGAAGGATTTTCCTGTCGAAAGGTATCTTAGGGATGCTAAACTGACTGAGATTGGCGAAGGAACTTCGGAAATCCAGCGCCTAGTGATTGCACGTTATCTAGGCTGCAAGTGAAGTTGCTTTGCTACGGGATGAGAGGGAGGGAGACACATGAAGCAGCCGCTGTGGCAGCCATCGGCCGCCCAGATTGAACAGGCAGCGATGACCCGTTTTATGCAGGAGGTCAATGCTAAATATGCCAAAGACTTGGCAACTTATCAGGATTTGTACAGCTGGTCAATTGAATGCGCCGAGGATTTTTGGGCGAGTATGTGGGAATTCGGCCAAATCAATGCCTCTCAGCCTTACACAACAGTAGTAGAGAACTTGCACGATATGCTTGAGTCACGCTGGTTTTGTGGCGCTAGGTTAAACTTTGCGGAAAATTTGCTCCGTTACCGGGATGAACGCCCTGCAATTGTCTTTAAGGGAGAACGCGGCGAAGCCCAAAGGTTAAGTTACGCTCAGCTGTATGACCAAGTGGCACGCTTAGCTAAAGCGCTGCGGTCGATTGGTGTAAAAGTTGGGGACCGAGTTGCGGGTTTCTTACCTAATTGTCCTGAAACGGTGGTGGCTATGTTAGCCACCACCAGCCTCGGCGCCATTTGGACCTCAAGTTCCCCCGATTTTGGTATCAAGGGAGTGCTCGATCGGTTCGGCCAAATTCAGCCTAAGGTTTTGTTTGCGACGGACGGATACTTTTATAATGGCCAAACTTATGATACCCTGGCTAAAGTTGCGGACATTACTGCCGCAATTAGTGAACTTGCTCAAGTGGTAATCTTACCATTTATTAACACCCAGCCAGATATTTCTGAATTAAGTGGGGCAATTCTCTATCCCAATTTTCTGGCTGCAGAAGCTGACTTGGCCATCGAATTTGCTCAATTGCCCTTTGACCATCCTGTCTACATCATGTATTCTTCAGGTACCACCGGCATACCTAAGTGTATTGTGCATGGTGCTGGTGGTGTCCTTATCCAGCATTTAAAGGAACATATGCTGCATACAGATTTGACGCGCAATGACAAAATATTCTATTATACCACCTGTGGTTGGATGATGTGGAACTGGTTGGTAAGCGCGCTTGCAGTGGGAGCAACTTTAATTCTCTACGATGGTTCGCCTACTTATCCTGAATCTGGTGCATTGTGGCAATTGGCCCAAGACGAAGGAATTACCGTGTTCGGCACGAGCGCAAAATACCTGGCGGCGATAGAAAAGGCCGGAGTACAACCCAAAACCGGGTATGAGCTACCAAGCTTGCGCACGATTCTCTCAACAGGGTCACCGCTGGCGACAGAAAGCTTCTATTATGTTTATGACTCGATCAAACAGGATGTATGCTTGGCCTCGATTACAGGCGGTACCGATATTGTCTCGACCTTTGCGCTGGGTAATCCAATTTTGCCTGTATACGCCGGTGAACTGCAATGCCGTGGTTTAGGTATGAAGGTAGAAAGTTATGACCCACAGGGAAAACCGCTAATTAACCAAAAAGGAGAGTTAGTGTGTTCCCTTGCCTTTCCGGTGATGCCCATCTATTTTTGGCATGACCCTGATGGGAGTAAGTATAAGCAGGCCTATTTTAGTGTTTATCCTAATGTATGGCGGCATGGGGATTATATCGAGATTACCGATACCGGCGGGCTTATCGTCTATGGCCGCTCGGATGCCACGCTTAATCCAGGTGGTGTCCGGATTGGGACAGCCGAGATTTACCGTCAGGTAGAAGCGCTGCCGGAAATTGCGGATAGTTTAGTCGTTGGACAAACTTGGCAGAATGACGTGCGCGTTATTCTGTTCATTAAGCTGGCACCAGGCATTAAATTTTCCTCAGACTTGGCGGCAAAAATTAAACGCGATATTCGCCAAAATACAACCCCGCGCCATGTTCCGGCGAAAATAATTGTTGTCGCCGATATTCCTTATACCATTAGCGGTAAAAAAGTGGAGCTAGCCATCAAACAAATTATCGAAAATCAACCTGTGCTCAACCGGGACGCACTGTTGAATCCTGAATCACTGGAGCTATACAAAAACTTGGTCGAATTGCAAGCGGATTAATTGACCAATCACAAAGTTAAAAGCGCTTGGGCAAAAGCCGTGACTTATTGCGTGCAGTCACGGCTTTTGCGTGCGCCATGGTTTTGTTTCGTAAGTCGAACAAAACGAGCTTTATTATCCGAAGCTATATAGGTTATAATAGACACGATAGAATATATTGTCGAAAAGTCGAAAATGCATGGGGAGGAAAATCCGTTGCTCTTAAGTTCTAGCATCTTTGTGTTTCTTTTTTCCATCTTGGCTGGACTCATCGGCTCAATCCTCGGGATAGGCGGTGGAATGATTGTAATTCCTATCCTAACCTTGGGTATGGGTGTGCCTATTCATATTGCGATAGGCGCAGGGCTTGTTTCGGTAATAACAACCTCCAGTGGGGCGGCAATCGCTTATGTGAAAGACAAAATTTCCAACATCCGCTTAGGCATGTTTCTGGAAACCGCTACAACAATGGGTGCGGTAACCGGAGCTTTTATTGGGGCGCTAGTCAGCCCTAAAACGTTGTATATAGTGTTCGGCCTGCTAATGGCCTACTCCGCCTACACTATGTTTAAAAAGCGGAAGACAGAACTGCCGAAGGATGTGGTTGAGCACCCTCTAGCTGCGCGTCTGAAGCTCAGTAGTGAGTACCATGATAAATTGTACGGTGAAACTATTCCTTATAAAGTTGCAGGTGTGTACCCGGCTTATGGGGTAATGTATATTGCGGGGGTATTGTCGGGTCTGTTGGGAATCGGGAGTGGTTCGTTTAAGGTACTGGGTATGGATATTTTTATGAAATTACCCATGAAGGTGTCATCAGCAACGAGTAATTTCATGATGGGAGTTACTGCCGCAGCAAGTGCAGGTGTTTACTTCGCACGCGGTGACATTGATCCTTTGGTGGCTGGGCCGGTAGGCTTGGGAGTGTTGATTGGAGCGCGGGTGGGAACTAAAGTTATGGAACGCTTAAAGAATAAAACCGTGCGCTATATGTTCATCCCTGTTTTAGCTTACACTGCGGTGGAAATGCTGTGGAAAGGGTGGACTCTAAGATGAAAACACGCAATGAAATAGATAATGAAGTACTAATCAGTTTAAGCTTGAAAGTTGGAGTGTACACTTCGGCCATTATTGTTGCGATTGGTTTGGCATTATTTTACAGCAGTGGTCATTCCGGTTATGCGCCCGGCGTGTTCCCTACAAGTTTATATGCTGTGTATCTTGGTTTAGTTGTCGGTAAACCGGCTGCAATCGTAAGCCTGGGTCTTTATCTGCTGATTCTCACCCCGGTGTTTCGGGTAGCAGCATCGGTCTTTTTATTCTTCTTTGAAAAAGATTATCTTTATACAGCCATCACCTTGTTCGTGCTGGGAATTTTATTATTCGGGTTGTTTTTTGGTGCGGCATTTTAATATCTTTGACCCTTGATTTTTACGAAGTAGTGGGCTATACTGACTTGTATCAAACAATAGGAATATTTGCGTAAGGACAAAGGCGTCCCTAAGTCATTAAGTTGCACATAGGGCGCTTTTTCGATTTAGGGGGAACAGGAGGGAATATGAAAGCTCAGCGGATTGTAATCGTGGCGACTGAGTCTCAGGTTAGAGCTGAGGCTAAACAAGTTTTAAATGTTTATGGCAGTCAGGTCACCGGTGAGGCTGCCAATCCCGAGGATGGGCTACGCTTAATCCGTCGCGTTCAACCTGACCTGGTGCTACTAGATCCTTCCGGTAAGGGTCTAGCTCTCCTGGACATTCTGGGGCAGGAAGCGGAAATTCCTGTGGTTGCAATCTTAGCTCCCCAAGAACAGCATTTGTTAGAACGAGTTGTGCAGGCCGGTGCAGCAGGGGTCGTTTTTCAGCCGGTAGGTGCTTTGGATTGTGTGGCAGCGTTAACCGTAGCTACGCATAACTTCCAACGTCTTGCTGGTTTGCAACGCAAGTTGCGGCAAATCGAGGAAGAGGCAGCAATTCGTAAGCTTGTCGATCGCGCCAAAAGTAAGGTTATGGAAAATGCCGGTATGAGCGAAAGTGAAGCATACCGTTGGCTGCAAAAGACTAGCATGGATACGCAAAAATCACTCAAAAGAATTGCTACTGATGTACTTAAAGATCGGATTGAAATATAGTTAATAGCCAATCTAAGCAAATACCCTTAACGGGTATTTTTCTTTTTTAAGGGGTGAATGTTAAGATGATTTGTTGCTGCTATGCTTGATGTGTAATTAAATTTAGCATTTTAACATAAACTTTACATTAGGATAATTTTGACTTAACAAAGACATGCTACATTACCCTTTAGAGAGAGTAGACTGGAGGTAATATTGGCAGTTATCTATACTTATTGGAGGAAGGCGAAAGGAATTAGAGCATGAATAAACAGGATAAAGTCCGTACCCGAACCGCAATAGGTGATTTGACTTTGCGCCTTCTCACCCTTGGCATGGCCTTGGTAGTGGTAGGGCTGATGATTTGGATTGGCTGGCAAATGTATGTTTCCTCGCAGGAAAGTATCGCAAAATTCGGCTGGTCATTTTTGACTAATCGTGTTTGGGACCCGGTAAAAGAGAATTTCGGTGCCTTGCCGTTTATCTACGGTACGTTGGTGTCCTCCTTAATAGCATTGGCCCTTGCGGGTCCAATCGGTGTTGGTGTAGCAATATTCTTGAACGAGATGGCCTCGCGTAAAGTTCGTAGTGTTATCTCGTTTTTGGTTGAGCTTTTAGCTGCTATCCCCAGCGTCGTATATGGTTTGTGGGCCATTTTTATTTTGGCACCTATGCTACGAAATTCTGTCGAACCGTGGCTTAATAAGCATCTTGGTTTTATTCCGTTGTTTCAAGGTAGCCCGGTTGGACTGGGAATGTTAGCTGGCGGCCTAATTCTAGCTATTATGATTTTACCGACGATAGCCGCTATCTCCAGGGAGGTTATGGCTGCGGTCCCTAATACTCAACGCGAAGCAGCGCTAGCTTTGGGCGCTACAAAGTGGGAAATGATTCGCATAGCAGTATTAGCGTATTCTAAATCCGGCATATTGGGCGGTGTGATGCTGGGCTTAGGACGGGCTTTAGGGGAAACCATGGCAGTTACTATGGTCATTGGTAATCGGCCGGATATTCTGCCTTCGCTGTTTGCACCTGCATATTCGATGGCGGCGGTAATTGCCAATGAGTTTACCGAGGCGACATACAGTCTCTATTTAAGCTCTTTGGTCGAAATAGGGCTTATTCTTTTCGCAATAACGTTGGTATTAAACGCCTTGGCAAGATTGCTCGTTTGGTCTGTATCACGTGGGCCTAAGGGAGGGCAACTGGTGTGAAAAAACATAGGCGCAAATATGTTAATGCTTTGATGCTCGCACTGTTTAGTATCGCGACTTTGATAGCGTTAGTTCCATTATTTGGAGTACTGGGATACGTATTTAAAAACGGTGTGATGGATGTAAACCTGAAGTTTTTCCTTGACTTGCCGGTACCGATGGGTATGACAGGAGGGGGGATGGCTAACGCCATAGTTGGCACGCTGATTTTAATTGCCATTGCCAGCGTACTTGGTATTCCGATTGGGATTTTAGCTGCTATTTATTTAACTGAGTATGATAGGCTCAGCTGGTTTAGCACCCTAATTCGATTTACTACAGATGTTCTAACAGGCATACCGTCAATTATTATTGGAATTGTGGTCTATACGGCAATAGTCGTCAAGATGAAGCACTTTTCAGCATTTTCCGGAGGAATAGCCTTGGCTATTATCATGATACCAGTCGTGATCCGCTCCACCGAGGAAATGCTCAAGCTTGTGCCCCATACAATTCGCGAGGCTGGTTATGCGCTCGGTATTCCGCGGTGGCGTACGATTATCCAAATCGTACTTCCCACTGCTGCTAAAGGTATCGTGACCGGTTCGATGTTAGCCGTGGCTAGGGTTGCGGGCGAAACTGCACCGTTGTTGTTTACGGCACTCGGTAACCAGTACTGGGCGCACAATTTAAATCAACCCATCGCAGCACTGCCGTTAAGTATTTATGAATATGCAACATCTCCTTATAAACAATGGCATGAACAGGCTTGGGCCGGCTCCTTGGTTTTGATTTTTCTGGTGATTATCCTTAATGCGACAGCTCGTCTGGCTTTCCGGACTCGCAATAATTAAAGTGGGGGTATAAGAGGATGGGACAAAGCTTATCCGTGCGCAATTTGGAGGCGTGGTATGGCTCCAATAAAACCTTGCACGGTATTAATATGGAAATAGCCAAAAATGAAGTGACTGCAATTATCGGACCATCCGGCTGCGGCAAATCTACCTTCATCCGCTGTATTAACCGAATGCATGATACGCTACCGGGAGCCAAGGCAACCGGTGAAATTCTTTTGGATGGTGCGAACATCTATGCTAATGACCCTGTTGAACTGCGTCGCACTGTGGGTATGGTGTTTCAAAAACCAAATCCTTTTCCGGCTATGAGTATTTTTGATAACGTTGTCGCAGGACTTAAACTCAATGGGATGCGTAACAAGAAAAAATTAAAAGAGGCTGCTGAAAAGAGTCTCAATATGGCCGCTCTATGGGACGAAGTTAAAGATAGACTCGGTCATTCCGGTATGAGTTTGTCCGGAGGTCAGCAACAACGCTTATGTATTGCGCGCGCTTTAGCTGTTGAACCTTCGGTGCTCTTGATGGATGAACCTGCATCTGCGCTTGACCCAATTGCCACTTTGCGCATTGAGGAATTAGTAACCCAACTTAAAAGCAGCTATACAATTGTTATAGTAACGCACAACATGCAACAAGCTGCCCGCATTGCCGACTCCACAGCCTTTTTTCTTAACGGGGAACTTGTGGAGCATGGCGCTACCTCAGATATTTTTATGACGCCTCGAGATAAGCGCACGGAGGATTATATTACCGGCAGATTCGGGTAATGCTCGCGTCATAACAAAAACCCCTTCCTCAGCCTAAAGAAGGGGTTTTGCTCAGCCGGTTTATGCTTCAATTGGACGATCTGCGGCATCCATGGCTGCAATCAGAACTTGTTTAAAGCGCTCGAGGGCAATGTTTTCGGCCTCGAGCGGAATTGCTGCCCAATCTGAAAAGTCGAGAATTTCTTCCACGTGCTCCACGGCGTAAGCATCAAAAAAACCTACAGTGTCAAGCATTATGCCTCCATCTGTATATTGAGGAAAATTCTCGTTCGCCTGCGCTTTATCCCAGCCCTTAAATACCAAATCGCGATACTTAAGCCAGCCAGGTGTACACCACCAAATATTGCGGCCTGCCGCTAACTCGGAGCGTTCCGGTACACTAGCCACCATATCGATGCAATTTTCAACTTGTGTTCTGGCAATGTAGTATCCGTCTTCTTGCATTTCCTCAATTACCGTGTCGATCGTACGCATTGGTTCGCGCATGTTGATATAACAGTATTTACCGCCATAGACAACGATGATTTTTTTTGCTTCTTGTTTAGCTAATGCCAGCTGTTTCTGGAGTTGCTCGTCCAGTACCAGCGGTTCTTGGTGCAAGCCGGGTGTGGTGTAGATTAACTTGGCATCAAGAAATCCGGACTCCTTTAAATAATTTAATTCGGGAATCATAGTACCGCACGCTACAATGGCGTACTCCTTAAAAGATGGTTCCACGTTTAAACAAACCCCCTTGCTTCATATTTACGGCTTAATTTTATACCCATGGGGGGTATACGTCAATCCAAATATGATTAATTGGGCAAAGGAGACGAATCTGCTTGGAAGTGCCAAAGGTTATTATTGTCGAAGGGAAAACGGACCGAGAACATGTATTACGGGTCTTGGCCGAACCAGTGGAAATCGTGTGCACATTCGGCACCCTGAGTGATAGCAAAATTGAACAGCTCATTGTACCGTTGCAAATGCGTGAGGTGTTCATTTTGGTAGATGCTGATAGGGCCGGGAATAAGCTGCGTAGACAGTTGCGCGAGGAATTACCCAACGCTAAGCACCTGTATACGCGCATGATGTATCGTGGCGTAGCCTCTACACCCCTAGACTTCCTAGCAAAGATTCTTTCTGAGGCGCATTTTGTCATCAACGAGCAATGTTTACAGAACTAAGTAGGTGATATACGCATAATACCGACTGTGAAAGCGGGGGCTGGTAGTGGTCAAAATCCTGTTAATTGAAGACGAAGTTGCGATTCAAGAACTAATTCGATTCAATTTAGAGAAGGAAGGGTACAAGGTTTTAGCTGCTGGTGATGGTCAGGAGGGTCTTAACATGGCCCGAAATGAGAAACCTGACCTGATCGTCTTGGATTTGATGCTGCCTAAGCTCGACGGTTATGAGGTATGTAAAGCATTAAGGGCGGATAAGGCTACAGCAAAATTTCCGATCATTATTTTGAGCGCACGCAATGAAATTGTGGATAAGGTGATTGGTTTAGAATTGGGAGCCGATGACTACATAAATAAACCGTTTAGTCCCAAAGAATTGGTAGCTCGAATTAAGGCCCGACTGCGGGAGCAAAAGCGGCATGACCAAAATTCCACCGCCCAAACAGTGCTGACTTTTGCGGAACTTGAAGTTTGGCCGGACAATTATATTGTAACCTTGGCGGGTAAACCATTAAATTTGACGACTAAGGAATTTGAACTGCTCTATCTCCTAATCACGAACCCCAACCGGGTGTTTAGTCGCGAGCACCTATTGCAGAAGGTATGGGACTATGGCGCCACAGGAGATACCCGTACAGTTGATGTCCACGTGAGTAATTTGCGGCATAAGCTGCAACATATGGGTAGAACAATCGAGACCGTACGTGGCGTGGGTTACCGGTTTGCCGCAGGCAATTAACAACACATAATTATATGCTTGAAGAATTTCTTATAAAAGTGTATAATTAATTTCTATAATTTTAATTATCATTTTAATATTCGTTCTAGGTTAGGAGGTATAAGGATGACGACTAGACATGAATTCGACAATGCTTTAGCTGAATTACGCTGTCAAATAATTAAATTGGGTACGATTGTAAATGAACGTATAGGTCAGGCAGTGCAGTCGTTAGCGTCACAGGATATGGAATTAGCGAATCAGGTTATTGTTGGCGATATTGAGGTTAATGATTTGCAGGCCAAAATTGAAGAAAAATGTACTTATCTAATTGCTACCCAACAACCGTTTGCACGTGATCTGCGGAAGATTGTCGCTGGATTTAAAATATCAATAAATCTTGAACGTATGGGGGATTTGGCTGTCGATATTGCTAAGGTAAACTTACGTATTGCGAAAACCCCTTTAATCAAGCCTCTTATTGATGTTCCACGTATGGGTGATACAGTACGGCGTATGATTGCCAAGGGTCTAGAGGCCTACGTTAATGAGGACGAGGTTGCGGCACGGGTAATGTCCAAGATGGATGACGGAGTTGATAACTTATATAATCAAGTATTCCGAGAACTTCTTGTATTTATGATGGAAGATCCAAAGACGATTAACCAGGCTACTTATTTGATTTTTGTCGGTCGCTTCCTTGAACGTATGGGTGATTATTGTACCAATATTGCAGAAGAAATTGTTTATTTAGTTACTGGTAGCAGAGCAGATTTGAACGAATAATTTTAACTAAGGAAACTAGAAAAAGCAGGCGCAAAAGAGCTGTACGGCAAATGTACAGCTCTTTTGGCGTTTAGGCGATACTCATGAATTTTGTCTATTGTTGTAAATAAGGCATTTTTGCACCCCACGCAGATTATATGCTTAAAGAGGGGTGATGTGGGTGCAAAGTGAAGCGGTCATACAAGCAATTGCAACAAATCCGGCGCTGTTTGCGGTCGATGAATTGGTGCGTATCGAGGTAGCGAAGATCAAGACTTCGCGACTGCCTAGCCAATTTGCTTACTTTCAAGGTGGGTCGCAGTTTCATCGAGTAGCAGTCGTATGTCCTGTTAAGGCTGATATGAGTCACGAGTCCGAACTTGTTGCAGGTTTGCTTTGGGCTAATAAAGTTTCTAACGGTCAAAAAACCGTTCTTTATATAGTTGGCGAAGGGTTTAGTCCTCTATTCTCTTACTTGGTAAAGATGTTCGGGCCCAGGGTAGAAATTCGTCTTGCCTATTATACACCGAGTTTGGCACAAACTTTTGTAATCTCGAACCGGAAACCTGAAACTGAGCAAATCCGATTTAGAGTATCTCGCCCCCAAGAGCCACTAGTTTGGGCGGAAAAGTTTAATCCAGTTGAAAAGATGTCGTTCCAAGCCGCCATAAATTATTTCAGCAGTTATTCTAAACAGGGTATATATATAAGTTGTATGGAAAATTGGGTGAGTGTAAAGTATAAAGGTCTAGAAGTTGTAAGAATTAATAAGAAAGAAAATAGGCTGCGTATTGCGTTAATTACACGCCTACCACGCGAAATAAGAGCTTGCCCCGGAGGCAGAGAAGAGCTGGAAGGCTGGATGAACGCCCAAGGTGAACTTAATGCCGATTTTGTTGGGGCATTTAAACAAAGGCTAACCCAACTTGATGCCTCTGAGTTGTTCAGTCGAGTTTGCCCGAAGCAACAGCAGTTGGAATACACTCTCTTAACCCAAAGTGCTAATTTAGGGTTGTGTATGCCGTTGTATACGAACCTTGATATTGCCTACTCAAGTGATCACAGCGTCAACAAACCAATTGGAGTTGACGTATTGGCGCGAAGTCAGGCCGGTAAATTGGTGTCTATCGTCATCCACCCTTACAAAGACCTGATGGGCGTTGTCCATTCCCTTCTCCAGTTAACGTGGCTTGAGCTTGATTTTGCCAACATTGCAGCAAATTTTTTCCCCGCCGATTGCACGCTGGGAGCGGAAGTGTGGCTGGTTTGTCCGCAAGAACAAATCAACCCGAACCTTGATATACTACGCTCCCTTGTGCGTTCACAAGAACAAATTCGAGTGCTAACTGTAGACGCCTTGATATACTAAAGGTACTGCTAGACTCGACGAAAAAAATGAGTTACGATAAAGTATGATTGTGAGGATCTCGGGTCCTCTAAAGATTGTTTGGAGTGAAAATATTGGACGAAAATGTATATGCCGATAGGGTGAGCGGCTGGCTTGTAAATCAAAAACATTTTACCCAATGGCCATTGGCTGAGTTAGGTTGGGTAAACCCGCACCTTAGTGGAGATTATTTCTATAGGTTGGATAACAATTCTTTAGTGCTAGTAACTTTAATTAGAGCTAGCGGATACTCCACTGCAGATATAGTAGCCGGACTTAAGACAGAATTTGACAATCTGGAAAGGGTAAGATTAGCGAAAAAGTTGCAGTTTGCTAATCAAATAGTAATCTGCGTTTTTGCGGCAGAAGTTGAGGAGAGTATCGAGGATCAATTGCTGGCAGCTAAACAGGTATCAGCGGTTTCACGTTGCTACCTTACCCCTTGGTTAGTGGAGCTTGACGAGGCAAGGCTCATTACAACAAAAGGATTGCCTCCCGGTAATTTCGGCTTGTTAGGCAGTGACTCGCCGCTAAAATACCCTGAATTGGCCGAAGATGCTTATACGCGTCCGCCGGCTGAACAACAGGCAGTAAGTTCCGAAGCTCGACAGGGAATGATGCGTCGAGCTGTACCATGGGTAAGTTATAGCCTAATTGGCGTCTGTGTGCTCGTATCCCTGCTCACCGGTTTTTCGACCAATACGCAAACGCTGGTGGACTGGGGGGCTAAAGTAAATAGCATGGTTGCCGCGGGGCAGTATTGGCGACTATTGACCGCAGCCTTCTTGCACGTTGGTTTGCTGCACCTTGCTTTCAACATGGTTTTTCTGTACTACTTGGGGCCTACAGTGGAAAGATTCTTTGGTCCGTGGCGTTTTTTTGTGATTTATGTATTGGCCGGTATCGCCGGCAACCTGTCAAGTTTTGCATTTAGTACAAGTGTCTCGGTCGGAGCATCTGGTGCACTATTTGGGATAATGGGAGCCTACTTGTACTTTTGGTGGCGTACTCCGGAGATTGGGAAGCGCATCGGGCGCGATGTGATTATCTTAATTCTGTTTAATTTGGCTTATGGTCAAATTAACCCATCGGTGGACAACTGGGCGCATTTAGGCGGATTGATCGGGGGATTTTTAATCTCAGCTGTTGTAGGTTTGCCCACCAATAAGGTTCCTGTCTATACTAGGGTATTGGCGTTAGCCCTATTCGCAATTTTTGTAGCCTGGGCCTTTACATACGGGGTGCAACATGTACTCTAAAGGTGTTTTGGGTCGGACCAGCTTGCCTGCAACGGAATTGTTATATGTATGGTTGTGCCGTAATGAGGGGTAGATTCAAGAGTGATAGTTCCACTATGACTTTGTACTATATGGTAGCAAATGGACAAACCAAGCCCAGTACTTGAATCTTTTGTCGTAAAAAATGGGTCAAAAACCCTGTCGATTATGTCTAGGGGTATACCGCAACCCGTGTCCCATACCGTAATATGCACTTGAAAGTCGCGTGCTTCTGCGGCAATGCCGATGGTGCCATTGGTTGGGGTAGCGTCTAAGGAATTCATACAAAGGTTTAAGAATAAGTACTTGAACTGCTCAACGTCGAGACCTATAGGGGGCAAGTTAGCACTGCGATTAATTAACCTGATGTTTTTTTGTTCGCTTGGCTGTTCCAGCGCGACAAAGACTTCCTCAACCAAGGCGTATAAGTCGGTCGGTACAAAGGATGGAGCCGACGGATTGGCGAGGAGAATAAATTCGCTTACCAACTTGTTGGTGCGATTAACTTCATCCAACATCAAAGTGTAATATTCTCTGTGCCGGGGGTTTGTAGGCATAGTTAACTGTAAAAAGCCTTTGACAGTGGTTAAAGGGTTGCGAATTTCATGAGCCAACCCGGCTGCCATTTGCCCCAAGGCCAAAAATTTATCGGCCTGTTGTGCCTGTCTTTCCATCTGTTTCTTAACAGTGATATCACGGTAGACCGCCAAGGCACCGCGAATTCTACCGCGTTTGTCTTTAAGGGTATATGTATTGATTAAGGCTATAATTGAATCTCTGGCATTGATGGAAAGGGTAATCTCCTGATCAAGGTATTCGATCCCGGTTGCCAGTGTTTCCAGAATTTTGTTTTGTCCTGTTTGATGTTCTTGCGAAAAGAGGTCAACATGATTTTGATTTAGCGGTTTGATATACCCTGTCATTTCAGCCGCTTTGTCGTTCCAATTCACCACAACACCATACTTATTAACGACTTCAATTGCCGTCTTAGAGTCGTTTAAGAGGAGTTTATGTAAGCTTCTATTGAGGTCTAAATTCAGACTTAGTTTTTCAATCAGAGATTCTTTGTAGGCAAATATTTGCTGACGGGACAAGCTTAACTTTAGGATAATTGTGCCTAAAACAACCAGCAGCACATAAAGTGCCGGGTGTTGCAGGTCTGTGGCATATTCTAAGACTAAGGCGGCACACAATCCTATGATAGCAATGTAAGCGATTTCGTTCTTGAGTCTAAAACGCATAGTTTTCTCCTATTTCTCACAAAGCGGAAACTGCAAATTCATTTTAACATTCTGTTTTGAAGAATCATGTAAAAAAAAGGAGAAAAATAATTTATATTTCACTTGACTCGGGAACGGTTGTCGAACTACAGTATTCGGTGGATGAACTCGCTCAGTTGGTTTGGAGTTCTGGAATTGATAATGACCAATATCGATTGTGAGGGTAAACTTACTTTGGACGAGATAACGTTATTGATTTTGAAAATTTTACCGCGTAAGGCGCTCTCGCGCCTAGTAGGTGCGTTGGCACGCAGTAGCTTGAGTAAGCCGTTAATCGCAGTCTTCGCCAAGTGGTATACAATTGATGTGCAGGAAGCGGAATTAGAGTTTGCCCAATACACCGATTTGACGGCTTTTTTTGTACGTCGTTTAAGACCGGGCTTACGACCAATTGCGCCTGGAGCAACCGTACTGACAAGTCCTGTTGATGGGATTATTTCCGAATCAGGCCCAATTGTAGACGGCAAACTGATTCAGGCTAAGGGAGTGTTCTACAGTGTGCTGGAACTGTTGGGTAATGACCAGGCGGCAGCGGACACTTTCTCAGACGGAATTTTTGTCACTATTTATTTAAGTCCGCAGGATTATCACCGAATCCATGTCCCGCTTGATGCAAAAATTCAGGGCGCCAGTTATGTACCGGGGACTTTATTCCCGGTTAACCCCTTTGGAGTTAGAGCAGTGCAGGGTTTATTCGCCCGTAACGAAAGACTTATTACGTACCTCGAATCTGTGGCAGGCGTGGTGGCTCTTGTCAAGGTAGGCGCAATAATCGTGGGTAGTATTAAGGTTAACTATGCCGAGTTTGCTACCAGCCGGTCTGTGAGCAAAATCACCAGGTGGGCCCCCAAACAGCAGTTAAGTGTAGTTAAGGGCGAGGAAATCGGACACTTTGAGTTTGGCTCGACAGTTATTTTATTATTTCAACACCAAAGAGTAAAACTGCAGGTTGTTGCAGGGGAAAGGGTTCGATGTGGGCAAGCGATAGGACGGCTATGTGATACACCTAACCCAACGAGTTAGGGTATATTTGCCGAAGTTATTTCAAAATTAGTAGTTCCAGAAGGATTAACCTTATATTTGTCGAAATTACTAGTTCTGGGATTGTGGACAAAGGGGGCAAGTCCTATTCTGACCTACAGATTGGCCGTATTGATC
>JAJXUE010000055.1 GCA_021783135.1 Bacillota bacterium | reverse complement strand
TCACGTAGAATTTGGCTCGTGGCAGCTTTGGTATGGTCGTTAAGTATCATTTCAACTGCGGCGGCGACAGGTTTTGTAATGCTGTTTTTGGTTCGTATGATGTTGGGTGTGGCGGAAGGACCTAACTTCCCTGCTTTAAACCGTGTTGTCGGTGATTGGCTGCCTAGCAAGGAAAGAGCCGTAGCTTTGGCCAACGCTCTGGTAGCAGTACCTATCGCGTTGATGATTGGCGGGCCAATCGTGGCATACTTGGCAACTCTCTTTTCCTGGCGCGGTATGTTCATCGTTCTCGGCGTACTCGGGGTAGTTTGGGCTCCGCTCTGGTACTTTGTGTTTAGAGATTTTCCGGAAAATTCCAAGCACGTTAGTGACGCTGAACTTAAGCACATCCGCGAGACAAATAAGATTTCGCGTGATGTATCTGAGCAAGATATTCGCCGCAGTACCCATGCTTCGCAACCAGGCATGTGGAAATTTATGCTCACAAATCCCACCTTGCTGTCGAATGACTGGGCATTCTTCGTGTTCGGTTACAATCTCTTTTTCTTTATGAACTGGTTGCCTACGTTCTTGAGTAAGTCGTATAATATGAACGTACAACAAGTGGGCATGTTTACCGTCTTACCGTGGTTATTAGCTGCCATCTTGCTATGGAGCGTGGGCATGATTTCAGATCGGGTGTTGAAAGCAACCGGTAAATTGCGCCTGGCCCGTTCTTATCCCATCTGGATTACGCAACTTTTAGGTGCAGCATTCTTGTTGCCGGTTCTTTTCTTCCACTCCATTCTGGTAGCCGCAATTAGTATTTCCCTGTGTGTAGGCTTCAACATGGCTTCAAACTCCACCTTCTATGCGGTAAATGTCGATATGATCAAACAACGCTCTGGCACTGCACTCGGTATTATGGACTTTTTCTTTGCGGTCGCTGGTTTGATTGCTTCCACCTTAACGGGCTTCATTATTCAAATCACGGGCTCCTTTAGTGGTGCATTCATCTTGGTAATTGTTCTTAATGTTACCGCGGTCATCGGCGTATTGTTGTTTCATCATCCAGATCGCTCCTTCAAATTTGAAGCAAAGCAAAGTGATCAGGCTGCCTGATCTGGGTTTAGTGCTTAACGTAAAAGGCCTTTCGCGGCAGCGGAGGGCCTTTTAACGTATCTCGGGCAAGTATCAGCTCAGCGATTTGGGGGACCAATATAGCGCACACTTCTTGCTGGGAGAACAAGGATATTTTTGCGCCGGGTGGTAACAATTACAAGAATAACTACTATTTTTCGCGCAATAAATGACGATGTTAGAGGGAATTTTACTTAATTAGACGAACTGTATGTGTTTAGATCACAACATAGCCTGGAGGACGGCATGAAATTTCGCTTGAGTTTAATAATTTCGGTTTTCCTGCTGGTTGTTACTCCCATTGTGATTACCGGCTTGGTTACGGTCCAGGCCAGTGAACGCGTACTGCAAGCAGAGGCTGCCCGGCAAGGCATTACGGTGCAAATTACGGAGATTAATCAGGTCCGCGAAAATATTATCTATCTGTTGATTATCGGAACCGTGGTGAGCCTCGCGGGTGCCGGTATTTTTACGAGCGAATTGGCGAACTCTGTTAACATCATCAAACGGGGACTCGATGCGTTAAGCCGCGATGTGAATGTAAGTATTCCTCCGTCGCGCGGGGTCATGGGTGAGATTGCCCAATCCATTAACCAGATGGCGGAAAGTCTGCGTGAAACCACCAACCACAGGGATGCTTTGTTGGCGAGCAGCCCTAACGGTATTATTACGATTGATCAGCAGGGGAAGGTAATTTTGTTTAACCCGGCTGCCTCTAATTTAAGCGGTATTGACAAGCAAGCTGCGCTAGGCAATGATTACCGCGCGGTTGATTTGGCTTTGCCCCTGGTGGAATTGTTGGGTGCTGCTTTGCGCGGTGAAGTCTCGGTGTTGGCTAAGGAAGAAACCCTATTTCGCGCGGATGGCACGCACTTGTCTGCGGCGATATCCACTTCTATGCTGCGCAATGATAATAATGATGTGGTGGGGGCTTTGGCCTTAATCATTGATTTGCGCGAAAAACGGCTCTTGGAAGCGCAGGTGCTGCGAGCCAACCGTCTGGCAGGTATTGGTGAGTTGGCAGCGGGTGTAGCCCATGAAATCAGGAATCCGTTAACTGCAGTTAAGGGCTATGCCCAGGTTTTAGATGAGGAGTTGCCGCCTGACGATGAGCGGCATGAATATACCTCTGTAATTGTAAACGAAGTTAACCGGTTAGAACGCATTGTGCGGGGTCTTTTGGCCTTTGCCCGACCTTCCCAGAGTCAGTTTCAAATGGAAAAGCTGCAGGATATGATTGAGGAAACTTTGGTATTGGTGGACAGCGGTGAGTTTCGCCACCGCATTAAGCTTATTAAGGATTTTGAACCTAATATTAATGTGCAAGTTGACCGCGAACAATTTAAACAGATTTTGCTGAACCTATTGTTAAATGCCGGGCAAGCTATCCGTGAGCAAGGTACAATTAAGCTCGTTACGCGCCAGCAGCAAGGTTTTGTTACGATCAAAGTGTGTGACTCAGGCATAGGCATTCCCTATGCCAACCTCGATAAATTGTTCGATCCTTTTTTCACTACGCGTGAAAGCGGTACGGGTTTGGGACTGGCCATCGTGCATCAGCTGGTAGACCTGCACCACGGTGAAATTAAAGTAAACAGCGTTGAGGGCAAAGGCACGGAATTTGCATTAGTTTTGCCGGTTAGACAAGGAGTGTGAAACAAGTGAGTGAAACGCGCGGAACTATTCTTATCGCAGATGATGAAGCAAGTGTGCGCAATTTACTGAGTCGGGTACTCAGTAAAATGAATTTTACAGTTACTGCTGTGGCGAATGGGGAAGAGGTACTGGCGTTGGTACAGCAGCAGCAGTTTGATCTGTTGATTATGGATATCCGTATGCCTGTTATGGATGGGATGGAGGCCTTTCGCATTTTGCGTTTGGACTATCCTGCCTTGTCGATTATCATGATGACGGCCTTCGGCACGGTGGAAACTACTTTGGAAACGATGCGCTTAGGTGCGTTTGATTACCTGACTAAGCCTTTTGATATACCGGATGTTAAGCAGATTGTCGAGAAGGCGATGGCCACGCGGCACAATATGGGGGAAAACCCGCTGGCCTTTGCGGAACCGCCGCGGAATGCTTTCATTGGGTCAGGACCTGCGATGCAAGAGGTGTTTAAAACTATCGGCAGGGTAAGCGCCAGTGATTCCTCGGTGCTGATTGAAGGGGAAAGTGGTACAGGTAAGGAATTGGTAGCCCGTACTGTTCACCAATACAGCAGCCGCAAGGATATGCCGTTTGTCAGTGTTAATTGCGGTGCTGTGCCGGAAGGAGTTCTGGAAAGTGAGTTTTTTGGCCATGAAAAGGGGTCGTTTACAGGAGCATATACGCGAAAAATAGGCAAATTTGAACATGCTACCGGGGGTACGATTTTTCTCGATGAGATTGGGGAAATGAGCCCGCTTCTGCAGGTGAAATTACTGCGGGTGTTGCAAGAGAGGGAGTTTGAGCGGGTGGGAGGGAACGAAAGGGTTAAAGTGGATGTGCGTATTATTGCCGCTACGAATAAGAACCTGAAACAAAGTGTTGCCGCTAAGACCTTTCGCGCTGATCTTTTCTACCGATTAAATGTAGTGTCAATCACAATACCTCCGCTTCGGGAACGGCAGGAGGATATATCCCTGCTGGCCGCGCATTTTCGCGATAAATATTGTGCTAAATTGCAGCGTGAACCTAAACAAATTGCCCCGGCCACTCTGGCAATGCTGGAGAGTTATAATTGGCCGGGTAATGTGCGCGAGCTGGAAAATACGCTGGAGCATGCCATCGTGATGGGAAGTGGTCGCGTTATTTTGCCAGAAGATTTGCCGGAAGATTTACAAACCGGAAGTGAACCGGGTGAAAGTGTGGCGCGAGAGGCCCAAGCTACTTTGCGGGAAACCCTAAAGGCAGTAGAGAAAAAAGCGATCGCGGAGGCCTTGCGCCAAACCGGCGGTAATAAAGTACATACAGCCAGACTGCTGGATATCAGCCGGCGCGCTTTACAGTATAAAATTGAGGAATATGGCCTAGACTCAGGGGAGGAGGGTAGGTCATGAGGTTATCCTGGGTTTTACCGGAAAATATTTCACGCCAGCAGCTGTTGGTGCTCCTCGCGGCCTGGATTGGTTGGGTCTTTGACTCCATGGACTCCACCTTGTACGCGATGGTCATGCCTGCGTCTCTGCAGGATGTGTTGGGACATGCGGCCTCAAAGGCGGATGTTGCCGCGCACGGCGGCCTAATCTTTTCCGTATTTTTAGTAGGCTGGGCCTTGGGTGGTACGGTATTTGGGGTGATGGCCGATTATATCGGGCGTAGTAGAACTTTAGCGGTATCCATTTTGTTTTATGCCGTGTTTACCGGGATGGCAGCGCTGTCGCAGAGTTGGGTACAACTGGCTGTGTTTCGTTTTCTCACAGCTTTGGGCATTGGCGGGGAGTGGTCTGCCGGTTCGGCTTTGGTGGCAGAGTCCTTTGATGACGTTCATCGCACTAAAGTATTGAGTATCATGCAAAGCGCATGGGGTGCCGGCTTCTTTCTGGCAGCGCTGGTTAATCTGGTGGTAGTTCCTTTGGCCGCTACGCATAACTTTACGCCGTGGCGCGCTGTTTTAGTAATCGGAATTCTTCCGGCGCTATTTGCGGCCTTTGTGCGGGAGAAGGTTAATGAGCCTGAGCCGTGGCTGAAAGTGCAAAGGCAACGCCAAGATGCCCAATTAACGGGTAATAAGGCAAAAGGCAAAGATTATACAGAACTGACCTTAAAACAGATTTTTCGCCCCGAACTGCGGCGCGATACTATTGTGGGTTCATTATTGGCATTTACCGCTGTTTTTGGGCTGTGGGCGGTAACGAACTGGACCCCAACCTTTGTGGGAGAGCTCCTGCGGGGTAAGGCGATGTCAGATACCGTAATTTCTGACTATAAAAGCTACGCTACCATGTCCTTGAACGTCGGCGCGATCATAGGGTACATGGTTTTTGGCCCAATTGCCGACCGGTTTGGACGCAAAAGGACGTTCTTGTTTTTTTTCACCGGTAGCTTACTGCTTGCCCCTTATATTTTTCATTCTGTAACTAACTACACCACCTTGTTGCTGTTGCTGCCACTGTTAGGATTTTTCAACAATGGCATTTTTTCCGGGTTTCCGATTTATTTGGCCGAGCTCTATCCAACACGCTTGCGTGCTACTGGGCAGGGATTTTGCTTTAATTTTGGCCGCATTCTTGCCGCCATCGGGCCGCTGCTGACGGGTTTTTTGGTCAGTACGTTGGGCTCCTATGCCACAGCGGTTACGGCCGTGTCGCTCATCTACGTGGTAGGCATAGTGGCACTGGTCTGGGCCAGAGAGACTAATGGTCAACCCTTACCTGAGTAAAATCAAAAATTATTGTTGCCAAAGAAATTAGGCTGGATTATAATACACTTGCTGGCAAAACTGAACAGCCAAATTCCCTTAGGGGAAGCGGAGGAACCACTTAACGGGGTGAATTCTATTTTTGATAGAAAGGGCAGCTCCAATGCCCTAACCCGACAGCTAACTTCGCAGGCTGGATTTGGAGATCTAACAGATCTTCCGGTCTGTTTTTTATTTTAGTTAGTGGATTTCTGACAGGGCTATGTGCCGGGTTAGGGGTAGGCTTAAACAAAAGGGTAACAGACAATATCAGACAATATCAGACAATATCAGATGATGTCGGCTTGTTAATCCGGGGGTGAACGATGGGCAAAGGCCAAATTGGCAAGTTGGAAGCAGCAATAAGCGATGCCTTCATTCAATTTCAAAGGCAGATTTTGGGGCGTGGTCCTGAAGCTACCAAGACCTTTATCACGCAAGACATGGTAATTGTGCGTCAGAAAAAATCCATGACGTGTGAGGAACAGCACCTGGTCAGTACGGAAAAGGGCAGACGTTTGGTTAAGGAAATGCGTGTGACTTTGCGGGATATTTTTCGCGAACGGATGGAAGATCTGGTGACACGGACTACTGGTTGTCAGGTTCTATCGAGTCATGGCGATATAAGTACCCGCACTGGTGAGAAAATCGATATTTTTATACTAGACCGAAATTTAGAAGAAGAATTGCAAGAAAATCATAGTGGTTGACGGTGGACAGGGCTGTAAAGGGTCGGGTTTGCCGCGAACCGGTACGTAACTGCGAAGAAGCAGGTTAACGGCTGGTTTTTTATTTTTTTAGACGCCAAAGCCGGAACATATGCGCAGTATTTGGGTAAAATAAGTAAAGATTTAAGCAGAAAAATGGATTGGCCTGGTTTGTGGCAGATAAATTGGTATTAGGTTAAGGAGTGTTAGGTATGGCTTCGGCCAATCACAAATTGGTTTGGTTACGGTTAAGATCCTTCATATTTGGTTCCCCGCTAGCAACGCATAGTGCAGAAAATGAAAAGTTAGGTATCTTTGGCGGGATACCCGTATTTGGTTCCGATGTTATTTCTTCCCAGGGTTATGCCCCGGATGCAATCTTATATGTATTAGTTTTATCCGGAACTGCCGGATATGCGGCAGCGATGCACGTTACTACAGCTATAATACTTTTATTGGCGAGTATCTTGTTGCTATATCGTAGAACAATTCAAAAATATGCCCAAGGTGGCGGGTCCTACACTGTTGCCCATGCTTACTTAGGTGAAAAAATGGGCTTGCTGGCCGGCGCCAGCCTTAGTGTGGATTACATCTTAACTGTGGCTGTGAGTGTCAGCTCGGCGGTGGAAAACCTTACCGGTATAATTCACTGGTTGCAACCTACACCGCACAAAGTATTGGCAGATTGTTTGATTATTGTTTTTATGACTGTCGTCAACTTGCGTGGACTTAAGGAATCAGCAAGATTGTTTGCTTTACCGGTATATGTATATATACTTAGTATTTTTAGCCTCGTTGGCGTTGGAATGTTTAAGTACTTTGTCTATGGAGTAGCGCTTAATCCGATTTCGCATCAGATTATTGCTAACAATACGCAAAGTGTTACCTTGTTTGTCTTTCTGCGGGCCATGGCGGCAGGTACTACCGCGCTAACAGGGACCGAAGCTGTCAGCAACGGTGTAACAGCCTTCAAAGCCCCGGCACAAAAGAAAGCGATCAGTACTTTGATTACCCTGGGATTTATTGTAGCGATCGGACTTGCCGGGATGGTATTTTTGGCCAGCAAATACCAGCTTGTCCCCAGTGTAGATAATACGGTAATAAATCAACTGGGATTATTGGTTTTTGGCAAAACATTCATGTATTATATCCTCATGGCAGGAATTGCAATTATATTGGTTATTGCGGCGAATACACCCTTTGTCGGCTTGCCGATTCTGTTGAGTTTAATGGCACGGGATGGGTACGCGCCTCGTTATTTCAAGAACTTGGGCGATCGCTTGGTCTATAGCGCGGGAATTTGGACCTTAAGTATTATAGGACTATTGTTAATCCTTGTATTTGGGGGCGACACCCACAGCATGTTACCCTTGTATGCTATCGGAGTGTTTATTAGTTTTTCTCTCACCGGGTTTGGGCTAGCCAAACATTGCATCGAATCGAAATCCAAAAAATCTTACTTTTGGGACATGGCCATCTTTTTGTTTGGTGGCGTGATATCGTTCGTAGTGTTTCTGGTATTTTTGATTACTAAATTTACCGAAGGAGCATGGCTGGTTGCAATTATTATTCCGTTATTGATGTTCTTTTTCAATAGCGTATCAAAAGTATATAAAAACGAAATATTGCTTATAAAAGTAACTGAAGCAGATGTACAAGAGTTTAATAAGCAAATTGCGCGCATTTCTAATCGTCGTGCTGACAATATCCTGTCAGAATACAAGAGTAAAATCGTCGTTCCGGTATTTGACATAAATAAAATAGTGCTCAAGGCGCTGCAATATGGGTATGAGCTTACGCCGCAAATTTCGGCAGTACACATTGCGTCGGATAGTGAGAGGGCGGCTAAACTGCAACGCAAGTGGGCGGAATATAATATTCAAGTGAAATTGGAAATTATCGATTCACCTTATCGTGCAACAGTTCAGGACTTATTACATTACCTGGAAAAAGTTGAGCAAGATTCGCGCTATTCAACTGTGACTTTAGTGATTCCGGAGTTTGTGCCACAAAAAATATGGCAAAACTTCTTGCACAATCAAACAGGCCAATTAATGAAACTGTTACTTTTACTCAAAAAGAATATCCTTGTTACCAGTGTGCCGTATCATCCACCGGCAAAGTAGCTGTGGAAGTAGTTGTTAGTAAGCTGGCAAACCTTTTTTCATGTTAAGGGCGTATTGATTTTTGCATTATGCGAAAAATACACCTTGGACGCATGAAAAAAAGGAGGTTTTGCTGCATGAAAAGATTGTTGGCAGTAGTTTCAGGATTGGTTTTTACCGTAGGTATGGCGGCGCAGGCTGTCGCGTATACCCCTGTAGGGGCTGAAAAGGGCAAAACTGCGGGTCATATGCAACACCAGGGAGGTAAGGAGTGCAGTCTAAAACTATTTCTACAACAATCGCTGAAGGCTAACCAGGGTGATCTTACCAAGGTCAAGGCGGATGTCGACAAGATGGTTGCTGACAAAAAAGCGCTGCACGAGACGCGCTTAAAGGAGAGGGCGGCCAAGGAAGGTCTTAGTGTTGATGAACTAAAGACTAAGATGCAGGCCAAACGTGCGGCGCGGTTAGAACAAATGGCCAAGCAACACAATATGAGCGTGGCTGAGTTTAAGGCACAAATGCAAGCTAAACGTGACAGTGGGCTGAAAAGTCTGGCGTCCGACTTGGGGCTCACTGTGGATCAA
>JAJXUE010000031.1 GCA_021783135.1 Bacillota bacterium | reverse complement strand
CGTTCCCATCCCGAACACGGCAGTTAAGCCCTCCAGGGCCGATAATACTTGGACCGCAGGGTCCTGGGAAGGTAGGTCGTTGCCAGGTAAAAAGTCCGGTACTTCTTGTGAGTACCGGTCTTTTTTTTATTTTACAGGCTGATTTGAAAGCTTAGGCTAGACTCATAACCCCAAATCTGCGCTCCAGCGGGTATGAGCAGTTCTGGTGACGTAGTGGGCAAACACGTAAGCAGGTCTAGGCTAGCTTGGTATCATTTATGGCTGAACTGCTTTTAGTTCTAAGTTATCAATGGTTTTAATTGATTTTTAACCTGTTTGATTTAGAATGGATTTAACTTCGTGCTATACTGTAAGTGATTGCAGCTATTAATAATTGCAGCTGCAAACAATTGAAGCTGCAAACAATTGAAGCTGCAAACAATTGAAGCTGCAAATAATTGAATCTGCAAATAATTGAATCTGCAAATAATTGAGAACTTATAGTTAAACAGTTAACAGTTAAGCTGTTGCTAGAAAGGCTTAAAATGAAAATACTTGTTGTTGAAGACGACAGATCTCTGCTGGAATTGATTTGCACCATATTTAAAGAAGAAGCGTATGAAGTAGATTGTGCCGACAACGGCGATGAGGGATTGATGCTGGCTGAAAAGGATATATATGATGCATTGGTTTTAGATATTATGTTGCCGGGTATAGATGGATTGGCAATCGTAAAGCGATTACGCGCTAACTCAATCAAAACTCCGGTTTTATTTGTAACGGCCAGGGACAGCGTGGAAGACCGAGTCAAAGGTCTCGATTTTGGTGCGGACGATTACCTGGTTAAACCATTTGCAATCACGGAATTATTGGCGAGGGTGAGAGCCTTATTGCGTCGGGTCAACGGTGAAATGACAGCTGAAGTAGTTTATGGACCTATTGCGTTACAACCAAATTTGCATGACGGCTTTGCAGGTGGGAACGCGCTTAATTTAACTGTCAAAGAGTATGAGTTATTGGAATTTTTCCTACGTAACAGTGAGCAAATACTGGTACGCGAGCAAATCTTTGATCGAATTTGGGGATTTGACTCTGAGTCAGCCATAAATGTTGTGGATGTATATGTACATCATTTGCGCAAAAAGTTGGAAGCGCATGGTTACGGTACTTATATCAAGACGGTTAGAGGCATTGGTTATATGTTAAAGGGAGAATAGCATGTTTCAAAAAACTCGCACTAGGATGGTTGCTCTAAATACCATTGTCTTCTTCATTATCCTTAACATATTTGGATTTGTAATCTATATGTATACGTATAGCCGTCTGTATTCGCAAGTTGATAATTCACTACAGTCCGCAATGTTGCATCTACCACGAGAGCAATTTAACGAATTAAGCCCACAAAATATTGAAAGACAAGCCGACCGACGTGTGGTTTATATTATTTGGGACAGTAAAAACAACTTGATTTTACAGTCCCCACATCAGGCGTTTTTGGCAAGTGATTTTGACATTTTAAAAAAGCATTTGGCACTGCAAAAGTTCCTTACTGTTAATATTGAAGGTCATAAATACCGAACGCTAGCAGAGTCCGTAATTTTCACAGCTGCCAACTTCAAAGCACTTAGCAGTCCGATCCTAAGTAAAGCAGCTACCGTTCAAGCGGTGATAAGCATCGACCCGGAAACAGACATGCTGAATGATTTAGGGGTTGTAATCTTCATTGGAGTCATTATTGGGGGTCTAATATCCTTTTTCGTCGGACTTTTTTTGGCCGAGAGGGCACTTGTTCCTATCAAGCGGTCGTGGGAAAAACAACAGCAGTTTGTGGCAGATGCTTCGCATGAACTAAGAACCCCCCTTGCCGTTGTGCAGGGACAATTAGAAATGCTGTTCCGCCATCCCAACCAAACCATTGAGCAAGCAAGTAGTGGCATCTCGACCATGTTGTCAGAGGTAAAGAGAATGACAAAGATGGTGTCGCAGCTTCTTACTTTAGCTCGATCAGATTCGGATCAACTGGAACTGGAATGGCGCAACTTTGCTTTAGATGTATTGGTTATCAAAGTGATTGAACACTTTACCCAGTTAGCCGCGACTAAAAAAATAGAGATTAAAACCGTAATCGAAAAAGACGTTTCCTTTTGGGGGGATAGTGAGCGAATCCACCAGTTGTTAGTAATTCTTTTGGACAATGCCTTAAAATATACTTCAGAGAGTGGCAACATCAAGGTTTTGTGTCGACAAACTAAGCATGACGTGGAACTTGCGGTTGAGGATGACGGGATCGGTATTTCCCAGGCAGACTTGCCTCATATTTTCGACAGATTTTATAGAGGTGATAAAGTTAGATCCAGGGCTGCAGGTGGAACTGGATTGGGGCTATCGATTGCCAGATGGATAGTTTTGGCTCATAACGGTACCATTTCGGTTGATAGTAAAGAAGGGCAAGGGACACGTGTTCATATCGTGTTCCGGCAGAAAACACAAGGCAAACGCAGGTCTTCCGCCTGAGACAGTTGGTGATTCTAACCAATCACTTACCATAAGTAAGTTAAATCTCGCAGAACTAGCTACTAGTTTGCGAGATTTTTTATTATGCTCACAGCACAAATTATAAACAAGACAACTGAATGACATCTGAATGGAATAAATAGGCAAAAATGCAGGTAAAAATGTTATCAAAAAGATAATTGTTAGATAATTAAAAATTTTGTCTGAAGGTAGCAGGAAAAATGAGAGGAGGGAGCGAATCTATTATCATCTTAATTAACACTATTAATAAAGATGCTGGGTAAATGGCGTACAAAGTGGTATTGGGGCTATTTGTCACTATGCAATGCGTCGTATAAATTAAATAGATTAATAAAGGGAGTGAAGTTATGCAGGATGCTCGCAATCTAGAGTCAGTTAAAAAACTTAACCGAATTAATGTTTTGAATATTGTTAGAGAAAACGAAAACATTTCCCGCCAGCAATTAGCGGAGCTAACTAGGTTAACTCCGGCGGCAATTACTGGTATTGTGCGGGAATTGGTTGAATTAGGCTATGTTCAAGAAATAGGCTTGGGTGAATCTAGTGGAGGGCGTCGCCCAATGCGACTGCAAATTTGCCCCGATGCCGGATATGTGATTGGAGCCGAGATAACAAGAAATAGAACAACTATTGGAATTGTAGATTTGTTACTTCGTCCGGTTAAAGTATTGGAAGCCGAAATCGATATGGAAAATCCCAAAACAGCTATAGATTCAGTGGTAGAAAAAATAGAAGAGTTAATTGCGGAGACTGAAATTCCTGTCAAGAAAATCCATGGCGCCGGTTTTGCATTTCCCGGTTTGTTGGACATTACTACCAAAGTAATTAAGCGCTCGCCAAGTTTGGGTGAACAGTGGTGCAATATCCCAGTAAAACAGTGGTTGGAAGCACGACTAAACCTGCCATTACATGTTGAGCATAATCCTCATGCGGCAGCTTTAGCTGAGTACACAATTGGTAAAGGTAAAGATATTAAAAATCTGGTCTACGTTAACCTTGGTGAGGGCTTTAGCGCCGGGGTAATTATGGATAATAAAATGCTCTATGGTGCTCATGGCCATGCTGGAGAGATGGGACACATGGTTGTAGTTGAAGACGGCCCCTTATGTAATTGCGGCAATAAAGGTTGTTTAGAAAGTATCTATGCCGTTTCTGCCTTAGTACGAAAGGCAAATAATGAACTGCCCCTGTGTCAGGATAACGATGGACTTAAAGCCATTTGGCAGCAGAAGGGGAAAATAGGAATTGATGACATCATTGCCGCGGCTAATGAAGTTGATTCCTATGCTTGGCAGTTGATTAGACAGGCGGGATGGTATATCGGAATAGGGATAGCCAATGTCATAAACTTTTATAATCCGGAAATCGTGTGCCTCGGTGGTATTTTATCTGAAAGTCAGACCGTTTTGATAGAACCTTTGTTGGAGAGTCTGAACCGCCATGCATTTCCGGAGATAGCTCGTGATACACGAATAGAAATTTCTGCTATCGGAAGAAACGCAGCTTTTTATGGAGCATGTTTAGGTGTAATCAAAAATCTGTTTACATTGGAAGGCTCAGACAACATGATTTCCTGATTCGCTAAATGTAACAGCAGAACAAATCGATGCGACTGTAGCTCTATGTTGTGAAGGGAGAGATGTTGGTGCAAGGGCAACTAGAAAGTATAATCAGTTCTTTATGGTCGGAACATACTAAAATTTATCCGAATTCCGTGCATAGAGAAGCTGGCTGTGTAGTATGTTTGGTGAAAAATGCCATGGAGAAATTCTTAGTATGCGTTAATCAAATAGAAAATGGCGCAATGTTTGATGATTTTAAGGGCGTCGAATCAAGAATTCAAGGTAAGTTAGTCAAGGTGTGCCCGTTGATTAGCGAAAATGCACAAAAACTGCGGCGTTGGTTTCCGTTCACGGCGCCAATCCCGCTAGGACGCAAGGGAATGACCATCGGGCTCGGTGATCGACTTGGCGTAGCTACACCTGGCCATTTACGGGCGCTAAAAAGGGCAGAGAGAGTGAGGCCTGTATTGGCACAGCAATCTATGCGGGAACTGACCTTGACCGAACGGACTTTTAGACAGGTACTCGATGCTGCTACATGGGCAGTATTTCAAGAAGATTATACGAACGGTTTTGGTGCAGATGGGGATCATCTAAAAACTGAAGGTGAAATCAGTCTAGCCCTGGATGCGGGGTATTCGATGATTACCTTGGATTGCTCAGAGCATTTAGCAAATTACATTACGGATTTACCAAGTGGTGTAGTTAATGCAGAGTATGAAAAATTACCCGATCCAAGTAAGCAATATTATGAACGAACTTATCTGAACAAAAACTTTGGCCTAGGCTTAAATACCATTACTTTTTCTTGTGACGAACTAAAGCGTATCGTCTTAACCTATGTCAAAGCAATCACCTTTATCAGTAAGGTATATAAGTCCTGTATCAGCTCGCGTCAAATTGACTTTGAAATATCGATTGATGAGACTACAGTCCCCACAACGCCGCAAGCGCATTATTTTGTGGCCAGAGAGCTCATAGAGGCTAAGGTAGCATTTGCGAGTCTAGCACCGCGATTTTGTGGCGAGTTCCAAAAGGGAATCGACTACAAAGGGGACGTAGAGCAATTTGCCGCAGAGTTTTCCTTGCATGCTCAAATAGCAGATGAGTTTGGGTATAGATTAAGCATTCACTCCGGCAGCGATAAATTCACAATATTCTCCATAGTGGGCACTAAAACGGGCGGACGAGTTCACGTTAAGACCGCCGGTACCAGTTGGCTGGAAGCTGTAAGAGTAATTGCCCAGAATAAGCCAGAACTGTATAGGGCGATGCATACTTATGCATTGACTAATTTTAGTGAGGCTTTGCAATATTATCACGTTACACCAAACTTGGCTAACCTTCCGCCACTCAGCACAGTGGAAGATTCCAAATTGGCAGGGTTACTTGACATGGATGATTGCCGGCAGCTCATGCACATTGCGTACGGCTTACTTCTTACCAATCGGAATAACCAGGGAGAATATTTGTTCCGTTCCGAAATTTTTCGCTCGCTGGAAGAAAATGAAGAAGTGTATGCTGGTGTATTGGCAAAGCATATAGAGTCACATTTGCAAAAGCTTTGGCCGGATCATTAAACAAACCATGGCGTCCTTTAAACGATGATTGGGGGGATGAAATAACTCAAATGAGCTTAAATCGGATAGGTTACGGCATTTTTGATTAGAACAAAAAGGGAGGAAAATTCATGAATTGGAGAAAAATCTCAGCTATTGCTATTAGTGCGGGGTTGGCGCTTAGTCTTACTGCATGTGGGACAACCCCACAACAACAAGGTGCAAAGGCACCTCAAGAGACCATGACACTGCGTCTGGCAGATAATCAGGCCCCGAATTATCCTACAGTAACCGGTGACAACGAGTTTGCTAAGTTGGTAAAAGAGCGTACTAATGGACGGATAAACATTGTGGTTTACCCGAATGCCCAACTTGGCGATGAGAAAACGGTAATCGAGCAGTTGCAAATGGGAGCAATCGACTTAGGACGCATTAACGCTTCTCCTTTGGCCTCATTTGACAACGAGTTAAACGTGTTTAGCTTGCCATATCTTTTCAACAGTAGTGCTCAGATGTGGGATGTGCTTAACGGACCAATCGGTACGCAAATGTTAAATTCGTTGCAATCGGCCAAAATGGTGGGCCTGACTTATTACGATTCCGGTGCGAGAGACTTTTACAATTCGAAGCACCCAGTTATTCATCCAAGTGATCTTAAAGGCATGAAGATTCGGGTGCAACAATCTGATATCTTTATCGACCTTGTCAAAGCCTTGGGAGGATCGCCAACGCCAATGGATTACGGCGAGGTTTATAGTGCACTGCAAACAGGTGTAGTAGATGGCGCCGAAAATAACTGGCCCAGTTATTATTCAACTAATCACTACAAGGTTGCAAAATATATGACAGAAGATGAGCATTCCCGCGTTCCGGAAATTGTAGTTGCCAGTCAAGCAACTTGGAACAAGCTCTCTCCTTCCGATCAAAAAATTATTATGCAAGCAGCCATAGATTCTCAAACTGTGCAACGTCAAGCTTGGACTCAATTAGAGACAACAGCTAAAAAAGCAGCTATTGCTAACGGTAATGTTATTTCTCAAGTCAATCCAGCTGAATGGCAACAGGCGGTAGCACCTTTGTACGCCAAGTACGGCAAACCCTACCAAAGTTTAATCACACAAATTCGCGCAGTGAAATAGACATGTTGGGGTGACCGTGTCAACGGTCACCCACCTTATCCCAGCATAAAGATTTTGCCCATGAAGGATGGTGCATGAGGTTGAAAATTAAAGACCAGGAGCTACCGATACGGGCCAAAGGATTGAAAGGTAAAATGCGAAGGGTTGTTAAAGCCATTGATACCGTTGTGGAATGGATCGGGGCTTACATGATGGTAATAATGGTTGCCATTGTAGCTTATCAAGTATTTGCACGGTATGTGTTGCGGAATACCCCCGCTTGGTCGGAAGAAGTCGCGCTACTGTTTATGACTGCGTATGGTTTTTTAAGTATCGGGACTGGTTTGGGCAGAAGGTGTCACTTGAGCGTGACAATTATCTATGATAGGGCACCTGCATGGTTACGCCCTTGGCTCGATCGTCTGTCGGATGTTCTCTCCATCGGTTTTGGCTTACTCCTACTGATTGAAGGCTATAAATTTACAGTGCTAACTTGGAGCTCACAGTTGCCGGCAACCGGATTGCCGAATGGGTTAGGCTATGTCGCCGTTCCTGTTACCGGACTGGTAATAATTATTTCCGGTCTTAAGTGGTTATTTGTCGGTGAGGAGGAAGGTTAATGTCAGGAATTGCGGTTGCAATTTTGTTAGGGTCGTTTATTTTGCTGATTTTAATGCGAGTCCCCGTAGCTTTGGGTTTAGCCGTAGCGTCAGTGCTGACAGGTTTTTATTTAGGTGTGCCGTTAGAAGTTGTTGGGCAACGCATGCTTAATGGCTTGAACTCTTTCTCAATTATGGCGATTCCACTGTTTATCTTTGCGGGTGAAATCATGGGTGAAGGAGGAATTTCCACTCGCTTAATCCGTCTGTCGAATTTATTAGTAGGACGGTTCCGGGGTGGCTTAGCGATCGTAAATGTGCTCTCAACCATGTTCTTTGGCGGAATTACCGGTTCAGCCGTGGCTGATGCTTCGTCTATTGGCAGTATCATGATCCCAATGATGCGTGAAAGAGGGTATGATACCGACTTTGCGGTCGGTGTTACCTGTACGGGGTCAATTCAAGGGGTACTGTTGCCGCCCAGTCATAATATCATTTTGTACTCACTTGCCGCTGGCGGCGTGTCGATTGCCGGTTTATTTGCTGCAGGCTTGGTACCCGGTATTGGGCTAGGTATTTCATTGATGATTACCAGTTATATCATTTCGATTCGGCGTCGCTATCCGAAAGGTGAGAAGATTCCAAAAGAAGAAAGGCTTCGCGTGATTTGGGAAGGACTTCTGGGTCTTACCACTGCTTTAATCATCGTATCCGGAGTTCTTGCCGGTATTTTTACGGCAAATGAATCGGCAGCTGTCGCCGTTGTCTATGCCTTGATCATGGTAACATTGGTATTTAGAGAAGTCGGGTTTAAAAAGTTTCATAGCATTGTGCTGGGTACTTTTCGCAAATTGTCTGTGGTGCTTTTTCTGATTGCTGCATCTCAAGCCTTCTCCTGGTTTATGGCCTACTTGCACGTTCCTGATATGGTAATGAGTTTTGTTACAGGCTTGTCCAGTAATAAATATGTGATTTTGTTATTGATCAATATTATTTTGCTGCTATTTGCCATGGTAATTGATATGGCCCCACTTATCTTAATTGCCACCCCTATTTTACTGCCAATCGCTGTGCGAGTTGGTATGGATCCGATTCAATTTGGGGTAATGTTAATGCTGACTTTGGGAATTGGTTTGCTTACTCCACCGATCGGTGCCGCTATATTTGTCGGTTGTTCGATCGGAGGGTTGTCGTTGGAAAAGGCATACAAGGCCATGCTGCCATTTTTAGCAGTTATGTTTGTTGTGCTAATGCTGCTTACGTATATCCCCGCTATTTCCATGACTTTACCGCGATTGCTGGTTCATTAATGACACACGCGACAGATATTTTATAAATTTTATACTAGGCGTAGTAAGGATTGTAATACAAAGGTGGCTCTGTTAGTGGACGAAGAAACAAGCATAAAAATTCAAATGATTAGGTCTATGCTAGCGCATAAAGATTACCAAGGGGTAATCGTTCAGTCACAATTAAATTTGGCTTGGTTAACGGGAGGTAGATTTTTTGTTAACATAGCCAGCCAAATGGGCATTGGAGCGATTTTTATCGGCCCTGATTGTGTGGAATTGATCGTCAACAATGTTGAAGGAGAGCGACTTTGGCATGAAGAGGGAGTAAATCGCATCTGTGAGCAGGTGAGAACATACCCTTGGTATGCCGAAGACGAAAAAGACAAGCTTGTGCAAACCCTGAGTGAGGGTTTGCGGGTTGCCAACGATGAGCAATTGGCTGAGGAATTTTTGCAAATGCGTCTCGTATTAACACCGTTTGAGCAAAAACAATATCAAATTTTGGGTAGATTAGCGGGAGAAGTCGTAGAGCGCACGGCGCAAGAGTTTGGCCGGGGTGAAACTGAGTACCAAATTGCCGCTCGAATGGCCAAGGCTAGCTGTGAACTTGGTATGGAACCGGTGGTGTGCTTAGTCGGAGGGGATATGAGGGCTAAGACCTACCGCCATCCTCTGCCAACAGATAATGTTGTGCAAGATTATGCTCTTTTGGTGTTGAGCGCGAGAAAATGGGGCTTGGTAGCTTCTGTATCAAGAGCAGTTCATTTTGGTAGAATTTCAGCCGAATTGGCAGCCAAGCAACAAGCTGTGATAGAAGTGGACGCGGCGATGTTGGCTGCGACACGTCGCGGTGTCAGTCTCGGAAGTGTGTTTAAGATTGGGCAAGACGCCTATGCCCGGGCCGGATTTCCTGGCGAATGGCAATATCATCACCAAGGTGGTATTGCAGGTTACCAATCTAGGGAGGCCAAGGCTACGCCCGATGCGACAAGGCTAATCCAAACCGGACAGGCGCTTGCCTGGAATCCGACTATCCAAGGCGCTAAATCAGAAGATACAGTGCTTCTTACGGAGCAAGGATTACAAATGCTTACATTTAGTGGAAACTTTCCGTCGCAAAAAGTTAGAGTTGGAGAGTTGGAGCTTAGCCGTTCATTAATTCTGGAACGATAACGTCTAAATGTGTAAGGCTTAACTGAGGTGGAGATTAAATGAACCGAGTGCTTAATGTTGGCCTGATTGGGTATGGCATGGCTGGACAAGCTTTTCATGCGCCCATTATCAATGCAGTTCCGAATTTACGCCTAACCAAAGTGGTTGAACGCCATAGCCACAAGGCGATGGAACGATATCCCTGGGTTACGGTAGTGGATAATGTTGAGGTGCTGTGGCAGGACCAAGAGCTAGAACTTGTTGTTATTGCGGTGCCGAATGCATTGCATTATGAGTTGGCGAAGCAAGCTTTACTGCATGGCAAACATGTAGTTGTGGAAAAGCCGTTCACAGTTACTGCGCAGCAAGCACAAGAGCTTATTGATATAGCTGAAAGCCAGAAGTTAATTTTAAGCGTGTTTCAAAATAGACGTTGGGATGGCGATTTTCGCACAATCCAGCAAATCGTACGAGAGAATCTGCTGGGTCGTATTGTTGAGTACGAGGCCCATTACGACAGATACCTGAACTATATCAGACCCAATACTTGGAAAGAAGAATCTGGTTTAGGTTCGGGAATCTTGTACGATTTAGGTTCGCACCTCATCGATCAGGCTCAGGTTCTGTTTGGAACGCCCAGATCGGTCACGGCCAAGCTCTGCCGGCAGCGGGAGGAGAGCAAAATTGATGACAGCTTTGAGTTAAGGTTGGATTACTCTGAGCTCACGGTTACTCTCAAGGCCGGGATGTTGGTACGGGAACGGGGACCGCACTTTGTTATCCATGGTAATAAGGGGTCTTTTGTCAAGTACGGCCTGGATGGACAGGAAGAAATGCTTAAAAAAGGGCTTGCGCCGAGTGGTGTTAGCGATCCTAGTTGGGGACTTGAACCCCAGGAGCAATGGGGGATGCTCAATACGGATTTTGGCGGACTGCATTGCTTAGGCAAAATTGAGACTTTGCCGGGTGCTTATCCTGATTTTTACGCGAATATTTATGCGGCTATAGTAAAGAGTGCTGACCTTTGCGTGAAACCGGAGCAAGCTCGCAATACGATTCGGATTATTGAACTGGCCGCACAAAGCAACGCCGAAAATCGCACGGTCAAGTTTGAACTCTAATGTCATTGAGTACAAGTAATTAATCGAATGGGGGATAAAAATGGAACAACTATATTTTAAGGCGCAACCATATCAGGGTTTGCAACAAGTGGTTGGTGCGGCAGATGGCGGTCTTATGGCCTTTGACATGGTTAAGTTAAAATCAGGTGAAAGCTGTACCGAGTTATCAGGTATTTATGAAATAGCTTTAGTTATTTTAAGCGGCCAAGCTAATATTGCTGTGGACGGTGAGGAATTTAAGCACCTAGGCCAAAGAAAGGATGTATTTTCTGGTACTGCCGCCACAGTCTATATACCGCGCGACAGTAGCTTTCGGGTAGAGTCACTTAGCGATGATTTTGAAGCTGCGCTGTGTAAGGTGGAGGCAGAAAAGAAATTTAAAGCCTTCGCGGTTACCCCAGAGCAGGTAATCGTCAATCATCGCGGTGGTTTAATTTGGCAGCGTGATGTACATGACATCATTACGGATAATGGGGAGGGAAACGTTGACCGCATTGTAGTGGGTGAAACCTTCAGTAATCCTGGTAACTGGTCGAGTTTTCCACCACACAAGCATGACCGCTATGTACCGGGCGAAGAAACCAAATTGGCAGAAATATATCACTTTCGGGTTAGCCCGGCCAATGGTTTTGGCATCCAAGTTTTATACTCGGAAGACCGTGAACTTGATGAAGCTGTTTTAATTCGCGACATGGATACGGTTAATATTCCGTTTGGTTACCATCCGGTAGTAGCCCCACCATCAGTTAAAGTTTATTATCTGTGGTTCATGGCGGGCACGCTAGGGAGAAAATTGGTGCCGCATGACGATCCGGATTTTGTTGAATTACGCCAGTTGGAAACCAAGAAATAGTTAAAAGAGGGGATTGCATTGGAAAGACTTAACAAAGCTATGCTTGGGCATGCGCTACAAGCGCAACCACAAAACTATCAGGCCCTACCGGAACGGGTAATTCAGTTTGGCGAAGGAAACTTCTTGCGAGCCTTTGTCGATTGGATGTTTGATAGCATGAACAAACAGGGAATTTTCAATGGTAGAGTTGTTGTTATTCAGCCCTTGGCGGGTGGTCTGGTAAACAAATTAAATGAACAAGATGGCTTATATAATCTAATTTTGCGGGGTATGCGCGATGGTGAAGCGGTCGCGGCAGAACAACTCGTTACCTCGATTAGCCGCGGCATAAATCCGTATACTGAATGGGCGGAATACCTGCGCTGCGCCGAAGATCCGGCAATTGAGTTTGTCGTATCGAACACAACTGAAGCGGGCATCGCCTATAATCCGGAAGATCGTCCTGACGCGAAGCCTCCGGCTTCATTTCCCGGAAAATTAGCTGTTTACCTGTATCATCGTTATCAACACTTTGCCGGTGATCCCAGCAAAGGCATGGTAATTATTCCGTGCGAATTGATAGATCGAAACGGAGACAATTTGCGCAGCATTGTTTTGCGATTGGCGGATGAATGGGGTTGGCCCGCAGCTTTTCGCACTTGGCTGGAGCAACATAACTACTTCCTCAATTCCTTGGTTGACCGCGTTGTCCCCGGGTATCCCAAAGATGAGGTTGCCGCAATTGCCCAACGTTTAGGGTATGAGGATCAGCTCCTCGATACTGGGGAATTGTTCCATTTATGGGTAATTGAAGGGCCTCAAGCAATTAAAGCACGGTTGCCCTTTACGCAGGCCGGTCTCAACGTTATTTGGACCGATGATATGAGCCCTTATCGTACACGTAAAGTACGGATCTTAAATGGCGCTCATACGGCATGTGTTCCCGTAGCATTCCTGTTCGGGTTAGATACTGTCGGAGAAATGGTGGATCATAACCTGCTGGGTCAATATACGCGTGAAGTGATGTTTGAAGAGATAATCCCTTCAATTAATCTAGATGTTGCGATGCTCACCGATTTTGCTAATGCGGTAATGGAACGCTTCCAAAATCCTTATATTAAACATTATCTCTTGAGCATCCTGTTGAATTCCACTTCCAAGTTTAAAACGCGCGTTGTACCGTCTTTGCTGGGTTACATTGAGCGCAATGCCTGTATTCCGGAGAAGTTGAGTTTTTCCTTTGCGGCGTTGTTGGCTTTATACAAAGGTGAGATACACGAGGATCGGCTGACAGGTAAGCGTGAGCAGGGAGAGTTCACCTTACAGGATGATCAAGCGGCCTTGCAGAAGCTGCAGAAAGCTTGGTCGGTATATGACGGCACCTCTGCATCTATTCAGAACTTGACCCAAAGCTTGTTGAGCGATGCTAGTTTGTGGGGTGAAAATCTCAATAGCAGAAGTGGGTTGAGTGAAAAGGTCGCGGGACATTTAGCAGCAATCCTGCAAAAAGGCATGCATAAGGCACTTGTCGAGGTATTGGCAAAATAGCTTTGGTCCGTAAGGTGGGGAAAGATAATGGACTACTTACAAATTAATGCGCGTGATAATGTTGTTGTAACCTTAAGGGATTTTCACGCAGGTGAAAAAATCAACATCAATGATCGGCAGATAATATTAAACGGAGATATTCCGCGCGGTCATAAGTTGGCCATAAACTCAATTGGGGCGGAAGAAAATGTGATCAAATACGGCGTCCCGATTGGTCACGCCACAGTACAAGTCAGCCCAGGAGAGCATGTGCATACGCATAATCTCAAGACCAATCTCGGAGAGCTTTTAGAGTATCAATACCAACCCGGCTTACAGGCAGAGGGTGAACGCTCGGGGGTCAAGGAACTCGAGGCAGCAAAGCTAGGGACCACCTTTCAGGGATATCGTCGCCACGATGGAAAAGTTGGCATCCGCAATGAAATTTGGGTAATTCCTACAGTCAGTTGTGTCAATCGAACTGCTGAAATTATCGCCAAGACTGCTTGGAACGAGCTGGCGGAGCGGACTAATCTGGATGGCATTTACGAGTTTAAGCATCCTTACGGCTGTTCGCAAATGGGAGAAGATCAAGTCAACACGCAGCAAATACTGGCAGATTTGATAAACCACCCTAATGCCGCCGGGGTTTTAGTGCTGGGTTTAGGTTGCGAGAACAGCAATGTTGCCGCAATCAAACAAGTTCTCGGTGACTTCGATTCGGAGCGGGTTAAGTTTTTGGTTGCGCAAGAAGTAGAAGACGAGATTGAGACTGGGGTGTCACTTATTCGCGAATTGGTCGGGGTTACCGAAAAATTTGTTCGAGTGCCATGCCCGGCTGCAGAACTAACCATCGGGCTAAAATGCGGTGGTTCCGACGGGCTTTCCGGCATTACAGCTAACCCCCTGGTAGGGGTGCTCTCCGACCTGCTAATTCAAGCGGGCGGAACCAGCCTTCTGACTGAAGTGCCGGAAATGTTTGGTGCAGAATCGATACTAATGAACAGAGCAGTGAGCAGTGAAGTTTTCACTAAAGTTGTCAGCTTAATCAACGACTTCAAAAGCTACTTTATGTCTTTCCAACAGCCTATATATGAAAATCCATCCCCTGGCAATAAGGCAGGTGGTATATCGACATTAGAGGACAAGTCGCTGGGATGTACTCAAAAAGGCGGCAACTCACCGGTCGTAGATGTTCTGCGTTATGGTGAGAAGTGCTCACTTAAGGGACTGAATCTCTTAGCTGCGCCAGGCAACGATATGGTTGCAGCAACGGCTTTGGCGGCCGCAGGGGCCCAGATTATCTTGTTCACTACCGGTAGAGGTACTCCTTTGGGGACGTGTGTGCCGACAGTGAAGATAGCCACCAACAGTGAATTATATCGTCGCAAGCCAAACTGGATGGACTTCGATGCCGGGAAGTTACTCTCGGGCTTGAGTATGATGGAACTTGCGGAGCAATTGTGGTCCCACGTGCTTAATGTGGCAGAGGGAGAAAAAACCAAGGCGGAAGACATGGGATTTCGTGAAATCGCTATTTTTAAAACCGGCGTTACTTTATAACTCAATGAGTGGGAGGTTTATTTATGACTAAAGAAGAGTGTCTTCAACGAATTGCAGCTACCGGTATTGTTGCTGTTGTACGAGCTGAAAGCCCAGAGCAAGCTATGCAGATCACAGAGGCAGTCCGCCAAGGTGGAGTAGATATAATTGAAATTACGATGACAGTGCCGGGAGCGCTAGATGTAATCAAGCAATTGGCTCAGGTCTATGCCAGCGGGGAAGTAATTATTGGGGCAGGAACTGTACTAGATAGTGAAACTGCGCGAGCGGCCTTGCTGGCAGGTGCAGAGTTTATCGTTAGCCCCGGTTTTAATCCGCAAACGATCAAACTCTGCAACCGCTATCGCAAACTCAGCATGCCGGGAGCTATGACAATTACTGAAATACTTACGGTCTTGGAATCGGGCGCGGATGTGGTCAAATTATTCCCCGGCAGTGCTGTAGGACCGGAATATGTTAAAGCAGTAAAGGGCCCGTTGCCGCATGTGCAAATCATTCCTACAGGAGGAGTGAATTTGGCTAATGTTGCTCAATGGATTAAAAACGGTTGTCTGGCAGTAGGGGTAGGGGGGGAATTGACCGCTGGCGCCAAACAGGGCGATTTTGCTTTGGTTAGTGCTACGGCACAACAATTTGTGGCGCAGGTTAAGCAAGCCAGACAATAGTTTGGGCGCGGATAAATGATGCATAGAGAAAGGAATGGGTATAAAAATGTCTAAAAAAGTAGTTACTTTCGGCGAAATTATGTTGCGTCTTTCCCCGCCGGGATACCAGAGGTTGGTGCAAACTGATTCACTGGACGTTACCTATGGTGGTGGAGAATCTAATGTAGCTGTATCCTTGGCAAACTATGGAATGCAGAGTTATTTCGTGACTAAGGTTCCACAAAATCCGCTTGGCCAGTCCGCGGTTAACCATTTGCGGCGCTATGGTGTTAATGTCGACCACACCCAGTGGGGCGGCGAGCGTCTGGGTATTTATTTTGCTGAGACCGGAGCTTCACAGCGAGCATCCGTTGTAGTATATGATCGTGCTAATTCGTCCATAGCAGGAATTAAACCGGGTGAAATCGATTGGCAGACTGCTTTTGCGGGTAAGGATTGGTTTCATTTTACCGGAATCACGCCGGCACTAGGGGATGACGCCACTGCTGTTACGCTTGAGGCGGTTAAAGCCGCCAAGGCAATGGGTTTAACCGTTAGTTGTGATCTGAACTATCGCAAAAAGCTGTGGTCCATGGCCAAGGCTAATCAAGTCATGTCCGGTTTAATGGAGTATGTCGACGTAGCTGTGGGCAATGAAGAAGACGCTGAGAAGGTTTTCGGCATCAAAGCCCAGGACACGGACATTACCGGGGGAAAACTTAGCGATACGGGCTATCGCCAAGTTGCTACACAGTTGATGGAAAGGTTTAAACTTAAATATGTAGCAATTACCTTGCGTGAAAGCTTCTCAGCTAGTGAAAATGGGTGGTCGGCGCTCTTGTATGATGGTCAGCAGTTTGTAAAATCACGCGAGTACAAGATTCACATTGTGGACAGAGTGGGCGGGGGCGATTCCTTCTGCGGCGCTTTAATCTATGCCTTGCTGGCCGATTACACACCTCAACAGGCCGTAGATTTTGCAGTTGCCGCCTCGTGTTTGAAACATACTATCCCGGGCGACTTTAATCATGTTACTTTGGCTGAGGTTGAGGCGCTAGCCGGAGGCGATGGATCCGGGCGTGTACAACGTTAGAAAAACTCTACGGAGAAGTTGGCCATGGTGATTGTTGCGTGTTAAAAAATCGGGTTTGGGTGCGATGAATTGAGAAAATACCTGCTACTGCTGATACCCGCGACAAGTAGCAGGTATCTTTCTATCAAGCTTAATTCATGAGGAGGAAAAAGTATGGACGTGGTAACGCTTGGGGAAACAATGGTACTATTCATTCCCACAGCAATTGAGCCACTGCGCCATTCGGCGTTATTTGAAAGGAAAATCGGCGGAGCTGAATCGGATGTGGCTATCGGGCTGTCACGTTTAGGTCATCATTGTGGTTGGATTAGTCGTTTAGGCAATGACGAATTTGGCTTATACATTCGTAACTACATCCGCGGTGAGGGAGTAGACATATCGCGCGTTATTTTTGACAATGAACATGCTACAGCAGTGTTCTTCAAAGAACGTCAAGCAATGCAGGAACCCAAAATTTACTATTACCGCCAAGGCTCAGCCGCAAGTTATATGACGCCGCAAGACTTAGATGAAGCCTACATAGCCACCGCTAAATTTTTACACATAACGGGTATTACCCCTGCCTTGAGCTCTTCTTGCCGGGAAACCGTCCTCCAGGCTATTGCCATCGCCCGGCGTAATGGAGTCAAAGTAGTTTTTGATCCTAACATCCGTTTAAAGTTATGGACAGCTGAAACTGCTAAAGAAGTATTGTTCCCACTTGCAAGCCAATGCGACATCGTTATGCCTGGCCTTGATGAAGGTCAAATTCTTACCGGCAAGACTGAACCGCAAGCTATAGCGCAGCGTCTGCTTGAAAATGGTGCGCAAGCAGTAGTGGTAAAACTCGGCGCGCAAGGGGCCTATTTTGCCACACCAACTGAGGATGGATTTGTCGCAGCAGCTAAGGTTACTCATATCGTGGATCCCTTAGGTGCAGGTGACGCTTTTGTGGCTGGATTTCTGTCCGGACTGCTCAGGGGATGGACCTATCGTGCGGCTGTAGGCCTAGGTAATCGGGTTGCAGCGTTTGCTTTAACAGTAGTGGGAGACGTCGAGGGACTACCGTCTTGGTCTCAGGTCAATCCGCAGGAAAAAGCGGCAGATATACTTAGATGATGAGTGGGGGGTTAGCAAATGAAAATCGCAACTAAGCTCATTTTAAGTTATTTTGCACTAATATTTTTAATGGTGCTCGCGGTAGGCGGAGTTTACAATCAGGTAAACCAACTTGCAGGGATAGTGACTCATTTGGCCAGTTATGACGTACCACTGCAAGCTGCCGCTCAGGACCTTTCGCTGCAATTTTCTAAGCAAGAGTCAGGCATCCAGGGGTATTTAGCTACGGGAAACTATCAATCGGTACAAGATTATCAAGCTGCAAATCTGCAGGCTGACAAAGATCTGCAATTTTTGCAGGCCAAAACGGCACCTCAAAACAAGGCCCAACTTCAGGCGGTAATCACCGCTATCGTTAAATTTGCGCCCCATCCGCAGGAACTGTTCGATATTTATAAAAACTACGGCAAAGCCAGCGCTGTTAAATACATGACCGAGATTGCCGCGCCTGATAATGCGGCCGCTTTGCAGGCTCTTGCCGGTTATGATCAAGCTCAGAACGCACAATTGGTGGCAAATGCGGCTCAAGCCCCAGCATCAGTCCGTAGGACCATTTTCTTAGGCATTGGTTTTTTTGGCATGGCTTTGTTGATTGGCATCAGTTTGCTGGTATATTTAATTCGTTCGCTGCGGCACTCAATTAAGCAAGGACAGAAAGTGGCCACAGAGCTTGCTGGGGGTAATCTAGTCATCGAGGTGCAAGCGAGTAAAGACGAAATTGGCATTCTCGTTTACGAGCTGGGTAAGGCGGCTAGTAAGTTACGCGGCCTGATTAGCGGGGTAGCTCAAGCTTCAGAACACATGGCAGCTGCTTCAGAAGAACTCACTGCCAGCGCAGAACAGCACGCTCAGGCTTCCGGCCAGGTGGCGGCATCAATAGCCGAAGTGGCAACGGGCGTGGACAACCAGTCCTTGGCAGTGATAGCAACTACAGCTGCAATTGAACAAATTTCGTGTGGTATTGCAGAGGTTGCCACAAGTACCAATGACGTAGCTACTTTAGCTAATAAAACATCTGAATCGAGCGAAGCGGGAGGCCAGGCCGTCAACGGAGCGGTACGGCAAATAAACAGTATCGCTCAAGGGGAAGTAAAGATCCATGCTGCCATTGAACAGCTTGCCTCCAGCTCCCTGCAAATTGGAGAGATTGTCGGCGTAATTGCGGGCATAGCGCAACAAACTAATTTACTGGCGCTCAATGCTGCGATTGAAGCAGCTCGAGCGGGTGAACAGGGTAGGGGCTTTGCAGTTGTGGCTGATGAAGTCCGCAAATTGGCCGAGCAGTCAGCTGAAGCTACGCAACAAATAGCCCTACTGATTCATAACAATCAGGGCAATATCGAGCAAGCAGTTCAGGCTATTGAAGTCGGAGCTGAAGACGTTAAACTTGGAATTAAGGTAGTGGAGTCAGCCGGCACGGCTTTTGTTTCCATCAGAGATTTAGTAATGCAGGTTACTGACCGAGTCCAAGCAATTTCCGCTGCGACGCAGCGTATAGCAGGCGATAGCAGGCAGGTTGTCGATGCAATTCATGCCATAGATGCTATCAGTAAAAATGTGGCGGGTGAGACGCAAACAGTATCCGCGGCTACGCAAGAACAGACGGCATCCATTGACCAAATTGCAGCTTCTAGTCAGAACTTAGCTGCGATGGCGCAGGATTTGCAAACCGTAATTGGGCAATTTACAATATAATGTTGGATATACCTATGGTTAACGCCAACTGGAGCCTATAAAGCTGATTTGCGAAAACTGATTTTTCGAATATTTTCGACATATTTTACAAATGTTGACTTTCAGCCCCCCTGCCTTACAATTAGGCATATGGTTGACCTTAGACAAAGACAGTAGGGGGATAACGGTGGAAACAGTATGTAATGAGATGTCAAAAGAATTTAAGCCCGGCTTTACGCGGGAGGAAGCTCTGACCGAAGCATCGCGCTGCTTACAGTGCAAAAAACCCTCCTGCCGCACCGGATGTCCTGTTAATAATGCTATACCTCAATTTATTCATGCGATTAAAACCGAGGATTATTCCTTAGGTCTAGCGCAAATTAGCGAATACAGTTACCTCCCTGCCGTGTGTGGGAGAGTTTGTCCGCAAGAAAATCAGTGTGAGCAGGCATGCATCTTAGCTAAAAAAGGTAAACCAATTAGCATCGGTCAATTGGAACGCTATCTAGGCGATATCCGATGGGCACAAACCATCAATGCTGAACCTCCAAGTCTTGCTCCTGTGGCGGTAATCGGCTCCGGACCTGCCGGATTGTCCGCAGCGATGCAACTGCGACAGTTGGGCCATCCTGTTACTATATTTGAAGGCGAAAAGGAACCCGGCGGTATATTGTTGCACGGAATTCCGGAATATCGTCTGCCAAAGGCGGTAGTGCGCAGCGAAATGGCCAAGGTTGCGGCTTTGGGAATTAACTTTCGCACGGGAACTATTGTGGGTCAGGATATATTATTGGAAGATCTTTTCATTCAGGGCTATCAGGCCCTTTTCATCGGAACGGGGGCAGGCTCGCCACGCACACTTGGCATTCCCGGGGAAGACATGCCAGGGGTAATGTTTGCGAACTATTTGCTGCAAACGGTTAATCTAATTTATTTAGGTCAGTTACCTGCATGGGAGCGGCCAATTCAGATAGGTGAAACTGTAGTGGTGGTCGGAGCCGGCAATGTAGCTATGGATGCTGCTAGAACTGCTTTGCGCTTAGGAGCTAAAGTAACAATTCTTCACCGGCGCGGTGAACAGGAAATGACTGCCCGCTCCACAGAAATACTGGAAGCAAAACATGAAGGGGCCGAGTTTATGTTTAACACCGCCCCTTTAGAGATACTTGGTGAAGCCAATGTGACCGGAGTGCGTTGTGCGCCTACTGAAGTGGTACAGACCAAGGATGCCAAGACAAGTGTGGCAATTTTGGCTGAACACAGTTTCGTTCTGCCTGCGGATAAAATAGTTGTGGCTACAGGTTTGCGCCCTTTTTCCCGCATAGTCTCAACCTCGCAGGGTTTTGCTGTAGGTTCAAATGGGGTTTTGGTGACGGATGAACACGGTATGACAACCCGAGCGGGCGTGTTTGCGGCAGGTGATGTTGTCCATGGGCCGGCAACGGTGGTGCGGGCAATGGGCGAAGGACGTAGGGTAGCCAGAGCAATTCACGCCTATCTTGAACAGAAAGTTCCGGCAGTGGCTAAGTGAATAAATTACGGCAAAAGTTTTTAGGCAAAGGAGTTGGCAAAGCAGGTAAGGAGCATGTGAAATTTCGCGTTGACGGAAGCATAAAAATTAGCAGCCTGGGTATTCCCAGGCTGCTAATTTTTAGCGGGTCTTTATTTTGGCAGGTTAGCTTTGCAGTTCTTGTTTACGCCGTTGAAATTCGTCAGAATCGATTTCTCCTTGGGCATAGCGTACTTTGAGGATTTCTAAAGCATTCTGGCTAACAGGCGCGCTAGTAGTGGTGTGGGAAGTAAATCTGCGGTATAAGTACACTCCCAGCACGACTATTGCAGCCAGCAATACTAGCTGAAAAAGCATTCCGATAATGCCAATGCCACCACCCATGAAGTGCCCACCGAAGCCGGGTCCGTAACCGTACCCACCCATCATAATAATTGGCCTCCTTATTTTAAACCTAAATTTATTCTTCTAATGAATTATAGCAATGAGTTTTGTTGAATATTTGACGTATTGATGAATTAATTGTGAACTAACATTGAGTTAGCACAAACTTTTGAACTCAGGCAATTTGTTTAGTATTATGCCGCTCGTCGTATATAATTGAATTGATTGCTGGTAAAAGCCTAACAGGATAAGTGTGCACTTTTTACGTAGGCATCCTTAACTGAAACGGTTAGCTATTAGGATGAGGAGTGGGTTTAGTGTACGAGGGGAGAATATTCCGCCCGCCGAGCGAGGCTAAAAGTCTTATTTTGCAGATTACGGTAGGGTGTCGCCACAACGCGTGTACCTTCTGCAGCATGTACAAGGAAAAGCAATTTAGAATTAAGTCGCAAACGGAGCTAGTAGCCATTATAAAGGCAGCTAAACAGGAATTCCCCCTGACGGAAAAGATATTTTTGGCAGACGGTGATGCACTGACCGTAGAGACACCGCTATTGTGTGCTATTGTACAAGAACTCTATCAAAAATTTCCGCAGTTAAAGCGTGTAAGTGCTTATGCCAGTCCCAAGGATGTATTGGCTAAGAGTTCAGACGAACTAAGCAAGTTGAAAGATTGCGGCTTGGATATGCTCTATTTGGGTGTTGAAAGTGGTAGCGCCCGGGTGTTGCACGCAATTCGTAAAGGAGTAACACCGCTCGAACTAATTGAGGCAGGCCAGCGGGTCGTGCACAGTGGGCTTAAGTTGTCAACAACAGTAATTATTGGCTTGGGTGGTAAAGAACACTGGGAAGAACATGCGCGTGAAACGGCAAAAGTGGTGAGCGAGATTCAGCCTAACTACCTGGGGGCGTTGACCTTGATGCTGGAGCGAGATGCTCCCTTGTACCAAGCGGTGCAAAATGGTGCGTTTCAAATGCTTACCCCGCTGGAATGTTTAGTTGAATTGCGCTTAATGTTAAGCAGCATAGAAGTTAGTGATTGTGTTTTCCGTAGCAACCATGCTTCGAACTATTTGGCTTTAAAGGGTAACTTACCCCGAGATAAGGCGAGTTTGTTGCGTGCAATTGACCAAATACTTGTGGACAATCATTGGGAACAATTAGCCCCGGAATGGCGCCGCGGCTTGTAAGAAATGCTTGGGTAAAGGGCTTTGCATCTAGGTGTAAAGCTCTTTTCAATTTGCCTGCATATCATATTAAATACGAGCCGATGGGGGTGAAAATGTGGAATGGGCGATTTCTCTGCCTAACTACAGTGAAGGTAAACATATTGATGCGCTAACACAAGCCCGGGAACTTGCCTGTGGTGAGGAAGTGTATAGTAAAGGCATAGAAATGGAGGGCAAAATAGAGTTTACGCGTCTTTACTTCGGGCAGGAATTTTGTGAGCGGTTATTACCTACAACGGCGGAACTAAGCAGCGCATTTATGGCGGCAAACCAACAACAGTTGGAATTTTCGCTAGTAACGCCCTATGTAACAGAGCAGGGATTACAGCAAGTAGCTGAGCTATTGTGTTGTTTAGCTCAGCTTAAGCAGGACTGTGAAGTGGTAGTAAATGATTGGGGAGTTTTACATCTTTTGCACTCAAAACATCCACAGCTTAAGCCGGTTTTGGGGCGAATGCTGAACAAAGTTTGGCGTGATCCGCGCATCCTGCGTAATTTGCCAACGGACCTTAGGCTGTTTCAGACCTGCAGCTTGTCAGGCAAGCCAATGCAGGCTTTACTCTGCCGCTATGGAGTGCAACGCGTAGAGATAGATTACCCACCCCAAGGGCTGGACCCGGAACTTGACAAGTGGGGATTTTCAATCTCCCTGTACCTGCCGTTTGGCTGCATCACTACAGGGAGAATGTGCTTGCTGGGTGCATGGGGTTTGCCCCGTGGTGAGAAATTTAAGACCACAAACGCCACTTGTAGTAAAGCCTGCCGTTCAGGGCACCTGGAATTAACAGACGCGAGCGGTCAGATCGGCGAGGGAGACGAGTGGATGATTGTACAATGGGGTAACAGTGTTTTTTATCACCTAGAAGGCGATCAATTAGGGGCAGCTCTAACTCGAACGAGGCAATTGGGCGTAGAGCGTATTATAGTCCAGTCAAAGCCGCTTTAAAGGGGGGAGAGTAGGTGAAAATATTGGCGCCAGTAACCTCCGTCTATGAGGCGGAGGAGCTTCTTGCAGGCGGGGCAACCGAATTGTATTGCGGTCTTCATCCATTAGTATGGGAAAAGCACTTTGGCAAAGAAGTGTGGCTGAACAGGCGAGCAGGGGGCTTCGGCAATATCGCCGACTTAGCATCTTTACAGGCGACTGTGGCAACTGCGCAAAAGGTAAATGTACCTGTTTATCTGACACTTAATTTACCAGCGTATCCGGCCGAGCTCTATTCAGCATTGTTGGAGCTTGTCAAAGCGGTTACGGAGCAATGTGGTGTGGCAGGCTTGATTATCAGTGACCCCGGCTTAATTCGAGCGGTAAAGGAAACTCTGCCTAAGGTTAGCATCCATGTAAGTAGTCTGGCAGCAGTGCTTAATAGCGAAGCTGTAGAATTGTTTCGCGATTTAGGTGTATGCCGCATTATTTTTCCCCGCTACATGGATATAGGTGATATGCAGCAGATCATGCAGGCCTGCCCCAACTTAGAATACGAAGTATTTGCCCTGAACGATGGTTGTATATTTGAGGAGGGTTATTGTAATGCCAGTCATGCTCTGGGCGGAGCTTTTTGTCACAATCCGGCTTGGAGTTATACTTGGCGCGAGCATGACGCTGAATTTACTGCGCCGCGGCACGAAAGTCTGCCCAAACATTTGGAGGACTATAGATGGTGGCAGTGGGTTGCCATTAAAAATAGCGGCGGTATACCGGGTCCTACCGGTTTAAGCTCGGGTATGTGCGGTCTATGCGCATTGCCTCAATTCAAAGCAATGGGAGTTACAGCCTTAAAGATTGTTGGTCGGGAAGCTCCGTTAGCTAAGAAAAAAGCTAGCGTAAAACTATTGCATACAGTTGGGGAATTAATTAATGTGGGAGATCCACCGGAGGTTGTCAAAATCAAGGCTAAGTCTTTACGTAACAAGCCAGAACTATGTCACTCAGGCTATATGTGTTATTACCGGTAGAAGGCAATGCGTTATTGGCCCTTAGCGCTTAGTGAAGGGCAAAACTACCGTACCTAGGCAGCCGGGTCCGGGTAATGACAGCATGTCTAAAATATGCTAAACTAAATTATATAAAGATTTGGAAAAGAAATAAGCCTAAAATGGGCTTTTTCTTTTGGTTTAATTTGGAGGCTGATGTGTCAACGTGCAGAAATCAAAAAGCAGTTATTACAATGTGCTGCATTGGCGCGATTTTCGTTTACAAATTTTTGTCGAAGGTATCATTATCGGCTTGGTTGCAGGCTTAATCAGCGTAGCTTTTCGCTGGCTCATTGAGGAAGCTGATGTATTACGCGGTAAATTATATCAGACCCTTAAAAATGGTAATGTTACTCATATTGCCCTGTGGTTTGTAGTGCTGGTAGTCATAGGGTTTGTGCTGGGCAGAATAGTCAAGTGGGAGCCTATGTCGAAAGGCAGCGGTATACCTGATGTGGAGGGTATACTCGCCGGTCATCTCAAGATGAATTGGGCAAAGGTGATGATCGCCAAGTTTGTTGGGGGAGTTTTAGCGATTGGGTCAGGTCTGTCCTTAGGCAGAGAAGGGCCTTCCGTTCAACTCGGGGCAGCGGTAGGTCAGGGCTTTAGCCGGCTGATGCATCGATTTAAGATTGAAGAAAAGTACCTAATGACCAGCGGAGCCAGTGCCGGTTTAGCCGCCGCCTTTAATGCCCCTTTGGCAGGTGTGATTTTTGCCCTAGAAGAACTACATAAAAATTTTTCGCCGGCTGTTTTAATGTCAGCCATGGCAGCTTCACTCACTGCGGACTTCGTTACACAGCAGGCCTTCGGGGTAAAACCAATATTTAGTTTTCAGGCTATGTCGATCTTTCCACTCAAATACTATTTTTATCTGATAATCCTAGGCTTAATTTGCGGGGCATTTGGCGCGCTGTTTAATAAGACCTTGGTCCGCACTTTAGATTTATATGAGGATCAGATCTGGATTCCCAAAGCCTTTGTGCAGGCGGTTCCGTTACTAATCGCAGGCGTACTCGGGTTCGTTTTGCCACAGGCGTTAGGCGGAGGCAATACCTTAATCGAAGCTATTACCAAAAATAACTTTACTTTCCTCATGTTATTTACTTTAGTGGTTGTGAAATTTCTGTTTACGATGGCTAGCTACGGATCGGGTGTTCCGGGCGGTATATTTTTGCCTTTATTGGTAATTGGTGCTTTGACGGGAGACATTTACGGCCATACCGTCATAAGCGTACTGCATCTATCTAACCATTATGCGATTAACTTTGTTGTTTTAGCAATGGCGGCATACTTTACAGCCGTTGTTAAAGCACCGGTTACCGGTAGTGTGTTAATTACTGAAATGACAGGGTCCTTTCAGCACTTATTAGCGCTGATTACCGTATCAATGATGGCTTATGTGATGAGTGATATTTTACAAGCGAAGCCCATTTACGAGCAACTTTTGACAAGGAGTCTGGCCCGCAAAGGGGATGTAGTGTCGATTGGGGCACATGATAAGAAAGTCATTGCGGAAGTAGCGGTGTGCATGGGTTCAGAATTGGACGGAAAACAAATCAAGAATATTAGTTGGCCTGACAATAGCCTATTGATTAACATCAAACGAGGCGAATCAGAGATAATTCCTAAGGGTGACACAGTGCTGATTTCAGGTGATTACCTTTATGTCGTGATTAATGAAAGTCACGCCGTAACTACTAATGAAAAATTGCTTGCCATGGCGGAAGAATGTTACGATCGATAGGAAGGAAAATTCCTCTATTACATTAGCAGGAATAAGGTTTGCCCTGCCGAATAAAGTAATACAGCGAAAGTCATGAAGGCTTTCTAAAATGTGCAATCTGCAGATAGTTTTATATGAACACAACATGACCACGAAGGCCAGCAGGCAAAAGTCCTGTAGGTTCTTCGTGTTTTTGTTTTAGAGGAGGTGATTAAGCATGTGTGAAGCCAACGCTTACCTGAAAAAAGGTGAAGAACAGGAACTTTTCATGGAACAAGTTGACGTAATTGAGCCCTTTGAAGAAGGGCTGCGCTTGGTGGATATCTTTGGCAGACAAAAATTGATTAAAGCTAAAATCAAGGACATGAATTTACTCAATCATCGTATCACGCTGGTGCAGTTGCCGGAAAAATAAAGGGGGAAGTTTAAATGCACATCCCAGACGGCTATTTAAGTCCACAGACTTGTGGTACTTTAGGAGTGGCTAGCGCAATTGTTGCGGCAGGGGCTTCTTATAAAACAGCGAAAACATTAAAGGCAAAGTATATTCCACTGTTATCAATTGGTTCCGCCTTTGCCTTTTTGATAATGATGTTTAATGTCCCAATTCCTGATGGAACAACGGCGCATGCCGTGGGCGGAGGTTTGTTGGCTGTAGTTTTGGGCCCATGGGCTGCTTTTATTTCCATCACTATCGCCCTCGTAATCCAAGCCCTGTTCTTTGGGGACGGCGGCATTTTAGCCCTAGGGGCAAATGTGTTTAATATGGCTTTTATCCTCCCTTTTGTAGCTTATGGTATCTATCGATTAATCGCAGGGAGAAGTCAGTTGACTGCTAAACGGCGCTGGCTAGCAGCTGGGATTGGCGGTTATGTGGGGATTAATTTAGCGGCTTTAGCTGCCGGGATAGAGCTTGGCTTGCAACCACTGTTATTTCATGCTGCCGACGGTACTCCTCTATATAACCCGTATGGTCTTAGCGTAGCAGTACCAGCTATGTCCCTGGCCCACTTATTAGTAGCTGGTCCGGTCGAAGCAGTGGTGACAGGGTTGGTAGTAGCTTATCTGCAGAAGACATCGCCACAGTTGTTGGAATTACGTAACTCAACGGCCAATACGGCGAACCTAAACTGGCGGAAACTGATACCGGTTGGAGTTTTACTGGTGTTGCTGGTGCCGGTTGGCCTATTGGCACCCGGTACAGCTTGGGGCGAATGGGGTACGGAGGCAATCAAAGCTAAGCTAGGGTATGTTCCTATGGGCATGCAAAAATTTGCCGATTTGTGGAAACCACTTATGCCAGGTTACGGTATCTCCGGCTTGGGCCAAAATTTTTGGCAGCAGGCAGTTGGCTATATTGCGGCAGCTATTGTAGGAGTTATCCTAATCCTGCTCATAGCCGTTGTGGTGCGGCGATTTGGCGCAAAAGGGGATAAGAAGCATGGACCTTCCGACGTGGCTCCAAGAAAATGATATAGGTATGTGCCCGTGTGGTTGCATGGGTGCTCGCAGTAAGAAAAATTTTGTCGAAAAGACACTTTTTGAACTTGCGCGGGTGGTGCGTGATTCCATCTTTTCCGAAGAATTAGCGGCAAAACAAGGGTTATTGCAGAGCCTTGACCCTAGGTCTAAGCTCATCGGCTTCTTTTTCTTGCTCTTAGCGATAGCTATAGTCCAAAATCCTGTGCTTTTATTGTTGGCGTATGCGGCGTTAGTATTATTGGCGCTACTTTCGTACGTTCCTTTAGGGTTGTTTGTGAAGCGGGTTTGGCTCGTTGTGCCGCTATTTACCGGAGTAATGCTGCTTCCGGCTTTGTTCAACTGGCTACGTCCCGGAGATCCGCTAATTACGTTGCTCAACTTTGGTCACGTGCTGCGCGTGGGACCTTGGAATTTTCCCGCTACACTTGCGATTACGCGACAAGGTGTTAAAGGTAACCTTTTGGTTATGCTGCGGGTTGGCAATTCAGTATCACTGGCAGCCCTGCTAACCTTGACTACTAGGTGGCCGGAATTGCTTAAAGCCCTGCGCATTCTTTTTGTACCTAAAATCTTTATTACGACGCTCGAGATGACGTATCGGTACATTTTTGTGCTTTTAGCACTGGTGGAAGACATGTTTTTTGCCCGCAAGGCCCGTATGCTTGGTCCTGGAAGTTTGCAAGAAAACCGGCATTTTATTGCCGCGTCGATGGGTACTTTGTTTGGCAAGTCTCAGGCCATGAGCGAAGAAGTTTACGCATCCATGTTGGCGCGCGGGTATAGCGGTGAAATTAAAACCATGAGCAGCTTTCACTTCAAGCTTTGGGACTGGGCGGCAGTATTGTTAAGTATATTACTAAGTTTGTTGCTCTTTGTTAGTGACAAAGCGTTGGGGGGCAACTTTTAATGGAACAACCTATATTTGTGTTGGACCAAGCTAGCTTTGGGTATCAAAGTGATCAACCGCTGGTGCAGGAATTGAATTTACTGATTTATCCGCGAGAATCGGTGGTGATATTAGGTGCTAATGGCAGCGGTAAATCCACATTATTAAAATTAATCAGCGGCTTATTGTATTTAAGCCGGGGACGTATAGCCGCTTTTGGTACGGAATTAAACGAAAAAAATCTGCAAATGGAGGATTTTAACCGCGCGTTTCGCCAGAAAGTTGGCTTTGTGTTTCAAAACTCAGATGCACAATTGTTTTCTGCTACAGTTTGGGATGAAGTTGCGTTTGGCCCCTTGCAGTTGGGCTTAAATCCGGAGGATGTTAAGCTTAGGGTTGAGGAGACATTAGCTCTCTTAGGTATTGCTAATCTTGCGACACGGCCACCATATAGGTTGAGTGGCGGGGAGAAAAAAAAGGTGGCAATTGCCTGTGTACTTGCCGTAAACCCGGAAGTTTTGCTGTTGGATGAACCGACTAATGGTTTGGACCCGCGTACCCAACGGTGGTTGGTGGAGCTTCTGGTCAGCTTGCGTCAGGCGGGGAAGACAATCATCACTGCAACGCATGATTTGAGTATTGTCGAGGAAATTGCCGATCGGGTGATTATTTTTAATGAAGCGCATCAATTAGCAGCCGACGGTAAACCACAGGAACTCCTGTTAAACCGCCAACTGTTGTTGGATGTTAATCTCATTCATGAACGAAGTCACTTTCATATTTTGGGGCAAACCTCACATGCGAAGCACCTGTGAAATGAGCTTCAGTTTAGAATGTTAGGAAGTGTCTTATGATTTTAGTATTGTCGGGGGCTAAGGAAAGTGAAGCGGTTATCGTTAAACTCTTGCAGTCCGGACATGAAGTAAGTGTGTTAGCAACATCCCCTGTCAGCCAGGAATTTGCGCAGCAGTTCGGCTCAGTCACGTTTTACAACGGTGTTCGAACCAGCACGGATTTGGCAGGGATTTTACAAAATAATAAATTCAGGTTGGTGTTAGACATTTCCCATCCGTTTGCCGGACAAACTTCGTCCTTGCTTAAAGAACTATGTACGGCAAATCAGGTTTTGTATGCTCGGTATATGCGTAGTGAGATAAAGTTGCCAGAGCATCCGTTAATTCATGCTGTCTATAGCTGGCAAGAAGCGGCGGAACGGGCAGCTCAATGGGGTAATACAGTTTTTCTGACGACAGGTAGCAACAATCTGGAGTGTTTTTTAGACAGGACGATGTTTAAGTATAAAAGGGTAGTGGTAAGAGTGCTGCCTGACCATCGTATTATCAAGAAGTGTCAGGAATTAGGTATTGAACAACGCGATATTGTGGCCATGCAAGGACCGTTTTCGCGAGAAATGAATAAGGCAACATTTAAGGCCTACAAGGCCTCGGTGATAGTGACCAAGGACAGTGGCAGAGCAGGTGGCCTTGACACCAAAATATCAGCTGCCTTAGCGCTGAAGATCCCGGTTATTGTGATCAAACGTCAACCCTGTTCTGAAGATCACGAATTTCATTCTGTACAAGATTTGGGCAAGATTTTGCGGCTTGTGTAAGCTAACCCCCCCAACATTATTCACACTAAAAACACAAATATAAAACACAAATATATAGAGGATTTTGTCGAAGAAGCGCGAAAATATCATAACAGTATTTTTTTGAGGTGTAAGATGCGGTTTGTTAGTATAGCGCATTTAAAAGACGGCGATACCCTGGCTAAAGCAGTAATTAACAGTCAGGGTAAGATTTTGTTACATGCGGGGGTTCAACTTTCGGAAGCGTATATTCAGCGTTTACAGCGGATGGGTTTTCAAGCGGTGTACATTGTCGATGAGCGTTTAGAGGACGTCGTCAGACATCAAACTATTCGCGCGGAGACTTTAGAGCTTACATATAAAACAATTGTGTCCGTTGCGAAGTGCCTAGAGCACGATGAGAATATTTTGCCGATAGATCAGTTGCGCAAGACGATAGGACGAGTTGTTGAGGATTTACTTTCCTGTCAAGATGTTGTGCTCAACCTTTCGGAAATAAAAAGCCATGATGAAAATACCTATACTCACTCTGTGCACACTACAATTATCGGCTTGTCCCTTGGTCTTGCGCTTAACTTACCTGTACAGCGCTTAACTGAGCTCGGTATAGGGTTGATTATGCATGATGTAGGTAAAACTAAGATTCCACAAAATGTGCTGAATAAAAAAGAGAAGTTGACGCAAGAGGAATTTGAGATAATTAAGGAGCATGCCACGCTTGGGTTTGAGATTTTGCGTAAAAACAGAGATGTAAACCTCTTGTGTGCGCATGTTGCATTCCAACATCACGAAAGATGGGACGGATGCGGCTATCCGCGCGGGTTAAAAGGTAGGGAAATTCACGAGTATGCCGCAATAGGTGCGGTTGCTGATGTATATGAGGCGTTAACAAGTTGGCGGGTTTATCGTGGGCCGATGGAACCCTATCAGGCCTATGAATATATTGTTGGCAATACGGAGACTCACTTCGCACCTAGGGTTGTTAAGGTGTTTCAGAAACACGCAGTCATTTATCCAAATGGTTCGGGAGTGGTATTGAGTTCCGGGCAACGGGGTAATGTTATTACACAAAGTCACGGCTTCCCGCAGCGCCCGCGTGTTCGCATTTTTTTTCAGGGTGAAGAAGAACTTTGCGAACCTGTGGAATACGATTTATTAGAGCACCCGTCATTAATAATTGTCAAAGTGGATAATCGCTGAGCTATGTTGTCGGTGAATGCATGCGCGTATGGAAGCCTAAATGGCCTCCATATTTTTTTGGGGCTAAATTCGCGTTTGGTGGGGATAATATACTTTATTCTCGCATGTTGGAGGTATTTATGTCGGAATTTACGCAGTTGGAAACAAGGCTTGACAGACCCGGCTTAATTCCACGTCAGCTACAACCAGAAAACTTAGAATCACCGCTAAATACCCTGTTCAGTTGGCAAACCCCAACTGACCTATTCTATCTACGCAATCATCTACCCTACCCTACAATCGATATGGATACGTGGAACTTGCAGATTGATGGGGAAGTTGCCGGTTCTAAAAGTTATAGCTATGATGACCTCTACAACATGCCACATGTATCGAAGTTTGTGACAATTGAGTGTTCTGGCAACAAGCGCGGACTGCTGGAGCCACCAGCCTTGGGAGAACAATGGAACATAGGTGCAATCGGCAACGCCAAGTGGACAGGCGTGCCGCTTAGCTATCTGCTTGATCAATTTGAGATCAGCGCATTAGCCAGAGAAGTAGTTTTTAAGGGCTGTGACTACGGGTCACGCCCGGACATGCCCGGACAATTCCATTTTGAGCGGAGCTTGCCTCTGGACAGTAATTTATTAGATGAATGCATCATTGCTTTGTGGATGAATGATGAACCGTTGCCATATAAACACGGCTATCCAGCTAGGTTGATTGTCCCGGGATGGTATGGTATGGCCCATGTTAAATGGTTAAATAAATTAACATTTACGCAGGATAAATTTAGAGGGCCGTTCCAAGCTATTGATTACGTGTATATAGATAATGAAGACGACTTTAGCAAGGCGGTACCGGTGACGGAAATAAAGGTCAATTCGATAATTACCTGGCCTGCCAAAGGCGAGGTAATCAAACCGGGAGTTCACACCATAAGGGGGATTGCCTGGGCTGGCAAAGCGAGGATAACAGAGGTCGAAATCAGTTTGGATAACGGAATTTCTTGGTCAAATGCGCGGTTAACCAGTCCCGAACATTCCTCGTATACGTGGACTTTCTGGGAGTACACTTGGACGGTCAGCTTCCCAGGACATTACTTTCTAACGGTTCGGGCCAAGGATAGCTTTGGTGATGTTCAACCCAAGCAAGCGCGCTGGAATGCCAAGGGTTATGCCAATAATTCACACCATCGGGTTGAAGTCACAGTTCCAGGTATACCGGCACCTTCACTCCAATAGGTGTCCGCATAAGACGCTCCGTAAGCATTTGTGCATATGCTTGCTGTCTGGACTTAGAACTAAGTAATTTGCGACAAAATTTATCAACTGTCGAATCAGCTCCTGCATCATTCAGGCTAAAACAGCTTGAAAGAAGGTTTATAACCAATCCTGGCTGATGTTGTTGTCGATTTGGTTTACTTTGAGCTAGAAATTTGTCCTGATTTTTTCACAAGTCCCTTAGCATTTTCGACCGTATTTTTAGTTGGTTAGAGGTAATATTGGAAATGAGGGAACTTGCTAGCATATTGCGTAAGTCAATTTCACTGATAGCGGCAGCAATGAAGTGTTTTTCCTGTTTGGGCATCTTGGGGAACACTGAGCGAGTGATGCAACCGGCCCCTATGTCATACTTTCAGTAATAAATTAAAGTAAGGGGGGGGAGCAATGGCTCACGTTACAGTAAGCGCAAAGGTTGCGCCGGAGTTAGCGCATCGAATTTCCCAAACAGGGTACTCAACTTCAGATGTGATGCAGGTAGGATTGGATATTTTTTTGAATTTGACAGCTGAACAGCAGGCCGGACTTATGTGGAAACATATTCAACGAAAAAAGCGGGAAAGGGCTATGGAAAGGTGTCGCAACAGGCGTGAAGCTATTCAATTGGATTAGCCCAAGAGAGCTTAGGGAGGAACAAGGGAGAAACTATGGTCAAAAAATATTGTTCAAATTGCCATAGGTATTCATACTCCGCGCAAACCCAAGGACATTGGAAGTGTCCTACATGCGGAAATGACCTAGCTCATATGCCTGTGCTTTTGTTGAACCAGACAAGTGCCGAGCTACCTGCATCGAGGCATAAACTCGTTTTGCTTCCTGTTAAGCGCTAACTAAAAAAGAACTCTTAAAGAACTCTTAAAGAACTCTTAAAGAACTCTTAAAGAACTCTTACAGAACACTATAAGAATTCTTATAGTGGAAGCCATTGAAAAAGTGGTGTATGGTTAAAAGGTATAGCCTCTCATAAAGGGTGGTATACCTTTTTTGTTTTTAAATCCCATGAACACTCTGAACAGCAAAGACTCCTGGCGTAGATGAGATACCGAACATTGCAGGAAATCAATTTAGCATCGCGAATAATCATACAAGGTATTTTAACACGGTAGTTAAGTGAGGAATAAAATTGGATGACTACACATAAGCCCTTGCCGCATACTTGGTCAAATAACAACATCACGCTAGCTTGGCTGGGGCATGCCGCGTTTTTACTCAACTTTTTTGGCACTCGAATCTTAATTGATCCTGCTTTGGAAAAAAGAATCGGAATAAGTCCAATTGGTTCGCATACCATCGGACCTAAACGCTTTGTGGCAGCGCCGCTAGGCGCTAAGGAAGCAGGGAATATTGATTTATTACTGTTATCCCATGCTCACACTGACCATTTTGATTATCCCAGTTTGCGCAGTTTGCAAAGTTTACACACATCCGTAGTTACAGCCAAAAACACTGCCGCACTTTGGAAGGGTATGAACTATGCCTCGATTCATGAACTACATTGGGGCGAATCCAGACTAATTGCGGACACCCAAGTTACAGCAATTGAAGGTAAGCATTGGGGAGCCCGTTTGCCCTGGCAAAAAAGTATGCAAGCAAATAGTCTGCTCATAAGTAAAAACAGCATCAACATCTTTTTTAGTGGCGACACCGGATATACCGAAAAGATTCACCAACAGCTAGCGGGAATCCCGATTCATTTGGCAATTATGGGTATCGCCGCTTATGCGCCAAAAGCGTTTGAGGCCCACCATGCGACACCGGAACAGGCTTGGAAAATGAGCATGGAAATCGGGGCTGATTGGGTGATCCCCATGCACTGGGGTACTTTTCGTTTATCGCAGGAACCAATGACTGAGCCAATAGTTCGTTTTAGGCAAGCGGCATCAGGTAATTTGGCCAAGATACCTGTGCAGGAAATAGGCGCGACCTGGGTTATGCCACTGTAAGAGGGAGGAATCAGCATTGGATAGACCCAAAATAATTTTCGTTGTTGCTGCGGTGCTGGAAATAATTATGCTGATTTTAAGCAAGGCCTATGCTGTTTGGTTGGGGCCAGCCTTTATTATCATAAACATAGTTTTGTTTTTGGGGTTGGATTATGCCGGGGACCGGCGTACCGAGGCACACTATGAACCGGAAAATGATTTCGATATAGGCATGCCCCAGTTAGATGCAACGGTACGCATTGCGCATGAAACGTTGCCGTATATGAGGCGCGGTTTAAATGACGCGACAGCCGCAAAAATATGCGAATTGGTCCAAAAGATTGCCGAAGTAAGTGCAGTTGCCATTACTGATAAAGAACGTGTGCTGGCTTATTTAGGGGTTGGGTGTGATAAGCACCAACCGGGTGATAAAATTTTAACTGAGGCTACCCGTGAGGTAATCACCAACGGTGTTTATAAAGTTGTGCGTACCCAGGAACAACTAAATTGTTCTAAATTTGACAATTGCGATTGTCCTTTGGCGGCTGCGGTAATTGTGCCACTTAAGTGCAGGGAGGAAACTGTTGGTACCGTAAAATTGTATCAAACCAAGGACGGACAGCTGGCGCCACATATAATTCGCCTTGCTATTGGTGTAGCGCAACTGCTCAGTATGCAAATGGAATTAGCTGAATTGGACCGGCAGAGCCAGCTGGTGACCAAGGCTGAATTGGATGCCCTGCAGGCGCAGATAAACCCCCACTTTTTCTTTAATACGTGAGTTAGTTTCATAACTCATAACCCTTGATATAGGCGGATTTTTTACCCACAAAAAAAGGAGTACCTCCCCAAAATCTCGAAAGTGTAAGTGTCCAAACAAACAC